>CAWHBH010000001.1:0-83374 GCA_963827525.1 uncultured Thermoleophilia bacterium
GGCCTTCCGCTTAGGCTGTTTCCGTGAAGGTCTTCACCGTCGTCGGGAACCGGCCGCAGTTCATCAAGGCGGCGCCGCTGTCTGCGGCGTTGCAGGCCGCTGGGATCGACGAGGTCGTGCTGCACACCGGGCAGCACTGGTACCACGTGCTGTCCCAGATCTTCTTCGATCAGCTCGGCCTCGCAGAGCCGCGCTACAGACTCAATCTGCACTCCGCCGACACCGCGCAGATGGAGCCGGCGATCGCGGAGCGAATCGCGGCCGAGTCGCCCGACCTCGTGCTCGTCTACGGAGACACGAACTCGACACTCGCCGGCGCACACGCGGCTGCCGACGCATCCGTTCCTCTCGCCCACGTCGAGGCTGGGCTGCGCAGCGGCGACCTTTCCATGCCCGAGGAGCGCAACCGGATCGAGACCGATCGGATCTCCTGGCTCCTCTTCTGCCCCGATGATCGATCGCGGATAACGCTGAAGGGCGAGGGGGTCCACGGCCGGATCTACGTCGTCGGCGACGTCATGGCCGACGCGAGCCGGCTCTTCGCGCCGATCGCACGGGCTCGTGTTCCGGTTCCGTACAAGCCGCGCTCCTACATCGTCGCGACGATCCACCGCCAGGCGAACGTCGAGCAGCCCCGGCTGGGCAGGATCGTCGACGGCCTGAACGGCATCGACGAGCTCGTCGTCTTCCCGGTGCACCCGCGAACGCGCTCCCGCATGGAGAGCGAGGGGCTCCAGCTCGGCGGGCACGTGCGTGTGATCGAGCCGCTCGGCTACCTCGAACTGGCGTCGCTAGCGTCCCAGGCTCGCGTGATCGTCACCGACTCCGGAGGGCTCCAGAAAGAGGCCTACTGGTACGGCGTGCCGTGCGTGACCACCCGGCCTTCGACGGAGTGGATCGACACGGTCTCGTTGGGCGCCAACGTGCTCGTGGACGACGATCCGACCGCGCTCGCGAACGCCGTTGCGAGCGCTGTCATGCCGCCCAGGCTGCCCGTGCTCTACGGAGACGGACACGCCTCTGAGCGGATCGCGCAGGTGCTGGTCGCTACGATCCCCGACCGATGAAGCGGGACGTGGCAATCGTCGGGGCCGGCTACGTGGGCCTCCCACTCGCACGCGTCTTCGCGGACGCGGGCTCACTCGTGCTGCTCGTCGACGTCGACTCGGATCGGGTCGCGCAACTGAACCGTGGCGAGAGCTATATCGAGGATCTCCCGTCCGAGGCGCTTGCGCCGTTGGTCGAGGACGGGCGCATCGCCGCCACGACGGACTACGACGAGCTTCGCGACGCAGACGCCATCCTCGTTGCACTGCCCACTCCTCTGTCGCGGCAGCGCGAGCCCGATCTGAGGATCCTGGTCTCTGCGGCCGAGGAGATCGCCAAGCGCCTTCGGCCGGGACACCTCGTCGTCCTCGAGTCGACGACCTATCCGGGAACGACACGGGAGCAGGTGCTCCCCGTGCTCGAGATGGGAAGCGGTCTTCGAGCAGGACATGACTTCCACCTCGCTTTCTCGCCCGAGCGGGTCGATCCGGGGCGGGAGGACTGGACGACGAAGAACGTCACCAAGGTCGTGGGGGGAATCGACGAGGGATCGACGGCCGCAGCTGTGGCGTTCTACTCGCAGGCGATCGACGTCGTCCACCCCGTCTCGTCGCCCGAGGCGGCCGAGCTGACGAAGTTGCTCGAGAACATCTTTCGCTCGGTCAACATCGCCCTCGTCAACGAGCTCGCGCAGCTGTGCGACCGCATGGGAATCGATGTCTGGGAGGTCATCGACGCCGCTGCGACCAAGCCGTTCGGCTTCATGCCGTTCAAGCCAGGCCCGGGTCTCGGCGGTCACTGCATCCCGATCGACCCGTTCTACCTCACGTGGAAGGCGCGCGAATACGGCTTCTACACCGAGTTCATCGAGCTCGCGGGGAAGGTCAACGAATCGATGCCGTATTACTGCCGGTCGGTCGTCTCGCAAGCGCTGAACCATGCGCGGCAGCGCTCCCTGAACGGATCCCGCATCCTCGTTCTCGGCGTCGCGTACAAGCCCGACATCTCGGACACGCGCGAGTCACCGGCGGTGAAGCTGATCAGCCTGCTCAAGAACGCAGGCGCCGAGGTCGACTACCACGACCCGCACGTCCCCTCGTTCCAGGAAAACGGGGTCGCCATGAGCTCGTCGCCGCTCGCAGCGGGCGCGTACGACTGCGTCGTCGTCGTGACGAACCATTCCGGCATCGACTACGAGCGCCTCGTCGAGGATGCGAACCTCGTGGTCGACCTTCGAAACGCCACCGGGAACAACGGAAAGCACTCGGAGAAGGTCTGGAAGCTGTGAGAGTAGGTGTCGCCGGCCTCGGTCACTGGGGGCCGAACCTCGCACGAAACTTCGCCGACATCGCCGAGCTCGCATGGCTCTGCGACTCCGATCCTGCGAAGCAAGAAGTCGCGGCGCGGTACGCGCAGGCGAGGTTCACGAGCTCGTTCGAGGAGATGCTCGGCGATGCGGGGCTCGACGCGGTTGTCGTCGCAACCCCGGTCCCGACCCACTTCGAGCTCGCACGAAAGGCGCTGGAGGCGGGCAAGCACGTGCTCGTTGAAAAGCCGCCTGCGATGAAGACACACGAGATGGACGAGCTCGTTGCACTCGCGGACGAGCGAGACCTCGTGCTGATGCCCGGCCACCTTCTCCTCTATCACCCCGGCGTCCAGCGGGTGAAGGAGATGATCGCCGCAGGGGAGCTCGGCGACGTGCTCTGCGTCTACGGAAACCGGCAGAACCTCGGGATCATCCGCTCCAACGAGAACGCGCTTTGGTCGCTCGGCGTCCACGACCTGTCGGTGATCCTCTACCTCCTCGACGAGGATCCCGAGCAGGCTGACGCATTCGGCCGCGACTTCCTCACGAGCGGAGTCGAGGACGTCGTCTTCTGCTACCTCCGCTTCCCGTCGGGGAGAATCGCGCACATGCATCTCTCCTGGCTGGACCCGCACAAGATGCGGAAGATCACGGTCGTCGGGACCGAGAAGATGGTCGTCTTCGACGACATGGAGCTCGAGCGCAAGGTGACGATCTACGAAAAGGCTCCCTGGCGCCCCTCCGACCGCTACGGGGAGTGGCAGACACGAACCGGCGACATCTTCAGCCCGCGGATCGCCAGCGACGAGCCGCTCAAGCTCGAGTGCATGGAGTTCCTCCGCTTGGTCGCGGGCGAGGGTGACCGCCAGAAGGTTGCCACGGACGGCGCGCGCGTCGTTCGCGCGCTCGACATGCTCACGATGTCTCTGCATGGCAGCTGAGGTTCACCCGAGCGCGACCGTCTACCCCGGCACAGTTCTGGGCGAGGGGGTGAAGGTGCTCGAGAACGCCGTGATCGGCAAGCAGCCTGCGCTCTCCCCACGGTCGACCGCGAAGCGGGACCCGCTTCCCCCGACGGAGATCGGGGACGGCACCATCGTCTCGACGGGAGCGATCGTCTTCGCCGGATCGACGATCGGCTCGCGCGTCATCCTCGGCGACCAGTCGTGCGTGCGCGAGCGGGTCACGATAGGCGACGACGTCGTCCTCGGGCGCGGCTCGCTGGTCGAGAACGACACGACGATCGGGGCACTGACCCGAATCCAGGCGGAGGCGTACATCACCGCCTACTCCACGCTGGAGGAGCACGTGTTCATCGCCCCCTGCGTCGTCACCACGAACGACAACTTCATGGGGCGCACCGAACGGCGTCACGAGCTGATGAAAGGTCCGACCATCCGTCGTGGCGCGCGAATCGGAGGAGGCGCTGTCCTCTGCCCGGGGATCGAGATCGGCGAGGAGGCGTTCGTGGGCGCCGGTGCAGTCGTCACGAAGGACGTCCCGCCGCGAGTCATCGTCGTCGGGAACCCGGCGCGCGTCGTCAGAGACGTCCCCGAGGACGAGCTGCTCTAGGGAGCGACTCAGCCCTTGATGAGAGTCAATCGGTAGCGCGTGAGCCCCGGGCTCGACATTCGCACCTGCACGAAGTAGGTGCCTGTCGCGCCGGCGCGGTACGAGAGGTACTGCCGAGCGCCGTTCCTCGCCGAAACGCGCGCGCGGAAGCGGAGGCTCGAGACGCTCTCGATCGAGCGCGCCTGCGGAAGCCAGAAGGCCAGGCTGAGATCGACGCTCGTATCTGCCCCGGTGAGCCCTACGTAGATGGGCTGGTCCCGTTGCAGGTGGATCGCGTAGACGTCGTCCTGGTCGTCCCAGAAATCGACGGTCGCCTTGATCCGTCGATTCGAGCCGGAAGTCGGGTACGCGCGCGAGCCGGCGTCGTCGTTGGCCTCGTAGAAGTCACGAAGAGGCAGTCGCTTGCCGAGAGCGGCGATCGCGGCTGCAACGTCGAGGTGTCCCGAGCCCGAGTCCGCGTCACGTCCGACGGTGCAGGCGTCACACCCAGTCGAAGCGGTCATGTCGACGGCAGTGCTCCGCAGGATCTCGGTCACCTGCTCGGCTCGTAGCGTGGGGCGCAGGCTGAGGAGCACTGCTGCAGCCGCGCTCGCCTGCGGCGCGGCGAACGACGTCCCCTGCGCCTCTCGATACTCGTCCGGCCCACAGCTCGAGTAGCCCTGCTCGGCGCAGGCGGGGAACCTGGACGTGAGCGTGCGAGGAAGGAGCGAGAGAATCTCGAGCCCTGGGGCGGCAATGTCGTTGAAGATCCGATCGCGGTTCGAGAAGTCGGGTATCCCACCCGTGTCGTTCGTGGCGCTGACGCCGAGCACGTGCGGGAGCGCGGCTGGATAGCTGGCGTATTTCCCGGAGGCGTGCCCTGTTGCGCTGTTCCCGACAGCGGCGACGACGACGGCGCCGTTCGAGACGGCGTAGGCGACAGCATCCGCCTCCAGCCGAGAGTAGGTGTCGCGGCTCGGATCGAGCGGGTCGCGGGCTCCTCCCAGGCTCATGTTGATCACGCGTGCGCCGTGCTCGACAGCCCAGCGAATGGCCTTGGCTTCCGCCTCCACGGGAATCGCCCGCGAGCGCGTTACGACCTTTGCGACGAGAAGCTCGGCGGAAGGCGCGAGACCGGCGATCCCGATTCCGTTGTCGACCCCGGAGGCGATGAGACCGGCAACGAACGTCCCGTGCCCGAGCGAGTCCTGGCGCGCCGAGCCGCCGACGAAGCTCTTCGCTCCGAGCACCTTCCCTGCGAGCTCGGGATGTCCGGTGTCCACACCCGAATCGATCACCGCAACGGGTATGCGCTCGAAGGCTGGCAGTGTCAGCCACGACTCGTAGAAGCGGCTCTGGGTGAGGTACCACTGCTTCGAGACGAGCGGGTCGGTGGGCGTGAATGCAAGCCGCCGCGTCAGGAGCGGCTCGACGTACCGGATCCCCCGGATACCTCGGAGCGAACGGCCGGCGGGAAGCTCGACGACGAGTGCGGGGATCGGAGCGAGACTTTGGGGGCGAGATCCTGCTCGGCGCTCGACCGCCCTCGCAACAGTCGCGACATCCACGCCTCGGTGGAGGCCGATGGCAACTCTGGCCGCATCAGCGTCGGCAGGCAGCGCGACCCAGACGGCGACGACGGAGACGAGCAGCGCGAGGCGCCTCATCCTGCCACCTGCAACACCGGTGACATACCCGCCGCAAAACCTCCGGTGGCCGGGATACGAGCGCGGTAGCTCCCCGAGAGGAGGGCGAGCTCCAGCCGGAACGCGCCGACCCCGTCAACCGTCGCTTCTCCGACCGGCACCCACGCGGAGCCCTTCCTTCGTTCGATGACGACCGTGGCTCCTGGGAGCTTGGGGCGCACCGTTCCGGTCAGGACGCTCGGCTCGAGCTCGGAAGGTAGTGCGAGTTGGAGCCGGGGGGCGACCTGGACGAGCAGCGCCGGCGAAGCGGCTCCTTCGACCTCTATCCGGTAGCGCGTGGTTCGTACCGGCTTGACGTCGAGCGCCACCCGTCCATTCGCGTCACGCACGAGCTCCCCGACCGAAGCCCACACAGCGCCATCAGACGATGACGCGAGCGTCGGTGACGGGAGACCCCGAGCGATCCCGCTGAGGCGAGCGGCGGAGCCGAAGACGACGACACCGCTCGCGCGATCGAGGCGGAGCACGCCAACTGAGATCCATGTCGAACGCAATCCGAGTGCGGTGCGTACGAGGGAGCTCGGAACGGACTGCGAGCCCGCAGTAGTGGAGAGAACGACTGACCGAAGTCGTCCCGACGACGTGACAACTCCAGTCGCGTCGACGACCCGGGGCTCGACTTCCAGCTTCGCCTGGACGGTTCTTGCGCCGAGGAGCACCGGGCCCCAGCGGTGGTAGGGCGAGAGCTTGTCCCAGGGATCTGGCCGCGAGACGAGGTACGGGACGCTGAACCCGAATACATCGGCGGCGCTTGCCGTCTTGCCTCCAGAGGTCGAGAAGTAGTACGTCGTCGCCACCTTGCCGCCGTAGAGGACGACCTCGCCGGCAGTCGCATCGACGGCCTCGGAGGTCCTCGGCGTCTCACCTGCGACGCCCTGGTACACCTGACTCCGCACGTCGGAATACAGGTCGAACGCCTTTCCTTTGACGAGGTTCGCCAGTGCGTACGAGCGTGCGGCGACGGCCTGGGCTTTGAGGGTCTCGAGCGGCCACCTGTGCGGCACCTCGCCGGCCACGACACCGTCGAGATAGCTCTCGAGCGGAACGACGTTCACGACACGCAGGAACTCAGCCTGAACGGCGATTTCGAGCTTTCCCCGGTAGAGGCGCCCGTCGAGTGCGAGCGGCACTTTCTTCCCTGGGCGAATCACCACAGGTGAGACCGGAGCGACCGCTCCCTCTTCGGTGCGAAGGGCGAGATCTGCCCGCAGCGCGAGTGGGCCTTTCGGCAGGCGATATGTCTGGCCCGCTGCGTCGATTGCCGTGAATGGCACGGTCGAGGAGATCGTCACCGCACGCCTTCCCTCCGCGAGCAGCACACGCACTTCCTTCGTCCGCGCGGGACCAAGCTCCGTGCCCGAGTAGTAATGCGCGAGGATCTGGTCGTACCCCCTTCCGGCCAGAGCCTGGCCGTAAGCGCCGTACTGGCTCATGCCCACACCGTGCCCCCACCCTCGGCCGGAGACGACGAACAGCGCTTCGCCGGGAACGGCGGCCGGCGGAGCAGGCTGCGCCGACGCGGTGGCCGCGAGGACAGCGATCGAGAGAACAGCGAGTAAAGGGCGCACGAACGGGGTTTAGGCTAGCTCCGCAGGGTTAATTCTTTGTGTTCTCGGTGTTCTCGGCAGCACAGCCGAAGCCTTGAGGCTGCTGACCGCTAGCGCCAGGACGTCTCGACGACAGGTGCGCGACCCTTGAGCGGCTCCCACCAGCTTCGGTTTGCCTCGTACCAGGCGACGGTCTCGGCGAGACCCTCTTCCCAGCCGTGCGTCGGCGCCCAGCCCAGCTCAGCCTGAATCTTTCCCGCATCGAGGAGGTAGCGGCGGTCGTGGCCCGGCCGATCCGGAACGATCGTCTTCAGGCTCGACGGCTTCCCTGTCAGGTCGAGCACGAGGTCGGCGATCTCCTCGATCGTCGCCTCGAGGCCCGAGCCGACGTTGTACGTCTCCCCCGCGCGTCCTCGGCGCAGGACGAGGTCGATGGCCTCGCAATGGTCGAGGACGTGCAGCCACTCGCGCTTGTTCTGCGTAGACGCATACATCGGAAGTGGCTGATCCTCGATGGCGTTGGTCGTGAAGAGCGGGATCACCTTCTCCGGGAACTGGTACGCGCCGTAGTTGTTCGAGCAGTTCGTGATCGTCACCGGCAAGCCGAACGTCTCGAAGTACGCACGGACAGCGTGGTCCGCCCCTGCCTTCGATGCGTTGTAGGGCGTGCGCGGGCGGTACGGGGATTCCTCTGTGAACACCTCGTCGGTGTCGAGGTCGAGGTCGCCGTACACCTCGCACGTGGAGACGTGATGGAACCGCTCGACTCCCGACACTCGCGCGGCGTCGAGGAGGGTCTGAGTGCCCAGGACGTTCGTGCGGAAGAACCTCGTCGGGTCGACCACGGCCAGGCTGTTGTGCGACTCCGCGGCGAAGTTCACGACGACCTCTATCCGCTCGTCGCGAAGCGTGCTCTCGGCGAGCTCTCGGTCGCAGATATCGCCGTGGACGAAGACGATGCGGTCCTCGATGTCGGCGATGCTCGGTCGGTTCCCGGCGTAGGTCAGCAGGTCGTAGACGACGAGATGGTCGTCCGGGTATCGCTCGAGCCAGAAGTGCACGAAGTTCGAACCGATGAACCCGGCTCCGCCGGTAACCAGAAGGCGCATCGCGGGAAGGTTAGATGCTGCCCATTGCCGCGAGGCACTCGCGCAGACCGGCACGCCAGTGTGGAAGGACAGGCGCCCCCGCTCGCTCGCTACGCAGAACCGCATAAGCCGGCCGGGGTGCGGGCCGCCCGAGCTCCTGGGTCGAGACGCGTCGCACCCGACAGTCGATGCGGGCTTCCGAGAAGACGGCCTCGGCGAGCTCGGCCCACGTGCAGTCCCCATCTGCAGCCACGTGCCACACGCCTCGCGGACGTTCGGTGTCGACGAGCTCGTGAACGGCGCTCGCAAGATGGCCGACGTAGGTGGGACAGCCGCGTTGGTCGTCGACCACAGCCACCTCCTCCCGTTCGGATCCGAGCCGGAGCATCGTCCGAACGAAGTTGTCGCCCGTAGGCCCGAAGAGCCACGACGATCTGACGATCCAGGCGTCCGGCCCAGCAGCCGTCTCGCCGTGGAGCTTCGTTCGCCCATAGACCGAGAGCGGGTTGACACCGTCCGACTCGACGTACGGCTCCTGCTTCCGCCCGTCGAACACGTAGTCGGTGGAGAAGGCGACGAGCGGGGCGCCGAGCGAAGCGGCGTTCGCGGTTCCAGCGATGTTCACGGCCGCGGCCCCCTGCGGATCGGCCTCTGCTCCATCCACGTCGGTCCACGCCGCTGCGTGCAGGACGAGATCGAAACCTCGTTGCGACACCTTGTCACTTGGGGGAGTCGCTACGTCCCAGTCGGCGTGGCTCAGCGCGAGTACGTCGTGGGCGACGAACTCCTGCTGGAGCGCGCGGCCGAGCTGGCCGCCCGCCCCGGTGATCAGGACTCGGCGGCGTCCCTCGTGGACAGGATCGGGGTGCTCGAGCTCCATAGGTGCGCGACGCGCGGGTCGTTCCAGGGAACCGTGTGCTCATCGGGATCGTGAGGGTCGTACTCGTCTGTGACGTGGTAGCAGAAGAGGATGTCCGTCAGCGCCTCGAACCCGTGTGCATGACGACCCGGGATGTACACCGCGACAGGGTTGTCCTCGCCGATGTCCTCCGTGAACGTCTCACCCGTGTCGCGGTCGAGCACGACGACACGGGCAGTGCCGCGGAGGCACGCGAAGAGGTCGTCCTGGCCGCGCTGGTGGTAGTGGAGCCCGCGAATGACGCCCGCGAGGGAGAACGAGACGTTCGTCTGCGCCATCGGTCGCGGGAGGGTGCTGTCGCGGCGGAGCTCCAGGAACCAGCCACGGTCGTCCTCGTGCACGCGGAGCGGAATTCGCGTGATTCCGTCGATCACTCCGGGTCTCGCTTGTTGGCGCCCGTCTCGTCGATCCGGCGGCCGATGTCGGCGAGATGGCGCCAGTGCTTGCCCGCGTCTTCCCACCAGCCGACGACTTCGGAGGCGTCGAGGCGGCTGACGAGCGCATAGTGGCGATTCACGTCCGTGATCTCGAGCTCTCCTCGCGTCGACGGAGCCAACGTGTCGATCACGTCGAAGACGTCCGGCGGATAGCAGTAGAGGCCGACCACGGCGTGCGAGGACGGCGGCGTATCGAACCGTGTATCGACGACTCCGGCCTTCTCGACGATGTCAGCCACCTCGCCCTCCTCGTCATATACGACGACACCGAAGTTCTCGGGGTCCTCTACCTCCTTCACGAAGATGTGCGCGCGGGTCGAGCTCGCGGCCCAGTTGCGCAACACATCCGATTGCGCGAACTCGAAGATGTTGTCGCCGAGAACGACTACGAGCGGCGCTCCCGCCGCGAAGTCGCTCGCCATGCCCACCACCTGCGCTATTCCGCCCGGCTCGGTCTGCACCTTGTACGTGAGATCGAGCTCCAGGATCGGATCGCCGCCGCCGCGCGGGGCCAGTCGCCCGTCCCCGAGAAGGTCGATCATCTGGCCTGCGTGCCCTTTCCCCGTGACGAGAAGGACATCGCGAATGCCAGCGAGCTGGAGCAGCTGCAGCGGGTAGTAGATCATCGGCCAGCTCCCTACCGGGAGCAGGTGCTTGTTCGCAACACGCGTCAGCTCGCCTAGGCGCGTGGCTTCGCCTCCGGCGCAGATCAAGCCTTTCGGAAGCACGGGAGGATGCTAGTGGTCCTCCGGGAGTACGCCACCCCTTCGCGCGGCTGCGAACACATCGCATGCCGTCGTCCTCGGTCGGCCACATACCTTTGGTATGCGGCCTCCCTGCGTCCTAGGCCTGCTCGGTTCTCGCCGGCGAATGGGCACCGGACTTCCCGGAGAGACAGTGCCTGGGGTCTGCGCCTACAGGTCGACCGCGTCAATCAGCGGCGCTACGGTAGCTCCGGTCACGACTGCGCCAGGTAGCACGAGCCCGTAGCTTGCGCTCCTTCACCATTGGGCCCGCGCGCACGGAAGCGACCCAGACGTAGACAAATCCCCCGATCAACCCGGCGAAGAGGGTTAGAAGTCGCTTCGGATGGAGAAGTAGAAACAGAACTCCCGACACTCGGGCGATCGTAGACGACATACTTCAAGACGAGTCGAGGAAAGGTGGCAAACCAGATGAAGACCAAAGAGAAGCCGACACTGAGCACCGACGCACTTCGTCCCTACGTTCAGCGGGCGATGACGGATCCGGACCTCCGAGATGACCTGCTCGCCGCATTCGTTGCCGCACGCGGCCTCTACGGGCAGCTGGGCAAGGGGCGCGGCGTGAAGGGCAAGGCGAACAAGGTCTCGGACAAGAAGTTCCAGAAGGAGCTCCAGGGACTCGTCGCCGAGCTCACGGACGCGTCGGATCGCCTTCAGGGCAAAGGGGCGAAGAAAGCCCACAAGGCGCGAAACCGCGTGCTTCTGCTCACCGGCGTGACGCTCGGCGTCCTCTACAACCCTTGGACGGGAGTCGTCGACGCGCGACTGGATCATGGATCGCGTCGCCGGAGGCGACGGAGACGGGCTGGACGAGCTCGAGGCGGAGCTCGCGGCGAGTGCCGAGAGCACGACACCGGGCAACGGCAACGAGGCCGCCTAGTTTGCGCAGAACCCGAGTTCGCTAGCCCCGATTCCGGTTCGCGCGTAAATCCGTGGAAGGCCCGCTTGGCGGGGTGCGCAGTGTTGATCAGTGCTCGCGGCCTAGCGGGTGAGCGCGCGTTCGAGCGCCCCCGGGACGAGTCCGCTGGTCGACCCGATGTCGTCGGCTTCGAGGAGGACCGCCCCTGGGGGTGGCAACGTCGCGAAGCCCGGTCCCGAAGGAACATAGATCCGTCCGGCTGCGAAGGAGACGTCGTCCGCTCGCCGCCAGGCGAGCAGGATCGGATACGGCGCGACCACTCCGTCGTATCCGAGACCCGCCATTGCGGCCGGATGGATCTCGAAGTGGAGATGCGGAGTGCCGCCCTCGGCGTCGCCTGTATCCCCGACGAACCCGACGACGTCGCCCGCCTCGACACGGCGCCCCTCCACGGCGAGCGGTGAGTACGCCGAGAGGTGCGCGTAGTAGAACTCGTTTCCGGAGGTGTCGCGCAACCAGAGCCGATAGCCGCCGATCTTGTTGAAGCCGATTGTGTGCAGCGTCCCGTCGGCCACCGCCAGGAGCGGAGTGCCCGTTCGCGCGAAGATGTCCTCACCGTGGTGCCAACCGCCCGGAACGTTCGGCCGCGGCGCGCCGAAGCTGTCGCCGAACGAAGCGGTTCCGTACACCGGGAACACGTAGCCGCCACCCGTGAATCGCGCGGTGACCTCGGGCGCGACGAGCACAGGACCGCCGGGAACCTCACCGCCGACGTCGGGCTCGGGAGCTGCCGGGCGCGTCGGCCGAACAACAGGCGGGCGCGGGGTCGTCACCGGATCAGGGCGCGGCGTCGCCGACAGCTTGGCCACGGCGACGGCCTGCACGCTTCCGACGAGGATCTCGGTGCCAGCAGGAAGCCCACCGTGTGCGGCCGTCAACACGACACGAAGCGCGGCGGCCGACCCCTGCGCACCGGGTGGCCCTGACTTGCGGGCGCCACTGCTTTCGGTCAGCACGGCGATGGTCCCCCAGTCCTCGAGCGATGCGCGAGAGCCGGGAGTGGTCGAGACGTCGCTGCCGAGCACCCGGAGTCCCTGGACCCCGGATGCCGTGACGTCGGCGCCGACAGAGCGAGCGCTTGCTCCGGCGGACGCCGACGCCGTCACCTGCGCAGCGACCACCTCACCGCCGAAGAGCGACAGGACGATCACTTCCGCGAACGCCTGCGCAGCGGCCGCATCGCCAGACTGCGCGAAGACGGCGGCACGAGACCTACCGAGGCTCACGATCGAGCCGTCGTCCGGGTACTGGAACGACTGGACGTCCACCGTCGTGCTCGTCGGCCACTCGAGCGCACCCAACGAGACCGTGTCTTGTCCGGGAACGGTGATGCGAACGAGAACGGCCGTCGCACCTGTCGCCGCGCCCTTGGGTGGAGGCGCGGCCGCCGCCAAGGTCGTCGAGAGGACGAGGGCCGCGCCAACGAAGGCGGCAAGGCGGATCACGGCACGTCAGGGTAGCGAGGACGCGCGCGGCGAGCCCGCCAGACGAGCTGCGCCGCGACCGCGAACAGGAGAACGGCGAAGAGCTTGCGAAGCACGCTCTCGGGCAACTCGGTCACGATCCTGGCGCCGACCTCGACCCCGATGATCGACGCGAGGCCGACGACGACCGCCGTGCGTACCCGAAGGTGCCCGTACCGGTGCTGGTTCAAGGTGCCGGCCGCGACCGTCGGGAGAATCGCGAGCAGAGACGTTCCCTGAGCCTCGAGCTGTCCGAGCCCGAGGGCGACGAGCGCTGGCACGAAGAGGATCCCACCGCCTACCCCGAACAGGCCCGCCATGACCCCGGCGGCGAGCCCGAGGCAGATACCGATGGCAATCGTGGTTGTGCTCACGACACGAGCAGCCAGACGCCGACGCCCGAGAGGAGCACCGCGAATCCGTAGGTGAGCGTGCTCGTGCGAACGCGCTGCTGTAACGACGTTCCCGCCACGGCGCCCACTGCGGCGGGCAGACCGACGAGAGCCGCATAGCCGACGTCGACCTCTCCCCTGACCGAGAAGACGACGACCCCGGCTGTCGCCGTGATCCCGATGGCGGCCAGCGACGTCGCCGTGGCGGCCCGCTCGGGGATGCCTGCAAACAGGATGAGCAGCGGGACGGCGAGCATGCCGCCCCCGACCCCGAAGAACGCGGAGAAGACCCCCGCCGCGATCCCGATGGCGACGAGGCGCACGGACGTATCGTACGAGTGTGGTCAGTCGTGTCGCGATCGTCTTGCTCGTCGATCGTTGCCGCGCTGGTCGGGGCCCGCGAGCGCGAGCAGTGGCCCGCGCAGCGTCGGTCGTCGCTACTACGTGGTACAGCCCGATCCGACGACTGTGTCCCTCGCCCTTATGTGGTGGCGACTGGGTCGCACTCGCGAACCACCCACGTACGAGATGTCACGACGGAGCGCTTCGACCTCGGTGCTACGTGGCACGGACCGTCGACGAGGAGCGCCACCCGCAAGCCGTCGCGTGCCTGCGGGTGCGCTTGTTCGCGCTGAGGGACGAGCCGTGGAAGGACGCGTCCCGGCTTCGGCAGCTCGGCGACACTCGTCGTCGCGGACGTCTTGCTCGCCGGCCAGCGCGGCAGGGCCGCCGAAAGGACCCTTCTTCGATTGGCCGACACCGGTGTTCGCTGCATCCGCGCGCCTTGCTTCTCCATACGGCGTCACTGGCTCAACGGGTTGTCGCACACGAGCGTCTCAGGCATCGACCATCGAAGCGGCGTACGAGCAACGCCTGAGCGAGACTATGCGCGTGATCGATGGCGGGCGCCCTCGGTACGAAGAGCGGGCCGTAATCGCACAGGGAGCATCGCTCGGCCCGTGACGGCAGGGCGTAAGTTCCTTGGCGACCCAGTTCTTCCTCAAGATCAGCCCACTGACGCCTCGCGCCTGAGAACGTTCCAGGCCAGGCGAACGTCGTCTTCGGTGGTGCGAAAGTTGCCGACCGCCAGGCGCAACGCGTACCGGTCGCCGAGCCTCGCGTGCGAGAGGAAGACCTCGCCGGAGTCGTTGACCCGCTCGAGCAGCCGCTCGTTTTCCTCGTCCGTGCCCTGCCGGCGAAAGCACACGAGCGAGAAGTGCCGAGGAGCGACGACTTCCCAGCCCGGCTCGGCGCGTACCCACTGCTCGAACAGGGACGCGAGCCGTGACATGCTCGCGGATTCGCTCCTGCAGCCCGGCCTTGCCATAGCAGCGAAGCACCGCCCACAGCTTGAGCGCCCGAAACCGGCGGCCGAGCGGGATCGAGAGCTCGCTCAGGTTCACCGCGTCGTCGGGAGACTGGAGGAACTCGGGAACGAGGCTGAACGCTCGGCGGAATTCATCGAGACGACGTGTCCAGAGTGCGGAGCAGTCCATCGGGACGCCGAGCCACTTGTGCGGGTTGACGCCGATCGAGTCGGCGCGCTCCCAGCCGTCGAAGTGACGCGCGAAGCTCCGGGCAGACGGCAGCAGAGCCCGCGTACGCGGCGTCGACGTGCAGCCATGCGCCCGCGCCACGACATGCGTCCGCCAGCTCAGGAACCGGATCGACTGCGGCGGCTCCAGTCGTCCCGATCGTCGCGACGACCGCGCAAGCGTCGCCGAGCTCGAGGAGTTCGGCCCGGAGCCGAAACTCGTCGTCGACTGGGACCTTTCGCAGCTCGAGCTCGAGGAGCCGCGCCGCCTTGTCCACGACGGAGTGGGCGTGCTCGGAGCAGACGACCACCCGTCGATCTGGTCGCAGCGACCGCGCCACCGCGAGTGAGGCGAGAACACCGCTCGACGCCGTGTCCTCGATGTGGCCGTGAAACTCCTCCGGTAGCCCGACCAGCTGCCGGAGCCAGTCGAGTGTCACCTCTTCGAGCTCCTGCAACGCCGGAGAGGTGCGCCAGAGGATCCCGACCTGGTTCAACCCTGCGATCAGGAGCTCCGCGAGGACTCCCGGCTCCGAGCCGGTCGTCGCGAAGTACGCGAAGAAGCGCGGGCTCTGCCAGTGCGTGAGCCCCGGCAGCAGGACGGTGTCGAGATCGCGCAGCACGGCCTCGAACGGCTCGGCATCGTCGGGTGGCGATGCGGGTAGAGCGGCACGAATTTGCCCCGGGTCGACCTGCGACAGGACCGGCAGCTCCCGGACGCGCTCGAGGTAGGACGCGACCCAGTCGAGCGCGAGCGCCCCGTCGTCGCGAAAGGCGCTCACCGCTTCAGCTTCTCGATCTCCCGCCAGGACCGCGTGTTCAGCACCTGTTCCTTCGTCAGCCAGGCGCGCCTGGCCTGGGCGACGCCGAGCTCCGCGTAGTCGAGCGCGCCGATCGAGTGGGCATCCGTCGTGATCGGAATCCGAACACCCGCTTCACCAGCCAATCGGGCGTGGGTGTCGCGCATGTCGAGCCGGTCCGCCTGCGAGTTGATCTCGAGCGCCGTGCCCGTCTCCGCGGCTCGCTCGACGACACGCTCGACGTCGACCTCTGCGCCGGTGCGCTTCAGCAGGCGCCTCCCCGTGAGATGGCCTATGCAGTCGACGTTGGGATTGTCGATCGCGCCCAGGATCCGCTCGGTCGGGCTGCGGTCGAACGACGTGTGAAGCGAGGCGACCACCCAGTCGAGCTGCGCCAGCACGTCGTCGGGAACGTCGAGCGACCCGTCCGCGCGGATGTTCGCCTCGATGCCGCGCAGCACGCGAAACGGCTTGACGACGACATTGACGGCGTCGATCTCCTTCCACTGGGATTCGAGCCGGCCGTCGCGGAGGTAGTGCGAGTGGTCGGTCAGGCAGAGGAACCGGTAGCCCCGGAGCTTGGCCGCCTGCGCCATCTCCTCGATGGTGTTCTTTCCATCCGACGACCACGTCGAGTGACAGTGCATCTCGCCGCGGAGATCCGACAGCTCGACGAGCTCTGGTAGAGCCCCCTTGCGGCCGGCCACGATCTCGTCCGTCCCCTCGCGCAGCTCCGGGGCGATCCAGGCGTAGCCGAGGTACTCGTACAGCTCTGCCTCGGAGGCGTGGGTCACGACCTCGCCCGTCTCGACGATCGTCACCCCGTACTCGGAGATCGAGAGCCCCCGTCGCTGTGCGTCTTCACGCAACGCGATGTTGTGGTCCTTCGATCCCGTGAAGTGCTGGAGCACGTTCCCGTAGCACTCGGGTGGCACGACCCGCAGGTCGAAGCGGAGACCATCGTGCCCGACGACCGTTGCCTTCGTATCGCCGCGCGCGGCTACCTCGGCAACCCACTTCCCGCCGCAGAAAGTAGTGATGAGCGCGGGCGCGTCGCTCGACGTCGCAATGAGATCCAGGTCGCGCACCGTCTCGCGCCGACGCCGCACGCTGCCTGCTTCCGAGACGGCGATCGCGGCCGGATGAGCCGTGAGCTCCGCGGCTACCCGGCGAACTGCAGGCAATGCCGTGCCGAGAAGCCGGCGTGGCTCGACCTCCTCGCCGACGCCCGCCTCGAGCGCCTTCAGAATCTTCTCCTCGCTGCGAGCACCCATCCCCGAGAGCTCGCGTAGGCGACCGTCTTCCGCAGCCGCCTTGAGGCTCGCGAGCGTCGTCACACCCAGCTGGGTCCAGATCCGGGCGGCCGTCTTCGGCCCGACTCCCGGCAGCCGTAGGAAGTCGACGACCCCGGCGGGGACGCGCTGCCGTCTCCTCGTGAGAGCCTCCATCTCGCCCGCCCTCCACGACCTCGACGACCTTCTGCTCGATCGTCCTGCCGATTCCGGGAAGCTCTTTCGCCTTTCCCTCGAGCGCAAGCTCGGCGATAGGAACCGCGGACTCCCGGATCCGAGTTGCCGCGCGCCGGTATGCGATCACCTTGAACGACTCCTCTTCGAGGATCTCCGAGAGATCGGCAAGGAGGTCGAGCTGGTCGGCGAGCTCGGCGTTTCGGGGCAGGGCCTTGGCCATGCCGCGATGATACGGCGATGCCTCGTGCCGTTCTGTGCCTCCCGACCTACAACGAGCGGGAGAACCTCGAGCCGATGATCCGTGAGCTCGGAGACGTCCTGGACACCTCGAAGGACCGCGTTCTCGTCATCGACGACGCGTCTCCTGACGGAACCGGCGAGATCGCAGACCGGCTCGGCGCCGAACTGTCATGGGTGTCCGTCCTCCATCGCGAGCGCAAGGAGGGGATCGGGCCGGCGTACATCGCCGGCTTTGAGTGGGCGCTCGCGGAGGGTGCGGAGCTCGTCCTCGAGATGGACTGCGACTTCTCGCATCGCCCGAGCGACGTGCCGCGGCTGATCGCGGCCGCCGAGGATGCCGACCTCGTGCTCGGCTCACGCTACGCGCCCGGAGGAGGAACCGAGAACTGGGGGCTCGTGCGGCGGATCGTGTCCCGCGGCGGCTGCCTCTACGCGCAGGTCCTGCTCGGGATGCGGGTGCGCGACCTGACCGGCGGGTTCAAATGCTTCCGGCGAGGCGCGCTCGAAGCCATCGACCTCGACGCGTTGTCGGCGCACGGGTACGCGTTTCAGATCGAGACGACGTACCGGGTTCGTCGCGCAGGGCTCCGCGTGCAGGAGATCCCGATCACGTTCGTCGAGCGGCGCGCAGGTGCGTCGAAGATGACGGGCTCGATCGTCGCGGAGGCGATCTGGAAAGTGCCGCTTCTGCGCCTTCGGGCGTTGACCGGTCGTCTGTAGAACTGGCTCGAACCCGCTCACCACTACGCTGACGCCGTGGACGAGGTCACGGACGCAACCTTCGCCGACGAGGTGCTCGCCTGTCCGCTGCCCGTGATCGTCGACTTCTGGGCACCTTGGTGCAAGCCGTGCGAGGCGATCGAGCCACACCTGCACGCCCTCGCGGAACAATGGGAGGGTCGCGTGCGGCTAGTGCGGCTCAACGTCGACGAGAACCTCGCCGTCTCGGGTCGTCACGGTGTGCTCTCGCTGCCGACCGTGATCCTCTTCGACCGCGGAGAGCCTCGGGCAACCGTGTACGGAGCGCAGCCGCGCGCGCGATTCGAGCGAGAGTTCAGCCCGTTCGTCCAAGATCAGTAGCGCGCCGCCGTTCCTGATTCGACTCGAGTGACTCGCGGGTCCCGTACGAGTCACGCACTGCGCGTACTGCGGGTCTGGCGTCGCGCCTGGCAAGCCCTAGCCGCCTGCGACACTGGGCGCGTGGCCATAGACGTTGCGGCAACCTGGGCCGATCTCCTCGAGGGCGAGGAGATCGCGTATCGCGGGACCGAGCCACCCCGCGAAGCGCGCGTCGAGCCGCTTCCCGACGACCTCGACCCTCGCGTCGCGTCGGCGCTCGTCGCCGCCGGAGTCACCGCGCTCTACCGCCACCAGGCCGAAGCCTGGGAGGCCGCGCGGCGCGGCGAGAACATCGTC
Organism: uncultured Thermoleophilia bacterium; assembly: GCA_963827525.1. Classification (GTDB taxonomy): domain Bacteria; phylum Actinomycetota; class Thermoleophilia; order Gaiellales; family Gaiellaceae; genus GMQP-bins7. The sequence goes on from CAWHBH010000001.1 coordinate 18,602, forward strand.
GTCACGACGGGCACCGCCTCGGGGAAGTCTCTGGCCTTCAACCTCCCCGTCCTCGATGCGATCGCACGCGATCCGAAGACTCGCGCGCTCTACCTCTACCCGACCAAGGCGCTCTCGCAGGATCAGGCGCGCGGGCTCGCTGACCTCCGGCTGAAAGGGCTCAAGCCGGCGATCTACGACGGCGACACGCCCGGCGAGCGGCGCTGGCAGATCCGCAAGTGGTCGAACGTCATCCTCACGAATCCGGACATGCTCCACGTCGGCCTTCTTCCTCATCACGACCGCTGGGGAGACGTTCTCGCCAACCTGCGGTACGTGATCGTCGACGAGGCGCACGTCTACCGCGGCGTCTTCGGGTCACACGTGGCCAACGTCCTACGCCGGCTCCGGCGGCTGGCACGGATCTACGACTCCGAGCCGCAGTTCCTGCTCGCCTCGGCGACGATTGCGAACGCGGGTGAGCTCGCGGAGGCTCTCACCGGCGAGCGCGCAACGGTGATCGAGCACGACACGTCGCCGAAAGCCGAGCGCGACGTCGTCATCTGGAATCCGCCTCTCCTCGACGCCGAGCTCGGCTTGCGAGCGAGCCCGCTGGGTGATGCTGCACGCCTTCTCTCACAGCTCACGTCACGAGGTCTTCGGACGATCTGCTTCGCCAAGAGCCGCAAGGCCGCCGAGCTCATCCATCGGTTCGCGTCAGAGCGGGTCGACGTCGCCACCGCGAGCCGCCTGGCCCCCTACCGCGCGGGTTACACCCCCGAGCAGCGCCGCGACATCGAGCGACGCCTCGTCGACGGAGACCTCCTCGGCGTCACGGCAACCGACGCGCTCGAGCTCGGGATCGACATCGGCCTCCTCGACTGCGCGATCTCCGTTGGGTTCCCCGGGACAATCGCGTCGCTTCGCCAGCAGTGGGGTCGGGCGGGCCGGCGCGGCCACGGGCTGGCAATCCTGGTCGCGAGCGAGGATGCGCTCGACCAGTTCTTTGCGCGCGAGCCCGAAGCGCTCTTGTCGCGTCGCGTCGAAGCGGCCATCGTCGACCATGCAAATCCCCGGATCCTCGACCCGCACGTCCTCTCGGCGGCGTACGAGGCGCCGCTCGACGAGAAGGACGCTGCAACTCTCGGCAGCGAGGCGCTTCGCCGAGCGGCCGAGCTCCCCGAGCTCGACCACACCTCGGCCGGCTTCGTCTGGAAGGGGCGCGACTACCCCGCGGCCCGGTTCTCGCTCCGTTCCGGAGACGGCGACGCCTTCACGGTCGTGGATGCGAGCACCGGCTCTCTGCTCGGCCTCGTCGAGCGCGACCGAGCGTACTCGACCGTCCACGAGGGCGCTGTCTATCTCCATCTCGGTGAGCAGTACCTCGTCGAGACGCTCGACCTGGAAGGACGCATCGCGGCCGTCGCCCCGGCGAGCGTCGATTGGTACACGCAAGTCAAGAAGGAGACCGAGACCGCTATCGAGGAGGCCGAGCGGGTCGAGCAACGTCTCGGGGTCGAGCTCAACTTCGGACGGGTATCCGTCACAGAGCAGGTCGTCGCCTTCGCGCGCAAGGCGGTCCGCGATGGGTCGACGATCGACGTCGTGCCGATGCTCATGCCGGAAACGACCTTCGAGACGGAGGCGATCTGGTTCTCGCCCGAATCCGCGCTGCTCGAGGAGCTCGAGCAGATGCCGAAGCTCCTCGGCACGCTCCACGCCGCCGAGCACACGCTCATCGCATTGCTCCCGCTCTGGGCGATGTGCGACCGCTGGGATATCGGCGGCCTCTCGACGAACGTCCACTACCAGACCGGTCGCCCGACGATCTTCGTCTACGACGGTCACGCGGGCGGAGTCGGGATCACGGCGCGCGGATTCGACCGCTTCGAGGACTGGGTGGAGGACACCGTGCACCTGCTCCAACGCTGCCCGTGCTCGGCGGGCTGTCCCTCGTGCGTCCAGAGCCCGAAGTGCGGCAACCTCAACGAGCCGCTCGACAAGGGCGGGGCGCGCACGCTGCTAGGGCGGATGCTCACGTAGCGTGTCGATCCGGCGAAGCGCTGTTCGTCGTACTCGTGGAATCGGATCTAAGGAGACCGCATGCAGTACATGGCACTGATCTACGGCGACCAGAACGCTTGGGACGGGTTCTCGCCCGCCGAGAAGGAGTCCGCATACGAGCAGTACCGCGCGTTCTCCAAGGAAGCACGCGAGGCCGGCGTGCTGGTGGGCGGCGACGAGCTCGCATCTACGCGCGACGCGACGACCGTCCGCGTCCGCGACGACGAGACACTCGTCACCGACGGCCCGTACGCCGAGGTGAAGGAAGCGCTCGGCGGCTACTACGTCTTCGAGTGCGGATCGATGGACGAGGCGGTGGACTACGCCGCGAAGATCCCCGGCGCCGAGCACGGCGCGGTCGAGGTCCGCCCGGTGTACGTCGATCCCGCGGAGGTGCAGCTGTGAAGTACGCGCTGCTCATCTACGGGGACGACTCGGAGTGGGTCGACCTCCCCGAGGAAGACAAGGCAAAGCTCCGAGCCGACGAGATGCCGCGGTGGGTCGCGTTGTTCGAGGAGCTGGGCAAGGTGGATCCGAACGTCGGCGGCCACGAGCTCGATGGCCGGGACACGGCGAAGGTCGTGAAGGTCCGTGACGGCGAGCGCATCGTGACCGACGGCCCGTTCGCGGAGACGAAGGAGATCCTGGGCGGCGTCTTCCTGATCGATCTGCCCGATCTCGACGAGGCGATCCGCCTCGCCGCGCTGGTCCCGACCGCGAGGCACGGCTCCCTGGAGATCCGGCCGATCGTCGAGTGACGGTCGAGCAAGTCTTCCGCGAGGAGTGGGGACATGCGGTGGCGATCCTCACGCGCGTCCTCGGCGACCTCGAGCTCGCCGAGGACGCGGTGCAGGACGCCTTCGCGACTGCCCTCGAGCGCTGGCCTCGTGACGGTGTCCCTCGTAAACCCGGCGCGTGGATCGTCACGACCGCGCGAAACCGTGCGATCGACCGGATCAGGCGCGATCGGGTCTTTCAGCAGAAGGCAGAGCTCCTCGGCCGCCTCCAGGAGTTACCCGCCGAGGAAGAGGACGTGAGCGCAATCCCGGACGACCGGCTGGCGCTCGTCTTCACCTGCTGCCACCCGGCACTCGCGGCGGAGAGCCGAGTCGCGCTGACTCTGCGTGAGGTCGGCGGGCTCACGACCACAGAGATCGCGCGCGCGTTCCTCGTAGCCGAGCCCGCGATGGCGCAGCGCCTCGTGCGCGCGAAGCGGAAGATCCGCGCGGCCGGCATCCCGTTCCGTGTTCCGCCGGACTACTTGCTTCCCGAACGGCTCCGCTCCGTCCTCGCGGTCCTCTATCTGGTCTTCAACGAGGGGTACGCGGCAACCGCAGGCGCCGACCTCGTCCGCGCCGAGTTGTGCGACGAGGCGATTCGCCTCGGCAAGCTCCTCGCCATCCTGATGCCCGACGAGCCCGAGGTGCTGGGGCTGCTCGCGCTGATGCTCCTCCAGGACTCGCGCCGGGCAGCGCGGGTCGGAGTGGACGGGGAGCTCGTGCTTCTCGAGGATCAGGATCGCTCGCTGTGGGATCGCAATCGCATCGACGAGGGCCTGCGGATGCTCGAGCGAGCCGTATCGCTGCGGCGACCGGGTCCGTATCAGCTCCAGGCGGCGATCGCGGCGGCACACGCGGAAGGTCGCCCTTGGAGCGAGATCGTCCTCCTCTACGACCGGCTCGCGGAGATCGACCCGTCGCCGGTGATCCTGCTGAATCGCGCGGTCGCAGTCGCACTTTCCGGTCGCGTTGACGAGGGCCTCGAGCTCATGGCGGGCGTCGAGGGTCTCGACGGATATCACCTTCTGCACGCTGCGCGAGCTGACCTCCTGCGGCGGCTGGATCGACACGACGAGGCCGCCGCCTCGTACAGGCGCGCGCTCGAGCTGACTGCCAGCGAGTCCGAGACGCGCTACCTGGAGCGCCGCTTAGCCGAGGTGTCGTAGCGCGAGGTCGACCGCCTCGGCGGCGTGCTCGGCATGGAGCGCCCCTTCGATCTCCGGAGCACCAGCGAGAGCGACCACTGTACGGCCGAGCCTTAGCGCGAGGGCCATCTCTGCGATCGTGCCGTAGCTTCCGCCGATCGCGATCACGGAGTCACCCGAAGCAGCTACGGCAAGGTTGCGCGCGTGGCCGATGCCGGTCACCACGACGTGATCCGCCCATGGGTTCGCCGCCGACCGCTGCTCGCCGGGGAGGATCGCGATAGTCGTCCCGCCCGCCGCCTTGGCACCGCGATGCGCGGCCGCCATGACCTCGTCGAGGCCGCCGGTGACGACGGTGCAGCCTCGTTCCGCGAGCAGCCGTCCGACCTCCTCAGCGGTGCTCTCCCACTCCGCACCGCTCCCAACCACCGCGACCTGGTGTGCCACGTGGTAAGCATGACGCGTGGAGCAACGGGAGGCACGCGGCGGGACGCTGATCCTCGGCGGCGGTTTCGCGGGGAGCTACGTCGCGCGGCTTCTCAAGCGCCATGGGGCAACGATCCTCTCCCCCGAGAACTTCATGCTCTACACGCCGCTGCTTCCCGAAGCCGGCGCTGGGACACTCGAGCCGCGACACGTGGTCGTGCCGCTCCGACAGATGTGCCCGCACGCGGAGCTCCTGCTGGGGCGCGCCACGGGGCTCGACGAGGAGCGCCAGGTGATCGCCGCCGAGACACTCGCCGGCCCGTACGAGATCTCCTACGAACGCCTGGTCATAGCGCTAGGAGCCATCACCCGCTTCCTCCCGGTCCCCGGGCTGCGGGAGCACGGTCTGGGCTTCAAGGACCTGGCCGACGCGATCGGGTTGCGTAACCGTCTGTTGCAGCAGCTCGAGCGAGCCGTGATCCATCCGGACGCACCGGACGAGCTCGGTTTCGTCTTCGTCGGCGCCGGCTACGCGGGGGTCGAGGCGCTGGCGGAGCTCAACGATCTCGCACACGCGGCGCTTCGTTTCTATCCGACTCTGCGGGATGTTCCGCAACGCTGGGTTCTCGTCGACGCAGCACCGAAGATCCTGCCGGAGATACCGCGCCGGCTTGGCGAATACGCGGCTCGCCACCTCGAAAAGCGCGGGATCGAGATCCACGTCTCGACGACGCTCGAGTCGTACGACGGGCGTGAGGCGGTGCTTTCGGATGGCACCCGTGTGCCCGCGCGAACGCTGGTGTGGTCGGCGGGTGTTCGCCCCCACCCCTTTCTCGGTGAGCTCGGGCTTCCGGTGGACGAGCGCGGGCGCCTCCGGGTCGACGAGATGCTCCGCGTCGAGGGGCGCGAGACCGTCTGGGCGCTCGGCGACTGCGCGGCGGTCGTCAACGTGCGAACTCCGGGCGTGAACGATCCGCCCACGTCCCAACACGCGTTGCGACAGGCACGCCGACTCGCCAAGAACCTGACAGGCCCCCCGGAGCCGTACGGGTACCGGATGCTCGGGCAGGTGGCGACGCTCGGCTATCACAAGGGCATCGCCGAGATCCCGGGCCTGCGCCTGCGCGGCTTCCTCGGGTGGTGGGTGGCCCGCACGTACCACCTGTACCAGCTGCCGCTCCTCTCACGAAAGCTGCGCGTCGTCACCGACTGGACGGTCGCGCTGTTCTTCAGACGAGACATCGTCGAGCTCTCGGTGCTCGGCCACCCGAAGCGCCTCGGCGAATGACGCGTCGGCGCACTACGTCAGCAGGTCGAGAAATGCCGCGATGTCGGCTGCGACCCGCTCGGGTTGCTCCCAATGCACCACATGGCCGACGCCCTCATAAACGACTAGCCGGGAGTTGGAGATCGCGGCCGTGAGTTTCTCCTGATCCTCGCGGGGCGCGAAGACGTCGCGATCGCCCCACACGATCAGCGTCGGAGCAGCGATCGTTCCGGTCGCAGCCGCTGGCACGGCCTCGAGCAGGCCTTCTAGCGATTCCTTCCAGACGCGCGCGGGCACTTTGAGGCTCTCGCCGACCAGCTTCTCGAGGAAAGCGGGAGACACCGGCCCGGACACGGTGCTCGCAACGAACTCGCGCACGAAAGTGGGGTCGACCGGGTCGCTGAGCGCAAACACGTCCCTGGCCAGATCCGAGTCCGCCGCGTCACCGAGGCTCCAGGGCACTCCGATCAGCACGAGACCCAGCGTTCTATGCGGATTGTCTAGCGCGAAGCGCTGCGCAGTAAAGCTTGCACTCGAAGAGGCAACCAGCACAGCGCGCTCGAGTCCGAGAACGTCCAGAAAAGCGACGAGATCGGCGGCGAAGTCGGTGACCGCGTAGCCCGATGTTGGTTTGTCGGCTTCCCCGTGTCCACGCTGCGTCACCGCGATGGCACGAATCGACCTCGGAAGATGCGGAAGCACGAGCTCGAAGGACCGCCATGAGTCCGCGTAACCGTGGAGAAGGACTACGGGTAGACCGGCGGCCTCGTCGCCCTGTTCTACATATGGCAACTCGAGCGCGTTCGGCAGCGTGGCCCACTTGATCTCGGTAGGAGTCCACGCGCTCGCCATCGGCTAGCGAAGAGCATGGAGGGCCTTCGCCAGCGACTGCTTACCGCCGAGGACTCCCGCGTAGAGATCCCCGTCACGCGCGACGCGATCGAGCACGGCGTCCATCGTGAAGGCCGAAGGATCGAGCCCGGAGACGACCTCCTCCCACCGGAGCGGCGTCGAGACGGGCGCTCCCGCACGCGGCCGCACGGAGTAGACGGACGCGTTGGTCTTCCCCGGTCCGTTCTGATTCGCGTCCACGAGGACACCTCGACGCTTCTGCTTCGCCCACTCCGTGGTCACGAGCCCCGGATGCGCACGGGCGAGAGCGCCGGCGACGATGCCGGCGAACTCCCGGACGTCCGCGAACGTGTGGCGCCGCTGGATGGGCACGAGCACGTGGATGCCTCTCGAGCCCGAGGTCTTGGGAAAGCTCTCGAGCTCGAGCAGGTCGAGCGTCTCGCGAACGAGCCTCGCTACCTCGATCACCTCCTCGAACCCGGCTCCCTCGGAAGGGTCGAGGTCGAACATCACCCAGTCAGGCCGTTCCGGGCGGTCGGCGCGTGACGCCCAGGTGTGCAGGTCGATGCAGCCCATGTTCGCCATCCAGAGCAGCGCGAGCCCGTCATTCACGAGGGCGTAGTCGATGACCTTCTTCTCACCCTCGCGCGTGGAAGCCGGGAAGGGTGCTCGCGGAATCCACTCGGGCATGTGGGAGGGTGACTGCTTCTGGAAGAAGTTCTTGCCCTGCCAGCCGTCCGGGTAGCGCTTCATCGTGAACGGCCGGCCACGCAGGTGCGGGACGAGCACGTCTGCGACGTCGCGGTAGTAGGCGATCAGGTCGCCCTTCGTGATCCCTTCCTCCGGCCAGAACGGCTTGTCGAGGTTCGAGAGGCGGAGCTCACGCCGACCGCGCGTGACAACCGTGGGAACCGGGGCGCGCTCACGCCGAACGTCCGAGGCCGGCCTCGTCCTCGCGCAATCGCACATAGACCGGTGCGCGCAGCCGGCCTTCGCGCGTCCACTCTGCGAACTCGACCTCGGCGACCAGTCGCGGCTCGACCCAAACGACGTCCGAACGGCGAATGCGTGGCATCCTCGGCACCTCCTTCAGCGGCGACTCCTTGCGCTCGAGTGGCCTCAGGAGCCCGAGCAGACGCTCGATCTCCCCGTCGCTGAAACCGGTTCCGACGTTCCCGGCCCAGCGGAGCCCTCCCGCTTCGTGGACGGCCACGACGAGCGCGCCGAAAGCGCCCGAACGGCGTCCTTGGCCACGGGTGTACCCGACGACGACGACCTCCTGGGTCTGACGCAGCTTCACCTTGTGCCAGTCGACGCTCCGTTGCCCGGGCCGGTACCGAGAATCCACGCGTTTGGCGACGACCCCCTCGAGCTCCTGCTCGCGGGCTGCGACGAGAAGCGCCTCCCCGTCCTCGAACTGCGGCGACACGAAGACCTGCCCGCCCGGCTTGACAAGAGCTTCGAGTCGCCTGCGCCGCTCGCTGAGTGGCTCGTCGAGGAGCGGCTCCGAATCGACCTCGAGCAGGTCGAAGAGCACGAGCGCAAGGTTCCCGGTTCCTTCCTGAAGCAGCGAGAAGCGTGATCGCCCGCGCTCGTCGAGTGCACAGATCTCACCGTCCAGAACCGCATCTGCCGAGCGAATACCCAGCTTCGCGGCTCGCGCAACGTCAATGAACCGCTCGGTGAGGTCGTTTCCGTTTCGGCTCGTGAGCGTCACGTCGCCGCCCGCGACGGTGACGATCGCGCGGAAGCCGTCCCACTTCGGTTCATAGACCCATGCTTCGCCCGCCGGGAGAGTCGCCGAGGTCGTCGGCGAGCATCGGCGAGTACCCGAGGCTCTTCTCGCCACCGCCATCCTTCCTCAGGAGCAGCCAGTTCTTCGGATCGCCGTCGAGGTGCGCCGAGACCAGCGTCCAGACACCGTCGAGGCGATTTCCACGAAGGCGGACGGTCAAACCGCCGTCGCGTCTTCTCCTCGACGAGCTCATAGGTGCCGCGATCCCAGATCTCGACGGTCCCGGCGCCGTACTGGCCGGCGGGGATCGTCCCTTCGAACTCCGCGTACTCGAGAGGATGATCCTCGACGTGCACGGCGAGATGGCGCTCTCCGCGACGGAGCGGGACCCCTTTTGGCACGGCCCAGCTCGCCAGGGCCCCGTGGCGCTCGAGTCGAAAGTCGTAGTGGAGGCTCCTCGCGGCATGTCGCTGGATGACGAACCGCGGCTGATCGCCAACCGCCTGCGGTTTCCCGAACGGCTCAGGCGTCTTGCCCGGCTTCCGGCGGCGGCGGTACTCGTTCAGGCTCACCTGTGGATTGTCGCCTGAATCGCAACGCTTTCTTTACCAAGCGGCTGCATATCGCGACTTTTCCCTGCTCAGGAACGTTTCGCCGCAGGGGATAAGCCTGTGGAACCTGTGGAAAGCGCGTAGCGCTTTGTCCGCGAGCGGACCAGTGGAGGGGGTCTGGGGAGACCGGGAGGTTCCCCCAGCAGCGATCGCCGATCCGCGTTAGGCAGGGGCCAGAACCCCCATCATCCTGTACTTCGCGCGCCGCTGGCGGCGGCGTTCGACGGGCTCGAGCGTCTCGACTTCCTCCAATGCCTTCAGAATGCCCTGCCCCAAGAGCTTCGCGGCCGCATCGGCGTCCATGTGCGCGCCCCCCTCGGGCTCGGCCACGATCGCGTCGATGACGCCGAGCTCGAGGCAGTGAGCCGCGTCCGGCTTGAACGCTGCCGCGGCCTTCGGGGCCGCCGCGGGGTCGCGCCACAGGATCGCAGCGCACCCTTCCGGCGAGATCACGGAGTAGATCGCGTGCTCCTGCATGAGCACCCGGTCGGCGACCGCCACGGCCACCGCGCCCCCCGAGCCTCCCTCGCCGATGACACACGCGACCGTCGGTACGGACAGCCGAGCCATCGCGGCCTGTGAGCGGGCGATCGCTCCACCCTGGCCGTGTTGCTCGGCCGCCACGCCCGGATAGGCCCCGGGGGTGTCGATCATCGTGACGAGCGGGAACCCGTGGCGATCAGCGAGCGCCATCGCACGCGTCGCCTTGCGATAGCCCTCGGGATACGCCATCCCGAAGTTCCGCTTCGTACGCTCCTTTAGATCGCGGCCCTTCTGGTGACCGACCAGCACGACAGTCCGCCCGGCAAGCTTGCCCACGCCGGCGACGAGCGCGAGGTCGTCAGCCCGCCCGCGATCGCCGTGAAGCTCGAAGAAATCGTCGAGGATCCGCTCGACGTAGTCGAGGGTGTACGGGCGATCCTGATGTCGCGCAAGCTCGACCGAGCGCCAGATCTCGTCGGCGTCCGGCTCTGAACGCAGCTGGTCGAGCTGGTCCTGGAGCCGCTCGAGCTCACCGCTCAGCTTCGTTCCGCGAAGGAGCTTCATGGCGGCGAGCTTACTGAGCCGCTCGCGCAGCCGCATTTCGGCCTCACCGGCCACGCCCTAGCGGTCGCTCCGGGAGATACGCCACCCCTTCGCGCGGCTGCGAACACTTCGCATGCCGTCGTCCTCAGTCGGCCACATACCTTTTGGTATGCGGCCTCCCTGCGTCCTAGGCCTGCTCGGTTCTCGCCGGCGAATGGGCACCGGACTTCCCGGAGAGACCACTAGGACTTCCCGAAGAGCCGCAGCAGGCGGGCGAGCGTGGTTCGGAGGTCGCCGCGCGAAACGATCGCGTCGAGGTGGCCGAAGCGGAAGTTCGACTCGGCGAGGCCGAAGTCGTCCGGGAGCTTCTCGCGCGTCGTCTGGGCGACGACCCGAGGGCCTGCGAAGGACATCAGAGCGCCGGGCTCGGCGACAACGACATCACCGAGACTCGCGTAGCTGGCGAGTACTCCGCCGGTGGTGGGGTGCGTGAGCACGGAGAGCAGCGCGCCCCCCGATTCGTGGAGCTCCTCGATCGCGCACACCGTCTTCGGGAGCTGCATCAACGCGAGGATTCCCTCCTGCATCCTCGCGCCACCTGAGGCCGACACCGACACGAGTGGAGATCCAGAGGCACCGGCGCGCTCGCACGCTCGCACGAACTTCTCTCCAACCACGCTTCCCATCGAGCCGCCCATGAACGCGAAGTCCATGACTGCGAGCTGACAGCGCTCGCCTTCGATTGCGGCCGACCCACAGACGATCGCATCGCCGAGGCCCGTTTCCACCTCTGCCTCGGCCAGGCGTTCCGTGTAGGGGCGGAGGTCGAAGAACCCGAGCGGATCGGCAGAGCGAAGCTCAGCGTCCTCCTCCACGAACGATCCCGGATCCGCGAGCTGCTCGATCCGATCGCGGGCACGCACCGGGAAGTGGTGCCCACAGTGCGGGCACACGCGGAGGGTGCTGGCGAGCTCGTCGTCTCGGTAGTGCGAGCCGCAGCTGGGACAGGTGTTCGGATGCGCCTTTCCTTGGGTCGGCTCGTCGGGTCGCTTGTTCTCGACCTCGACGTCGACGCGATCCTGTCCGGAAGACATGCGCTGGATCTTATGCGGGGTGGGATCGAGCCCGTTCGCTCGGGTCCGGTCCTATCGCGTGGCTACAGACCCGCAGCGGCGAGAAGCCGTGAGATCACCGCGATATTGCGATCCGCGAGGAGAAAGCCGGTCACGCCGACGCCAGCGATCGTCGTCCGGGCGCTCGTCTCGCGCAAGACGACGTCGATCTTGTCGACGCTTGGGCCATTGGGCTCCGGCATGAACATGTCCGCCTCGGTCGGGTCGAGCACGTCGAGGTCGAGAGCGACGTAAACAGCGTCCACGTCTGCGACTGCGCGCTCGAGCGAGTCGTCGATCCCCATCTTGGCGAGGTAGTCGACCTCCGGCGGATCGAGGCTTCGGGCACCGATGAGCGCCACGTCGCCGGGAGCCACTACCCCGTCGTCGAGGAGCATCCGCAGCGGCATCCCCCAGAGGTTTCCCGAGGGCGACGATTCCGGCGTGTTGAGATCGCCGTGAGCATCGATCCAGACGATCCCGAGCCGATCGAACCGGCCCGCCAGCCCACGCGCCGCGCCCACGTGCGAGCAACAGCAGCCGCCAAGGACGACGGGTCGAGCCGGAAGCATCGAGGCGAGAGCGTCGCTCTGCTCGTCCAGCGTGTCCCGCTCGACGACGCCGACCTCCGGGTAGGGAATCGCGAGGCCGGCTCCCTCGGCCATCGCCTCGCCGCCGGAGCCCCAGGCGCGAGGCACCCGGACCATCCCCGCCGCGAACGACCTTCCGCAGCTGTGACACTCGTAGCCGTCGTCCACAGCCACCGCGGTGAAGGTGCGGCAGTCGGGGCAACGTGCGCGCAGGGAGCTCATGCGACCACCTTCTCGTAGACGTCGAAACAATCCGAGACGCGCATTCCCACGGACTCGTACAGCTTGTTCGCTCCGGTGAGGCTCTCGGCATCGACCCCCAGTCTCGCCCGCGTCATTCCGTGACGTCGGAACTCCGAGAAAGCATTGAGAAGGAGTGCGCGACCGAGACCACGCCCACGCGACGACCTGCGAACTCCGAGAATCCGCACCCAACCGAGGTCCTTCTGTACGGCGTGCGGATGACACATCGCGAAGCCGGCGGCCTCACCTTCCGAAGAGGCGAGAACCCACAGCTCGGGAGCGAACGCTGGAGATACGAGAAACTGATGAGCCCACTCGTCGTACGTCTCCTCGATGGGTTCCCAGGAGTCCTTGAACGTCTCCTGGTGCAACTCGTAGAAGGCGCGCTCGTCACCGACTTCGAACGTGCGTGCGTTGATCCCCGCCGGCCATATCGGCTCTGGGGTGGGCTCGGCGAGATCGATCGACATGCGATGGGAGTTGCGGACCAGGCGAAACCCACGCCGCGCGAGCTCCTCGAGGAGTGCCTCCTGCGTCTTCCAGCCTCCAGACAACAGGCGGTGGCCCTTTTCCCGCGCACGGCCCTCAGCCCAGTCGAGAAGCGTCGCACTTGGGCGTCCGGCAAGCCCGATCCAGACTCGGCCGTCGCCAAAACCGTCTACGAATGCGTACGCATCTCCGTCGAGCCGTGCGTCGTGCTCGAGTTGAACGCCCGGGAAGGTCCATTCGCGCAGGACACTCGCCTCGTCGACCGGCTCGGGCCAGCTCTCGCTCGTCAGTCGCGCCACCGTCCCCGCGTCCTCCTCGCGCGGCGGGCGAAGAGAGTCGCTCACGTCGGCGACACGAGCTCGTCGAGAGCAGAGGCCAACTCGGCGACGTCGCTCAACGTTTTCGTGGGCCGGGGGTCCTCCGGCTCACCGAGCCGATTGATCCAGATCGAGGGAATCCCGAGCTCTGCCGCTGGAGCGATGTCATGGAAGAGGCTCTGTGCGACGTGGACGTGCGCCGCGGAGTCGGCGCCAGTCTGCTCGTAGAACACCTCCCAGTGACGATGCGCAGGCTTGTACGAGCCGATCTCGCCGGCGACGACGATCGCGTCGAACGGCACGTCGATCGTCTCCAGCGAGGCGTCGATGAGATCTCGGTCCGTATTGGAGAGGATCCCAAGCTTCCAGCCGCGGCTCCTGGCCTCCGTGAGGCCTGGGTGGACGTCGTCGAAGACGGGCCAGGACGGAAGGGAACGCGCCAGCGCGCTCGCCTCCCCTTCGGGAAGCGTGAGCCCGGTCTCTGCCGCGAGACGCTCGAGCGCGATCGTCAGGACCTCGCGATACGAAACGCCGGGTTTGGAAGCCTGGATCTGCGGCTCGAGCTCGTGGTAGCGCATGAGGAGCTCGTCGGCACGCCGGACGCCGAAGAGGTCTTCGAACTCGGCACGAATGCCGCCGTTCCAGTCCACGAGCGTGCCGTAGCAGTCGAAAGTCGCCCACCGCTCCACGCCGCAAGCCTAGATGCTCGGTAATGCGCACGATGCGCATTCGAGAGCTGAGAGCGGAGGACTGGCCCGCTGTCGAAGCGATCTACGCGGAAGGGATCGCGACGCGGAACGCGACCTTCGAGACCGAGACGCCGACCTGGGCCGAGTTCGACGCCGGCAGGCTGCGTGACCATCGGCTCGTCGCGATCGACGGCGATCGCATCGTCGGCTGGGCTGCGTTCTCCCCTACCTCGAGTCGAGCCTGCTACGCCGGAGTCGTCGAGCACTCCGTGTACGTCGCCTCGGAGTACCGTGGACGAGGCATCGGTAGGACGCTGCTCGAGGCGCTCGTCCACAGCGCCGACATCGGGCGGGATCTGGACGATCCAGACGAGCGTGTTCCCCGAGAACGAGGCGAGCCTCGCGCTCCACGAACGCGTCGGGTTCCGGGTAGTCGGACGCCGTGAGCGCATCGCGCAGCTCGATGACGTCTGGCGCGACACGATCCTGCTCGAGCGCCGCGTCTGAGCCGACCAGCTGCTAGGCGCTCTCGTCCCAGCGGCGGAACACGACACAGGCGTTGTGACCGCCGAAGCCGAACGAGTTGGACACGCCGATTTCGATCTCCTCGCTTCGCGCATCGTTCGGGATGTAGTCGAGGTCGCAGGTCGGATCCGGCACCTCGTAATTGATCGTCGGCGGGAGCACCCCACGCTGCACCGCGAAGATGGTGAAGATCGCCTCGACCGCGCCCGCAGCCCCCAGGCAATGCCCGGTCGCTCCCTTGGTCGACGAGACCGGGGTGCGAAAGGCCTTCTCTTCGCCGAGCGCCAACTTGAGAACGCGCGTCTCGGCCGAGTCCCCGAGTGGCGTCGACGTGCCGTGCGCGTTCACGTAGCCAACCTGGTCGGGCGTGATTCTCGCGTCGGCGAACGCCATCTGCATCGCGCGAGCGGGATTCGTACCGCTCGGATCCGGCTCGGTTACATGAGTCGCATCCGATGACACGCCGTAGCCGAGCAGCTCGGCGTAGATCTTGGCGCCGCGCGCTCGCGCGTGCTCGAGCTCCTCGAGCACCACCACGGCGCCCGCCTCTCCCATGACGAAGCCGTCCCGGTGCGCATCGAACGGGCGGGAGCCGCGTTCCGGATCGTCGTTGCGCTGTGAGAGAGCGCGCATTGCGCTGAACCCCGCGATGCCGACTCGTGTGACGGGCGCCTCCGTGCCGCCGCAGAGCATGACTTCCGCGCGACCGAGGCGGATCGCGTCGAGCCCGTCGCCGATCGCCATGTTCGAGGCCGCACACGCGGTGACTTGGGCCGTAAGTGGGCCCCGCGCCCCCAGCTCCATCGACACCCAGGCGGCGGCCATGTTGGGGATGATCTGGATGATCGAGAGAGGGCTCGTCCGATCGGGTCCCCGTTCGATCAAGTTCCGGACGCAGTCCTCGAACGCCGTGAGCCCTCCGATCCCGGTTGCGATCGCAGCGCCGACACGGTCTGGCTCGTCGGCGATCGAGATCCCGCTGTCGGCCTCGGCCATGCGTGCCGCGGAGAGCGCGAACTGGGAGAAGTGGTCCATCCTCCGCGCCTGCTTTCGGTCGATCCAGGTCGTGGGGTCGTAGTCCTTCAGCTCACAGGCGAAACGCACGGCGTATTCACTCGTGTCGAACCGCGTGATCGGACCTGCGCCGGATTTCCCCGCGATGAGGTTCTGCCACGTCGACTCGGCATCGTTGCCGAGCGGCGTCACCATTCCCACCCCGGTGACGACGACCCGGCGCCGACCGTTTTGCGAGGTCTCCGCCATCCGTTACATCCCGAGCCCGCCGTCCACCAGGAGCACTGCGCCCGTGATGAACGACGCTTCCTCGGAGCACAGGAACCGTACCGCGCCGGCTACGTCCTCCGGATCGCCCAGACGCCCAAGTGGCGTCGACTGCAGCATCGTGTCGGTTGCCCCCTCGGGGAGGACGTCGGTCAGCTGAGTCTTGACGTAGCCGGGTACCACCACGTTCGCGCGGACGTTCCGGCTTCCCAGCTCGCGCGCCAGCGCCTTGGTAAAGCCGATGATCCCGGCCTTCGACGCCGCGTAATTCGTCTGCCCCCAATTTCCATGGATGCCGACGATCGACGAGATGTTCACGACCGCGCCCGAACGCTTCTTCATCATCCCGCGGGCCGCGGTGCGACAGGTGTAGAAGCACGACGCGAGGTTCGTGTCGATGACGGTGTTCCAGTCCTCGTCCGACATGCGGACGAGCAGGCCGTCACGGGTCACACCGGCGTTGTTCACGAGGATGTCGAGATCCCCCGCAGCCTCGACGAGCGCACGAGCCGACTCCGGATCGGAGACATCGGCCTGAACGGCGCGGCCTCCGATCTCACGCGCCAGCTCCGCCGCTTCGTCGGCTCCGGTTCGATACGAGAGCACGACCGAGGCGCCGGCGGCGGCGAGGTCCGTGGCGATCGCGCGGCCGATCCCGCGCGAGGCCCCCGTCACGAGCGCGTTCTTGCCGTCGAGTGAGCAGAACGCGGGTTGGCTCACCGCGCGAGCGCTTCCTGCGCGCGCTCCAGGCTGTCGAGCGTGTTCACCGACATCGTCTTCACGCTTCGGTCGATCCGCTTCACGAGACCCGAGAGAACGTTGCCCGGACCGACCTCGACGAATGTCGTAGCCCCGCTGCGGACGAGCTCGGTCGCAGCCTGCGTGAAGCGCACCGGCCCGGTCAGTTGATCGACGAGCAGCGCGGCGATCCTCTGAGCGGGCTCGACCTTCGCGGTCACGGTCGACATGAACGGCGCGAGTGGCTCCGTGAAGCGCACCCGGTCGAGAGCGGGCCGTAGGCGGTCGGCTGCCCGCGCGACGAGAGGACTGTGGAACGCGCCCGAGACCTTGAGGCGCACGGCTCGTCGGGCGCCGAGGCTTTCCGCCTCGGCGCAACACTCCTCCACGGCCTCGTGCTCGCCGGAGATGACGATCTGCCCGGGGCAGTTGTAGTTCGCCGGCCAGACCCCCACGATCCTCCGACACAACTTCTCGACCTCCTCGTCGGCGAGGCCGAGAATCGCGGCCATCGCACCTGGACGCTGGCGCGCGGCTTCCGCCATCGCAAGGCCCCGCTCACGCACGAGCCCTATGGCTGCTCCGGTCCCGAGCGATCCTGCCGCGGCGAGCGCGGCGAACTCGCCGACCGAATGACCGACGACGACATCCGGCTCGAGTCCGCGCTCCCGCATGGCCGCGAGAATCGCCAGGCTGGTTGCGACGAGCGCGGGCTGCTGCACTTCCGTCTCGACCATCTGCTCGAGCGGCGTCTCGAAGCAGAGCTTCTCGAGATCCAGGCCGGACGCCTCCGATCCGATGCGGTACACCTCCCGGGCGACGGGGAACGCTTCCGCGATCTCCCTGCCCATTCCCATCTCGAGCGACCCCTGACCGGGGAAACAAAACGCAACCTTGCTCATGAGGGCCTCCCGTTCGTCCATTCGATAAGAGCTGAGCCCCAGGTGAGACCTGCGCCCATTCCGGTCATCAGGACCAGCGCGCCGTCGCGCAGCCGACCGTCTGCCCGCGCGTCTGCGAGCGCGAGCGGGATCGAGCCTGAAGAAGTGTTGCCATAGCGGTCGACATTCACGACTGTCTTCTCCGAAGGAATCCCGAGCTTAGCGACCGCGTAGTCGATAATCCGCTTGTTTGCCTGGTGAGGGATGTACACGTCGATGTCGTCCACGGTCTTGCCGCACTCGGGCAACAGCTGCTGCGCGGAGTAGACCATGATTCGGGTCGCAAACTTGAACACCTCGCGGCCGTTCATCTTTAGCAACGCCTCCGGGTTCTCGAATGTCCTCGAGCCTGACCCCGGATACCAGAGATTCTCTCCGCCCCCACCGTCCGCGCCAAGCTCGAACCCGAGGAAGCCGCCCCGGTCGACAGGCTCCATGACGACAGCTCCGGCGCCGTCGCCGAACAGCACGAGGGTCGAGCGATCCTCCCAGTCCAGGATCTTGGAAAGCACGTCGCCTCCGACGACGAGCGCGTGGCGCGAGAGCCCGGATGCCAGCATCGCGTACGCCTGCGCGATTGCATAGACGAAGCCCGTACACCCCGCGAGGAGGTCGTAGGCCGCGGCTTTCGGCATCCCCAGCTCGTCGGCGAGCAGTGCCGAAGAGGTGGGGAACATCATGTCCGGGGTCACGGTCGCGCAGATCAGGAGATCGATATCGGCCGCATCGACTGCGGCATCTGCCAGCGCTGCTTTGGCGGCAGGCAACGCGATATCGGTCAGAGCCTCGTCCTCGGCTGCGATGCGACGCTCGCGGATCCCCGTCCGCTCGAAGATCCACTCGTCCGAGGTCTCGACGATCTGTGCAAGCTCGTCGTTCGTCATGACCCGCTCGGGCACGTGAGTGCCGAGCCCTGTGATCCCGATCCGAGTGCCTACGGCCGGCCCGAGCACGGCTACCGCTCGACGGCGAAGGTCAGGGTGCCGCGGGCGGCGAGCTCGCTGCCGACGTGGGCGGTCGCCTTGCCGCGCCCGATCGGCCCGCGGACGGTGTCGATCTCGCAGACCAGCGTCAGGATGTCTCCTGGCTCGACGATCCTCTTGAAACGGCAGTCGTCGATGCCCGCGAAGAACGCGATTTTCCCCCGGTTCTCCTCCTGTACGAGCACAGCAACGGCACCTGTTTGCGCCATCGCTTCGACGATCAACACACCCGGCATCACAGGCCGGCTCGGAAAGTGCCCTGGAAACCACCAGTCGTCCGCACGCACGTCTCGCCGCGCAACGACCCTGTGCCCGGGCTCGAGCTCCGTCACCTCATCGATGAGCAGAAACGGCTCGCGGTGGGGCAAAATCGACTCGATCACATCGCGACCGAACGGAACCGGGGGAAACGGCGCCTGCACGGCGGGAGTCTACTGGCCTGATCCCAGGCGACCCTATGGCGCAACGCGAACGACGGGGCTGCTCGAGTTCCCGGCCGCATCCCAGGCGACGACGCGGACGCTCGCGGCAGCGCCGTTCCACGGTATTCGAACGACCCCGGCCCGCTTCACCTCACGACGAAGCGCCCGGCCGTCGATACGGAGGGTGAGCACTGAGGGCTCGCTCACCTCGATGCGCAACTTCTCGCCCGGGAGGATGCGCACGCGCGGAGGCACGGTGTCGGAGCTGAACGAGACGCCATACGAGATGGACGACACTCCGTCCTCGGCCTCGACGATCGCCTCGTAGGCTCCGTCTCGGAGAGGACCTGCGGCTCGGACACCGTCCCACACGAAGCGTTGGTTGCCGGGAAGAAAACTTGCCGTGAGCGGGCTGGCAACCCAGCGGCCGTCACGCTCGATCCTGATCCGGACATCTGCAGGCGCCGTAAGCGCGAAGGTCATCGCGAGCACGTCCTTCCTACCGTCTCCGTTCGGAGAGAACGCTACGGGGCTCGCCGTCACCACCCCGAGCGTCCTGCTCACGTTGAGCGGAACGATGCTCTGTACCTCCGCGCCTGAAGCGGTGCGAGCGGTGATCACGACTCCGTAGCGGCCATCGGGTAGAACGGCGCCGTCGATCGTCAACGTGTGCTGTCCCGCCCGCGTCCAGACGCGGTCGACGGGCGTGGAGATCACGCCTCCGATCGAGTCGACGACCTCGACGGTGACATTCGCCGACGCGTTCAAGCGGTACGTGAGAAGCGTTGTGTCGGCCTGCTCGTCCCCGTTCGGGCTGATTGCCTCGGGATCGGCCGAGGCGGCCTCGATCGCAAGTGGCGGAGTGGCACCTCCGGCGCGCAGGGCGCCGGTTGCCGAGCGAGCGCCCGCGGTGCCGATCGACCACGTGAAGCTTCCCGCGGCAACACCGGCGGAGTCCCAGGTCCAGTCGACGTCCGGTCCGGTACCGGCGCCGCGCGCCACTTCGACGCGCGCAGTGTTCGTGACTGAAACTGTCCACGGCTCGCGGCGATGAAAGCCTGGCACGAAAACGGATCGCGGTACCGCTGAGGGTCGACGCGCGGCTCGAAGATCTTGGGTAGCCCCACCGACCTTGCCGACGCAGCGAGCGATCCGAGCCTGCCGTACAGCGCAGCTCCTGGGCACTCCGTGAACCCGGTGTCGCGATGGCCTGACACAGCGTTCAGGACAACCGGGATCCCGCTCGCATAGCGCTCGCTCCCGCCGGAGATGTACGTCAGGAAGCTCGTCGGGTCGACGTGCGCAAGGTCGAGGCGCCAGGCTAGAAGGCGGGCGATCGCATCTTGTGCGGCCTTCGACGGTTGGGCGTCTCCATACGTGCCGAGCAGCGCCACACCCACCGAGCCCGTGTTGAACCCTCGCGCGTGGGCTCCGACCACGTTGCGGTCGGTCCCGCCGAACCGGCCCTCGTACACGGTTCCGAATCGGTCGACGAGAAAGTTGTAGCCGATGTCGTTCCAGCCGTTTCCCTGCACGTGGAACAGCTGGATGCCCTTGACGATCGCTGCTGCCTCGGCCCGCGAGTAGTCGTTGCTTCCGGCGGTGTGGTGCACGATCGCGAACCGAACTTCGGCCGCGTAGGTCGGAGGTCCGCGGCGAATCGACTCATCCGCTCCCCACGAAAGTCGCGGAACGACGGGAGGCGCGTCGGTGCTGGCCGGAAGTCGGTACGGCACCCGCGACTCGGGGCTCCAAACGAGATGCGCGCGAATTCGCGACACGCGGCCGATTGCCCTAGCCTCGATCGCGACCGCCGGTCCAACCCACCAGGGATTCCCTTTCCTCCAAGCGACAGCCAGGCTCTCGCGGGACCCGGAGTCCGGTCCATCTTCGTCCTCCGGCGCCCCGGGCCGCCACTTGCTCCATCGCCCCGTCGTCGCACGGGTGCGAAAGACGACGCGGCCCGGACCACGCCACTGCACGCCGGCAAGCGTGAACGGCGCAGTCGAGCTCGGTGCAAAGGTGTGCGACTCAGTCGCGTGTAGCTCGACCGTCGTCACCTGCCCGTTCGTCACTGCGAGCGCGTCGGGGGCTAGGCTCGGTGCGACGAGAAGAGCGGCAATGAGGAAGAGGCGGCGGCGCATACGAGCCAGGGTGGCCTTCCAGCTGTTCGCCCACAAGGGTGGGAAACCCTCCGTTGATAGAATCCTTACACCGGTGCGTAGCGGCTGTTTGCGGGGATTTCTTCTTCTCACGCTCATCCTTGTCGCACTCGCAGCGCCAGTTGGCGCCGGCGGGCAGGACAACGAGCGGCGTGTTCTCGCCGTCCATCTCGACAACGACATCAACCCTGTCACGCAGGAGTACGTCGAGAACGCAGTCGACCGTGGCGAAGACGAGGACGTCGCAGCAGTCGTCCTCGTGCTCGACACGCCGGGCGGGCTCGCCTCGTCGATGCGTGGAATCGTAAAGCGGTTTCTGGCGTCCACGGTGCCGGTCATCGTCTACGTGGCTCCCCCGGGCTCGAGCGCGGACTCGGCAGGGGCGGTGATCGCGATGGCCGCGGACGTCGCGGCGATGGCGCCTCAAACCAACATCGGTTCTTCGACCCCGATCTCGCTCGGCGGCGAAGACATCTCGAAGGATCTGCGACGAAAGGTCATCAACGACGCGGCGGCCTACGTCGGGGAGCTCGCGCGCGAGCACGACCGCAACGTTCCGGCGGCCCGGAAGATGGTCACCGAGGCGGCCAACTACGGCGCACGCCAGGCCGAGGCGATCGGGCTCGTCGAGGTGATCGCTCCAACGCTTCCCGCGCTGCTGGAGGAGATCGACGGCATGAAGACCGTCCCGAAGGGCCTCGTGCTCGACACTGCCGGCGCGCAGATCGAGAACGTCGAGATGAGCTTCTGGCAGCGGGCTAGGGACTTCCTCGTCGATCCGAACCTGATCGCGCTGATGCTTTCGATCGGCCTCATCGGGATCGTCGTAGAGCTGTGGAATCCCGGGCTCGTGTTTCCGGGTACCGTCGGGGCGATCTCGCTCATCCTGGGCCTCTACGGCCTCCAGGTGCTTCCCGTCTCGCTCGCCGGCCTGCTGCTCATGATCCTCGCAGCGGCTTTCTTCGTCGCGGAGGCATTTGTGCCAACACACGGAGCGCTAACCGTCGCCGGAGCGGTCCTGTTCGTCCTCGGAGCGCTGATGCTCTTCGACCCGGCCGGTGACGCCTACCAGGTATCGCTCCCTGTTGCGATCGGCATCGCGGGCAGCCTTGCCTTGCTTCTCGGAATCGCCCTCACTCGGGTGGTACGCGTGGCGCGGAGACCCGCAGCGGTCGGTGTCCAGGGCATGGTGGGTCACGACGGTGTCGTCAGACGCGACGGCATGGTGCAGATCAACGGTGAGCTCTGGCGAGCGCGGACGACCGACGACACGCCTCTCGTGGCCGGCGAGCACGTTCGGGTCGAGCAGGTAGAGGACGACCTGCGTCTCGTCGTAGGATCCCCGGGACCCCCGAACGAGGAGGAAGCGCGCTAATGGCAGCTGCCGGAATTGCGATCGTCGCCGTACTAGTCGTCGTCGTGTTGATCCTCTTCGCGGCGGTCAAGATCGCACGCGAGTACGAGCGTGGAGTGATCTTCCGTCTCGGCCGGCTCCTCCCCGTGCCGAAGGGCCCGGGTCTCTTCCTGCTCATCCCGATCGTCGACCGCATGGTCAAGGTCGACCTCCGCACGGTGACTCTGAACGTCCCACCGCAAGAAGTGATCACGAAGGACAACGTCCCGGTCCGTGTGAACGCGGTCGCCTACTTCCGAATCGTGGAACCGAACAACGCGATCGTTCAGGTCGAGAATTACATGGTCGCAACCTCGCAGATCGCGCAGACGACGCTCCGGTCGGTGCTCGGCCAGCACGTCCTCGACGAGCTCCTGTCCGAACGCGACAAGATCAACGCGATTCTGCAGGCGATCATCGACGAGGCAACATCGCCTTGGGGGATCAAGGTCTCCGTCGTCGAGGTCAAGGACGTCGAGATCCCCGCCGGCATGCAGCGCGCGATGGCGCGCCAGGCAGAGGCCGAGCGCGAGCGCCGCGCAAAGGTCATCTCCGCCGAAGGCGAGTTCCAGGCATCGGAGCGGCTCAAGGACGCCGCGGCAGTCATGTCCCAGGAGCCGATCACGGTGCAGCTCCGCTACCTGCAGACGCTGCTCGAGATCGGGGCGTCGAACAACTCGACGATCGTCTTCCCGATCCCGATCGACCTGCTCACCGCGCTCAAGAACACCGCGGAAGCCGGCGGGACGTAGCTCAGGCAGGCGGCTCTTCTACGCTGACTTCGGGCTCGGCCTCGCCGTCCGAGCTTGCCAGCGTCGTCGGGAATCTCGACTTCGTCCTCGTCGTCCGCGCCGATGACGGGCGCGAGTGTCGCGACCTGCTCGCCGTCACGGAGTCGCATCACGATCACGCCCTGGGTCGAGCGTCCCGCTCGGCGGATGCCGTCCACCGGGATCTTGATGACCGTGCCACCGTCGGAGATCAGCATCACCTGGTAGCCGTCGCGAACGATGCGGGCGCCGGCAAGCCGCCCCTTGCTCTCGACGAGCTGCACCGTCTTCACGCCCATCGTCCCCCGGCCCTTGACCGGGTAGTCGCCGACCCGCGTCCGCTTGCCGTAGCCGTTCTGCGTGACGACGAGGAGATCTGCGTCATCGTCTGCGATGTCGACCTCGATGACCTCGTCACCGGCGCGGAGCTTCATGCCTGCGACGCCCGTGGTATCGCGACCCATCGCACGCGCCTGCGTGGCATGGAAGCGGACGGCCTGGCCTCGCCGAGAAACCATCAGCACGTCGTCTTCGTCCCCCGCTAGGCGTACGCCGATGAGCTCGTCGTCCTCGCGCAGCTTGATGGCGATGATCCCGTCAGCCTTGAGGGGCGTGTTGTACGCGCCGAACTCGGTCTTCTTGACGATTCCCTTCCGCGTTGCGCAAACGAGGTACCTGGCCTCCTCGAAGTTTCGGGTCGCGATGACGGCGCGCACGTACTCGTCCTGACGGAACGGAAGCAGGTTCACGATCGCGCGGCCCTTCGATTGGCGCGAGCCCAGCGGTAGCTCGTGAACCTTGAGCCGGTACACCTTGCCGACGGTCGTGAAGAAGAGGATGTAGTCGTGGGTCGAGGCGACGAAGAGCTGTTCGATGTAGTCCTCGTCCTTCAGGTCCATGCCCATGACGCCGATCCCGCCGCGACGCTGCTCGCGGTAGGAGGTCACAGGTAGCCGCTTGATGTAGCCGGACTTGGTGATCGCGATGACCATGTCCTCTTCCGCGATCATGTCCTCGAGCTCGAGATCGGTCTCGCCCGCCACGATCTCTGTGCGACGGTCGTCGGACTTCCCGTAGATCTCCTTGATCTCGAGCAGCTCCTCCTTGATGAGCGCCGCGATTCGAGACTCGTCGCCGAGAAGCACCCGGAGCTCGGAGATCCTTTCCTGCAGGTCTGCGTACTCGTCCTCGACGCGCTTGCGCTCGAGCCCGGTCAGTGCTCGCAGCCGCAGATCCAGGATCGCCTGTGCCTGCAGCTCGCTCAGACCGAAACGCTCCATCAGCCCGGAGCGGGCCTCGTCGGCGTCGTCGGACGCCCGGATGAGCTGGATGACCTCGTCGAGGTTGTCCAGTGCAATCAGGTAGCCCTCGAGAACGTGGGCACGGGCGAGCGCCTTGCGCAGCTCGTACTGGGAACGCCGTGTGACGACCTCCCGCTGGAAGTCGAGGTAGTAACGGACGAACTCGAGCAGTGAGAGCGTCCTGGGCACGCCGTCGACGAGCGCGACGGCGTTGTAGCCAAATGTCGTCTGCAACGAGGTGTGCTTGAAGAGCTTGTTCAGCGCAACCTGAGGCACTGCCTCTCGCTTCAGCTCGATCTGGATCCGCATGCCCGTCTTGTCGGAGTAGTCCTGGAGATCGGAGACCTCGGTGATCACCTTTTCCCGGACAAGAGCGGCGATCTTGGTGATCACGCCGCCGTCTCCGCCCTTCTTCACGCCATACGGAAGCTCGGTGACGATGATTGCGCTCTTGCCGCCGCGAAGCTCCTCGATGTGCGCTCGCGCACGCATGATGATGCGGCCGCGGCCGGTTCGGTACGCGTCACGGATTCCCGAACGACCGACCACGATGCCACCGGTCGGAAAGTCTGGTCCCCGAACGAACTTCATGAGGTCCTCGACGCTCGCGCTCGGCTTGTCGATGAGCGCGACGACCGCGTCGACCGTCTCGGCGAGGTTGTGCGGCGGGATGTTCGTCGCCATCCCGACCGCGATCCCCGTCGATCCGTTGACGAGCAAATTCGGAAAACGGGCTGGCAGAACCTGTGGCTCTCGCCGCGACTCGTCGTAGTTCGGGCCGAAGTCGACGGTGTCCGAGTCGATATCGCGGAGAAGCTCCGTCGCGAGCCTCGCCAGGCGACACTCCGTGTAGCGCTCCGCCGCTGGGGGGTCGTCGTCGATCGAGCCGAAGTTCCCCTGCCCGTCGACCAGCGGGTAACGGAGCGAGAACGGCTGAACGAGCCGTGCGATCGCGTCGTAGATCGAGCTCGAGTCGTGCGGGTGGTACTTCCCCATCACGTCGCCCGTGACCCGGGCGCACTTCACGTAGGGCCGATTCGGCTGATGGCCCGAGTCGTGCATCGCCCAGAGAACCCGCCGGTGCACGGGTTTGAGCCCGTCGCGAACATCCGGGAGCGCGCGGCCGACGATGACGCTCATCGCGTAGTCGAGATAGCTCGAGCGCATCTCTTGCTCGAGCTCGCGTGCCTCTATGCGTCCCGCGCCCAGCGGCTCGACAACGTCAGACATCGAGGAACTTCACATCCTTTGCGTTCTGTTCGATGAAGAGGCGACGCGGTTCGACCTGGTCGCCCATCAGGGTTGAGAAAACCCTGTCTGCCGCGGCCGCATCCTCCACTTCGACGCGAATCAGCATGCGCTTCGTCGGATCCATCGTCGTTTCCCAGAGTTGCTCGGGATTCATCTCGCCGAGACCCTTGAAACGGCTGATCTGCATCCCTTCCTTCGCGAGATCGAGTGAGCTCACTCGCAGCGCGTCAAACGTCTCTGCGCGCGAGGATTTGTTTCCGAAGGCGACGGTGAAAGGAGGAAGGCCGACGATGTCTCCGACCTTCGCGTACGCGCGCTGAACGGCGCCGTAGGTGGAGGAATCCAGCATGGCAACCGGCAGGTCGACACGATGTGCCGTGCTCGTCTCGGTCTCCACCACGCGAACGTGGAGAAGCTCCCCGAGCTCCTCCTCGACCGTGAGCTCGTACCCGTTGGCCGGCAACGACGTGATCAGTGCAGCCGCATCGGCCGAGCCGCCTGCCTCGGTCTCCACCAATCGGTGCGAGATCGCAAACCTTGCCGCGGGACCGAACTCGGCTTCGAGCTTCGCTGCCCACGCCTCGAGGTGCCCGATCTCGCGGACGAGCCGCGTCCAGCGAGCCTCCGTGAGCGTCGTCTCGAGGTCGCCCCGGCCGGTCACGATCATGTCCTTGACGCGCTCGCGGACGAGGAGCTCCTCGAGCTGCGAGTCCTTCTCGAAGTACATCCCCCGACTGCCCAACTTCACGTGGTAGAGGGGCGGGACGGCGATATAGATGTGGCCGCGCTCGAAGAGCTCCGGCATCGTTCGATACAGGAACGTGAGGACGAGGGTGCGGATGTGGGCCCCGTCGACGTCGGCGTCGGTCATCACGATCACACGCCCGTAGCGCAGGTTCGCGATGTCGAACTCGTCGCCGAAACCGGTGCCGATCGCGGTGATCATCGCCTGGATCTCGGTGTTCGACAGCACCTTGTTGATGCGATTCTTCTCGGAGTTGATGATCTTCCCGCGCAGCGGCAAGATCGCCTGAGTAGTGCGATCGCGGGCTTGCTTCGCAGAGCCTCCGGCCGAGTCGCCCTCGACGATGAAGAGCTCGGCCGACGCCGGGTCCTTGATGGTGCAGTCGGCGAGCTTCCCCGGCAGCGACGAGTTCTCGAGGGCGCTCTTGCGTCGCGTCAGCTCGCGAGCCTTGCGCGCGGCCTGGCGGGCGTTGCGCGCAGCGATCGCCTTCTGGACGATCTGGCGCGCCTCGGCGCGATTCTCCTCGAGGAACTCCCCGAGCTTCTGGTTGACGATTCTCTCGACGAGCCCCGCGACTCCGGGGTTGCCGAGCTTTGTCTTCGTCTGCCCCTCGAACTGCGGGTTCCGAAGCTTGACGGAGATGACGGCTGCGAGACCCTCCCGGGCATCCTCACCCTCGAGGTTGTCGTCCTTCTCCTTGAGCAGACCTTCCTGGCGTGCGTACTGGTTGAGCGTGCGGGTGAGCGCAGCCCGAAAGCCTTGCAGGTGGGTTCCGCCTTCCGTCGTGTTGATGTTGTTCGCGAACGAGAAGACAGATTCGACGTACGAGCTGTTCCACTGCATCGCGAGCTCGAGTGCGCCTTCCTCACTCTCGCCTTCGAGGTAGACGATGTGCTTGTGCACCGGGTCCTTCGAGTCGTTCACATGGGCGACGAAGTCGCGGATGCCGCCCTCGTAGTGGAACTCCTCCGTCTTGCCCCCGGCGCGCTCGTCCCTGAGGACGATGCGTAGCCCGCGGGTGAGGAAGGCTGTCTCGCGCAGGCGCTGCAGAAGCGTCGCGGCGTCGAACTCCGTCTCCTCGAACACGTCTGGATCTGGCAGAAAGGCGATCGTCGTGCCCGACTCGTCCTTGGCCGCGACGCCGACCGTCTGCATGTCGGTCGTCGGCTCACCTCGCGCGAACTCCTGCCGGTACACCTTCCCGTCCCGGCGGACCTCGGCGACCAGCCACTCCGAAAGCGCGTTGACGACCGACACGCCGACGCCGTGCAACCCGCCCGAGACCTTGTAGCCCTCGCCTCCGAACTTCCCGCCGGCATGAAGCTTGGTGAGAACGACGGTCAATGCTGGAAGGCCTTGCTCCGGGATGATGTCGATCGGGATGCCTGCGCCCGCGTCGCGGACAGTCACAGAATTGTCCGGATGGATCGTCACATCGACGAGCTCGTTTCGATCCGCGAGGGCCTCGTCGACGGCGTTGTCGACAACCTCATAAACGAGATGATGGAGGCCCCGTGCGCCCGTCGATCCGATGTACATGCCCGGGCGCAGACGCACCGGCTCGAGGCCCTCGAGAACGGTGATGTCTTTTGCGGTGTAGGCTGCTTCGGCCATTAAAAAAGCCCTGCAAATCGCCATATTGCGGGGCCGAAGTAGTGTATCAGAAATTCCGGTCGGACCGGGCCTTGGCGAGGCTCGCACGGGCCGCGCGAGCAACGAGCTTCCGTAGATCCGGATCGTCGATCATCGCGGCCGCTGCATCCGCATCTGCGACCTCCTGCTGGGTCGGCGTCGGGGTGTTCGAACTGGTCGCAAGAGCGCGCTTCGCAGGCGTCCCGGGCTCGGGAACGGGGCCCACCGAGAATCGCAGCTTCGCGGGTGCGGCATCCTCGAGTCGAGACGCCAGTCGCTCCAGGATGTCCGCCGCCATGCGGTCGAGCTCGAATGCCCACGTCGCCGATGTCGTCGCTATGTGAAGCGTTCCGTCGCGTCCGATCCGAAGCGGCCACGCCTGCCGCGCCACCGCCTCGCCCACAGCTTCCGGCCAGGCTGACGTGATCGCGGCGAGTGGAACCGCGTCGCGGCTCCCGCCACGCTTGAGCTCCCGCTCGACCTCGTTCCCGATTCGCTCCATCAGCGAACCATGCCGGGCGTCACGGCGAGGACCTGGGCCGGCTCGGCAGGAAGTGCCGCGGCGGCCGTTGCCGTAATGATCGTCTGACCGCCCCCGGCCACGATCTCCGCGAGTGCTCGTCGCCGGTCTTCGTCCAGCTCCGAGAGAACATCGTCGAGGAGGACGAGGGGCGACGAACCGTGCCGCTCGCGCAGAACTTCGGCTTCGGCGAGGACGAGAGCAAGAACAGCCATCCGCTGCTCCCCTTGCGATCCGAACGAGCGAAGCTCTCGACCGCGGGCTTCGAGCTTGACGTCGTGCAGATGCGGGCCGGCACCGGTGAGACCGCGCTCGAGGTCGCGCTCCAGTCGTGCGTTGAGCTCGTCGACGGTGGCCGGCTCCCCGTCGTACCCGAGAGTCGCCGAGGCAAGGCCGAGGAGACCGGCAAGCTCGGCGAATGGGCCGGCGAGGGTCTTCGCAGCCTCCGAGCGCGCGACGACGAGCTCGGCGCCGAGTGAAGCGACTCTCTCGGTCCAGGGCTGCAGTGCCTGGAGCGAGGAGCTCCCAGCCCGAAGACGACGGAGACCTGCGTTGCGCTGCCCGACGGCCGCGGCGTACTCCACGGGCAGCATGGCCTTGGAGGGCGACAGTCGGCCGAGGCTTCGGTCGAGATACGCCCGCCGCGTTGCGGGGGCACCTTTGACGACCGCCAGACGGTCCGGTGTGAAGACGAGCGTGCGCAGCTCGTGCCGCAGCCGCTCGGCCGAGGCAAGGCGGTCGCCGTTGAGGTGGGCTCGACGCGCATCGCGCCCGGCGAGGACGACGTCCGTCTCGAATGCGGTATGCGCGTTCGTCCCGTGAAGGACGATACGACCTGCGTCGGCGCCGAAGCGCACCATCTGCGCGTCGTTCCGCGCGCGAGGCGAGAAGCCCTGCGTGCCGACGTGAAGCGCCTCGAGGAGGTTCGTCTTCCCGGCTCCGTTGGGGCCGTGCAGAAGCACGACTCCGGGCTCGAGGTGGAGCTCCAGGCCTGCGTACGAACGGAAGTCCCGGAGCGTGACCTCGCGGACGATCAGCCCGCGAGCCGGATCGGCATGATCAGATACCAGAAGCTTTCGTCCGGTGACTCGATGAGTCCGGGACGCAACCGGTTGATGAGCTTGAGCTGGATCGTGTCGGCCGCCACTGCTTCGAGACCGTCTCGCAGGAAGTCAGGGTTGAAGCCGATCTCGATCTCTTCTCCGCTGTAGTCGATCGGGAGCGACTCCGTCGCCTCGCCGATGTCCTGGGTCTGGGCGGAGATGGTCAGCTCGCCCTCTGCAAACCGCAGACGCAGCGGCGCATTGCGCTGCGCCATCACGCCTGCACGGCGTACGACTTCGAGCAAGGGCTCGCGCTGAATCGCGATCTCAGCCTCGAATGTCTCGGGAAGGAGCTGCTTGTAGTTCGGGAACTGGCCGTCAATGCGGCGGCTGGTGAGCCACGCGTCTCCGGCGGAGAAGATGACGTAGTTGTCGTGCACGCCGAGCTCCACGTCCTCCGCTCCCGCCGCAAGCCGGACAAGCTCCTGCAGCGCACGCGCGGGGATGATCGCATCGAGCTCCGGCGCGGCAGTGGTCAGCTCCGTCTCCTTTACGGCGAGCCGATACGAATCGGTCGCGGCCATGATCAGACGGTCACCTTCGAAGCGAACGAGGACGCCGGTGAGAACGGGCCTCGACTCGTCCCGCGATGCCGCGCGGCCAACCTTGTCGATCGTTCGCAGAAGTGCCGTCGCGTCGATCCGCTGAAGCGGAATGTCGAGAGGAGGAAGCCGTGGGAAGTCCTCGGCGCTGTACACGTTCAGCCTCGACGAGTGACTGCCCGAGACGACTGCAAGTACCCCATCGCCTTCCTCGTGCGTGAGCGTCACCGATTCGTCTGGAAGTAGCCGGACAAGATCGGTGAGGAGCCGACCCGGGACGACGACTGCGGCGTCTCCGGAGATCTCGCCGGTGATCGACGCGCGCAGCGAGATCTCCATGTCGGTCGCCGCTAGCGTGAGGCGTCCCTCTTCGGCCTGAAGCAGGATGCCGCTCAGCACCTGCACGGCCCCACGGCTGGATACGGCTCGCGCGACCACACCGAGAGCCGACGCGAGGTCGTCCCGCGAGCAGGTGACGCGAAGAGAAGTTCCGGAGGCTATGTCTGTGTTCATTACTGAAGAAAAGAACTCGTAGAAGTAGTAGGAGTGTGCAGCACGTGGAAGACAGGACGATTGTGCCGCAGAAGCGGGGAAAACAACTGTGCGAGCACCTGGGGATGGAAGCACACTGTTTCCACAGCCCGCCCGCGTTGAGTGCGCTGGACCCCCACTTCAGCGTGCCTGCTTGATACGCGCGGTGAGCTCTTGCACAAGGTTGTACACAGAACGGTCTTCGCGAATGAGGCGTGTGATCTTGTCCTTCGCATGGATCACAG
Organism: uncultured Thermoleophilia bacterium; assembly: GCA_963827525.1. Classification (GTDB taxonomy): domain Bacteria; phylum Actinomycetota; class Thermoleophilia; order Gaiellales; family Gaiellaceae; genus GMQP-bins7. The sequence continues at coordinate 49,011 of CAWHBH010000001.1, forward strand.
TGGTGTGATCGCGGCCGCCGAACTCCTTCCCGATCTTGGGAAGTGACGAGTCGGTCAATTCGCGAGAGAGGTACATCGCGACCTGTCTGGGGTACGCGACCGCCTGAGACCGACGCGGGCTCACGAGCTCGTCCAGGGTGACGCCAAAGCGTTTCGAGACGGCCTCCTGGATCCGCGAGATCGTGACCTCGGGCGCGGCCTCACCCTGCGGGTAGACGTCTTTGAGGACATGCTCCGCAAGCTCGACGGTCATCGGGCGATCCGTGAGAGACGAGAACGCGACGACCCGGGTGAGCGCGCCCTCGAGCTCGCGGATGTTGGACGACACGCGGGCGGCGATGAATGTCAGCACCTCAGGGTCGGTGACAGCGATCCGCTCCGTGTTGACCTTCTTGCGAAGGATCGCGATTCGCGTCTCCAGATCCGGCGCCTGGATGTCTGTGAGCAGGCCCCACTCGAATCGCGACCGCAGCCTCTCCTCGAGCGTCGCGATCTCGCGCGGAGGGCGGTCGGACGAGATGATGATCTGCGCGCCACCCTCGTAGAGCGAGTTGAAGGTGTGGAAGAACTCCTCCTGGATCCGCTCCTTCCCTTCGAAGAACTGGATGTCGTCGATCAGCAGGACGTCGTAGTTGCGATAGCGCCGCTTGAACCCCTCGATGCGCTTGTCTCGGAGCGAGTCGATGAAGTCGTTCATGAACGTTTCACTCGTTACGTAGCGCAGGGTCAGGCGCCGGGAGTGCTGCCGGACGTAATGGCCGATCGCCTGGAGCAGATGGGTCTTGCCGAGACCGGTGCCGCCGTAGATGAAGAGCGGGTTATAGGCCTGAGCCGGGGCTTCGGCGACCGCGAGGGCGGCGGCATGTGCGAAGCGGTTCGAGGAGCCGATGACGAAGAGATCGAACGTGTACTTCGAGTTGAGCTCGACCTCGGGCGTATCCCGATACGGAAGCTCCGCATCGCGGCCGCGAAAGTCGCTTTCGGCGGGCGCCTGTGTGGGCGGCGGAGTCGTTGTCCGCCCCTCGGCGACGGCGAACGTCACCACGACTTCGCTGCCCAGAGCCTCGCGAGCTGCACCGGAGACGAAATCGAGGAAATGGCCTTCGATCCACTCCCGCGTGAAGTCGTTGGGGACCTCGATCACGAGCGCGCCGTCCTTCAACGAGTGTGACCCCGCCTGGCCGAACCAGGTCTCATAGGTCGTCTCGGTGAGCGCCTCTCTCAGTCGCCCTGCAATCGACTCCCAGAGGTTCTCGGCTGTCGGCTCGGTGGTGTGCTCCACCCGTCCTCGCGCTGGTTCGGGTCGTAGGGAAGGGGCGAGCATAGCACCACTCGGAGCGCCACTCAACACGGCCGATCATGTCTCCTGTGGATGAAAAACCGGCATATTTGCAGGGTTTTTATGTCATCCACACACCTTTCCACAGGTGTGGACGATCACCGCACCGTTAGCGGGTGAGACAACGAAGCGACGCGCGGAGCAGCGATTTCGAGATTCACCTGCTTCTCCACGACTGTGGAAAACTTCGGCTCGAGCACGTCGTCTATACTGCCCGCTCCCCCGGCTCCAACACCCTCTCGAGAGCGAAGACGACGTGAAACGAACCTACCAACCGAACGTCCGTCGCCGAAAGCGGCGACACGGGTTTCGAGCGCGAATGGCCTCGCGCGGAGGCCGCGCGATCCTCAAGCGGCGTCGCGCGAGAGGGCGCAAGCGCCTCTCGGCCTGAGGCGCCCGCCCGTGCAGCGCCGCAACCGGCTCTCCCGTTCACGGGATTTCGACACCGTCTACAGACGCGGTCAGTCCGTTTCGACGCGGTATCTCGTTCTCCATTGGTTCCCGCGCGACGAGGACTTGGATGGCGTGCCGCGGGTCGGTCTCGCAGTGCCACGGTCCGTCGGCTCTGCGGTGGTCCGCAACCGTGTGAAGCGGCTTCTGAGGGAGGCCTGGCGTGAACTGCTTCCCACTGTGCCCAGTGGGCACGACTACGTACTTGCCGCACGCGCGGGTATCGCCGAGCCCGCAGAGGCGCGCGGGCTCGAATGGCTTGCCGCTGAGATAGACGACGTTCTCGGGAAGGTCCGGACGTGAGATACGTGGGGATCTGGGCCGTGCAAGCTTGGCGCTGGACCTTCGGGCTCCTCACACCGCCCGGGACGTGCAAGTACCACCCGAGCTGCTCGCAGTACGCCATCGACGCGCTTCGTGAGCTCGGCCTCGTCCGCGGCAGCGTTCTCGCCACCTGGCGCTTGCTTCGCTGCAATCCCTGGAGCCATGGCGGGGTCGACTACGCCAGAGATCAGTCGGTGTTCCCGCTGTTTCGCTCCGGAAAGGCGCGGACGTGATCGTCGGTGGAGTTCTCTCCCCGCTCGAGAACGTCCTCACCGAGGTCCTCATCTGGCTTCACGAAACGGGCGGACTGACCTGGGCCTGGTCGATCGTCGCGCTCACCGTGATCGTGCGCATGCTTCTCGTTCCGGTCGCGATTCGCCAGATCCACTCGATGCAGAGCCTGCAGATCCACGCGCCCGAGATGAAGGCGATCCAGCAGCGCTACAAGGCGGACCGGCAGAAGCAGTCGGAAGAGCTGATGAAGTTCTACAAGGAGAACAAGATCAACCCGTACGCCTCCTGCCTGCCGATCGTCTTCCAGATCCCGATCTTCATCGCGCTCTTCTTCGTTCTTCGCGACTTCGAGGACGAGATCTTCCCGAACTTCCCGGCCTCAACGCTCGAATGGATCAGCCTCGTCGACATCACCCAACCGACCAAGGACGGCTGGGGGCCCGTGCTGATCGCGGTTTACGTCGTGAGCCAGCTCACCTCGACGTGGCTGATGTCTACGTCAATGCAGAGCAAGGCTCAGCGCTACATGATCATGTTTCTCCCCATCGTCTTTCTCCCGTTCATCCTCGGCTTCCCCTCGGGGCTCATGATCTACTGGCTGACGACGAACCTCTGGACGACAGGCCAGGGCCTCGTCACGCGGCGCCTGATGCCGAAGCCGACCCCGCCGCCCAAACGCTCGAGTCGAACACCACCCAAGGACGCGGGAGAGTCTCCAGCGACGACGGCCTCGGTCGAGCCACAAGGTGACGGAGGACCGCAACGCACCGGGCCGCCGCGCCGCGTGAAGCGCAAGCGTGGTGGGAGAGCACGGAGATGAGCGGTGCGGACGCAATCACGGTCGAGGCGACCGGCGAGACGGTCGGCGAAGCAAAATGGGCGGCACTCCGCGAGCTCGAGCAGCTCGTGCCAGGCCTCGACCGCGAGAGCGTGGAGTTCCAGGTGGTCTCGGAGGGAGAGCGTGGCCTTCTGGGCGTGGGATTCACGCCCGCGCAGGTGATCGCAAGCGCTTCCGCGCAGGAACAGGCGGCAACTGGCCGAATCCAGCGAAGAGGCCGAGACCGCACGCGAGTTCGTTCAGCGCGTCGCCGCCGCTATCGGAGCGAGCGTCAAGGCGTCCGTCTCCGAGCGCGACGACTCGGTGACGGTCACGGTAACCGGCACCGATCTGGGCCTCTTCATCGGCAAGCACGGCCAGACGATCGATGCAATCCAGTATCTGGCGAACGCGATCGCGAGAACCGAGGGCGGCGGCCACGCGGTCGTCGTCGACGCGGCGGGCTATCGCGCGCGTCGAACCGCGACGCTCGAGACGGTTGCGCGGCGCACCGCGCAGCGTGCATCAGCCACGGGCCGACGAGTCGAGCTCGACCCCATGACACCCGTCGAACGAAAGATCGTCCACGAGGCTCTGAAGGACGATCCGGAGGTCGAGACCATGAGCGAGGGCTCGGAGCCGAACCGGTACGTCGTCGTCCTTCCGCGGCACGCCGCGGACTGACATGGCGAACGCGTTCCTCGAGCGCTGGCTCGGGGAGGTCCTCACTGCTCCCGGCGCGACCGGGATCGACGGTCTCGGCGACGCACGCCGCATGCTTCTCGACGACGCGCTGCGCGCAGCCCCGATCGTCGAGAGCTCGCCCGGGCCGGTGATCGACGTGGGGTCGGGAGGCGGCACACCAGGTATCCCCCTCGCGGTAGCGCTCCCCGGGCGGAGCTTCACGCTGCTCGAGGCGGAGCGCCGGAAGTGCGACTTCCTGAGCAGGATCTCCGCCGAGCTTCCGAACGTCGAAGTCGTCTGGGGCCGCGCCGAAGAGCAGCAGACCGACGTTTTCGGCGTCGCCCTTGCGAAGGCCCTCGCGAAGCCTCCGGTCGCGGCAGAGCTCTGCCTGCCGCTCGTGAAGCCGGGAGGGATCGCAATCCTCTGGGTCGGCGAGAACCCAGAGCTGGATCGGGTCGGGCAAGTGGCCGAGAAGCTCGGCTCGCGCCTCGAGGACGAGGCCGACGGATTGCTCGTGCTGAGGAAGACGGAATCCACGCCAGCCGGCTTTCCCCGCCGGCCGGGTATGGCGAAGAAGCGGCCGCTCGCCTAGCGATCCGGTCGTGGCTGCGCGTTGTGCAGCCGGATGCCGCTGAACTCGAGCGTTGACCCGACGAGCGATCCCAGTGCGGCCAGAGATCGCGAGGGAACCGTAACTCGATTCCGGCAGGTGACGGAGTCGTCGAGCCGCCTCACGCCGAGGCGAGCTCGCGTTGCTCGAGGCCGTGGCACTGACGTGCGGGTCGAACCGTTCGACCGCCGCGTCGTCGCTGACATGCCAGAGCGCATACGGGCCTTCGCCGACGTAGGGTGGCGCCGGATCGCGCACACGGCCGACTCTAGCCGCACCCCTCACTAGTCTTGTCGCGTGCCCGCCCGGGTCTACGCAGTGGCGAACCAGAAGGGCGGCGTCGGGAAGACGACGACCGCCGTCAACGTCAGCGCCTGCCTCGCCGAGGCTGGAGAGCGGGTGCTCCTCATCGATCTCGACCCACAGGCGAACGCGACGTCCGGGCTCGGCATGCGGGCGAACGGAGCTTCGACGCACGACCTCCTCGACGGCGTGCCGCTGCCTTCGCTTGCGAAGCCGTCGGGAGTTCCGAACCTCGATGTCGTCATGGCCAAGAGCGACCTCGCCGCGGCCGCGGTAGAGCTCTCGACACGCGCGGGGGGAGAGCGGTACCTCGCCGAGGCACTCGCCGACACCCTCGAGCCGTACTCCTACGTTCTTCTCGACTGCCCGCCTTCGTTCGGACCACTGACTGTGAACGCCTTGGCGGCGGCCAGTCGCGCCCTCGTCCCGGTTCAGGCCGAGTACTACGCCCTCGAAGGGCTGTCCCAGCTGCTGGGGACGATCAACCTCGTGAAGGCTCGCCTGAACCCTGAGCTCGCTGTGGCCGGGATCCTGCTCACGATGGCCGATGGCCGAACCCGCCTGACCGCCGAGGTCGAGTCCGAGCTTCGCACTCACTTCGGCTCGCTCGTCTTCACGACGACGATTCCTCGCTCGATCCGGCTCGCCGAGGCTCCGAGCCATGGTGTTCCCGCAATCGCCTACGACCGGCGGTCCGCCGGAGCCGAGGCCTACTGGAAGGTGGCGATGGAGCTTGTCGAGCGTTCCTAAGGAGAGACGTGGTCTCGGGCGCGGCCTCGAGGTGCTGCTGGGCGAGGCGGGACAACCCGAGTTGCTCCATATCCCCGTTGAGACGATCCACCCGAACCCACGCCAGCCCAGGCGACGCTTCGAGCCCGAGGCCGCGGCGGGGCTCGCGAGCTCGATCAGGCTGCAAGGCGTGCTTCAGCCGGTGGTCGTCCGTCGCCGCTCCGAGGGGGGCTTCGAGCTCATCGCGGGGGAGCGCCGTTGGCGCGCAGCTCGCGCGGCGGGGAGTGCAACGCTTCCCGCGGTCGTTCGCGACGTGGGTGACCGCGACTCACTTCTTCTCGGGCTCGTAGAGAACGTCGCTCGCGAACAGCTCTCCCCGGTCGAGGAAGCACGTGCGTACGCGTCGCTCGTCGACGAGTTCGAGCTCTCTCTCGGAGACGTTGCGGACCGTGTCGGCCGATCGAAGTCAGCCGTCTCGAACCGGCTGCGGCTTCTCGAGCTGCCGGAAGAGGTGCTCTGGATGCTCGCGCGCGGCGACATGAGCGAAGGGCACGCAAGGGCAGTGCTGTCGCTTCCCGACGATGACGCTCGCAAGAGGCTCGCGAGGAGGATCCTCAAGGAAGGCCTGACCGTTCGAGCTGCCGAGCGCGCGGCGCACGAGGGTGGCGCTCGCCGGCGTCCGCGGAAAGTTGCGAGCGTCGACCCGGCGCTCGTCGATCGAGCCCGATCCGTGGCAGAGCGGCTGACCGCGATGCCAGCGCGTATTTCGGGCGGCACGCTCCAGATCAGATTCGAGGACGAGAAGGGCCTCGCCGAGCTCGTCGAGGTCCTCGAGGCAATGACGGTACGGGCTGCGGCCTGAGAACCTCGGGCGGTTGGGCTAGAAACGCGATAGCGCCCGCGAAGCGGGCGCTTGTAGGGATCTTGCGAGGCGGAACTCCGCGCTGGCGGATTTCCGGTCTTCCGCACAAGGTGGGCGATCGTGGACTCGAACCACGGACCTCCGCCTTATCAGAGCGGCGCTCTAACCAGCTGAGCTAATCGCCCGGCGCCGCAACTGTAGCGAAGCCTCCTGTCTAAGATGAGACGGGGCCGGCAATGCGAGAAATGACCTTGTACGGGGTGAGCTTCGAGCCGATCGGCAAGCAGCCGATCGTGCTCCTGAAGACCGCGGACGACGACAGGTTCCTGCCGATCTGGATCGGACACCCCGAAGCCGCAGCCATACTCATGAAGCTGCAGGGGGCGAGTCCTCCACGCCCGATGACGCATGACCTCTTCGCCGACGTTATTTCGGAGCTGCAAGGCGAGCTCGTCAGAGTCACCATCACCGAGCTCCGCGACAACACGTATTACGCGCGAATCACGATCAGCCAAGACGGACGCGAAGTCGAGATCGACTCGAGGCCTTCGGATGCGATCGCCATGGCTGTTCGTTGCGACGCCCAGATCTTCGCCTCCGACGAAGTCGTCGACGAGTCGGGAATCGAGCTCCACGCCGAGGACGACGAGCAGCCGGGCCTCGTCACGGCGTCGAATCTCGCCGACCTCGACCCGGCAGAGTTCCGCCAGTTCCTCGAGAACGTCACTCCGGAAGAGTTCGCGTCGAGCCTCGAGGAGGAGGCCCTCGAGGACGACGAGCCGCTGGAAGACGACGACGAAGACGAGGACGAAGAGCTCCCGTAGTCCCGGCTAGCCCGCTCCGCTGACAGAGACGAGGAGCGCCGTCCCGTTGAAGACTGCATGGAGGAGCATCGATGGATAGATGCTGTCTGTGCGGACACGTAGCCAGCCGACGACGATCCCGAAGATCACAAGCACGGGGAGCGCGACCAGGAGCCCGTGCGCTGCGCCGAAGAGGACTCCGGTGACGAGAATCGCAAGCACTGTTCCGTACGGAACGAGCAGCGACAGGCCTAGCCCGCGGTACATCAACTCCTCCACGGCGGGCGCCACGAACGTGACCACCAGGAAGAACGCGATGAACGGAGCCGCGCGGCTCGAGTCCCACTGGTCGGGCACGAGCCCCTGCTCCTCCGTCGGGTTCCAGTCGCCGAACGCGGAGAGTGCGAGGTCGTACACGAATGCGGCGAGATAGATCGCGAAGAGGGAGAGCACCGCGAGGCCGATGGCTCGCGGCCACGAGCCGGGGCGGCGCAGGGCGAAGGCATCCCGCCGCGGCAGCCCCCTCGCGATCAGGAGGAGGATCCCGAGCATGAGCCCGTACTGGATGAGCGCCGCGACCGAGGAGGACCAGCGGTACGCGATGTCATCCGGAGTGTCGGTGTCGGCGAGGCGAGCGCCGTAGCTCAGAAGTGTCAGAGCGCCTACGAAGACGAGCCAGGCGACGAGCTTGCCGGGCCTGCGCAACGGCGTGCTGGTTCTGGTGCATTTCGGGATTCCAGCACGAACAGGGCGCCACGCTGCGCGAGGAGCGCGCAAACGCATCGGGAATCCAAAGCTTTCGGTGGCTAGCATCCGCTCATGAGCCCGCCTCGAAGTAGGCGAACTCCCCTCGACCCTGACTCGCTACGCCCGAGGGGTCGCCATCAGCGCGCCGCCCGGCGTCGGCGGAGACGCCGTGGCGCGATCGTCGCTATCGGGGCGATCCTGACGCTCGGACTCGCGGCCGGCGTGGCGGGCACGGCGGGGGTTCTTGCGTATGGCTCGTCATGCGACCTGGACTCCCTTCGGAGCATCCGCATCGGGCAGAACACGTTCTTGTACGCGGCCGACGGCTCCCTGCTCGGCTCGATCCCGGCAGAGCGCAACCGCCAGCCCGTGAAGGCGGAAGGAATGTCGCTGTGGATCCGCAAGGCCACTATCGCCGTCGAGGACCGCCGATTCTTTGCCCACGGGGGTGTCGACATCGAGGGGATCGCGCGTGCCGCCGTGGCGGACATCCGAGCCGGCGAGATCGTGGAGGGTGGGTCGACGATCACGCAGCAGCTCGTCCGCAACCTCTACATCTCACGTGAGCGAACCGTGCAACGGAAGGTGAAGGAGGCCTGTCTCGCCACCAAGCTCGACGGGGCGTGGACGAAGCATCGGATCCTCACCACGTACTTGAACCAGGTGTACTACGGGAATCACGCGTACGGCATCGAGGCTGCGGCACAGACGTACTACTCGAAGCCGGCGAAGGAGTTGAACCTTGCGCAATCCGCCCTTCTCGCCGGGCTGACACAGGCGCCTTCTCTCTACGACCCCTTCACGACTCCCGCTCGCGCGCTCGCTCGGAGAGCGGTCGTCCTTCGTGCAATGCTCGAAACGGCGGTCATCTCGAAGCGCGAGCACGATCTGGGTCTCGCATCCAAGCTCGCTCTTCGCCGAGGCCGCCTCTACAGCCGCATTCGCGAGCCCTACTTCTTCGGCTACGTGCGGGACAAGCTCATCGAGGCATACGGGCCTGAGATCGTTCGCTCGGGGGGGTTGCAGGTCTACACGACGATCGTTCCGCGCTACCAGCGGTTGGCCGAGAAGGCCATCCGCGACACGATGAACCAGCCGACCGACCCCGCCGCCGCACTGATCTCGATCAGCCCCCGCACCGGAGCGATCCGTGCGATGACCGCGGTGATCCCGAATCGACCGAAGAACGAGTTCAACCTTCTGTCGCAGGCGCGGCGGCAGACGGGCTCGACCTTCAAGACGTTCGTGCTCACGGCTGCGGTGGAGATGGGGATCAATCCCGATTCGACGTACTACGTATCGGCGCCGTTCACCTACCGAGTCCACCCTGCGGGGAACTGCGAGGACGGGACGTGGTGGTGCGTGCACACGTACGCCAACGACTACTACGGCTGGAGCTCCATCAGAAGCGCGACGATTCGATCCGACAACGCGGTCTACGCGCAGCTAACCCTGGACGTCACCCCGAAGAAGGTCGCGGAGACCGCGCGTCGCATGGGAGTTCGCTCTCAGCTGGACGTCGGGGGTGCATACGTGCCGGCGATCGGACTCGGCTCCATCGCCGTCTCGCCACTCGACATCGCATCTGGATACGCGACTCTTGCCGCCGGCGGTGTGTACGCGGAGCCGATGGCGATCCGGCGGGTCGTTCTCGCCAGCGGTCGCGAGGACACGACTGCGGGCTGGGGCGTTCCAAAGCGAAGGCGGGCGATCTCGGAGGGAACTGCGGCGGTCGTCACACGCATCCTCGAGCAGAACGTCCAATCTGGAACGGGAACACGGGCCGCGTTCGGGCGACCGGCGGCCGGGAAGACCGGAACGAACGAGGAGCACGCGGATGCGTGGTTCGCGGGGTACACGCCGGATCTCGCTACGACGGTCTGGCTGGGCTACACAAAAGGTGAGATTCCGATGGAAAACGTGCACGGGATCGCCGTCAGCGGGGGCAGCTTCCCGGCGGAGATCTGGCGGCTGTTCATGGAGCCGGCGCTCGAAGGAACCGAGGCGGCGCCGTTTCCCGAGCCGGCGTTCTGGCCGGAGTGGAAGCCGTTCACGCGGGGGCAGTACGCACTGAGCTACGACCCGAGCTACGTCGCGCCCGAGAGCACTGAGACGGAGACGACGCCGGCCGCGCAGGCGCCACCCCCAGCACCACCGACCGGGTTCGGCCGACCGTAGCCGCGTCTTGGTGACGGAGCTCTTGACGATCGAGGACGCGCTAGCTCGCGTCCTCGACCGTGCGGAGCTCCTTCCGGTGGAGACGATCGCGGTTGCGGACGCAGCTGGCCGTGTTCTCCGCGAGCCAGCGACGTCGCAGGTCGATCTTCCGCCGTTCGCGAGCTCCGCGATGGACGGATTCGCGGTGCGGGCGGACGAGGTTCCTGCGGAGCTGCCGGTCGCCTTTCGGGTTGCGGCGGGCACGCCCGCGCAGGCCGCACTTCTCGTGGGAACTGCGGCTGCGATCGCGACCGGTGGCGCCGTTCCGGCAGGGGCGGACGCAATCGTTCCCGTCGAGCACCTGGTTGACCATGGCGATCGCGTGGAGATACCGAAGGAAGCACGACCCGGGCAGCACATACGCCCACGCGGCGGCGATGTTCGGGAAGGCGACATCGTGGCTGCACCGGGCACGCTGCTCGGCCCGGCGCAGATCGGCGCGCTCGCTGCGGTTGGAATCGCAGAGGTCCGTTGCTCCGTGCGCCCGCGCGTGGCCGTGCTCGCGACGGGAAGTGAGCTGCGGGCTGCCGGTGACGCTCTAGCTCCGGGACAGATCTACGAGTCGAATCGGCCCATGATCGCGGCTGTGCTGCGCGCTGCGGGCGCCGAAGTCGAGCTGCTTCCCGTGGTCGAAGACGACGAGGACGCCCACCGGGCGGCTCTCGAGCGCGGTCTCGAGGCGGATGTGCTGGTGACCTCCGGCGGTGTTTCGATGGGTCCCCATGACCTCGTTCGCAAGGTCGTTGCCGAGCTGGGTGTCGAGGAGGTGTTCTGGGGCGTCTCCGTCAAGCCGGGGAAGCCGCTCTCCTTCGGAGTCCGGGGAGCAACGCTCGTCTTTGGTCTGCCGGGAAACCCTGTGTCGTCTCTGGTGGGCTCGCTGCTCTTCGTCAGACCCGCTCTTCTGGCTCGTCAGGGCGTCATGCCCCTCGATCTGGGTTTCGAGCACGGTCGAGACCGCGGCGGTGCTCCGACAGAACCCCCACCGAGACGAGTTCGTGCGGGCGCGCCGCCGCTCGGAGGAGGACGGTGTCTTCGTCGAACCGGTCTCTGGCCAGGAGTCGCACATGATCGTTCGAGCCGCTGCCGCCGACGCTCTGATCCACGTTCCTCGGGGCGAGGGCGAGATTGCCGCCGGTACCGCGGTTCGGTACCTCAAGCTCGTCTAGCGCGGAGCACGCTGCGAAGCGATCGTCGTACGACGCCTGCGGGCGGTGGCTCCAGGCCTGCCGCGTACGGACCGTAGCGCCCGAACGTCAGCGAAGCCAGCTGTGCAGCGGCGGCCGCCCAACCGACCGCGGCCAGGAACGACCAGAGGGAGAGATAGCCGACCGTCGTAAGACCCGCCACGTAGAGCGGGGTATCAACGACGCCGAGGTCGAGTTGGCGACCCAGAATCGCCAGGCCGATCAACGGCCCCGCGAGCCCTACGAAGAAGAGGCCGCCGCGCTGCCACAGATTGCTGCGAAGAGGCAGCCACATCCAGGCGTACAGAGACGGAAGGACGAAGACGAGCGCATACGGCTTCGCGATCGCCAGCGCAACTGCCAGAGCACCGAGTCCGGCGAGGGCCGCCGTGAAGCCCGCGAGCTGCTCGTCGGCAGTGGCAGCTCGAGCCGGAACGAGGCGTCGCCGACCGACCAACCAGCCGAGCGCGAGTGCGATGATCAGAACGGCGAGCCCAGCAGCTGGCGCGTCGACGACGAGCGAGGTGTACGGGGGAAGAGGAAGGGCGGCTCCTGTCGGGAACACGCCGGTCAGCGCGCCGATCCAGAGCAGCAGTCCACCGTAGAGCCAGAACAGTGCTCGTGCCCGGAGCCCGCGAAATCCGGGCGCCAACGGAAGGCCCCGCCGCCTGCTCCGGACGAGGAGATCGAACACTCCGAGCGCGAACGGAACGACGCAGAGGACGAGCGTGAGGCGTACCGCCCAGCCGCTCGCAGCACGGTCGCTGAAGAACAGGCTGTCCGGAGTTCTAAACGCGGCTCCGACGCTTGCGTCGAGTGAGCCGACGAGGGCCTCCGTCGCACGACCTAGCCGGCCGAGTCGCTGAACCGCGAGGGGAGCAGCGGGATCGCCGGCCGGCACGGGCGGATCGCTCGACTCCGTGGTCGTGAGGGTGATCGCGGCCACCCCTCGCTCGAGGAACGGGCCTTGCTCGCCCGCCGCGAACGGCATCCCGAGGTCCACGAGCTGAGTGAAGATCGAAGGCAGCGAGGGCGCGACGCCCAGTTGCTCCAGCACGCTCGCCGAAGCCGTGCTGACGAGCGCACGCGCGGGAGAAGCAGGGCCGTCACCTGCGATCGCGATTCGCGGACGACCTCGCCCGCCCAGCCCGTCCAGGACGACGACCGCGATCGCAGCGTCCGCCAGCGGGGACTTCCTCGCAAACCGCGCGGCTCCGGCGCCTCCGTAGGCACCAGCGTCGGTCGATACGAGCACGAGGGTCCGTTGGGGGAGCGGGTCCGGGCCGGCTTCCTGCGGCGCGAAGGCGCTCGCGAGCTCGATCAGGGCGGCGGTGCCCGACGCGTTGTCGCCCAACGGCTCATCGGCCCCAGCGTTGTCTCGGTGCGCAACGAGAACGATGGTCTCCTCGGAACGGCCCGATACGACGGTCACGACGTTGCGAAGCTCGACTGAGCCTAGGTCAGCGAGATCCTCGGTCCAGACGTCCTCTTCCGTGGCCAGACCCAACGCCGATATCGTCTCGCTGTACCAGCGGGTCGCTTCCTCGGCCGCCAGCGTGCCGGGAACGCGTGCCGGGTACACGGTCGACAGCTGGTCATGCAGCGCAGCAGCCGCCCGGGAGTCGAAGACCGGCTCGAGCGGCGACCGCGGAAGCGTGCCCGTTGTCGATATGGAGAACAGAAGCGCGAGTAAGGCCGGGGCAACGACGACGAACGCCACTCGAACGAGCCGCCCGTTCAGGGGACTGTCGACTGTGCCGCGACGCCGCCGCCGACCGCGCCTCCCGGGTCGGGCTGCTTCCATCGCCGGGCTATAGTAGGCGGGCCGGCAGCCGCGGGCCTGCGCGAATGCTCCGATGCCCAACTCCTCGACAATTCTCCTCGTGGACGACGAGGATTCCATTCAGACACTGCTGACCTTTCCGCTCGAGCGGGACGGGTATCGCGTCGTGCAGGCGCGTGACGGCGAGGAGGCACTTCGCCGCTTCGGCGAGGAAGCCGTGGATCTCGTCGTTCTCGACGTGATGCTGCCTCGGCTCGATGGCCTGGAGGTGTGCAAGCGCCTACGTAGCCAGAGCGACGTGCCGATCATCATGCTCACCGCCCGCGGCGAGGAGCTGGACAAGGTGCTCGGTCTCGAGCTGGGCGCGGACGACTACATCACCAAGCCGTTCTCGATCCGGGAGTTCCGCAGCCGCGTCCGTGCGCTCTTGCGGCGGGCGGCGGTGCCTCGGGCGACAGCGGATCGCGAAGCGGTCATCGAGCGCGACGAACTCCGCATCGATCTGCCGCGCCGAACCGTGCAGGTCCGCGGCGAGGCAATCCAGCTGACGTTCATCGAGTTCGAGATGCTCGTGGTCATGGCGTCGAGCCCGGGCGTCGTCTTCTCGCGTCGCGAGCTCCTGGAACGACTTCGTGGGGGGTCCGACTACCGCGAGCCACGCACGATCGACGTGCACGTTCGACATCTTCGCGAGAAGATCGAGCGTAACCCGAGCGATCCCGAGCTCATTCTCACCATCCGCGGCGCCGGCTATCGCTTCAGACCGGAATAGCATCGTGAGGCTCCCGGGCGGCATCCGGATCCGCATCGCGCTCGTCCTCATGGGAATCGTCGCCGGGGCGCTCGGCACCGCGTACTTGATCGTGGTGCCGTCGCTCGAGCGGAGGCTCGTCGATGCACGGCTCGACCAGCTCGAGAGGCTCGCGGAACCACTGGCGAAGTCGCTTCCGGAAGACACTCAGTTATGGCAGGACCGGGTCGAGGAGTACGCCATTGCTACGAACGCACGCGTCATCGCTTTCAGGGTCCTCTCTACGAATCAGCCTGCTCTCGCGGCGTTTGCGGACTCGCGGACAGGAAGGTCCGGCGATGTGGCGACGGATCCGGTGGCACTCCAAGCGCTCGTCAGCGGCAAGGTCGAGCGTGGTCGGGTCGTCGATGCAGACGGCGACAACGCGAACGTGGCGATCCCACTCGACTCGGAGGCGGTCGTGCTCTTTCAGGCCACCCTCGCCGATTCGCTCGCCACTGTCCGCCTCGTCGAGCAACGACTCCTTCTCGCAACCGCGTTCGCGCTCGTTCTCGCGCTCGTCCTCGGCCTCACCGCCGCCGGAATGCTCGCCAACCGGTTGCTGCGTCTAGAGAGGTCAGCCGAACGGATTGCCGGCGGCGACTTCGACGCTCCGATCGTCGATCGCGGGGACGACGAGATCGGACAGCTCGCGGACGCGTTCGACCGAATGCGCGTGCAGCTCGCTCAGCTCGACAACGCGCGCAAGGCCTTCGTCGCCAATGCGTCGCATGAGCTGCGAACACCGCTGTTCTCACTCGGAGGCTTCCTCGAGCTGCTCGCGGACGAAGAGCTCGACGAAGAGACGCGGCGCCGCTTCATCGAGACGATGCAAGGGCAAGTGCAGCGCCTGGCGAAGCTGTCGACCGACCTGCTGGACCTCTCCCGCGTCGACGCCGGACAGCTCCGGGTGCTGCACGAGCCGGTCGATCTCGGAGAGGTCGTTCGGGTGCTGGCCGGGGAGCTCGAGCACCTCGCTTCGACTACAGGGCATTCGCTCGAGACCGATGTCGAGCCTGACGTGTGGTGCACGGGTGACGAGAATCGGGTGTTGCAGATCGGTCGCGCCCTCGTCACGAACGCGATGGTTCACACACCCGCGGGAACGCGCGTCGTGATTCGGACTCGCCGGCGCGGCGCGCGGGCCGAGCTTTCGGTCGAGGACAACGGGCCGGGGATCTCGGCACAGCACCGCGAAGCCGTATTCGGCCGGTTCTACCGGGTCGACGGCGGCATGGCCTCCGGAAGCGGACTAGGTCTAGCCATCGCCCGGGAAATCGCCAAGCTCATGGGCGGTGCGGTGCGCCTGGAGTCAGACAGCGCCCCGACGATCTTCACGCTCGATCTTCCGAGTGAGCCGATCCCTGAAGCGCAGGTCGACGAGCCGTCCTCGTTTTCACGTGAAAACGATCGGAGGACCTCTGAACGAGTTCCACATGCCTAGCGTCGCGCTCGTTCATGCGATGCTCGCGCGGCTGTGATCGGCACCGACGATGTGCTCGAGCCCTAACCGCTGGCGGCGTCGCACTTGATGTCCGAGCGTGTCGTAGTGAGGTCTACGATCTCGGCGTGAACGAGCGCGCAGACAGTCTTAGCCACGTCGAGGACTCCGGCGACGTACGGATGGTCGACGTCGGAACGAAGCCACTTTCGAAGCGGCGTGCGGTCGCGCGGGCCGTGGTGCACATGGCGCCAGCGACGGCGGCCATGCTCGAGGCCCTGCCGAAGGGCGACGCGCTCGTGACCGCGCAGCTGGCAGGGATCATGGCGGCCAAGCGAACATCCGAGCTCATTCCCCTCTGTCACCCCCTTCCCCTGACACACGTGGGCGTTCGTCTGACCCTCGGCGACGGCACGGTCGAGATCGAAGCGTCCGCGGAAACGATGGCTCAGACCGGAGTCGAGATGGAGGCGCTCGTTGCAGCGACAGTTGCTGCGCTCACCGTCTACGACATGGCCAAGGCCGTCGACAAGGACATGGTGATCGGCGAGGTTACGCTCGTCGAGAAGACGAAGGAGCCCCTGTGAAAGCAGCGGTGCTCACGGTGTCCGATGGAGTTCACGCAGGAGTCCGCGAGGACCTGAGCGGTGCCACGCTCGACGAGCTCTTGCGCGACGAGGGATTCGAGGTCGAACGCCGCGTCGTTCCCGACGAGCTGACGGCGATCGCGAGCGCATTGAACGAGCTGTCCGACCAGGCGTTGCTGATATTGACAACAGGCGGCACCGGATTCGCCCCGCGAGACGTGACTCCCGAAGCCACGCGAGAGGTGGTCGATCGCGAGGCGCCCGGGATCGCCGAGGCCATTCGAGCGGACGCGATCGCGAGGACGCCGCATGCGCTCCTCTCCCGTGGGGTCGCCGGACTACGAGGTGCGACGCTCGTCGTGAACCTGCCTGGATCGCCCGGGGGATGCCGGGACGGCTTCGCCGTCATCCAACCGGCGCTCAAACACGGGCTCGAGCTCGCCGCCGGAGAAACGGCGACTCCTCACCACCAAACGTGACCGTCGCTCCTGTACCACTGCCGCGGCGTCTCGCATCGCTCGTGCGGATCGAACACACCGTGTTCGCGCTTCCCTTCGCTTACGTCGGCGCGTTCCTGGCGGTCGACGGCTGGCCCGGACTCGCAAATATCGTCTGGGTAACGGTCGCCATGGTCGGGGCGCGGACGCTTGCGATGGCGCTGAACCGGCTCATCGACGCCGAGCTCGACGCGCGCAACCCGCGCACAGCAATCCGTGAGCTTCCCAGCGGGGCTCTCACGCGTGTCCAGGTACTCGGTCTTTCCGTTGCGGCGCTCGCCGTGTTCCTCGTCGCCGTCTCGCAGCTCGACCCGATCGTGCGCTGGTTGTGGCCGATACCCGTCGCGATGTTCGTCGTCTACCCGTACCTGAAACGGTTCACCTGGCTCTGCCATGTCTGGCTCGGCGCCTGTCTCGGGCTCGCTCCGATCGGTGCGTGGCTCGCCGTCTCGGGGACGGCGCCGTGGGAGGCGTGGGCGATCGGTGGCGCCGTGCTCCTGTGGGTCGCGGGCTTCGACCTCTTCTACTCGCTCTTCGATCTGGAGCACGACCGGGTTGAGGGTCTTCACTCCTGGGCTGTTCGGTTCGGGGAGCGCGGAGTCTTCCGCGGAGCACGCGTCTTCCATGCCGGAGCAGTCGTTCTGCTGGCTGCTGCCGGAGCTGGGCTGGACGCCGGCGTGTTCTACTGGCTCGGCGTGGTCGCAACTGCCATCCTGCTCGGATACGAGCACTCGATCGTTCGTCCGGGCGATCTCCGCCGACTCGACGCCGCGTTCTTCACGTTGAACGGCGTGATCAGCGTTGTCTTCTTTGCCTTCGTCGCACTCGACGTCCTCGTCGCATGATCCGTGCTCGCGCTATCGAGAAGCGATATGGACGAAAGCGCGTTCTCGTCGGTA
This sequence comes from uncultured Thermoleophilia bacterium, assembly GCA_963827525.1. GTDB lineage: Bacteria > Actinomycetota > Thermoleophilia > Gaiellales > Gaiellaceae > GMQP-bins7. The sequence goes on from CAWHBH010000001.1 coordinate 66,311, forward strand.
CGGACATCGCCGTTCCGGCAGGTGGGTTCGCCATCGTCACGGGGCCGAACGGATCCGGGAAGACAACGCTTTTGCGGCTTCTCGCAGGTCTTGCCGCTCCAACCCGTGGCGTGCTGGAGGTCGACGTCGACCGAGCGCGGCTCGGGTATCTCGCGCACGAGCCGCTCGTGTACCGGGAGCTCACCGCCCTCGAGAACCTCGATCTGTTCGGACGGCTCTACCGCGTGCCCGAACGGCGGGAGCGCATCGGGATGCTCCTCGAGCGCTTCGGCCTCTGGGAAGCGCGAAGCGAGCGGGTCTCGACCTACTCGCGGGGGATGACGCAGAGACTCGCGCTCTGCCGGACGCTGCTTCACGGGCCTGATCTGATCCTGCTCGACGAGCCATATTCCGCGCTCGACGAAGAGGGTTCGGCTCTCCTCGACAGTGAACTGGAGGGGCTCTCAGGCACTCGGACTCTCGTTGTGGCAACCCACGACTCGAAGCGGCTCGCTCGGCTGGCGACGATCACGACTGCGCTCGCTTGACCTACTTCGCCGATGTCGCGGCGCTCACGCGCAAAGATCTCCGGATCGAGCTGCGAGCGGGCGACACGCTGCCGGCGATGCTTCTCTTCGTCCTCTCGACACTCGTGGTCTTCCACTTCGCACTACCGGAGGGCACTGGAGATGACGCTGCTTATGGGCTCCTGTGGGTCGCGATCGTCTTCACGGCGCTGCTCGGCCTTGCTCGGGCTTGGGTACCCGAGCAGGAGCACAGGGTGCTCGACGGCCTCGTGCTCGCGCCTTCGGACAGAAGCGCCATCTGGCTCGCGAAAACGCTCGCGACGCTCGCCTTCCTCGTTGCTGCGCAGGTCGTCGCGCTTCCGGCGTTCGTGCTCTTCTTCGCGCCTCTCGACCTGACTGCGCTCGCCGGCGTCCTGCTCGCAGACATCGGGATCTGCGCGGTGGGCTCGCTCATGGCTGCGATGGCGGCGGCTGGCAGGTCGAGAGAGGTGCTTCTCCCTGTGTTGGTGCTGCCGCTTGCGATCCCACTCATCGTCGGCGGAGTCGGCGCTGCGATCTCACCCGAGGGCGTGCGCTACCTCCTACTCCTGGCTCTGTACGACACGGTCTTCGCGGTACTCTCGTGGGCGTCCTTCGAGTACGTCGTAACGGAGTAGACCTTGAGCATCTCCTCGATTCGCAGCCTCCCCGGTCTCGCCGCGTTCGCCGCCGGACTGATGGGGCTCGCACTCCTGCTCTCGCTCATCGTCGTCCCCGAGGACGCCGACCAGGGGATCTCTCAGCGAATCTTCTACATCCACGTTCCGATCGCGCTCACTGCGTACTTCTGCTTCGGCCTGGGAGCTTGGAAGGCGCTCCTTCTTCTCTGGCGAGGCGATGAACGCTACGACCTCGAGAGCTACGTGGCCATCCATCAAGGCACGATTTTCGGTGCGCTCACGCTGATCACGGGCGCGATCTGGGCGCGGGCCTCATGGGGCGTTTGGTGGACGTGGAGCTCGAACCAGCTCGTGCTCTTCCTGGTCTTGTTCCTCTTCTACTGCGCCTATTTCATGCTCCGCTTCTCACTCGAGGAAGGGCCGCGCCGGGCACGTTCGTCCGCCGTGTACGCGCTCTTCGGAGTCGTTCTCATTCCTGTCAGCTTTCTCGCGATTCGGCTCGCGGAGGACTTCATTCACCCGACCGTCTTCACGCGCGACGGGCCCCAGATGACAGGCACGATGTTCGCGACCTTCTGCGTCTCGTGGGCTGCCGTGACGCTCCTCGCGTATGTCCTGTACCGAGTCGAGCTCGCCGGGAAGCAGCTTGACCTAAACCTCCGAGAGCTCCGCGAGGCACTTCGATGAGCTGGAGCCAAGCAGAGCTCGTGGCTGCCGCCTACGGCGTCGTGTTCGTCTTCGTTCTCGTCTACGTCGCGATCATCGCCGCCAAGCTCACTCGGCTTCAACGCGAGACGGCAGAGCTGCTCGAGCTCGCGAGTCGTCGCGAGGATGCTGCCCCACGTGAGCCGATGTCGGCGGTCGAGGCGCACAGCGAGGCATGACTGACCGCAGACGCGACTATGCTGCGCGCGTGCGTGGGGCACACAGAGGGGTGGAGGGAGCCGGGTGACGAGACCGCTCCATGTCGGTCGGCCACTCCCGCTTCAGGCTCCGACTGCTTTCGTTCGCATCCGTCCGGGCGGTCTGCGTCTGTGCGGCGAGATTCGGCGTGAGCGCCTTCGGCGCTGCGCTCCCGCGCGCGTTGCGCGGCGCAGCTAGTTCTTCTCAGGCAGGCGGCGATAGGCTCCGCGCGTGTTCATCACGTTCCTGAGCGATTTCGGGCTCAAGGACGATTTCGTTGGCACCTGCCACGGGGTCATGAAACGCATTGCTCCGGAAGCGCAGATCATCGACATCACGCACGGGATCCCGCCGCAGGCAGTGCTCCAAGGAGCCCTCGTCCTTGCGAATACCGTCGGCTTCATGCCCGTCGGGGTCCATCTGGCGATCGTGGACCCCGGGGTCGGCGGCCCTCGGCGCCCGCTCGTCCTGCGTGACGAGGAGGATCGCCTCTACGTCGGCCCGGACAACGGCCTTCTGCTCCCGGCGGCCGGTCGCGGGGGGATCGCAGCCGCACACGAGCTGGCTAATCCGGACTACGCCCTGGAAACGATCTCGCGAACCTTCCACGGCCGCGATCTCTTCAGCCCGGCGGCGGCGCACCTCGCTCGGGGCGTACCACTCGAGGCGCTGGGGCCGCCTGTCGACCCCGAGAGCCTCGTTCAACTGGATGTACCGCAGCTCGTCATTGCTGACGGGAGCATCGTCGCGACACTGCTCTACGTCGACAGCTTCGGCAACATCGCACTGAACCTCACGCGCGACGACGTGGAGGGTCTCGGCATCGCCTCGGGCACTCGAGTCGAGATCGAGCTCGCGGGAGAGCGCTACTACGCAGTCATGGCTAGAACCTTCGCCGACGCGCGTTCAGGCGACGTCATCCTGTACGAGGACAGCTACAAGAACATGTCGCTCGCCATCTCGCGAGGTAGCGCCGCTCGCATGTTGCACGCCGCGCCCGGCCAGGAGATCCGGATCACGATCGCCGAGTAGGAGCCCGAGTCAGGAGATCGGAGGTCTCCGGTCCGCCCACGGTCGAGCGACTTCGAGCTGAGCGGCCAGGCTGAGCAGGATGCTCTCTCCAGCCGGAGGTCCGATCGCTTGGACGCCGATCGGCAGTCCTGCCTCACTCCAGTGCAGCGGCAGCGACATTGCCGGGAGCCCTGTGAGATTCGCGATCGCCGTGAAAGGGGTGAACTCTGTGTTGCGCAGCAGCTGCTCGATCGCGCCCTCCACGTGGTCCTGCCAACCGATCTCCACCGGAGCCATAGCTAGCGTCGGCGTGACGACGACGTCGATCTCATTCCAGAACGCGACCGTTCGTCGCGCGATCGCTTGGAGTTGCGCAACAGCTCTCGAATAGTCGACCGCCGTCGATGCCCGCGCCGACTCGACGAGGCCGCGGTTGAGCGGCGTCAGCAACGAGAGATCCGCGATTGGATGGAGGGCCGGCCCGACCTGCCAGACTTCGATGAACGCCTCGAACAGGTCGGGGGCGCTCCAGGGCGGTGTCGCATCGATGACCTCGTGGCCGAGCTCGGCGAGCAGCTCGGCGGCCGACTCGAGGGCGGTGACACAGTCGGGTGCTACCGGAGTGTCGATCGGCGGAGTCGATGTGACCGCGATGCGAAGCGTGCCGGGCGGATTCAGGATCGCCTCCGCGAATGGGCGCTCGGGAGGCGGCGCCCACCACGGGTCGCCGGCCTCATAGCCTGCGAGGACGTCGAGGAGATGGGCGGCATCCTCCACCGTTCTGGAAAGCGGACCGGCGGTCGAAAGGCCTTCAAGAGACGAGAACGGAGCGGACGACACCCGTCCCCGAGAAGGCTTCAGCCCGAACACGCCACAGCACGATGCGGGGATGCGAATCGAACCGCCGCCGTCGGTTCCGTGTGCGATCGGTATGAGACCGGCTGCGAGCGCGGCCGCGGCTCCGCCGCTCGAACCGCCCGGTGTCAGCTCGGGGTTCCACGGGTTCCGCGTCGCGCCGTTGAGGTCCGACTCCGTAAACGCGACCGTTCCGAACTCGGGGGTGTTCGTCTTGCCGACGATCACGAACCCGGCCTCTCGGAGCCGGCGGACGACGGCCGTGTCGTAGTCGGGGACGAAATCGGCGTACGCGCGCGACGAGAACGTCGTGCGAATCCCCGCCGTCGGGGTGAGATCCTTCACTGCGATCGGCACGCCTCGAAATGGCGCGTCGCCGTTCGCCTCGTCCACCGCACCTGCTTCAGCGAGTGCGTCGCCTCCCCGCACCGTGACGAAGGCGTTGAGCTGCGGATCGAGGCGAGCGATTCGCTCGAGGTAGAGCTGCACGAGCTCCGTGGAAGAAACCTCTCGAGCCCGGACGCGCCGCGCCTGCTCGACGGCCGAGAGAAACGCGAGCTCCATCGAGCGGCGACGCTACACGTTGGATGGCGAGGGCCGGAATCGAACCGGCGACACCACGGTTTTCAGCCGTGTGCTCTACCGACTGAGCTACCTCGCCGCGGCGACTCAGTGTACCCGGGCTCTTCCGTGCTTATCGGCACGGCCGCGACCCGGTGTAGCCGCGGCTGACGTTAGCGTTCGGCCCGATGACGCCGCAGAGGAACCGAGAGATTGCGATCATCGGCGCCGCGCTCGACCTCGGTCAGGGCCGTCGTGGGGTGGACATGGGCCCGTCGGCGATCCGCTATGCGGGCCTCGAAGAGCGGCTCATCAGCCTCGGCTACACGGTCCGAGACGAGGGCAATGTCGAGACTGCAGTCGCCGAGGCGACCGCGCTCCGCGACGAGCGCGCCCGTTTCCTGCCCGAGATCCACGACACGTGCGAGCTCGTCGCGGCCCGAGTGGTCGAGGCGACGGGGCGTGGCGATCTTCCGCTGGTCCTCGGGGGCGATCACTCGGTCGCGCTGGGGACGCTGGGAGGGTTGGCTTCCGTCCACGGCCCGGGCGGTGTTCTCTGGATCGACGCGCATTCGGACATCAACACGCCCGAGACGAGCCCGTCCGGCAACGTCCACGGAATGGCGCTTGCGGCGGCGCTGGGACTGGCCGGGGAAGGTTTCGAAAGCGAGCATTGGCCGCTACCGGCAGTGGACCCCGGCAGAGTCGCTTTGATAGGGGTCCGCCAACTCGACGACGGCGAGCGCCGACTTCTGCGAGAGACGGGAGTTCGTGTGTTCTCGATGAGCGAGGTCGACCGCATCGGCATCGAGCGGGCCGTTCGGGAATCCCTCGATCGCATCTCGGGGCCGGGCTTCGTGCACGTATCTCTCGACATGGACGTTCTCGATCCCGACGTCGCGCCCGGTGTGGGCACACCCGTCCGGGGCGGCCTCACCTATCGCGAGGCCCACCTCGCGCTCGAGCTCGTCGCAGAGTCGCAGCTAGCCGGCTCACTCGAAGTCGTCGAGGTGAACCCGATTCTCGACCGTGAGAACACGACGGCGCTGACGGCCGTGGAGCTCGTCGCGAGCGCCCTCGGCAAGACGATCATCTAGCCCGACGTGCCAGCGTGATTCGGCTCAGGGCTGGCAATGCAAGACCGCCTCGCTCGTCAGAGGGCTCGAGTGCGTGACGGACATCTGCCTTTATGGCCTCCGCTTTCTCTTCGTCCGTCCCTTCGAGGGCGGTCGCCAGCGTGCGTGAGAGATCGAGCGTCGCGCTCCAGTACTCGTCGAAGCTTCCGTACCGCCATGCCAGCCCTACGTCTTCCTGCGTAACGAGCTCGAGACCGGCGGTTTCGACCAGTTCGCGCACGTGTTCTGGGTCGGCGAGCCGGAAGGGTCCAGGCGTATCCGGCTCGGGACGAGCGACCAGTCCACGCGCGACCAGCACTCGGCCGATCGCAGATGCCCAGGGATTCTCGTCCGCGCTGGCCCAGACGGCGAAGGAGACGTACCCGCCCGGTCGTAGGACACGTTTCGTCTCGGCCAGGGCTTCGGCAGGTTCGGGCACGAGCATGTAGCCCCAGCGGCACAGTACGCCGTCGACGCTCTCGTCCGCGAGGTCGAGCGCTTGCGCGTCCAGCACTCGGAAGTCGACGTTCGAGAGACCCAGCTCGACCGCGCGACGCTGTGCGGCAGCGACCATGCCGGGCACGAAGTCGCTCGTTATGAGACGCCCTGCCGGCCGGATGCGCTCCGCTGCGAGGAACCCTGTGTCGCCCAGCCCCGCGGCGAGCTCCAGCAGGCTCTGACCCGGCTGGGGGTCGAGGAGATCGACCAGCCGCTCGGAGACCTTGCGAGAGGCCTCCCAGACGAAGGCACGCCGACGCTCCCAACCGCCTGCGGACGCCTCCCAGGCCTCGAAGCTCTCGTTCGTGCCAGGGGCGGTACCGCTGACCGGAGGATCAGGCTGCGGCACCGGTGAACTGCGGGATGATGTCTCGCCCGTACGACGCGAGATCCGCCTCCTGGCCATGCGTCATCAGGTAGATGTTGAACTGGTCGACGCCGACGGACTCGAGCTCCTGGAGCTTCGCGGTCGCCTGCTCGGCGTCGCCGAGCACACAGAACCGATCGCAGATCTCGTCGGTGACGAACTCGCCGTGCTTCGCACCGACTCGCGAGTGCTCGTCGTAGTCGTAGAACTTGCGCACGCGCACGTATTCGGTGAGCTCGTGCGGGATCTCCGACTCGAACCCGTAGCGCTCGATCAGGTCCATGACGTGGTTGGAGACCATTGCCGGGAACCAGCGCACCTGGTCGCGCGCGTCGGCGATGTCGTCGGTGATGTGGCTGGGCGCGCAGACGATGCACTTGAGCGCCGACGGGTCGCGCCCTGCCTCCTCGGCCGCCTGTCGTGCGGTGTCCATGATCCACTCGATGATCACCGGATCTGCGAGCTGGATGATCACGCCGTCTCCCACGCGACCTGCGACCGCTAGTGCCTTCGGCCCGTACCCGGCGACCCACATCGGGATCTCCGGCAGCTCAGGTCGCACCCACTTGAGCCGGAGCTCCTTCTCGTTCCACTCGACCTCGCGGCCGTTCATGAACTCATGGATCATCGCGAGCCGTCTCTCGAACTCGGCAACGCGAACGGGCCTCTCGCCGATGTAGCGGACGGCGGAATCTCCGCGGCCTATGCCCATCACCATCCGGCCGTTCGAGATGTCGTGCAGCGTCGCGTATCCGCTCGCAAGGACGGTCGGGTCGCGCGTCCCTGGGTTCGTCACGCAGTGTCCGAACTTCATCGTCGTCGTGGCCTGCACGGCGAGCGTGAGGAGCGGGAACGACTCCTGCCAGAGCACATGCGAGTCGTAGGTCCAGCCGTATTCGAAGCCGTGCGACTCCGCGAGTGAGAAGAGCTCGACGAGCCGCCTCGACGGAGGATCGGGCAGAACGGTGACGCCGAAGCTCAGAGCCATGTGTGTCTCCTCTTGCTGGTTCGGAGGCGGATTATCCCCTAGAGACGAGCCTTGGAGGGAGCAAGGCCGAGGTCGCGAGTGCACCTGATCAGCGGCCGCCGCCGTCGGCAACCCAGTCGATCGTCTTCGTCGCCAAGAGGTCGAGTGCCGCGACGGACTGCTCGAGGTGCTCCTCGCGTGTGTCCTCGAGCTTCGTATGCGAGAGGCCGCGAAGGCTCTGGACGAACATCATCACGGTCGGAACGCCGGCTCGTGCCACTTCCGCGGCGTCGTGCAGCGGCCCGGACGGGAGCCGGTGTGACGCTCGCGTGATTTCGAGAACAGCCTCCTCGCAGAAGCCGAGCAGAGTGTCGTCGAAGAGGATCGGCTCGATCGACCAGATCCTCTCCCAGTCGACCTCGATGTTCTCCTCGCCCGCGAAGCGCTCGCTCGACGCCTTTGCCTCCGCGAGCATCGTCGCAAGCCGGTGAGGACTCAGGTCGCGTTGGTCGAGGAGCTGTTCGGCGGTCTCGACGACGGAGGTGACGATTCCGGGGTGGCAGACGACCCCACCCGAGGTGCAGAGCGCTCCTCCACCGGTCCGCCGCGCGATCTCCCTGATCTCGAGCGCGAGCTTGGCGGCGCCGGCGAGCGCATCGCGGCGCTTGTCCATCGGAGTCGAGCCCGCGTGCGCCGCTTGGCCGTGCCAGGTGATCCGGTGACGCTCGACGCCAAAGGTTCCCTGAACGACGCCGAGCGAAAGCCCGAGCGACTCCAGTACCGGCCCCTGCTCGATATGGAGCTCGAGGTATGCGGCCGCGCTCTCGAGCTCCTTCTGCGCGTCGAGTGCCTTGTCGAGATCGACGCCGTGGGCCGCGAGAGCATCCGGAAGCGGGACTCCCTCTCGGTCGGTGAGCTGCCTGAGCTCGTCCTGGTCCGACATCGAGCCGGCGGCTGCGCTCGAACCGAAGAGGCTGCGCCCGAAGCGAGCGCCTTCCTCGTCGGCCCAGTTGACGAGCCGGAGCGTGACGGGTGGCTTCCCGTCTGCGGCCACTCGTCTCAGAACCTCGACACCCGCCACGAGGTTCAGCGCTCCGTCGAGCCATCCTCCGTTCGGCACCGAGTCGATGTGACCACCGATGAGAACCGCGCGCTTCGTCTTGCCCGGAAGCGTGAACCACTGATTGCCAGCCGCGTCGACGGCTTCGATCGTCGTCGTCTCGGAAAGCTTGCTTCGCAGCCAGTCGCGCGCTCGCTCCCATGTCTCCGTCCACGCGACTCGTTGTGCTCCGTTCTCGTCTCCGGTGAGCTCTCGGAGCTCCTTCAGGTCTGCGACGGTTCGCTTCGGGTCGAGCGGCACGCGACGACTTTAACCAGCAGGCTCGAGTGTGGTATGGAATGCGGGTGCAGCAAGGAGGAGCGACGAGGCGTGGGCTCCGAGGCCGACTACGGCTGGCCCGGATCTCCTCAGGAAGAATGTGAGGTGACGTGTCAGTACTGATCAAGGGTGGCCGGATCATCACCGCCGCCGACGACTATGTCGGTGACGTCTTCGTCGACGGCGAGCGCATCGCGATGATCGGAGAATCGCTTGACGTCGACGCGGATCGGGTGATCGACGCGTCCGGCAAGTACGTGCTCCCGGGATGCGTCGACCCGCACACTCACCTCGACATGCCGTTCGGGGGCACGGTGACCATCGACGACTACACATCGGGTCAAACCGCTGCGGCGTTCGGAGGTACCACGTGTCACGTCGACTTCTGCATCCAGACGCCTGGCAGCTCCTTCGCCGAGGCGCTGGAGACCTGGCACTCGAAGAGAGAGGGAAAGCAGATCATCGACTGCGGCTTCCACATCGCGGTCACCGATCTTCGTGAGGGGGGATCGCTCGAGGAGCTCGCCCGCCTACCCGAGCAGGGAGTCACCTCGTACAAGCTCTTCATGGCCTACAAGGGCGCGCTCATGGTCGACGACGAGACGCTCTTTCGGACGATGGAGGTCGCAGCCGAGACGGGCGCCCTCGTCATGGTGCACGCGGAGAACGGTGACGCCATCGACGTGCTCGTCAAGCAGGCGCTGGCGGCGGGCAACACGGCGCCGCACTTCCACGCGCTGACGAGACCGCCCGAGCTCGAGGGCGAGGCCACCAACCGGGCGATCCAGCTCGCTCGCATCGCCGGTGCACCGCTGTACGTCGTGCACGTGTCGTGCAAGGAGGCGGTGGATCCCATCGCGCGTGCTCGCGAGCAGGGCTGGGACGTTTGGGGCGAGACCTGCACCCAGTACTTCTTCGTCGACTACACGTACCTCGAGCGACCGGACTTCGAGGGCGCGAAGTACGTCTACACACCGCCGCCACGCGCACGCGAGAACCAGGAGATCCTCTGGCACGCCGTGCGCTCCGACATCCTCTCGGCGATCTCGACCGATCACTGCGCGTTCCTCTGGGACGGGCAGAAGTCGATCGGGCGGAACGACTTCTCGAAGATCCCGAACGGAGGCCCGGGGCTCGAGAATCGGCTACACATGATCCACGAGTTCGGTGTGCGCGCCGGCCGGATCTCGCTGAACCGGATGGTCGAGCTCCTTTCGACCAACCCGGCGAAGCTCTTCGGCCTCTATCCGAGAAAGGGCACCGTCGCCCCGGGCTCGGATGCGGACATCGTGATCTTCGACCCCGAGAAGCAGCACCTGATCACGGCCGCGAACCAGCACTCGAAGGTCGACTACAACCTCTACGAGGGGACGGAGGTGACGGGATCTCCCGAGACCGTGCTCCTCCGCGGGAACGTCCTCGTCGAGTCTGGGAGAGCTGATCGCGGAGCCTGGTGTAGGACAGTTCGTCGAGCGCGCCGCATTCGGGCAGGAGCTCCTGCCCGCCGCAGCCCGCTAGACGTCAGACGCGCGGAGGCGCCGGACACCTTCCCCCTTGTCCGGCGCCACTGCGCAGTGTTTGCATTAGCCGTACGGCGGGCCTGCGACGTTGTCGATCGTCCACACTTCTCCGCCGAGGGTGACGACATATGCGGTGTTGCGGATGATCTCGAGCGACGATGGTTGATCGAGCTCATCCGCGATCGTCGTGAAGCCGCCGGCCCCGTTCGCCCGCATGAGCGCCCCGGTGTCGTGTGACGCCGGAGAACCGGCGCAGGCCGGATCACCGCCACAGGGGAAGAGGCCCTGCGAGAGAGCGAACAGCGTCCGCCCACGGCCCATCTCCACGTCCACGGCGAGTCGAGCGCCGGACGCGACATCCGTCGCGGTCGACGATCCCGGCTCGAACGAGACGATCTTGCCGTTCTGCGGCTCATGCGGAACAGGACCGGCTTCTGCAAGGTAGATGGTGTTCCCGGAGGTGGCCAGCCCGGTCGGGACGGCGTCCCCGAACCCGATCAGCTGCGTGATCGTGCCGTCCAGCGTGATGCGAAGCACCCGGTTGTGGTGTCCGTCCGTCACGAGGAATCCGCCGCGATACGTTTCCAGCGCAAACTGGACTCCCATCGGGACAACGAACGGGAACCCGGACGGCTGGTTCGCGCACGAAAACGCGCCGATGTCTGCAACGACGGTCGAGCTCGTAGGTCCGGTCACGCGGTAGACCCCGACGGTTTGGGGGTGACAGGCGAACAGGTCGTCCGGAAATGTGGATCCGACGACGCTTACGAGGGCGTACGCGGTCGAGCCGATGAACGCGACGTCCATGACGCCGCCGAACGGGAGCTGACTGAACCGTCGCGGCAGACCGCTCGCATACAGGGTCTTCTCTCCGCTCTCGGGATCGACGCGCCATATCTCGCCCGTCGCCGGCTGGGTGACGTACAGCGAGCCGCCGGGACCAACAGCGCTCCCGGAGCCAGCCCCACCCGGCAATGCTGCGAGCAGTTCGGGACTTCCCGGCTCCCCCGCAGGAGGTGCGGCGCTGGCGGCGAGCGGCACGATCATCGCCCCCAGGGCCACACCGGCAACCAGCAGTCTTCTTCGAGTGCTCATGCGTTTGTCTCCCCTCACTCAGGCCGCGGTCGCGGCGGGGTCCGGTCGCAGAACGATGGTGTCGGCGACCTTCACGATCTCGTCGACGGGCAGATCCGATGCGCTCGCGTGGCGCCGTATCGCCTCCGGACTCGAGGCTTGGAAGATGCAGACCATGCCGACGGTTCCGTCACGCTCGCCGAGGACGTAGCTGCGTATCCACGCAACGTCCTCCTCCATCCGCTGGTCCTCTTCGCTGGAGCGCGCCGCCGCGGCGTCGACCTCCGCGTGTGTGCACCACCCGCTGCGACGAACGATGACGTACGTATCCATCTGGCTCCGCCTCTCCTGTCGACTGCGTCAACTGTAGGAGGGGATGGCTGCGCCGGGCATCGGCGCCACTGCCTAGATTGGCCGCGCGGAGCTACCGATCTTGGAGGAGTTCGAGGCGGCGAGCCTCGGCGGTCGCCTCACCGCGCGTCCGTGCTCCCAGCTTGCGCAAGACCGCTGAGACATGGTGGTCGACGGTTCGTCGGGAGACCACGAGTCGGTCGGCGATCTCCGAATTGCGGGAGCCTTGTGCCATCAGCTGCAGGACGTCGAGCTCCCGTGCCGTCAGGTGTGCGGGGTTCGAGCGGGTCGTAGGCCGCGGCCCACGCGGGACGGATGCGCCGAGCTCGCGGAGGCGGCGCGACACGACGGCCGCGAGAGGCCCTGCCCCAAGTCGCCTGCAGTCGGCGAGCCCCTCCAGCAGCGCGCCCTCGTCACCAGTTTCCGCGAGCGCGAGCGCGGCCTCGTAGGGGCACCCGCGGCGAGACCATTCATCGGCAGCGCTTCGCCAATCACCGGCCGCCCCGAGCGCGTACGGGTCCGACGTCACCTCGGGCACCGCCGTCTCGAGGCCAGCCAGCCTTCGCCAATACGACAGCCGCGCCACATCGCCAGTCGAGCTCCGCGCGTGCGCCCGTTCGAGCTCAGCGCTCGTCTGCCGGTCGACCTCCTCGGGTTTGCGCGCGAGCCACGCGAGCTCGGCTCGTGCAGCAGCGAGGTCGACGACGGCGCCCGTTTCCTCGGGCGAGACGCCGACATCCGCCGCCGCATCGAGCGCGTCCCGCGCACCGGGATCGCCTCGCCGGGTACGGATGAGCGCCAGCACTACGAGTGCCTCGTAGTGGGGCCACGGCGACTCGCGGGGGTCATCCAGGAGGAGGCTTGCCGCGTCGGCGGCTTCGGTCCAGCGACCCTGGTCGAGGTACGACCGCGCGAGGAGGGCGAGGACGTTGATGCGCCAGAGGTCCAGGTTGTGCTCCGTGCAGTACTCGAGTGCTGCGGGCAGGAATTCGTTGGCCAGGCCATGGTCGTACGAGGCGACGCCCAATCCTCCGAGGTTGTTGAGTGCGCGCGCCGCCTGCTCTCGAGGTCCACGCTCGCGACAGTCGAGCGCCGCTTCCTCCAGCAGTCGCCGGCCGAGAGCGGGGTCGCGTCGCATCTCGAGGCTCCCGATGGTGACGCGCGCCACTGCCGCCGTCGTGGGGTCGCCATACGCGACGGCGAGCTCCTGGGCCTTCCTGCACAAGTCTACGGACGCGGCGATGTCGCTGTCGTAGAGCAGGGCGGCCCGGGCGACGAGCACGCTCGCGGTCGCGGCTGCTTCCGGCTCGTCCGTCATCAGGCGCGCGGCCTCCGCGACGGCCTCCTCCGCTTGCGTGTACAGGCCTCTGCACAGGAGGTAGTCGGTCAACTCGGAGAGGTCTCTCGCTTCCGCCGCCCGTGACCCCGCCTCGCGACGGCAGACGATCGCCTGGTGGATAACTGCGATGGCCTCGACCTGGTCGTCCGCCAGATAGCACGCTCGCGAACGACCCTCGAGCAGCTCGGCTCGCTCGTCCGGAGGACGGTCCTGTGCGAACCGGAGCGCGCGCGCGTACTGCGCTGCAGCCTCGCGATAGGCACCGGCCGCCGCGGCCTCCGTTCGCCGCGGCCGGAGCCCAGCGCAACACTGCCTCGCGATCGAGCGCCGGCTCCGCGTGGTGCGCCAGTCGGGCGACGTCCGGCGTCCCGACGGGCGGCTCGGCGAGCGCGTCGAGCAGACGGCGATGGAGCTCGAGGCGCCGCGCCGGACCGAGCGCCTCGACGACTGCCTCTCGCGCCAGCTCGTGCCTGAAGGACACGCTCTCGCTGCGGGACATGAGCACGCCGACGAAGAGCGCTTCGTCGAGCTGGTCGATCGCATCGCCGCACACGCGCTCCAGGAGCCACGCCTCCACCTCGGGAGGGGCGAGTGAGACGGCATCGACGAGCGCCCTCGCTTCGGAGCCCAGAGTGGCAAGCCGCGCGAGGACAGCGGCGCGCACGGTCGGCGGGACGACCTCACCACGTCCCTCGACGACCTGGCGTACGAAGAAGGGATTGCCTGAGGTCCGTCGGTGGAGCTCCGCCGGGTCGATGGCGAGGCCGCTGGCGAGCTCGGCGACGGCGCTTGCGGAAAGCGGCTCGAGGCTGATCTCCTCCGCGCGAGGGCCGATCTCCCCTAGCACCTGACGGAGCGGGTGTGCGCGGTCGAGCTCGTCGTCACGGTACGTGAGGATCACGAGCACGCGTATCGCGTCCACCCGACGGCCGAGCATCCTGATCACGTCGAGCGTCGCCTCGTCCGCCCAGTGGAGGTCCTCGAGGATGAGCACCGTCTCGCCGCCCTCGAGCTCCTCTCGCAGCGCGTCGAACACTTCGTGGGCACCACCCCTACGCTCGACGATGTCGTGGAGAGTGCCGTTCGTCTCGCGTGCGACGTCGGCGAAGGAATTCAGGGGTCGTGGTGTGAACAGCGCGTCGCAATGTCCCTCGAGGACGCGGGTCGCCGGCCCGAGGCTCGCGGCGAACGCGCGCACGAGGGACGTCTTCCCGATCCCCGCCTCGCCCGAGACGAGCACGAGCCGTCCCGTGCCCGCTCTCGTCTCCGGAGTGAGCGCCACGGAGGGCCGCGAGCGCGTCCTCTCGCTCGAGGAGGCCGCTCGTCGCCGTGAGTCTCTGCGGTGCGATCGCCACCGGCGGATCGTCGTACTTCTCGGCGGCTTGTGCAAGCAGTCGGAAGTTAAGATCGCCGGAGCAAGACGAAGGAGCCGAGTTGGCAACGGTGGAAGCGAACCCGAACCTGGGTGCCCGGATCGTGGAAGACGCCAAGGAGTACGTCCTCTACTCCTGGTCGATGCAGGACGCGATAAACCCGATCGCGGTCGCAGGAGCCGAGGGCCGGTACTTCTGGGACTACGAGGGCAGGCGCTATCTCGATTTCGCGTCACAGCTGGTCAACGTCAACATCGGCCACCAACACCCGAAGATCATCGCGGCGATCAAGGAGCAGGCCGACAAGCTCTGCACGATCGGGCCGCCGATGGCGAACGAGTCGCGCTCGCGCCTCGGCCGGATGCTCGCCGAGGTGACGCCCGGCGACCTCTCCATGTCCTTCTTCACGAACTCGGGCGCCGAGGCGAACGAGAACGCGATCAAGCTCGCGCGGCTCTACACGGGTCGGAACAAGATCATCGCCCGCTACCGCTCCTACCACGGGGCGACACATGGGTCGATCTCGCTCACGGGCGACCCGCGGCGCTGGCCGACCGAGCCAGGGATGCCCGGCGTCGTGCGGATGCTCGACCCCTACACATACCGTTGTCCGGCCGGCCATCCTGATCCATGCCCCGTTTGCGCCGGCGCACCGCACCTCGAGGAGATCCTCCAGTACGAGGGCGCGCACACCGTCGCAGCCGTGATCCTGGAGACCGTCACGGGGACGAACGGCGTTATTCCGCCGCCGCCGGGCTAC
Organism: uncultured Thermoleophilia bacterium; assembly: GCA_963827525.1. GTDB lineage: Bacteria > Actinomycetota > Thermoleophilia > Gaiellales > Gaiellaceae > GMQP-bins7. The sequence continues at coordinate 81,548 of CAWHBH010000001.1, forward strand.
CTCCAGGCGATCCGCGAGGTCTGCGATCGGCATGGGATTTTGCTCATCCTCGACGAGGTGATGGCCGGGTTCGGGCGCACCGGGCGTTGGTTCGCCTGTGACAACTGGGACGTCGTCCCCGACATCCTCACGGTTGCGAAAGGGATCAACTCGGGCTACGTCCCGCTCGGCGCGATGATCATCCGCGAGCCGCTCAAGGAGTGGGTACGCGGCCGATTCTTCCCGGGCGGGCTGACATACGCCGGTCATCCGCTTGCGTGCGCGTCTGCGGTCGCCTCGATCGAGGCGTTCCAGGAGGAGGGCGTGGTCGAGAACGCAGCCGAGGTCGGCGCATATCTGGGCAAGGGTCTGCGGGAACTGGCCGAGGGGCACCCGTCGATCGGAGAGGTGCGTGGGCTCGGCTGTTTCTGGGGAGTCGAGCTCGTCAAGAATCGGGAGACACGGGAGATGCTCGCTCCGTTCAACGCCTCGGGTGAGGCGGCAGGGCCTGTCGTGCGACTGGCGAGGGCGGCGCTCGAGCGCGGTCTCTACCTGATGACGCACTGGAACGTGGTCATGGTCGTTCCCCCGCTGACGATCACGCGCGAGGAAGTGGACGAGGGCTTGGCCGTCCTCGACGAGGCACTTGCGATCGCCGACGAGTACGTCGCCGCGTAGCGTTTGTCGAGCGTCGCGGACCTGACGGCGCGACTGGTCGAGCTCGAGTCGATCAATCCGGACGTGGTTCCCGGAGGTTCGGGCGAGGCGGCAGTCGCCCGCTTCGTCGCAGAGTGGTGCGAGCGGGCGGGCCTCGACACGTCGATCGAGGATGCGGAACCGGGCCGACCCAACGTGATCGCCGTCGCACGCGGGACGGGAGATGGGCGTTCGCTGATGCTGAACGCGCACATGGACACGGTTGGGGTGGCGGGCATGACGGATCCCTTCACACCACGCGTCGAGGGCGGTCGACTCTATGGCCGCGGCGCGTACGACATGAAAGGGAGCCTCGCTGCTTGCATGCTGGCCACAGCGGAGGCCCTGCGGCTCGGCCTTTCAGGGGACGTCGTCCTGACCGCTGTCGCGGACGAGGAGTTCGCGAGCGTCGGCACGGAGGCGGTGGTCGCAGGCCTCAGCGCTGACGCGGCGATCGTGACCGAGCCGACCGAGCTGCAGGTTGTGGTCGCGCACCGTGGCTTCGTCCACGTCGAGATCGAGACGCAAGGACGGGCGGCGCACGGATCCAGGCCGGAGCTCGGGATCGACGCGATCGCGAAGATGGGTCGCGTCCTCGTCGGTATCGAGGAGCTCGACGGGAGGCTTCGCTCCGTCCCGACGCACCCTCACCTCGGTAGCGGGAGCGTGCATGCGTCGCTCATCGAGGGTGGGCAGGAGTACTCGAGCTACCCGGCGCGCTGCGTCCTTCAGGCCGAGCGTCGCACGATCCCCGGAGAGACCGTTTCGATGGTCGAGCGGGAGCTACAGGACGTTGTCGACGGAGCGGGCGTGGGTGACGACCAGTTCTCGGCCAAGTCCCGCTCGCTCGCCTCGCGCGAGCCGTTCGAGGTCGCGGAGAACGAGCCGATCGTGCAGGCGGTACGTCGCCACGCGTCCGCGGTTCTCTGCGTAAAGCCCGAGCTCGTCGGCGCCCCGTTCTGGGCAGACTCAGCCCTGCTCGCAGCCGCGCGAATCCCGACTGTGCTCTTCGGCCCGCGCGGCGAGGGAGCGCACGCCGAGGTCGAATGGGTCGAGCTTGCCGATCTCGAAAGCTGCGTCGAGATCTACGCAGCCGCTGCAGCTGACATCTGCAGATAAGCCCACGCCGCGACCGCCGCACACGTCGTCGCG
>CAWHBH010000002.1:0-50912 GCA_963827525.1 uncultured Thermoleophilia bacterium
CGTCCCAGAGCACCGTGTGCCCTCCCGGGACGATGACGACTTCGAGCAGATCGCCGAGGGCGGCCTGGTGCGCGTCGAGCAGATGGTCGTAGGGGAGGTACGAGCTCTCGCCCAGCACGAGGAGCGTCGGCACTCGGACGCGCTCGAAGGGCGGTGGTCGCGAGGCCATCTCGCCGTAGGCCGCGACGACGGCCGACTGGCAATAGCGGTAGCGGTAGCGCCCGTCATCGTCCAGCACCAGATGCCTCCGGAGCTCCTCCTCGACCAGTTCGCGCGGGGCTGCCTTGAGCTGGCTCTCCTCGTACCGTCGTGAGACTCCCTCCTCGAAGGAGACGTACGCGCGGTCCTTGCGCGCGTTCTCGGCGGCGAAGAGGGCGACGTGCGGGAGGACGTAGATCGCGGGGTCGAGCAGGACGAGCCGGGGGACGAGCTTTGGAGCCCGAGCCGCAAGCTCGAAGGCGAGGCGGCCACCGAACGAGTGCCCGACGAGGATGGCAGGCGCGGTCCCGACGGTTTCGACGATCGCGTCCAGGTGTGTCTCGAGGTCCCACGGCGGCTCGTAGGGAGAGGAGCCGTGACCGAGCAGATCCGGGGCGAGTGTCCGAAATCCGGGAAGTGCGCCAGCCAGCTTCGCGAAGTGACGGCCGTGACTCGTGACGCCGTGGAGACAGACGACTCGTGGGCCGCCCGTGTCACCGAACTCTTCGAGGTGGAGCCTCAAACGGTCTCGTGCAGGGCCTCGAGCGACTCAGGGACCATCTCCGTCCGCCGCTCGTCTCTCATCTTCACGAGCGACCAGATGACGGTTCCGTCCTTGTCGATCGAGGAACGTTCCGCGGTTCGGTGAGCCGTTCGACTCGTTGAACACGCCGTACGCCTTCGCGACCACGCCATGCGGCCAGAAGTCGGAGGCGAACGTGTACTCGACGCCCAGTTCCCGCTTCCAAGCCTGCCGAGCAGCGGAAGGGTCGCACGAGACGAAGACGATCTCGGTCTGCGCGTTGCGGAAGGACTCGAGGTTCTCCTGGAGGTCGCGCGCTTCCTCCTCGCAGACGGGCGTGAACGCGAAGGGGTGGAAGACGAGGAGGACGTTCGAACGGCCGCGGAAGTCGGCGAGCCGGACGCGCTCGTCGTGCTTCACCTCGAGGTCGAACTCGGGCGCCCTGTCACCTGTCCGTACCGCCATCCGCTGGCTCCTCTCCTGCTCCGGCCGGCCGATAGTACCGGCGGCCTCGCAGCTCCTCCGGGAGGTACGAGAGGTCGAAGCCCGCCGGATCGTCGTGTGGGTACGCGTAACCCTCGCCATGCCCGCGGGCTTTGGCGGCCGCCTTGTGCCCGTCGAGCGGAGCATCGCCGGCGGGCGTGCGTTTCCGAGCTCGCGCACGTCTCGGCGAGCCTCCCAGATCGCGACTGCCGACGCGTTCGACTTCGGCGCGCGCGCGAGGTAGATGGCGGCCTGCGCCAGGTTGAGCTGGGCTTCGGGTAGACCGACGTGCTCCAGTGCTTGGGCGGCAGCGACTGCGACGACGAGCGCGTTCGGATCGGCGTTGCCGATGTCCTCGGAAGCGAGGATCACCATGCGACGCGCGATAAACCGAGCATCCTCGCCTGCCTCGAGCATCGCCGCGAGGTAGTACACGGTGGCATCCGCGTCTCCACCGCGCATCGACTTGATGAACGCCGATGCGAAGTCGTAGTGCTGGTCGCCCTTGCGGTCGTACAGGAGTGGACGCTTGCGCGATGCGTCGAGCACGAGAGCCTCCGAGATCTGGCCGTCTTCGGTGTTAGCGGTCGCGTTGGCCAGGTCCAGGATCTGAAGCGCCGCGCGCGCATCTCCGCCCGCCCGCTCTGCAATGAGCGTGAGGATCTCCGGGCTCGCTTCGGCCTCGAGAACAGCGGCGCCACGGGCGAGGATCTCGACGAGCTCGTCCTCCGAGAGCGCGGTGAGCTCGATCACGGTGCAACGCGACAAGAGGGCCGAGTTGACCTCGAAGTAGGGGTTCTCGGTGGTCGCCCCGATCAGGGTCACGAGGCCGTCCTCGACCGCATGCAGCACCGAGTCCTGCTGCGCCTTGTTGAAGCGGTGGATCTCGTCGATGAAGAGGATCGTCCTCAGGCCGTTGCCGCCGAGCCGGTCCCGCGCCCGCGAGATCACGGCGCGTACGTCGTCGACTCGCGCCGAAACCGCCGAGATCTCCTCGAAGGCTGCACCGGTTCGCTCTGCGACGATGCGAGCGATCGTCGTCTTCCCGGTGCCGGGCGGGCCGAACAGGATCATCGACGGCGGCCGGTCCTGTTCGATCGCCAGCCGCAGCGCGGATCCTGCTCCGAGGACGTGCTGTTGACCCACGAGCTCGTCGAGAGTCGCCGGCCGGAGGCGCACCGCGAGCGGCGCATTCTCGGCCTGGCGCTCCTTCGCGGCTTCGCTGAAGAGGTCCCCCACGGCGGAAGTATGCTCCGGGCGTGTCGACGAACGAGACCGAGGACTACTCCCAGCCCGTCCTGTCCGGGAGCGCAGGCTCCGACTACGAGCGCTATCTGAACACCGAGGAGCTGCTCGCGCTCCAGAAGACGGCGGACGAGTGGGTGCATCGCGACGAGCTTCTCTTCCAGGTGACCCACCAGTCCTCTGAGCTCTGGCTCAAGCTCGCGTGGAACGACGCCGAGGAGGCCGTGCGGCTGATCGAGGAGGGCGACCTGCGGGGCGCCCTTCGTCTTCTCCGGCGCTCGATCCTGTGCATCCGATTCCTCATCCCACAACTCGAGATGCTCGAGCACATGTCGCCCTGGGAGTACCAGGAGATCCGCAAGGTGCTCGGCCACGGCTCCGGCTTCGATTCGCCCGGCTGGAACGAGCTTCGGCGCGTGCTCCCGCGCCTGGGTCAGGCGTTTCACAACGCTCGGCGTGAAGCCGGCCTCACGCTCGCCGACCTCTACGTGCAGGGACGCGATCACGAGCACCTGTACCAGCTCGCCGAGACGCTCATCGAGCTCGACGAGCAGGCGCAGCTCTGGCGGATGCGGCACTACCAGATCGTCGCCAGGGTGATCGGAGACAGCGTGGTGGGTACCCAGGGCACGCCGGTCGAGCTGCTCGGGCGACTCGTGACGAAAACGTCATATCCCGAGCTCTGGGAAGTCCGGAACGAGCTGACCGCGTTGTCGAATGCAGAAGCAGCGGGCGGGGGCCAGAATTAGCTCCGCCCCCCACGCAGTCTCGCCGGGGCTTCGCGAGGAGGCAACGCAGCTCCTGCAGGGCCTGATCCGCCTCGACACGGTCAACCCGCCCGGAAACGAGACGCAGGCAGCAGAGCTTCTTCGGGAGTACCTCGCGCAGAGCGGGCTCGAGTGCGAGCTCTTCGCTCGCGAACCCCACCGCGCCAACGTCGTCGCTCGGATCAAGGGCGGCGATGGGCCTTCGCTCGCCTTCCTCTCTCACACCGACACCGTGCTCGCCGATCCGGCCGAATGGGACCGTGATCCCTGGTCTGGCGACCTCGTCGACGGTGAGGTGTGGGGGCGTGGCGCGCTGGACATGAAGGACCAGGTGGCAGCGTCGGCTGTCGCCTTCGCGTCTCTTCACCGCGAGGGCTTCGTGCCGTCCGGCGATCTCGTCCTCCTCGTGGTGGCGGACGAGGAAGTCGGCGCGGGGTATGGGCTCAGCTGGCTCGTCGATGCACATCCCGACGCAGCCCGTTGCGACTACGCAGTCAATGAGGGTGGTGGCGAGCGTCTCGTTCTTGGCGAGAACCCCGTGTACATGTGCGCGACCGCCGAGAAGATGTCTGCGCCCTTCAAGATCCGCGTTCACGGGCGTAGCGGCCACGCTTCGATGCCGGGTATCGGCGACAACGCGCTCGTGAAGGCTGCGCCCTACATCGAGGCACTCGGTGCGTATGTGCCGCCCCGTGAGCTGATCCCGGAGGCCATAGGGTTCCTCGAGGCAGTGCTCGGAGAAGTGCCACCGCTGGGCGAAGCGATAGCCCGTGCTGCCGAGGTTCATCCGCTGCTTCCCGCGCTCGTCGAGCCGCTCCTCTCGTTCACGCTCTCACCGACGATGATCGATGCCTCTCACCAGCGGAACGTCATTCCCGCGCTGTGCGAGATCACGGTCGACTGCCGCCTCCTCCCGGAGACCAAGCCCGCGGACGTCGAGCCCCTGATTCGCGCCGCGCTTCCGAACGGGAGCTACGAGCTCGAGTTCCTGGAGGCGGTCGGAGGAACGCGCTCGCCGCTGGGTACGCCGCTCTGGGACGCACTCGAGCAATTCACCTCGGAGATCGAGCCGGGAGCTCGCCTGGCGCCGATCGCCTGCCCTGGATTCACCGACAGTCACTACCTGCGCGAGGCGTTCGGCACGACCGCATACGGTTTCTTCCCGATGAAGACGATGGACACCGAGGTCGCTACGAAGCTCGTCCACTCGGCGAACGAGCGGATCGCGGTCGACGATCTCGAGCTCGGCGTGAACATGCTTCGCTCCACGGCTCACTCTCTCCTGGCCGCGTGACAGAGACCGCGGACGCGCTCGTCGCCTTCGGGCTTACCGGCGACCTCGGCCGGCGCATGACGCTTCCGGCGCTGTATCGCCTCACCGCGCAGGGACTGCTTAGCTGCCCCGTCATCGGGGTCGGACGGCGTCCCGTGTCGCAGGACGAGCTCGTCTCCCACGCACGCGAAGCCATCGTCGCAGCCGGGATCAAGGTCGACGAGAACGTGCTCCGGGACTTCGCGTCTCGTCTGAAGTACATCGGAGGAGACGCGGAGGACGGGTCCATGTACGGCCGGCTGCGCGATGAGCTCGGCGGTGCCACGACGCCTGTCTATTACGTCGCCACGCCGCCGTCGACGTTCGACGAGGTCGCCGAAGAGCTCGCGCGCGCGGACCTCGTTCACAACGGCCGGCTCGTCGTGGAGAAGCCGTTTGGCACCGATCTGCGCTCTGCGCGGGAGCTCAACGAGCGACTGACGGCGATCTTTCCGGAGGAGCGGATCTATCGGATCGACCACTTCCTGGGGAAGGAACCGGTGCAGGACATCATGTACCTGCGGTTCGCGAACGCACTCTTCGAGCCCCTCTGGAACCGCGAACACGTGGAGTCGATCCAGATCACGATGGCGGAGGACTTCGGGGTCGAGGATCGCGGCCGGTTCTACGACCCGGTCGGCGCCATCCGCGATGTCTTGCAGAACCACCTCATGCAGGTGCTCGCGCTCGTGGCGATGGAGCCGCCCTCCGGCGACGACGACGCGATTCCCCGGAGGCGCGAGGACGTGTTTCGCGCGATGCCGTCTGCCGACCCGGGGAAGGCCGTCCGCGGACAGTACGTCGGGTACCAGGCGATCGAAGGCGTCGAGCCTGGGTCGGACACCGAGACGTTCGTCGCACTCGAGCTGGAGATCGAGAACTGGCGCTGGGCAGAAGTCCCCATTCTCATCCGGGCCGGGAAGGCGCTTCCGACGACCGCCACCGAGATCGTCATCCGACTTCAGCGCGTCCCTCACTTGCGCTGGGGAAGACATCGTCTCGAGTCTCCCGGACACGACGACATCGTCCTGCGCATCGGGCGCCAGGCTGGGGTGTCGATCTTCCTTCGCGCCAAAGCCCCGGGCAAAGAGGAGTCGCGACCCGTCTCGCTCGACCTCGACTTCGTGCAGGAGCTCGGAGAGCCACCGCAGCCTTACGAGCGGCTCCTCGCCGACGCGCTGCGCGGCGACAACATGCTCTTCCCGCGCTGGAGCGTGATCGAGGAGACGTGGCGGATCGTTCAACCGCTGCTCGACTCTCCGCCTCGGATCGAGCTCTACGAGCCGCGAACCTGGGGGCCGATGTCGTCACATGATCTCGCTGCGAGGCACGGCGGGTGGCGCGTGCCGGGGACGTGATGGGCTGGACGCAGTGGGCGGACACAGTCGAGGTCGAGCCGTCGATCTATGCCTCTGACTTCTCGCGGCTCGGGGAGCAACTCGGCGCGTTGGTCGCCGCCGGGGCTCGTGTCTTCCACTTCGACGTGGGTGACGGGCACTTCATCCCCGAGATCACGATCGGGCCGATCGTCCTCGCGTCGATCTCGCCGCTCGTGCGGGGGTGGGGCGCACGGCTCGATTGCCACCTCATGGTGAGCGAGCCCGAGCGCCATTTCGAGGCGATTGCGAAGGCGGGGGGCGACAGCGTCACGTTCCATGTCGAGGCTTGTGACGATCCGACGCGGGCGATCGCGCTTGCGCGCTCCCTCGGGCTCGGTGTCGGAGTCGCACTGAATCCCGAGACGGCGGTGGAGGAAGTCGTTGCTGCGGCCGAAGAGCGCGGACCTCGTCCTCTGCATGTCGATCCATCCGGGCTACTCCGGTCAGGAGTTCATGCCCGACGCGCTCGAGCGCATCGCTCGCCTACGCTCGCAGTTGCCCGCTGAGGTGCGCGTGCAGGTGGACGGGGGCATTCATCGCGACACGATCGGCAGCTGCGCGCGACGCCGGAGCGGATCTGCTCGTCTCGGGAAGCGCCGTCTTCTGGAACGACGACCCCGCTTCCGCCTACGAGGAGCTGGCAGCGATCGTCGCGGAGCCCGTGAATGGGTGAGCTCGCGCTCGAGCTTCGCGAGCCTGAGGGTGCGTTTCGGCGGATCGAGGACTGGCTTCGCGGGCAAGGCTTCTTCGCAGCCGGCAGGAGAGGAGCTCGTCGCTGACCTCTATCTCGGCTACGGGCTCTCGCAGACAATCCGTCGAGAGGCTGGGCCTTCGCCTCCCGAGCCGTGTCCTGCGCTCCCGCTCGCTGCATGCCGCATGCGAGCCGGCGCAGGCAATGTCAGCCAGTACGTCGCTGAGAGATGCCGGGTTGGTGCGTGGGAGCAGACCTGGACCGGTGACGAATACGCGGCCGCGATCGAAAAGGTGCGGGCCGCAATCGCACGCGGCGACGTCTACCAGGTCAACCTCGTCCAACACCTCTCGGCGTCATTCTCCGGCGATCCGGGCTCGCTTTCCGCGATCTTCGCGCCGTTCCGACCGCGGTATCCCCAGCCGTTCGCGGGTGACGGGTGGACGGTCGTCTCCGCGTCACCGGAGCTGTTCCTCGCCCGCCGCGGCGACAGGCTGTGGACGATGCCGATCAAGGGCACGCGTCCGCGCGGTGGCGCTGCCGAGCTTCGAGCTTCGGAGAAGGACGCGGCCGAGCACGTGATGATCGTCGATCTCGAGCGAAACGACCTCTCGCGGGTCTGTCGCGCCGGAACCGTCCGGTGGCCCGTGCTGATGGAGATTCGCGAGCTGGCAGGCGTCGAGCACATGGTGTCGACGGTCGAAGGCGAGCTGAGGGATGGGATCGGGCTGGCCGAGATCCTGGAGGCGACGTTCCCGGGTGGCTCCGTCACAGGGACGCCGAAGATCGCCGCCGTCGACCTCATCGCCAAGCTCGAGCCGGTCGGGCGAGGCGCGTCGATGGGAGCGATCGGAACCGTGTGGGGCAATGGAGACTTCGATCTCGCCCTCACCATTCGCACCTTCGCCGTCGCCGACGGCGTGATTCACCTTTGGGTCGGGGGTGGAGTCGTGTGGGACTCCGATCCGACGAAGGAAGTCGAGGAGTCCTGGACGAAGGCGCGCCCGCTCCTCGACGCCATCGGCTCGCACACGCAGGAGGCGGTCGCCAGGTGAGCGCTCTCGCGCTGGCTGTGACCGGGCGGGGGCTCCTCGATCCTGCCGAGCCGGTCATCCGTGCCGACGACGAGGCGCTGCTCCGCGGCCGAGCCGCCTTCGAGACCCTCAGGGTGTACGGGGGACGCCCGTTCAGGATCGAAGCGCACCTCGATCGCCTCATCTCCTCCGCTGAAAGCATCGGCCTCCCGACGGTCGAACGGCGCCGGTTGCAGGTGCTCGCGGGTCTTGTTCTGCCGAAGGCAGCGGGCGGCGACGCCTCGCTGCGTCTGATCTGGACCGCCGGGCCCGAGGGTGGTCCTCCATCCGGCTTGGCCCTTCTGAGTGAGATTCCGGATTGGATCGAGGCTGCGCGAGAGCGCGGCGCGAGTGCGGTGTCACTCCTCGGAGTGCGAGCCGCGGCACCCTGGCTGCTCCCGGGTGTGAAGTCGACCAGCTACGCCGTGAACATGGCTGCCGAGGCAGAGGCCAAGCGGCGTGGCGCCGACGAAGCAGTGTTCGTCGACCCGGACGGGATCGCGCTCGAAGGAACCGTCACGAACGTGTGGTGGCGGAGCGGCGACAGGCTCAAAACGCCTTCCCTCGACCTCGGGATCCTCGCGGGCGTGACACGAGCAACCCTGATCGAGCTCGCGCCGGCCTGCGGCTACAGCGTCGAGGAAGGCGCCTACCCGCTCGGGGACCTGCTCGAGGCCGACGAGGCGTTCACGTCCTCGTCGGTACGTGAAGTCATGCCGCTGGTCGAGATCGACGGTCGAGATCTCGGCCGCGGTCCCGCCGCCGACGCGTTGCAGCAGGCCCTCCGCGCGCTCGCAGCTAAGGTCTGAGCGTGGAGGAGAGAGTGGTACGACTCGGTGGGATGGCGCTCCAGAACGGGGTGCTGGTGCACGGAGCGACATCCTGGGCGTGCGCGGTGCGCGACGCCGAGGGTGCGCTGCATGTTGCGTCAGGCCGCAAGCCGCATTTTGCTCCGGCCGCACGTTCTCGCATTCCGGTCCTCCGCGGCCCCATCGCGCTCGCGGAGGCGTTCGCTCTGCTCCCTATGGTGCGGCGAGCACTTCCCCAGGCGCGCTTCCCGTTCGAGCGCCCCGCAGTGCTGGGCGGGATTGTCGCGACGACCATCGCCGCGCGCTTCCTTCGCCGCTCGGGCCTCTCTGCCGGAGCGCGAGAGATCGTCGCCGGCGGTGTAACGCTCGTCCCGGCTCTCCTCGCGCTTCGAGGCCCCGACCTCGCCTCCTACCACGGCGCGGAGCACGTCTCGATCGGCACCTACGAGAACGGCGGAGAGCCAGCGCCGAAGGAGCATCCCCGGTGCGGCTCACAACTCATCGCGCCGATGGTTGCGTCGTCGCTCGCGGCGAACCTGGTCGCGTCGAGAGCACCGGCCGGCACCCGTGGGATTGCGCGAGTTCTGGGCCTGACGGCGGCCCTGGGCGGCTCCATCGAGCTCTTCTCGTGGGTGGCGAGAAACCCGGAGAAACGAATCTCACGGGTGCTCGCTCGCCCCGGATTCGAGCTTCAGCGACGGTTCTCCACTGCGCAGCCGTCGGACGCGCAGCTCGAGGTCGCGAACGTGGCGCGCGACGCGTGCCTTGCACTCGAGCGCTCGTCCGCCTAGTCGAACCAAGCCCGCGACGCCGTGATTCGCGTCGTCGTGACGGCGACGAACACGGTGGGCGCCGCGTCCGCGGCCTCTGCGCCGACGTCTGTCGTCGCCTAGTCACCCGCCGGCGTTCGCCTGCGGGAGCCGGCTTGAGGCCCATGTCCAGCGTGCCGATAGGCCTCTCAGGTGGACTTCGAGAACACGCTTCTGACGTGGCTCCCGATCATCTTCTTCGGGGTCGTCATCGTCCTGCTCCTGTACACGATGCGGTTCATGCCGCGCGCCAAGCCTGCGCCGGTCGTGAAGGGATCGCAGGTGGAAGTTTCGTGGAACGACGTTGCCGGGCTCGACGAGGCCAAGGAAGAGCTGCAGGAGGTCGTCGACTTCCTTCGCGACCGCAAGCGCTTCGAGCGGCTCGGAGCTCGTGTGCCCCGAGGCATTCTCTTGCACGGCCCGCCCGGAACTGGGAAGACGTTGATCGCGAAGGCGGTCGCGAGCGCATCGGGGGCGAATTTCTACTCCCAGAGCGCGTCCTCGTTCGTCGAGATGTTCGCCGGACTGGGCGCCGCACGTATCCGCAAGCTTTTCGAGGAGGCTCGCAAGCACGAGCCCGCCATCGTCTTCATCGATGAGCTCGACGCCGTCGGCACCGCACGCCAGGGCGGCGGCTTTCATCGCGAGCACGACCAGACGTTGAACCAGCTCCTCGTCGAGCTCGACGGCTTCAACGCCCGCGACGAGGTCGTGGTCATGGCGGCATCGAATCGGCTCCAGGATCTCGATCCCGCGCTGCTTCGGCCCGGCCGGTTCGATCGCCAGGTTCACGTCTCCGCACCGGATGTGTCCGGTCGTGAGGCGATTCTCGCTGTCCACACCCGAGGCAAGCCGCTTGCCGCCGACGTCGACCTCAGTCTCGTTGCGAGGCAGACGGCAGGGCTCACGGGTGCGGATCTCGCAAACCTCTGCAACGAGGCCGCGATTCTCGCGGGACGCAACAACGCCCAGTACATCCGGCACGCGGACTTCGACGCGTCCATGGAGCGCATCGTCGCCGGGTTGCAGCAGCGCCGGGTCGTCTCCGAGAAGGAGAAGCGAATTCTGGCTTACCACGAGGGGGGACATGCGGTCATGTCGCATCTCGTGGGCGAGCTGTTTCCCGCACAGAAGGCGACGATCGTCTCGCGCGGCGACGCGCTCGGATACACCCTGAACATGCCGACCGAGGACCGCTATCTGCACACGCGCGAAGAGTTCATCGATCTGATGATGGTGTTTCTCGCCGGTCGAGCTGCGGAGGAGGTCGTGTTCGGGCGGATCACAAACGGGGCCGCCAGCGACCTCGAGCGCGTAACGCAGATCGCGCGTTCGATGGTGTTCGAGTTCGGCATGTCGGAGGTCGCCCCGTCGCGAACCATGCGCGCGGACAACTATGCGCTGTCCGAGGAGACCAAGCGCTTGCGCGACTCCGAGCAGGCCCGTCTCACCGACCAGGCCTACGACGAGGCCCAGCGACTGCTCCGGAAGCATCGGGCGTCTCTCGACCGCGTCGCGGAGGCCCTGCTCGAGAAGGAGACGCTCGATCGAGGCGAGCTCGAGGCGCTCCTTGCCGACATCAAGCCCGAGTCGCGTTCGTCGGAGACGATGGGCACCGTCCGCGCGTTGCCGGCGCGCGACTGATCCGCGTCACTGCCCGCTCGAGTGGCAAGTTGTCACTTGGACGGGTGTAAGTAGCATCGCGCGGGTGCACGTGCAAGGCATCCATCACGTTGGCGTCGCGGTCTCTGACCTCGACGAGGCGATTGCCATGTACGAGAAGCTCTTCGGAGCTCGGCTCGAGCGTCGTGACTCACTGGGCGAGCAGGGAGTCGACGCCGCATCGCTTCTCGTCGGCGACAGCCGTATCGAGCTCGTCGCCCCCGTGGGCGAGGACACGCATGTGGGACGGTTCCTTGCAAGACGAGGTCCGGGCATGCATCACGTCGCGCTCGAGACCGACGACGTGCACCGCGCGCTCCACGAGCTGGCGGCTGCGGGCGCGCAGCTGATCGACGAGGTGCCGCGTCGGGGGTTATTCGGGCTCGAGGTCGCGTTCGTCCATCCGAGCTCAGTTCACGGCGTTCTCACGGAGGTGGTTTCGAGTGGCTGACAACGTGTTCGTCCGGATCGAGATCGGGCTCGACGGTGGGCAGATCCTGAGCATCCTCGTCACGCCGGCGAGCGCCGATGCTCTCGAGTCGTCCCTTGCAGGAGGTGCGCTCGGCGCTCTGAGCCTCGAGGCGCAGGATGGGAACATCCTCCTCGTGCTCTCGCGCGTGCTCTACGCGAAGCGGTTCGCGCGCGAGACCCGCGTCGGCTTCGAGGCGTAGCGGCTCAGTGGTCTAGTGGTCTCTCCGGGAAATACGGCACCGCTTGGCCGGCTGCAAACACTTCGCATCGCGTCGTCCTCAGTCCTACCCCAGAAAGTGCTGCGCACTTCCTGGAGCCCCCGAAGAGCTGCCCCGATATCTACTGATATCGGGACTCCCTGCGTCCTAGCGCTGCTCGGTTTTCGCGCGGCCAAGCAGCACCGGACTTCCCGGAAAGACCACTAGGTGCCCCTACAGGTCGGGATCGTCGGCCTCCCCAACGCGGGGAAGACGACACTGTTCAACGCGCTCACGCATGCGGGCGCCGAGGTCACGGCGTACGCGGCGGTGACCGAGAAGGCGAACGTGGGCATGGCCGTCATCGCCGACGACCGGCTGGATCGCCTCGGTGCGCTCATCGGCTCGAAGAAGATCACGCCAGCCGCCATTCGAGTGGTCGACGTGCCGGGCGCCGGAGTCGAGGTGCCGGGAGGACTTCGCCAGGCCGACGCGTTGCTGGCCGTGCTCGACGGTTTCTCGGACGGCGCCGATCCCGCAGCCGATCTCGAAAGCCTGCGGCTCGAGCTGATCGTGGCTGATCGAGATCACGTGGAACGGAGGCTCGAGAAGGTGCGCAAGGAGGCGAAGTCCGGGGAGCGCTCGAAACGGCTCGAGCAGGAGCAGCTCGAGCTGCTGCTCGTGCACCTCGAGGCCGGGAAGGCGCTCTCAGACTGGGAAGGCGAGCTCCCGCGCGAGCTCGAGCCATTGACTACGAAGCCGCTCATCCCGCTCGAGAACGGCCCTGAAGGAATCGACTGCGCGCTCGAGATGGAGCTCGCCGAGCTTGCGCCGGACGAGGCTGCGGAGTTCCGCACGGGGGATTCGGCCCTCGACGACGTCGTGCACCGGTTGAAGGAGGCGCTCGGCCTGATCACGTTCTTCACGGTCGGCGACACTGAAGCGCGTTCCTGGACCTTGCGCTACGGCGAGACTGCGCTCGACGCAGCGGAGTCGATTCACTCCGACATCGCGCGCGGATTCATCCGCTGCGAGGTGATCCGCTGGGACGACTTGCTCGAGTGCGGCTCGCACGCCGAGGCCGCGCGCCGGGGGTTGCAGCGTCTCGAGGGGAAGGGCTACGCCGTTGAGGACGGAGACGTCCTCAACGTGCGGTTCAACGTCTAGACACTAGGTGCGCTCGAGGCGACTGGCCGCGAGCGCTCCGAACCAGAGCGCCGCCAGCAGCGGCTCCTCCACCGGGCACAACTTCACCCAGCAGCGACCAGCGCAGCGCCTACCAGTGCGACCACCCCGCCAACTCGTCGGGTCGCGCTCAGGCGCTCGCCGAGCACGAAGCGAGCCAGTACGACAGTCACGACCGGATAGAGCGCGCTGAGGACGGCAACGATCCCGGCCGCGTCTCGAGTGGTTGCGAACGCGACCAGGACGTTCGCCCCGGTGTCGAAGATGCCGATCCCGATGAGAAGCGGAAGGAGGCTCCGGGGCGGACGAAGCGACGTGTGGGTGTAGAAGATCGCGACGGCGACGGCAAGCGTCACCGAGGCCGACCGCGCTGCGACAACCGCCCACGGCGCGCTCTCGTCGGCTCCCGCGTCGAGTCCGACCACGAACAGGCCGAACCCCAGGGCCGCTACAAGCGCCAGGCCCGCCCCAGCGGCTATCCGTGTCGTGCCGACGCTCGGCTCGCGCGAGAGGGTCACGATCCCCGTCAGGACGAGTGCGATCCCGAGCCATTGCAGTGCGCCCGGAGTCGTACCTCGGGTGGCATCGACCGCGAGGGGAACCAGCGGCGAGGCTGCGGAGATCGGCGCAACGACTCCCATCGCGCCAACGGCCAGACCGCGGTAGAGGGCGCCTAGCCCGATCAGCCCCGCGACGCCGGCGGCCGTCGCGGGGGCGAGCTCGACCACACCGGGAAACGAATCGCCCGCGATCCAGACCCAGAGCAGGACCCCGCCGAGCCCGACCGCTTGCGAGACCGCAAGCACCGTAAGGACCGCCAGCCGCCGCGAAGCGAGACCGCCGAAGAAGTCCCCGACACCCCAGGACAGCGCACCGCAGAGCGCCAGCACCGACGCCATGAGGAGTCAGTCGCCGACGGGGCGAGTCGCGGCCTGCGCGTCGAGCTGGTTCGCGTGGTAGAGGACGGCGGCCTCGGCAGTGCGTGCAGCCGGGCGGTCGTGATGACAGGCGATGGCGTGGAGGAGCTCCGCCAGCGCCGCCGGATCGAGATCCTGCGCGCGCTCCTCGATCATTCGCAAGCCGAGGTGAACGTGGCCGAGCAAGCGGCCTTCCTCGGTCTGCCGGAACGACGGTCCGCTTCCGAGCTCCCTCACGCGACCGAGATCATGAAGCAGCGCGGCTGCGAGAAGAAGATCGGAGCGTAGGCGCGGGTGGAGCTGGGCGGTCTCGCGGCAGAGAGTCGCGACTCCCACGGTGTGCTCGAGGAGACCTCCGGCGTAGCCGTGGTGCCCGTCGATGCCTGCGGCGGGAAGGCTCCGCAACGAAGTGCGGATGGCAGCATCGCGAGCGAACGAGTCGACGAGAGCGGCGAGCCCGGTATGGCTGATCTCGGATGCGAGGAACTCGAAGAAGCCGTCGAGCTCGTCGGCGTCTCGGCGGAGCGACGGCGTGAGCGAAGCGGGATCGGCGTCCTCCGCCGGTTCCACGGCACGGACCTGCACCTGCAGCTTGCCGCCGAAGCTCTCCACCCGCCCGAGCACGTGAATCGCGTCTCCCTCCTGGAAGCGACGGTCGAGCAGATCGACGTCGTTCCAGATCCGAGCCTCGACCCGACCGCTCGCATCTGCCAGCTCGAGCGCGAGGTACGCCGCGCCTCCACGGGTGCGTCGTCGCTCCTTCTTCGTGACCGCGAACACGCCCTCGACCGTCCGATCCTCGGCAAGCTCGGAGATCGTGGCCATGTCCCGAGTCTATGGCGCGAGGGCGTTGGTACGCTCGCTCGGATGGCCGACGTCCAGCCGTTTCGCGCCGTTCGCTACACCGGCGCGGCCGGGTGCGCTGGCGGATCTCGTCGCTCCTCCGTACGACGCAGTCGGCGAGGCGGAACGAGCCGAGCTCTTCACGAGAAGCCCGTACAACGTCGTTCACGTGACGTTGCCCGAGTCTGCAGACGAAGCTGGTCGTCTGTATCGCACCTGGCTCTCGGAGGGAATCCTCGAGCAGGATGCCGAACGCGCGGCGTGGCTCGTCGTCGAGGACTACGTCGGCCCGGACGGGATCGCGCGTGAGCGCCGCGGCGTGGTCGTCTCGCTAGCTGCCGAGCCGTACGAGACGGGGAGCGTCTTGCCGCATGAGCGCACGCATCCTCGCATCCGCGAAGAGCGGCTACGCCTGTTGCGAGCGATCCGAGTCCAGCCCGAGCCAATCTTGCTCTTAACCGATGCGCGGCCCGACCTCGAGGTCCCGGATCGAGCTGCGGACATCGAGGTCGACGGGACCCGGCTGTGGCGGCTGCATGATCTCGACGCCGCTCCGCTCGCGGAGTCCGAGCTCCTGATCGCGGACGGTCACCATCGCTACGAGAGCACGGCCGAGCTCGGTGCGGAGCTGGGCTCTGGGAGCGCGCGAATCATGGCGCTGGTCGTCTCCATCGACGATCCGGGGCTTCAGGTCTTCCCGACGCATCGAGCCTTCTCGAATCGGCCGGATCTCCTCGGTCTACGTGTACGGGGAGGCATGCGCGGATCTCGGGCAGGCGCTCGCTCTCCTCGCCGACGAGCCGCTTTCACGCTCGGCGGCCATTGCGTACCGTCGTGACCGCGTCGAGCTCGTTCGCGGCTCGGAAGGTGAGCTCGACGTCGAGCTCGTCGACAGGCACGGGCTCGACGGGATCCGGTACACGCCACGCTCGAAGGAGGCAACGGCTCTCGTCGACAACGGCGCTGCCGACGTGGCGTTCTTGCTTCGCGCACCCCGCGTCGAGGACGTGTTCTCCGTCGCACGGCGCGGCGAGCGCATGCCCCCGAAGAGCACGTACTTCTTTCCGAAGCCGTTGTCCGGCATCCTCTTCCACCCGGTCGGGCCATGACGGACTGGCTCGACACCTGCAGGCTCTGCGTCGCCGAC
The DNA here is from genome assembly GCA_963827525.1 of uncultured Thermoleophilia bacterium. Taxonomy (GTDB): domain Bacteria; phylum Actinomycetota; class Thermoleophilia; order Gaiellales; family Gaiellaceae; genus GMQP-bins7. Next base: position 15,712 of record CAWHBH010000002.1, read on the forward strand.
ATCCAGGGCGTCCTCGAGCAGCTGCCTACGCGCGCGGAACGCGAGCCCATTCTCCGCCTCGGGCAGGGCGGTGACGACACGACCGCGATCGACCAGGCCGCAGAAGACGTGGTGGTCGCCCGGCTCGAGGCCCGCAGCGAGGACTTCGTTCTCGTCTCCGAAGAGCTGGGAGAGCGTGCATTCGGTGCCGGGGGTAAGCGGCGGGTCGTCGTCGATCCCATCGACGGCTCGGTCAACGCCAAGCGCGGAATTCCCTTCTTCTCGTTCTCGCTGGCGGTCGCCGAGGGCGCGACGATGGGCGACGTCACGTTCGGGTACGTCTACGACTTCGGCACCGGAGAGGAGTGGACAGCCGAGCGCGGTGCGGGCGCCTTCCTCGGCGGCGAGCGGATCGGCGCCGTCGGCCCGAAGGAGACGATCGAGATCCTCTCGTTCGAGGGAACGACGACCCCGGCGATCGCTGACCGCATCGGCGACGTCCTCGAGCTCGCCGGGCGAGTGCGTGTCATGGGCTCCCTCGCGTTGTCTCTGTGCCATCTCGCGGCCGGTCGCGTCGACGCCGTTTGCTCGCTCAAGCCCGCACGTTCGGTCGACATCGCCGCGGCGCAACTGCTCGTGCGCGAGTGCGGACTCGCGATCGAGCTCTTCGAGGATCCACCCTTCTCTGCGGCTCCGCTCGACCTCGTCACTCGCTCGCGTGTCGCTGCCGCCGGCTCGCCCGAGCTCGTGGCAGAGCTCGCGGCTGCGCTTCGCTGACCCGGTGGTACCCTCGCTCACGTGAGGCCTGACCGCGACGCGATCCTCAAAGCGCTCGAGAACGTCATCGATCCCGAGCTCAGACGCCCCGTGACCGAGCTCGACATGGTTCGGGACGTCCTCGTCGAGGACGACGGCTCGGTCTCGGTGACGATCGCCCTCACCGTTGTGGGCTGTCCGCTCCGAGATTCCTTTCCAGGAGCAGGTTTCACGCTTCGTCGGAGAGGTGCCCGGGGTGACGCGTGTTCGGCTCGGGTTCGACGTCATGACGCCCGAGGAGAAGGCAGCGCTGGTCTCGCGTCTGCGAGGCGGTCGCACCGACGAGCGCACCATCTCGCTCTCGCCGATGACCCGCGTGATCGCGGTTGCCTCGGGCAAGGGCGGCGTCGGCAAGTCGACGCTCACCGCGAACCTCGCCTACGCCCTCTCGGGGCTCGGCGAGCAGGTCGGAGTGCTCGACGGCGACGTCTACGGCCACTCGATCCCGCACATGCTGGGCATCCATCAGAAGCCCATCGCCGTCGACGAGATGATCGTTCCGCCCGTGCGCGGTGACCTCAAGATCATGTCGATCGGCTTCTTCCTCGAGGAGAACGCGCCGATCATGTGGCGCGGCCCGATGCTGCACAAGGCACTCGAGCAGTTTCTCTCCGATGTCCACTGGGGCGAGCTCGACACGCTGCTCGTCGACATGCCGCCCGGTACGGGCGATGTGGCGATGTCGCTCGGGCAGCTCCTGCCGCGGGCCGAGGCGCTCGTCGTGACGACGCCACAACCGGCCGCGCAGAAGGTCGCGGTACGCGCCGCGCAGATGGCGCAGAAGACAGGAATGCGCGTTCTCGGTGCCGTCGAGAACATGTCGTACCTCGTCGGTACCGGCCAGGAGATCTTCGGATCGGGTGGCGGACAGGCCCTCGCGGACGAGATCGGCGTGCCGCTGCTCGCGCGAATCCCGCTCGACCCGATCCTGCGTGAATCTGCGGACGACGGGAATCCCGTGCTCGAAGTCGCGCCCGAGTCGGAGTCCGCCGAGGCGATCCTGGCGCTGGCGAAGTCGGTCGCTGCGTCTCGCGCCGGCACGATCCGGAAGCCGCTCACAGTTCTCTAGGGCGCCTCGTGACGAGTGACGAGGCGCGCACCCGGCTCGGCGCTCTCGGGCTCGACGAGCCTTCCGTCGCGACGCTGCTCGCGCACTTCGAGGACGCGGAGGTGCGGGGCAAGAGAGGGCATGGGTTGTCGCGTGTTGCGTGGCTGGAGACGCTCGACTTCGATCCGGTGGCGCAGCCGGTCAGGCTGGTCGCCGACGACGGGTTCGAACGCTGGGACGGGAACGGTGCGCTCGGCTACCTCGTGCTCGAGGAGATCGTTCGCTCGACCTTGGCAGCGCCACCGGTGCACGCGCGCGTCGTCGTCGCGCAGCGCTGCTTTCCGACGGGCGTGCTCGGCTACTGGGTCCGGAGGCTGGCCGAAGGTGGCCTGGTCGCAGCACTTACTGCGACCTCGCCGAGGCGTCTTCCGCACCCGGACGGCGGTCCGCCACTCACGGGTACGAATCCTCTTGCGATAGCGATTCCCTCGAGCGACGGAAAGCCGATCGTCGCCGACGTCTCGATGGGCGCGGTCACCCATGGCGACGTGCTCTCCGGAGCCGCTTCGCCCGCTGAGCTCGTCCCGTTCGGCGGCGAGCAGGCGCACAAGGCGTTCGCGCTCGCGGTCGGGCTGGAGCTCCTGGTCGCGGCACTTGCCGGGCCTGAGCACGGGGCCGTGCTCGTCGTCGACGCGACCCGAGCACGACCCCGTGCCTTCCTTCCGTGAGCTCGCCGACGGCCGCCGGCTTCCGGGCAGCAGGTCCTAAAGCAATCCCGCGGCCTCCCGGGCCGAGATCACTGGGGAACGACGGGCTGCCACGCTACACCGCAGGTGTTGCCGTCAGCGAGCTGGACCTTGTTGCGCCCGTCGCGATCGATGACGAAGAGACCTCCGTAGGTCGTGAACACGAGCTTCTTGCTGTCGGGCGACCACGCGAGATTGCAGTCGTCGTATGCGCGGACGTGCAGACTCCGCTTGCCGCTGCCGTCAGGGCTCATCGTCCAGATCGGCACGGTGCGCATCCGCCACCGATCGCGATTGACGTACGCGATCCTCCTGCCGTCTGGCGACCAGACGGGCCTGTCGGCAGATCGAGCGAGTAGATGCTCGTCGGTGCCGTCGGCGTTCATCACGTAGACGCGCCAATGTGCGACGCCGTGCCGGTCGACGGATGCGATGCGGCTGAAGGCGATGCGGCTGCCGTCCGGAGACCACGACCCTTGCTGCGCCTCGCCTTTCACACGGCGAACATCGCTTCCGTCGGTGTTGACGACGTAGAGCGAGTGCACACCACTCTTCCAGCGCCAAAAGGCGATCTTCCTGCCGTCGGGCGACCAGGTAACGCCAGGGAGCCCGCGCGCGATCAGCCGCTGACCGGTTCCGTCGGCGTTCATGACGTAGATACCTGCGGGTAGCTGACATCTCCGGCAGTCTCTATAGCGATGGAACGACCGGTAGAACGCGATCTTCGTTCCATCGCGGGACCAGGCCGGGTTCGAGTTCCGAGCATGCCCTCGGGTGAGCTGCCGCAGATCCGTGCCATCGGGGTTCATTGAGTAGAGGTCGCTCTCCTCGAGGTTCACGTACCTCGCAAACACGATCCGGCGACGATCCTTGGACGACCCGGTCCCGGAAGCCTGAGAGGCGTTGAAGCCGGCGAGGGCGCGAACACATTCCGACGACGGTGCTCCCGACCCGCCGCAGGCGGCTTCGGCAGGCTCGACGCCGATCGGGCCGGACCGGACCGCGAACATCACCGCCACGGCGACGACGCACACGGCGAAGCCAGCCGCGACCCCGATGCGGTGTCGGCTTGTTCTGGGTCGATCGGTTCGGCCTGTTGACAGCCGTCGCCAAACCTCGGCCCGAGCTTGCTCGTCTTCTGCCGGCTCGTCCGCGACGAGCTCGCGGAGCAGTGTCAATTCGTCCACGCTACATCTCCTCCTTCAAGGCGATCGCCATGCGACGACCATCGTCGGGTGCTCCGTCGCGAAGGGCGTCACGCAACGCCTCGCGGGCACGGTGGATCCGGGATCGAACTGTTCCAACGGGGATTCCGAGAGCAGATGCGATCTCGTCGTAGGAGAGATCCGCCCACGCGAAGAGCAGGAGCGCCTCTCGCGCTCCGGGTTCGAGGCGTCCGAGTCCGTCGACGAGCTGGGCTGCCGAGTCGTTCTCGAGGTGGTCGCTCTCGGTCACGCCATCCGCGAGCTCGCTGCGGCGCGCGAACGTGGCGTAGGCGCGAGTGCGTCTTCCCTCCGCTCGCTGGTAGTGCCTGAGCACGTTCGTCGCGATTCCGTAAAGCCACGGGGCAGGATCACGGCCTGGATCCAGCCGGTCGATGCTCCTCAACGCCTGCATGAACGTCTCGGAGGCGACATCGAGGGCGGCGTCGCGTCCAACGCGGCACGCCGCGTAGCGGAAGATCGCGTCGAAGTGAGCCCGGAAGAGCGGCTCGATCGACGTGGGATCGCGTCTGCGGCCCAGCATGTCGGCATGTACTTTCCCGCACGAGGCGGAAAAGTTCACGGCCTGTTCGTGCTAGCTCGACCTCAGCCGGAGTCGCTCGAGCACGAACGGGTCGATCTCGTCTTCGCCGTCGACGCGCTCTTCGAGGTTCTCTTCGCCCGCCCAGTCCTCGAGCCGCTCGTAGCCGAGAACCGCGAGACGGTCCTCGATCTCCTTGCGGAGCCCGTCGTCCACCTCGATCCAGCTTCGAACGCGGCGTCCGTCCGAAAAGTTCCTGGTGAAGCCGAAGAGGCGACGGAGCTCCTCGAGCGGGCGCTCGTCGTCGTCGACGCGGAGGTCGACGAAGACGTCGGAGAGCCCCGCGTATCCCTGCTCGGGGCCGACGACGAGGATCGCAGCGGACTGCTGGCCGCGACGATCGCCGCCCGCAGCCTGGGCCGCGTCGAGGCAGTCCAGAAGCCGGTCGACGAGCGGCTTCGACTTCGTCGCCTCGAAGGTCTCGGCGAGCGCTTCCACCGTTTCGGCCGAGACGAGGATGTTCCCCTGCGCGGCGTAGCAAAGCCCGGTCCTGTCGCCCGCCCAGTCGTTGCACTTCGCACCGGTGTACGAGGCGCTGTTGCCGACCGCGTCGACGATGCCGAGCTGGCGCTGGGCCCGGTTCTCGTCCGCCTCCGTCAGGCGCGCCACCGCCTCCTCGGCCGAGCATCCCGCGCGAAGCAACTTCAGACCGTCGGGGCCGTAGCGGGGATTGGCCCAGGCCTGCGTCGCAATGGCGCCGAGGAGCGGCTCCGCCCAGGGAACGACGCACCCCACGGCGAGGAACTTCGACTGCACGGCAACACCCCACTGCTGCGCCTCGAGGTCGCAGGCGCAGATGGAATACGTCGAAACCAAGGGGTGCCTGACACCTAGGTCGGGCAAACGCGCATGGTTGCGTGGGGTGGTGTCAGACACTGTGTCTAGCCGTAGGTCATCTCCGCGAGATCGAGCGAAAGGAGCGACTCGTCGCGAACGAGGGCGCATGCGACTGGGCCGAGCGAGAGAGCCGCGTACACCTCTTGGGCAGTCGAGGCGCGAACGACGATCGGCGTGCCCGCGTGGTGCGCGGCATGGATCGCCGCGACGTCGGAGACGTCGTCGAGCACGAGCGCGCCCGCCAGGTCGATCGTTCCTTCCAGGGTGATCTCCGGGACCTTGCGGCCCGTTGCTCCGAACCAGCGCTCGCGCATCCCGGCAATCTTGACCGATCGTGTGGGGCCGGGCACTCTGAGCGTGAGGCGCCTATGCGCCCGGGCCCACATCGAAGTGACCTAGCGGTTCGCCGCTCAGAAGGGGAGCGATGCAGCTGCGTCGGCGGCGGCGTCCAGGATTGGCTGAACGGCGAAGAAGGATCCGACCGTGACGAGTACGGCCGCACCGATCCCGACGCCCAGCGCAGGGTCGCTTGGCGGCGATCCACCGGCAGGAGCGAGCCGCAGCTCCGCGCCCGAGCGCATGTACATCCAGCGCACGACGTTCAGGTAGTACGCGAGCGAGACAGCGGTTGCCGCGACGCCGAAAAGGACGAGCCACCACTCGCCGGCGTCGTAGGCGGCCGAGAAGACGAACAGCTTGCCGAACATGCCTCCCGTGAGCGGGAAGCCGGCCATCCCCAGCATGAACGTCCACATCGCGATGCCGTACCACGGGCGCTCCCAGCCGAGGCCTGCGAGCGACTCGAGCGTCACCGGCCGCTGGAGCTCCCGCTCGCGCGCAGCCACGACCGCGAAGGCACCGACGGACATTGCCGAGTAGGGGACGAGGTAGTAGAGAAGCGCCTCGCCACCGCGCGCGGAGTCCGCCGAGATCGCGATGAGCATGAAACCGGCATGCGAGATCGAGGAGTACGCGAGAAGCCGCTTCACGTCGCGCTGCGCAAGTGCGGCGAGGTTGCCCCAGGCGAGCGAGATGCACGCCAGCACGGCGACGGCGATAGTCCAGATGTCGCTCTCGTCCGGGAACGCTGTGACGAGCACGCGGAGCAACACGACCATCGCTGCGGTCTTGGTCGCCGCGGACATGAACGCCGTGACCGAGGTGGGGGCACCCTGGTACACGTCGGGTGTCCACATGTGGAACGGAGCGGCCGAGACCTTGAACGCCAAGCCGGCGAGGATCATCGCCAGTCCGGCGAGGAGGAAGACGTCGTCTGTGGGGTTGGCTGCGGCGATCTCGGCGAACCCGAGCTCCCCAGTCGCGCCGTAGACGAACGCGGATCCGAGGAGCAGCACAGCTGACCCGAAGCCGCCGACGATCAGGTACTTGAGCCCAGCCTCGAGCGAGGCTGCCCGCTCGGTGTCGAGCGCCACGAGGATGTAGAGGCAGAGCGAGAACCATTCGAGCCCGAGGAAGAGCGTCATCAGGTTCTCGGCGCCGACGAAGAAGACCATCCCGGCACCGGCGGCTGTGAGGAGCGCGTAGTACTCGCCGTGGTTGTCGCGCCGGCGTTCTGCCCAGGAGACGAGCACGACAACGGCCCCGGTCACCGCGAGGATGAGCTGCGCAAGGGCGGCGAGCTGGTCACGCGCCATGGAGCCGTCGAGGAGCACTTCTGGCGTCGAGCTCTCGTCGAAGACCACTCCCGCGAGCACAGCGGCGAGCACGAACCCGACGAGAGCGACCGCTGCAGCAGCGCTCTTGCGCATCCATGCGGGAACGAGCACTGCGGCCAGGAGCGCGATACCGGACGCGCCGAGGAGCGCGACGGTCGGCGAAAGCGCGAGCCAGTCGACGGTCGGCGTGTCGATCATCGGAACGCCTCTGCGATCGCCTGAGCCGCGTCGTTGCCCGGGAACGAGCTCTGGCTGATGAGCGCCGGCCAGGCGGAGAGGACGAGCAGAACGAGGAGGAGCGGCAGGACGAGCCCGAGCTCACCAGGTCTCAGGTCGAGTGCTTCGTCTCGCACCGCGGGCCCCGGCTTCACGTGGAGGATCGCGGAGATCACGCGCAGCGTGTACATCGCGGCGAGCACGACGCCAAGCGCTACGACCACCGAGTAGCCCCAGCCCTGGTCGTACACCCCGGCCATGATCAGGAACTCGCCGGCGAACGTCGCGGAGCCGGGCACCGCCAACGCGATCATCCCCGCGACTAACACGACGGTTGCGAGCAGCGGCCTTCCCCTCGCCATCCCTCCAAGCAACGCGAGCTCACCCGTCCCGCAGCGGTGCTCGACCATCCCGACGAGCAGGAACATGCTCGCGGAGACGAGCCCGTGGGCGACCGACTGCAGAACCGCGCCGTCGAGGCCGAGGTCGTCGAAGGCGAAGACCCCGAGCGTGATCAGACCCATCTGCGCCATGGACGAGTAGGCGACGATTCCACGCAGATCGGGCGCACGGAAGGCCAGAAGCGACCCGTAGACCAGTCCAGCAGAAGCCAGAACGAGAATGAGCCCGGATAGGTCGTCCGCCGGCTCCGGGAACTTCGGCAGCCCGATCCGCAGGAACCCGTAGATCGCCGTCTTGGATACGACGGCCGAGAGCACCGCCGCAACCTCCACCGGGGACTCCCTGTAGGCGAGCGGCAGCCAGCCGTGGAACGGGAACAGCGGCGCCTTGATCCCGAATGCGATTGCGAAGCCCAGGAAGATCCACACGTTGTCGCTCGTGCCGGAGTCGATCAGGCTGAACGTCCCCTGCGTCACGCCGAACGCGACGACCGACGCCAGCATCAGCAGCGAGCCCGCCATCGTGTAGACGACGAAGGTCAGCGTCGCCGCTTGTCGACGCGCGCCGCCCCAGACTCCGACGAGCACGTACAGCGGGATCAGCATCGCCTCGAAGGAGATGTAGAACAGGAGCAGGTCCTGCGAGGCGAAGGTGGCGACGATCGCGCCGGTCAGGAAGAGCATCAAGCGCGTGGTACGCCCGTGGACGGTCCCGCCCGACCCACATCGCGTAGCCGATCGCAGCCGCGGACACGATCACGGCTGCACCCGTCAACCAGAGCGAGAACCCGTAGAAGCCGACGGAGTACGAGATCCCGAAGCTCTCCACCCACTCGCGTGATGTGCCGAGTTGGAGCCCGCCGTCGTCGAAGTCGAACCGTGCGGCGGCTGTGATCCAGAGCCCGATCTCCATGAGGGCGACGAGGAACGCGAGGCCGGCCGTGGTCGCCCGCGGGAGCGGCGCGACCGCGACCACGAGCGCGCCGACGATCGGGAGCAGGATGAGTGCGGTCGTGAGCATCGCCTAACGCACCGCCACGAACACGACGACGAGAACACAGACGCCGAGCGCGATAGCGACGGCGTAGGTTCGTAGGAGCCCGGACTGCACGCGCGCTACCTCGCCACCCAGCTGGATCGTTCCGGAGCCGAGCTCGTCGAGCGAGCGCTCGATGACCGGCTCCTCCACATTCCGTCGAAGCGCGGTCGAGATCGCCACTGCCGGTCGGTAGAAGAGCGCGTCGTAGAGCTCGTCGAAGTAGAACTTGTGCTCGAAGACGCGCCACGCGCCCGGGCTCGTGACGAGCTGGCGACCGGCGAAGAACGCGCGGCGCGCGACGTAGAAGCCGACGAGCCCTAGTGCGACTACGATGGCGCTCGTTTCGTAGTCCTCCGCGACCGTCGGGTCCACGAGCGCCTCCGCCGTTTCGCCGATCCACTCGGTGAACGGATGCCAGACCCCTGGGATGACCACCAGACCGCCGATGGCAGAGAGGACGGTGAGAACTCCGACCGGGACGAGCATGGACAGCGGTCCTTCGCCCTGGCCGTGATCCACGTGACTCGCGTGTGCGGCCCCGGCGTCAGTCGCCTCGCCTCGGAAGACCGTGTAGTAGAGGCGAAACGCATATGCACCCGTGAGGAGCGCCCCGACGAGCCCGGCGACGTAGAGCGTCCAGCCGAGCGTCCCGCCGGTGGCGAGCACGGAGGCGAGGATCCCGTCCTTCGACCAGAAGCCTGCGAATGGAGGGATGCCGACCAGCGCGAGGACACCGACGAGAAACGCGATGTGAGTTCGCGGCATCGCGCTTTTCAGCCCTCCCATCCGGCGGATGTCCTGCTCCCCGCCGAGATGGTGGATCACGACGCCGGCCGACATGAAGAGCAGCGCCTTGAAGAAGGCGTGCGTCATCAAGTGGAAGATCGCGTAGCCGTAGGCGCCGACTCCCGCGGCCATGAACATGTAGCCGATCTGCGACATCGTCGAGTAGGCGATCACGCGCTTGATGTCCCACTGCACGAGCGCGATGAGACCGGCAACGAGAAGAGTGACCGCGCCGAGCACGGCCGCCGAGATGCTGGATGTCGACCGCCACCTCGAAGATGGGGTGGGCTCGCACGAGCAGGTAGACGCCCGCGGTCACCATGGTCGCCGCGTGGATGAGCGCGGACACCGGGGTCGGGCCCTCCATCGCGTCCGGAAGCCATGTGTGGAGCGGGATCTGCGCGGACTTGGCGACTGCTCCGCCGAGCAGTCCGAGCGCGACGAGGTTCACGGTCGTCGACGACATCGAGCCGACGTCCTCGAAGACGCCGAAGAACTCGAGCGTCCCCGTCTCCCAGATGAGCAGCACGCATGCCAGGGCGAACGTGGCGTCACCGATCGCGTTCATCACAAATGCCTTCTTGGCCGCGGCCACGGCTTCCGGTCGCTTGTGCCAGAACCCGATCAAGAGGTACGACGCGAGGCCGACGAGACCCCAGCCGACGAGGAGCAGCAGGAAGTTGCCGGCCTGGACGAGCAGCAGCATCGAGAAGACGAAGAGCGACATGTACGCGAAGTACCGACGCTCCTCGTCGTCGCCGGCCATGTAGCCCATCGAGTACCAGACGATCAGCCCGCCGACGCCGGAGACGACGAGCATCATCACGCTCGAGAGCGGGTCGAGGAGGATCTGGAAGCCGACCTCGAAGTCACCTGCGGCGAGCCAGGTGTACGCGGTCGAGACCTGTTCGCGGTCGGCCGAGTCGGTTGCCCAGAGCCCGAAGAAGGCGACGACGGCGCCGCCGAAAGCGATGAATGTCGTGAGCGTCGAGATCCAACCGGCCACGCGTCGCGAGATGCGCTGCCCCGCGAGCGTGATCGCGACTGCGCCGGCGAGCGGCGCGAACAGACAGATCCAGGCGCCAGCGACCATCAATGGTCTTTCCGGGAAGTCCGGTGCCCATTCGCCGGCGAGAACCGAGCAGGCCTAGGACGCAGGGAGGGCCAATATTCGAGAATATTGGCCCGACTGAGGACGACGGCATGCGAAGTGTTCGCAGCCGCGCGAAGGGGTGGCGTATTTCCCGGAGAGACCATTAGCCGCGAAGCGCGCTCGCCTGGTCGACGTCGAGAACGAGACGCCGGCGAGCCATCGCAACGATCAGTCCGAGTCCGATCGCGACCTCGGCCGCAGCGACCGCCATCACCGCAAGCGCGAAGATCTGCCCGTCGAGGTCACCGCGTTGGCGGGCGAACGCGATCAGCGTCAGGTTCGCCGCGTTCAGCATGATCTCGAGCGAGAGCAGAACGATCAGCGGGCTCCGCCGGAGCATCACGCCGAGCGCTCCGATCCCGAACATGAGCGCAGCGACGATCAGGTACCAGCCAACATCTGGTCCGTCCACTACTCGGTCTCCTTCTCGGGCGTCGTTCCCAGCACGACGCCCCCGATCGCGGCGACGAGCAGCACGATGGAGGTGATCTCGAACGCGAGCAGGTGGTCGGTGAGGAAGAGCTCGCCGATCTCCGCGGGGCTGCCGAACGAGTCCGAGACCTCGGCCGGATCCTGCAGGTTGTCTCCCCACGCGAGCCCGAGGACGACGACGACTTCGACCAGGAGCGCAGCTGCCGCGACGACTGCGGCGGTCCTGAGGAGCGGCGGCCCACCTGCCCAGGGAGCGTCGGCCCGCCCGCCCAGGTACGCGACGACGAACAGGAACATGACCATTACCGCGCCCGCATAGACGAGCACCTGGGCAGCAGCGACGAACTCGGCAGCCAAGCAGGAGATAGAGCACCGCAAGCGACGCGAGGTTCCCGATGAGCGCCAACGCCGAGAAGAACGGGTTCGTCACGCTGACGACGGCGATGCCACTCGCAAGACAGCCGCCCGCCGCCAGGAACCAGACCACCCAGACGAGGACGTTGCCCATCAGCTGGAGGTCTTATACGAGGGCTCGGGGGTGTCGAACCGGTCGGGATCGGCGACGGGTACGCGCTTGATCGGCTCGGCGAGGAGCATGTCCTTCGTGTAGATCAGGTCGTCGCGCGAGTACTCGGCGATCTCGAATTCGTTCCCGAGCGTGATGGCGTCGAACGGACAGGCGAGCTCGCAGTAGCCGCAGAAGATGCAGCGGCTCATGTTGATCTCGTAGATGCGGGCGTAGCGCTCGCCTGCGGACACGCGATTCTCGGCCGTGTTTTCCTCGGCGACCACGCGGATGCAGTCGGCAGGGCAGGCAGCTGCGCAAAGTGAGCAGCCGACGCACTTCTCGAGCCCGTTCTCGTGCTTCCAGAGCCGGTGCCGTCCGCGGAAGCGCGGATACACCGGCCGCTTGTACTCGGGGTACTGCTGCGTGATCGGCTTCCGGAAGATCTGCCGGAAGGTGACCCCGAAGCCCTTGAGCGTGTCGTACGGCTGCGGGCTCATGGGCCGCCCTCTGGCCCATGAGCGTGGAGGGGTGTGGGGAAGGCGCGGAGCGCTTGTCCCCGAAGCGGACCAGTGAGAAGGGGCGCGGGGGAACCGGGATGGTTCCCGCCATGAACGGAGACCGAAGGCGAGCGTTGCTCATACTGCAACGACCACGACTGCGGTGACGAGCGCGTTGATCGTTGCCACCGGGAGAAGGATCTTCCAGCCGAAGCTCATGAGCTGGTCGTAGCGCAGGCGCGGGAGCGTCGTTCGCATCCAGATGAACACGAAAAGCAGAAGGGCGAGCTTGCCGATGAACCAGCAGCGGACCGGCCCACGTGGCGCCGTCCCAACCAGGTCCGTGCCAGCCGCCGAGGAAGAGCGTCACGCAGAGCGCGGAGAGCGTGATGAGGTTGATGTACTCGGACATCGTGTAGAGCCCGAACCGCATCCCGCCGTACTCGGTGTGGTAACCGGCGACGAGCTCCTGCTCTGCCTCGGGGAGGTCGAACGGGGCGCGAGACGTCTCGGCCGTGCCGGCGAAGAGGAAGACGACGAGCCCCACGAACTGCGGGACCGCATACCAGAGCGTCCCTTCCTGCGCCGCGACTATGTCGGTGAGCGAGAGCGACTCGGCCATGATCACCACACCGAGAACGGAGAGCGCGAGCGAAACCTCGTACGAGACCAGCTGAGCGCAAGTCCGCATGGACCCGAGGAGCGAGTACTTCGAGTCGGAGGCCCAACCTCCGACGATGAACCCGTAGATCCCGACGGAGCCGATCGCGAAGATGAGGATCAGCGCGATGTCGAGGTCCGCGACCTGCCCTGGGATGTAGACGCCTCCGATCTCCCAGCCCGGCCCGTAGGGAATGACCGAGAACGTCGTGAGCGCCGTGAACGTCGCCAGGAACGGCCCGAGCACGTAGAGCCAGTTGACGGCCGCAGCGGGTTGGAAGCTCTCCTTGTTCAGGAGCTTGAGGAGGTCCGCGATCGGCTGCAAGAGGCCAAACGGCCCTGCTCGGTTCGGCCCGTAGCGGAGCTGCATCCTGGCCATGACCTTGCGCTCGGCGAGCGTCAGGTACGCGAACGTCACCATCACGAGGTTGATGACCACGAAGGCCTGAATGAGGCTCACGTACCACTCGACCTGCATCAGGCCTTCACCACCTCGACGGCTGCGTGCAGGTCGGCGGCGTGCTCGTCGGCGATCCGTGCGATACCTTCGACGAGCTTTCGATTCACGCGCGCCCGCAGCTCCACCGACGTGCCGTTCGAGCGGACGAGGACGGTGTCACCGGCTGCGATTCCGCGCCGCTCGGCATCGGCGGCCGACAGCTCAACATCAGGGTGGGCACGCTGGAAGTCGAGCTGAGGCACACGCTCGACGGCAGGCCCGGAGAACAGCGGCCGGTACCGCTGCAAGCGCAGCGCTCCTACGTACTTCTCATCGGAGAAGGTCGCCAGAGCCGACGAGCTGGGCGTCGACGCGGGAACGGGTGTCTCGTACGCATGGCGCGCGGGAAGAGGTGCATAGAGTCCGAGCTCGTCGAGAGACAGATCGCGGAAGAGCGTCTGGGCGAGCTCTTCGAAGACACCCGGCGCCTGCGAGGCGACCTCGACGTCGAAGCGCGCCGCGAGCATTGCGATCCAGGCGAGCTCGTCCGGGCACGGTGGCAGGACCGTGCGGCGAAGCCGCTGCAAGCGACCTTCGAGGTTCGTCGACGTGCCGTCGCGCTCGAGAGCAGCGGTGGCAGGGAGGAGCAGGTCGGCCCAGCCTGCGGCGAGCTCGTGAAACATCGTCAGCACGATCACGTGCTCGGCCTGCTCCGCGAGCGCGCGCACGCTTGGGTCCGCCGCCGCATCGTCGCCCGAGACGAGTAGGAGCTTGATCGGCTCGGGGTTCGCCTCGTCGGCGTCCGCGGAGGCCGCCCAGGCGGCTGCGGCGCCCAGTGCGTTGGCCGTGGCCGGAAGGTGGAACGCGCCACACGCGTCCTTGCTCTCGAAGCCGAGCTCGTGCGCGAGCTCGGCGAGGCGCGCTCCTCCGCCGCCGCCCGGCCCGGACCAGACGAGAACCGCGCGTTCGGCCGCCCGGAGCTTTCTGCCGAGCGCGTTCCGCGGCGCGGCGAGCTTCTGGCACAGAGCCGTTGCTCCGCCGGGCTCCGTGGGCACGTCCCCCACGGGCGAGCACACCACGACATCGGCTCCCCGCCTTCGAGCTTCCTTGATCCACAGGTCCACGATCGGCGCGCGCTCGACGACGGGGTCGTCGCCGACCACGACGACGAGCTCGGCCTCCGCAATCGCGCTGAGTGGAAGTCGAAACGCCTCGAGTGCATTGGAGGTGGCCTCCGGCATCACGGCCGAGTGCGCACCGAGGCCTGCGCGCAGAAGGCGCCCGAGCGAGTAGGCGATCTCGTTCGTCTCCGATCCCGAGAGTGCGGTCACGATCGCCCCGTCAGCCTCGCGCAGCATCTCCTCGGCGGAGTCGAGCGCCTCGTCCCACGTGACCTCCTCGAGCCCCTTCGGCCCGCGGCGCAGCGGTGTGGTGATCCGGTCGTCGGCCCGGAGGTGCGGGTACGTGAAGCGACCCTTGTCGCAGAGCCAACCGCGGTCGATCTCGGGGTGGTTGCGGGAGAGGATGCGCTTTACCTTTCCTTCGCGGATCGTCGCCGAGACGTTGCAGCCGACCGGGCACCCAGTGCATACGGTCGGCACGTTCTGGATCTCCCACGGCCGCGCCTCGAAGCGGTAGAGCGTCGACGTCAGCGCTCCGACCGGGCAGAGCTCGATGACGTTTCCCGAGAACGGCGAGCGGTACGCCTCGTCCTCGAAGGTGGCGATCTCGGTACGAGCGCCTCGGTTCCGCGCGATCAGCTGCCCGTCCTCGGAGACGTCCTCCGAGAAGCGGGTGCAGCGGTAACAAAGGATGCAGCGCTCGCGGTCGAGCGCGATCAGCGGCGAGACGGGGATCGGCTTGTCGACCGTGAGCTTGGGGAGCGTCATGCGGGTGTTCCCGGGCCCGTAGCGAAATGCGAGGTCCTGAAGCGGGCACTCGCCGCCCTTGTCGCAGACCGGGCAGTCGAGCGGGTGGTTGACGAGGATGAACTCGAGGGTCGCCTCCTGTCCTTCCGCTGCCTTCGTAGAGGTCGCTGCGGTGCGGATGATCATCCCGTCGGCGACGGTGAGCGTGCAGCCGGCCTGGAGCTTCGGCATCCCCTCGATCTCGATCAGGCACATCCGGCACGCCCCGACCGGCGGGCCGAGGCGGGGCTCGTAGCAGAAGACCGGGATCTCGATCCCTGCGGCCAGTGCCGCCTCGACGAGCCCGGTGCCTTTCGGCACCTCGACCTGCCGGTCGTCGACGGTGACGACGAAGAGCTCAGACATGAGCCACCTCGGTGGCCGTGGCCCTCGTGCATAGCCGCAGGAGCGAGAATCCCTTCGAGGGACGAGTCGCCGTAGAATGGGCAGCGACCGAGGTCGATGTGCGCCTGGTACTCGTCGCGGAACCGGTCGACGTAGCTGAGAACGGCGATCGCGTCGGAGTCGCCGAGAGGACACAGGCACTTGCCGAGGATCCGGTCGCAGACCGAGAGCAGAAGGTCGAGGTCCGGCTGGGACGCGCGACCTTCCTCGATCTTCTGGAGGATCTGCGTCAGCCAGCGCGTGCCGACGCGGCAAGGCGTGCACTTCCCGCAGGACTCGTGCTCGTAGAACTGTGAGACGCGGATGCCGAGCTGCACCATGCAGCAGCGGTCGTCGATCACGATCACCCCTGCCGAGCCGATCGAGGAGCCCGCCTGCACGAGCGAGTTGAAGTCGAGTCGCGTGTCGATCTCCACGCCGGTGAGGACCGAGGTCGACGAGCCGCCGGGGATGATCGCTTTCAGCTCACGGCCGCCCGGAACACCCCCGCCGACGTCGTAGATGAGCTCGCGCAGCGTGATCCCGTGCGGCAGCTCGTAGTTCCCGGGGTTCACGACGTCTCCCGACAGCGAGAACACTCGTGTTCCTGTCGATCCTTCGACGCCGAGCTTTGCGTACTCCGTGGCGCCGAGATCGAGGACCGAGGTCACCGTCGTGATCGACTCGACGTTGTTGACCGCCGTGGGCGCGGCGTAGAGGCCGGCGATCGCCGGGAACGGCGGCTTCGTCCGCGGCTGCCCGCGCTTGCCTTCGAGCGATTCGAGGAGCGCTGTCTCCTCGCCGCAGATGTATGCGCCTGCGCCGCGATGGAGAACGACGGTCACCCCGCCGAGGAGGTCGGCCTTTCGCATCGCTTCCAGCGAGTCGCGCAGTACCTCGAACTCCCGCTCGTACTCCCCGCGGATGTAGATGAAGACGTGCTGCGAGGAGATCGCGTGCGCGGCGATGAGGCAGCCCTCGAGGAAGCGAAACGGGACGCGGAGCATGATCTCGCGGTCCTTGAACGTGCCCGGCTCCGACTCGTCCGCGTTGACGACGAGGTAATGGGGCTTCGGAAGCTGGTCGGGCTTCGGGACGAACGCCCACTTTCGCCCCGTCGGAAAGAACGCGCCTCCTCGGCCACGGAGCCCAGACGCTTCGAGCTCGGCGATGACGTCGTCGGGGGCCATCGAGCGCGCCTTGCGGAGCGGGGCGAACCCGCCCCCGGCCTCGTAGTCCTCGATTCGAGTGACGGCGCCGCCGTCGGTTCCGGCGAAGACGATCTGTGGCGTCTCAGGCATCGGAGTTCCTCGACGATTCCAGCAACGTCCGCCGCTTGCACTCGCAGCCGATGGCGGTTGTCGATCGCCACGACCGTCGCCCAGCCGCAGCCTCCCAGGCACTCGACTGTGCCGAGCGAGAACGCGCCGTCGTCCGAGGTCGAGCCGGCTGAGATTCCCAACTCCCGCTCGAAGGCCTCGACGACCTGCTGCGCCCCGGAAAGCGCGCACGAGACGTTCGTGCAGACCTCGACGACCGTACGGCCTACCGGCTCGAGCCGGAACTGGTCGTAGAACGATGCGATCGAAACGCAGTACGCGGGCGTCAGGTCGAGCGCGTCTGCGACCTCACGCAGCGCCTCGGGCGGAAGCCAGCCGCCATGCTCCTCCTGTGCGATCCGGAGCGCCGGCAGAACCGCCGAGGTCGACTCCGGATACTGCTTTCGAAGCTTCTGCACTCGCGACGAGACGCTCATCGGTCGGCGTCTCCCATGACCGGATCGAGCGATCCCGCAACGGCGACGAGATCCGCGATGAGCAGGTCCTGCACAACCGTGGCGGTCGCCTGGAGCGCCGCGAAGCTCGGCGCTCGGAACCGGACTCGCCACGGCCGCGCGCTTCCGTCGGAGACGAGGTAGCAGCCGGACTCCCCGCGCGGAGACTCGATTGCCACGTAGACCTCGCCCTCCGGAACCGTGAATCCCTCGGTGACGATCTTGAAGTGGTGGATCAACGACTCCATCGACGTATGCAGCTCGTGACGCGGCGGAAGGACGACCTTGCGGTCGTCGGCAACCCACGGCTCGCCGTCCATCTCGTCGAGGCGGTCGAGACACTGGCGGACGATGCGCACGGACTCGCGCATCTCGTCCATGCGCACCTTGTAGCGGTCGTACACGTCTCCGTTCGCGTACACCGGGACGTCGAAGTCGACCTCGTCGTAGGCGAGGTACGGCATGTTCTTCCGAAGGTCCCAGTTGACTCCCGCCGATCGGAGCATGGGGCCGGACTGCGCGAGGGCGAGGGCGTCGTCGGCCGAGAGAAGCCCGATGCCCTTCGTGCGCTCGAGCCAGATCGCGTTCCGGTCGAGGATCGTTTCGTAGTCGTCCACCGACTTCGGCATCGACTCGCAGAACTTCCGGGCCTCGCTGGTAAACGCCGGCGGCAGGTCTTCGGCGAGCCCTCCAACCTGGAAGTAGCGGGTGTGCATCCGCGCCCCACCGGCCATCTCGAAGAGGTCGAGGATCTGGTCGCGGTCGTCGAACGCGTACCAGAAGAGCGAAATGGCTCCGAGCTCGAGTGCGGAGGTTCCGAGCCAGACCAGGTGCGAATGGATGCGGTTGAGCTCTGCGAACGCCATCCGTGCCCAGATCGCCCGACGTGGCACCTCGATGCCCAAGAGCTTCTCGATAGCAAGGACGTAGACGAGCTCGTTGGCCTGGAAGGAGACGTAGTCGACGCGCGGCGCGTACGTGACCGACTTCCACCACGACTTGGCCTCCATGTTCTTCTCGAATCCGGTGTGGAGGTAGCCGATGACCGCGCGAATCCCAGCGACTGTCTCACCGTCGAGGTCGACGATCAGGCGAAGGACACCGTGGGTGGACGGGTGGTTGGGCCCGAAGTTGACGGTGAGGATGTCGTCGAGGGAATGCTTGTCCGGGTCGACCTCGAGGATGGTCGGCACGGGGTGTGGAATCCGTGTTCCCTCGTAGATGCGCGTCGACGGGAGGACGCTCATGAGACCACTCAGTCCTCGTCCGAGAAGCGCACAGGCTCGCCGCCGAGCGGGTAGTCCTTGCGGAGCGGGTGACCTTCCCAGTCCTCGGGCATGAGGATGCGGACGAGGTTCGGGTGGCCTTCGAAGGAGATGCCCATCATGTCCCAGGCCTCGCGCTCGAACCAGTCGGCGGCGGGCCAGACCGAAAGCACGCTGGCGACGGGCTCGCCGTCGTCGAGCCAGACCTGAACGCAAACCCGGGTCGGGTCGTCTCCCACGCGCAGCAATTGGTACGCGACGGAAAACCGCTTGGGCTTCGGCGCCGGCACGTGCGCGAGTCCTTGCGAGCCGGGCTCGTTGAGATCGCGACCCGACGCGGTGCCGATGTATCCCGCGACTCCCTGCTCACCCCAACCGAGGTAGTCGGAGGGGGCGATGTCGCTCAGAAAGTTGAAGCCGTGCTCGTCGCGCAGGAACGTGCACGCCTCGACCAGTCGAGCCGGGTCGACCACGAGGGTCGTCTCGCCGAGCGCTTCTCTCGTCTCGATGACACCGGGAACACCTGCGTACGTGCCGTCACTCGGCGACTCCGCGGATCTCGTATGCAGGAGGCACGCCGGCGCGGATCTTTTCGTGGAGCCGGATGATGCCCTCCATCAACGCCTCCGGGCGAGGGGGGCAGCCCGGTACGTGGACGTCGACCGGGACGATCTTGTCGACGCCCTGCAGGATCGTGTAGTTGTTGAACATCCCGCCCGAGCTCGCGCATGCGCCCATGGCGATGACCCACTTCGGCTCGAGCATCTGGTCGTAGACCTGGCGCAGACGGCGGCGCCATCTTGTGCGTCACACGGCCCGAGATGATCAGTAGGTCAGCCTGTCGCGGCGATGAGCTGAACCGCTCCATCCCGAAGCGCGCGATGTCGTAGCGGGCCGAGACGATCGACATCATCTCGATCGCGCAGCAAGCAAGCCCGAACGTGTCCGGCCAGACCGAGTTGGACTGCGCCCACGCGACCGCCTTCTCGACGGTGGTGAGGAGGAGCGCGTCCTCGATCTGCGCGACCTCCTGCTCGAACACACCGAGTCCGCGGTCGGGCCAGAGCACGCGCTCCGACTGGAGGCCGGCCTTCGCGAGAGGTCGGTCGCTGACCAGCGGAAGCTCCCGTTTCAGTGCCAGTTCAAAGCCCCCTTGCGCCAGATGTAGACGTAGGCGACGCCGAGGATCGCGATGAAGACCGCGAGCTCGCCGAGCCCGAACCAGCCGAGCGCATTGAGCTGCACGGCGAGCGGATACAGGTAGACGATCTCGATGTCGAAGAGGATGAAGAGGATGGCCGTCAAGTAGAAGCTGACGGTGAAGCGCCGTTGCTGGCTCGGAGCACTCTCGGCGACACCCGACTCGAACGGCAGCATCTTCTGCTTCGTGCGGGCGACAGGGCGCCGCGGGACGATGAACGAAGCCGCGATCATCGTCGCGGGGATGGCCGCCGCGAAGAGGGCGTAGAAGAGGAAGGGCAGCCAGTTCGAAAGCACGGGTGTACCCCCGCGTGGACCTCGGACGTCTGTCTCGCGCGAAACCTAGCACTCCCCCTTTGGGCGCACGAAGGGATCCGAAATCCCGCACAGAATGAGCGATGCGAGTGTTACAAACTCGGTGCTGGCATCCAGCACCCCGTCCGCTACCATGAGCCCGTGGCAACCATCGAGCATCCGACCGACACGCTGATCTCGCTGACGCCCGTTGCGGCGGCGAAGATCCGGGAGCTCATGGCCGAGGAGGAGGACGCAGGCACTCTCGTCCTTCGCGTCGCCATCCAGGGCGGCGGCTGCTCCGGCTTCCAGTACGGACTCGGCTTCGATGCCGGGGCCGCGGAGGGCGACGTCGAGCTCTCACTCGAGGGAATCCCGGTCGTCGTCGATCCCTATAGCGCGCCTTACCTGCGTGGCACCACCATCGACTTCCTGAACTCGATCCAGGAGGCCGGGTTCAAGATCGACAACCCGAACGCAGTCTCCTCGTGCGGCTGCGGCCACTCGTTCCAGGTGGAAGAGGGCGAAGAGCTGCCCGAGGGCACCGAGGTCGGCGGCTGCGGCGACGGTTGTTCGCACTGACGCGAGCGCTCGTGGCTCCGCGCGCTTTCCGCTAGTCTTGAGTTCGTCTTGACGGTGTCGTAGTCTCGCCCGGTCAGCGACTCGGGAGGAACTTGTGCGCACTGTGTATTGGGCGTGGTCGATGGTCGTGTTTGCGATGGTCGTCATTCAGATCGGCCTTGCCGGGATACGGCGCGTTCTATGCAGCGAACAAGCTCGAGGACGAAGGATCAACGATCAACGACGACGTGTTCATGGACGGCTTCGGCCTTCACGCCGGTTTCGGCTATATCGTAATCCTCTCCGGGCTCGTCCTGATGATCCTCGGACTGATCGCGGGCATCGGAAAGTGGCGGCTCGGCCGGCACGGCCTGCTGTTCCTCCTGCTCTTCATCCAGCTTGGCTCGCCTGGATCGGCTTCGAGCTCCCGTTCCCGGTTGGGTTCCTCCATCCGATCAACGCGGTGTTCATCTTCATCCTGTCCGCGTCAATCGTCTGGGACGAGTGGCAGAGGCGAAACGCCGACGCCGAGCGCTGCAGCCGCAGCGACGTAGCGCCGAGCGCGCTATTCGGGATCGTTGTGCTGGGACGTCACCCACCCTGAAGGGTGTGGTGACGCCTGCGTAGGCCACGTGCATCGTAAGGCCCTCGGCAGCGTGCCGGAGGTTGTGGCAGTGGTCCATCCAGATGCCTGGGTTGTCCGCTCGAAAGGCGACGACGTAGCGCTCGCCCGGCTGCATGTTCAAGGTGTCGACCCACCACGGGCTCCCGGAGGCGTCCTCGCCGTCGCGGCTCAGGACGAGCACGTGGTGTCCGTGGAGATGCATCGGATGGATCGCCTTCGTGTCGTTCGTGAGCGTGACCTCGACGAGGTCGCCTTCCTCGACGACGAACATGGGAACGTCGGGGTAGATCTCCTCCGTTGATCGCCCACTGTAGGCCGGGAGCACCGTCGTAGAACCCTGGTTTGCGCGTGATCTTGAATGCGAAGCGCCGGTCGAAGGAGCTCGACGCGTCGAACGGTGTGGCGCTCGGCGTGCCGTATGTCAGCGGATCGAAGACCTCTCCAGGGATCCCGGCGAGCCTTGGTGGCGTGCGCTTGGGGCTGAACCCGATCCCCGCTCTCGTACCGTCGAGCGAAAGCCGAACGGGCCAGCGGGCATCGTGAGCTCGAGATCCATCCTGCCGCCGCCCCCGATGGCCAGCGTGGCATCTTCAGAGGGGTCGGCCCGTTCACATCGGTGCCGTCGATCGCGACGACCCGAAACCGCGTCCCGCCGAGCGTGAAGCGTTGCTCGGCGCTGTCGGAGTTGATGAGCCGCAAGCGCATGGGCGTCCCCGGATGACACTTTTCGTCGCCCCACGCTCGTCCGTCGCCGTTGAGTGTCGGAATGCCGTCGAACGTGTGGGCGATCACTGCAAGATCCAGAGTGCCGGCGGCCGGGCCTGGCGGCTCGATGACGAAGGCGCCGAACAGTCCCCGCCGCACCTCGCTCGCGGAGACCTGGTGGCTGTGGTACCAGAACGTGCCGACCTGCTCCGCGCGGAACCGGTAGGTGTAGCTCTCGCCGGGCGCGACGGCGTTCTGAGTGATGCCGGCGACACCATCCTCTGCATTCGGCACGTCGATGCCGTGCCAGTGGATCGTTACGCCCTGATCGACGTCCTCGTTTCGGAGGATCACCTCGACGAGATCCCCCTGCTTTACCCGTAGCTCCGGACCGGGAGACGAACCGTTGAACGTCAGCGCGTCGACTGCTCGACCGGTTGCGAGGTGAATGGTCGCAGCCCTGGCCGCCAGCGCGAAGCGGGCGTCCGGAGACCCTGTACGCGGCCCGTGGAGAGCTGTGACGCTGAGTCCCGCTCCCTGCCGTCGTGGGCGGCGTGAGGGTCGGATTCGGCGCCGCCACCGTAGTCGGCGTGACCGTAGTCCATCACGCTGTACGTGCCCGGGAGCCGGCTGTCCCACCACATTTTCCCGATCATTGCGATGACCCCGATGAGGACGGCGGCGCATACGAACGCGGAAATCCTGGGCACATGGCGACGGAGCACGCGCGCATGGTCGCAGGTCAAGAGAGGCCCTGAGCCGCCCGTAGAGTTGCCGGTGGATGAGCGGTCGCGAGAACGCGCTACGTGTGGCGGTGGTCGGGTCGGGCCCCGCTGCGTTCTACGCCGCCGGCCACCTGTTGGCGAGCGAGGATCCGCCGACCGAAGTCGACATGATCGAGCGGTTGCCGACGCCGTGGGGGCTCGTCCGTCTCGGCGTCGCCCCTGACCATCCGAATCTGAAGACGGTCTCGCGCGCGTTCGAGAAGATCGCCCAACGGCCCGGCTTCCGTTTCCTCGGAAACGTCGAAGTCGGGCGAGATGTCGCCCATGAAGAGCTCGTGCGCTCGTACGACGCAGTCATCTACGCAGTCGGCGCGCAGACGGATCGCCGGCTCGGCATTCCGGGAGAGGATCTCCCCGGTTCCTGGGCCGCGACCGAGCTCGTCGCCTGGTACAACGGCCACCCCGACTTCCAACAGCTGACTTTCGATCTCTCGGGGGAGCGGGCAGTCGTCGTCGGCAACGGCAACGTCGCGCTCGACGTAGCGCGGATGCTTGCCCTGACGCGTGAGGAGCTCGCCCCTACCGACACGACCGACGCTGCGATCGAGGCAATCGTCGGTTCGGGGATCCGCGAGATCGTCGTCCTCGGACGGCGTGGCCCTGTACAGGCCGCCTGGACGTCGACCGAGCTCCAGGAGATGGGGGAGCTTGCGGGCGCCGACATTGTCGTCGAGCCTGGAGAGCTGGCGCTCGACCCGGCGAGCGAAGCCGAGCTTGCGGCGGCGTCGAACATCGTCCAGCGCAACTTCGAGATCCTGCGCGGGTTCGCAGCGCGGGGGCGATCCGGTAAACGGCGAGCAGTACGCCTCCGATTCCGTGTCTCACCGGTGGCGATTCTCGGTAACGGGCGCGTCGAAGGAGTCGAGATCGCCCACAACTCACTCGAGGCAGACGAGCACGGTCGCGTGCGAGCGATCCCGACCGACACCCGCGAAGTGATCCCGTGTCAGATCGTTTTCCGGAGTGTCGGCTATAACGGCGTCGCTCTTGTCGGGGTGCCGTTTCACCAGACGAGCGGGACGATCCGCAACGAAGGCGGCCGTGTGCTCGACGACGCCGGCGCCGTCATTCCCGGTCTCTACTGCGCCGGTTGGATCAAGCGAGGCCCGACCGGCGTCATCGGGACGAACAAGAAGGACGCCACCGAGACGGTCGACCTCCTTCTCGAGGACGCGCGCGCTGGAGCTCTTCCAGCGGGAGACGGCGCGAGCATCGACGACCTCCTCGCCGGCCGACAGATCGAGGTGGTGACACATCCTGGGTGGGAGGCCATCGACGCTCTCGAGCGCTCCCGCGGCGAGTCCCAGGGCCGACCGCGGGTCAAGCTCTCCTCATGGCAAGAGCTGCTCGAAGCGTCGCGGTCAGGCTGACAGCACGTCGAGCGTGCGGTCGACGTCGCTCTCCGTGTTGTAGACGTGCCAAGACGTCCGGAGCTTGCCTCCGCGCACCGCGGCCTGAATGCCGGCGCTCGCGAGCTTCTGCGCAGCTCCGGGTGCATCGGACATCACGATCGCGGAGTTTCCGGGCTCGACGCCGAGCCCGGCTCGGAAGCGGTTCGCAAGCACGACATCGTGGCCGTTGATCGCGTCGACGCCGATCTCTTCGATCGTCGCGAGTGCCGGAGCGGCGGCCACCCACATAAACCAGGCCGGCGAAGTGTCTAGCCTTCGCGCGCTCTCGGCGAGTCGGAGGGGTGGCCCGAAGAAGGTCTCGTGCGGGTTCTCCCCCGAGTACCACCCTGCGGCAGCCGGGACGACGTCGATGAGCCGTTCAGGTCGAATCGTCAGGTATGCGGTGCCACGGGCGGACATGAGCCACTTGTAGCCATGGGCGGCGACGACATCAAAACGGCTCGCGTTGAGTGGGAGCCAGCCGATCGCCTGCGTCGCGTCCACGACGGTCATCACCCCGTGCTCGTCCGCCGCCCGCGCGATCGAGTCGAGGTCGGCGACCTCGCCTGTCGCCATCTGAACCGCGCTGAACGCGACGACATCCACGTCGGAGCCGATCTCGCCGGGCAACTCCGAGGCCGGCACCAGCCGCACGGTCACACCGCGGCGCTCGTGGACGAGGAAGGGGAAGAGGAGCGAGGTGAACTCGACGTCGGGCGCTAGCACGCGCGTACCGTCGGGAATCGAGGCGGCCACCAGGCCGATCAGGCTGGAGACGTTCGAGCCGATGGCGACCGTCTCCACCTGAACTCCGACCAAACGCGCGAACGACGCGCGCGCCTGCTCGCCTGGGAGTCCCCAGTGCTCCCAGCTCGTGCGCCCGCCGCGCCAGTCCTCGAGCGCAGCCTGGAGCGCATCCCATGCGGGTCTCGGCGGCAGTCCGTACGACGCGGTGTTCAGGTACGTACCGGCAGGGTCCCAGAGCGACTGGGCCTCGAAGATCGAGCGGGAGCTCACGAAAGGCAGTCTGACCGACCGCGGATAGACTCGCCGCGATGGGAAAGGCGACGCCGGGGCAGACTCTCTGGGGAGGTGAGACCGAAAAAGCGATGGCGAACTTCACGGTCTCGGGCGAGCCGATACCGCTCTCCGTCGCCCGCTGGCTTGGCCGGATAAAGGCTGCGGGAGCGCGGATCAACGCCGAGCTCGGCCTTCTCGACGCGGACAAGGCGGAGAGAATCGCCGCCGCCGCCGACCGCGTCGGCGACGGGGAGTTCGACGACCAGTTCCCCATCGACGTCTTTCAGACGGGGTCAGGAACGAGCTCCAACATGAACGCGAACGAGGTCATCGCGGCGCTTGCGGGCGAGGGCATTCATCCGAACGACGACGTGAACATGGGTCAGTCGTCGAACGACGTCTTCCCCTCGGCAGTTCATCTCGCCGCGCTCGACGAGATCGTGCACGACCTCGTTCCCGCGCTGGAGCGACTCGCTGTCTCGCTCGAAGCGAAGGCGCGCGAGTTCGAAGACGTCGTCAAGTCAGGTCGAACGCACCTGATGGACGCCGTTCCCGTGACGCTCGGCCAGGAGTTCGGAGGCTATGCCGCGCAGGTTCGGCAGGGAATCGCACGGGTCGAGGACGCCATGCCGCGACTCGGCCAGATCCCGCTCGGCGGTACGGCGATCGGCACCGGTTTGAACACGCATCCGGAGTTCGCGGAGCGTGTTCGCGGCCTCCTCAGTGCGCAGTCCGGTCTCACGATCTCAGCTCCTGCCGACCCGTTCGAGGCCCGGCCGCCCGTGACGGGCTGGTGGAGACGTCGGGCGCGCTCAAGGTTGTGGCCGTCTCGCTGAACAAGATCGCAAACGACCTTCGGCTCATGGGATCGGGACCGCGCGCGGGACTTGCGGAGATCTTCCTCCCAGAGCTGCAGAAAGGCAGCTCGATCATGCCCGGCAAGGTCAATCCGGTGATACCGGAGGTCGTAACCCAGGTCGCGGCGCAGGTGATCGGAAACGACCAGGCGATCACGGTGGGAGGCATGCAGGGCCATTTCGAGCTGAACGTCTTCATCCCGATGATGGCGCGCAACCTGCTCGACTCGATCAAGCTCCTCGCGAGCGCCTCGCGGCTGCTCGCCGAGAAGTGCGTGGACGGAATCGAGGCGAACCGCGAGCAACTCGAGCGCTACGCGGAGCTCACGCTTGTCCGCCGCGACCGCCCTCAACCCGTACATCGGGTACGACAAGGCCGCGGAGCTCGTCAAGGCAGCAGCAGCGACCGGCCGCTCGCTACGCGAGCTCGCCCGCGAAGCAGGAGTCGACGAGGCGATTCTCGACGCGGCGCTCGACTACCACGCGATGGCAAAGCCGCACGGCTGAGTACGAGGACATGGGACGATTCCCACTTGTGCCCGTAGCTCCGGACCGGGAGACGAACCGTTGAACGTCAGCGCGTCGACTGCTCGCCAAATGCCAGGTGAACGGTCGGAGCCCTGGCTGCCAGCGCGAAGCGAGCGTCCGGAGATCCTGCACGCGGCCCGTGGAGAGCCGTGACGCTGAGTCCACGCTCTCTGCCGTCGTGGGCGGCGTGAGGGTCGGATTCGGCGCCGCCACCGTAGTCGGCGTGACCGTAGTCCATCACGCTGTACGTGCCCGGGAGCCGGCTGTCCCACCACATTTTCCCGATCATCGCGATGACCCCGATGAGGACGGCGGCGCATACGAACGCGGAAATCCTGGGCACATGGCGACGGAGCACGCGCGCATGGTCGCAGGTCAAGAGGCCCTGAGCCGCCCGTAGAGTTGCCGGTGGATGAGCGGTCGCGAGAACGCGCTACGTGTGGCGGTGGTCGGGTCAGGCCCCGCTGCGTTCTACGCCGCCGGCCACCTGTTGGCGAGCGAGGATCCGCCGACCGAAGTCGACATGATCGAGCGGTTGCCGACGCCGTGGGGGCTCGTCCGTCTCGGCGTCGCCCCTGACCATCCGAATCTGAAGACGGTCTCGCGCGCGTTCGAGAAGATCGCCCAACGGCCCGGCTTCCGTTTCCTCGGAAACATCGAAGTCGGGCGAGATGTCGCCCATGAAGAGCTCGTGCGCTCGTACGACGCAGTCATCTACGCAGTCGGCGCTCAGACGGATCGCCGGCTCGGCATTCCGGGAGAGGATCTCCCCGGTTCCTGGGCCGCGACCGAGCTCGTCGCCTGGTACAACGGCCACCCCGACTTCCAACAGCTGACTTTCGATCTCTCGGGGGAGCGGGCAGTCGTCGTCGGCAACGGAAACGTCGCGCTCGACGTAGCGCGGATGCTTGCCCTGACGCGTGAGGAGCTCGCCCCTACCGACACGACCGACGCTGCGATCGAGGCAATCGTCGGTTCGGGGATCCGCGAGATCGTCGTCCTCGGACGGCGTGGCCCTGTACAGGCCGCCTGGACGTCGACCGAGCTCCAGGAGATGGGGGAGCTTGCGGGCGCCGACATTGTCGTCGAGCCTGGAGAGCTGGCGCTCGACCCGGCGAGCGAAGCCGAGCTTGCGGCGGCGTCGAACATCGTCCGGCGCAACTTCGAGATCCTGCGCGGGTTCGCAGCGCGGGGGCCATCCGGTAAACGGCGAGTAGTACGCCTCCGATTCCGTGTCTCACCGGTGGCGATTCTCGGTAGCGGGCGCGTCGAAGGAGTCGAGATCGCCCACAACTCACTCGAGGCAGACGAGCACGGTCGCGTGCGAGCGATCCCGACCGACACCCGCGAAGTGATCCCGTGTCAGATCGTTTTCAGGAGCGTCGGCTATAACGGCGTCGCTCTTGTCGGGGTGCCGTTTCACCAGACGAGCGGGACGATCCGGAACGAAGGCGGCCGTGTGCTCGACGACGCCGGCGCCGTCATTCCCGGTCTCTACTGCGCCGGTTGGATCAAGCGAGGCCCGACTGGCGTCATCGGGACGAACAAGAAGGACGCCACCGAGACGGTCGACCTCCTCCTCGAGGACGCGCGCGCTGGAGCTCTTCCAGCGGGAGACGGCGCGAGCATCGACGACCTCCTCGCCGGCCGCAGATCGAGGTGGTGACACATCCTGGGTGGGAGGCCATCGACGCTCTCGAGCGCTCCCGCGGCGAGTCCGCAGGGCCGACCGCGGGTCAAGCTCTCCTCATGGCAAGAGCTGCTCGAAGCGTCGCGGTCAGGCTGACAGCACGTCGAGCGTGCGGTCGACGTCGCTTTCCGTGTTGTAGACGTGCCAAGACGTCCGGAGCTTGCCTCCGCGCACCGCGGCCTGAATGCCGGCGCTCGCGAGCTTCTGGGCAGCTCCGGGTGCATCGGACATCACGATCGACGAGTTTCCGGGCTCGACGCCGAGCCCGGCTCGGAAGCGGTTCGCAAGCACGACATCGTGGCCGTTGATCGCGTCGATGCCGATCTCTTCGATCGTCGCGAGTGCCGGAGCGGCGGCCACCCACATAAACCAGGCCGGCGAAGTGTCTAGCCTTCGCGCGCTCTCGGCCAGTCGGAGGGGTGGCCCGAAGAAGGTCTCGTGCGGGTTCTCCCCCGCAGTACCACCCTGCGGCAGCCGGGACGACGTCGATGAGCCGTTCAGGTCGAATCGTCAGGTATGCGGTGCCACGGGCGGACATGAGCCACTTGTAGCCATGGGCGGCGACGACATCAAAACGGCTCGCGTCGAGTGGGAGCCAGCCGATCGCCTGCGTCGCGTCCACGACGGTCATCACCCCGTGCTCGTCCGCCGCCCGCGCGATCGAGTCGAGGTCGGCGACCTCGCCTGTCGCCATCTGAACCGCGCTGAACGCGACGACATCCACGTCGGAGCCGATCTCGCCGGGCAACTCCGAGGCCGGCACCAGCCGCACGGTCACACCGCGGCGCTCGTGGACGAGGAAGGGGAAGAGGAGCGAGGTGAACTCGACGTCGGGCGCTAGCACGCGCGTACCGTCGGGAATCGAGGCGGCCACCAGGCCGATCAGGCTGGAGACGTTCGAGCCGATGGCGACCGTCTCCACCTGAACTCCGACCAAACGCGCGAACGACGCGCGCGCCTGCTCGCCTGGGAGTCCCCAGTGCTCCCAGCTCGTGCGCCCGCCGCGCCAGTCCTCGAGCGCAGCCTGGAGCGCATCCCATGCGGGTCTCGGCGGCAGCCCGTACGACGCGGTGTTCAGGTACGTACCGGCAGGGTCCCAGAGCGACTGGGCCTCGAAGATCGAGCGGGAGCTCACGAAAGGCAGTCTGACCGACCGCGGATAGACTCGCCGCGATGGGAAAGGCGACGCCGGGGCAGACTCTCTGGGGAGGTGAGACCGAAAAAGCGATGGCGAACTTCACGGTCTCGGGCGAGCCGATACCGCTCTCCGTCGCCCGCTGGCTTGGCCGGATAAAGGCTGCGGGAGCGCGGATCAACGCCGAGCTCGGCCTTCTCGACGCGGACAAGGCGGAGAGAATCGCCGCCGCCGCCGACCGCGTCGGCGACGGGGAGTTCGACGACCAGTTCCCCATCGACGTCTTTCAGACGGGGTCAGGAACGAGCTCCAACATGAACGCGAACGAGGTCATCGCGGCGCTTGCGGGCGAGGGCGTTCATCCGAACGACGACGTGAACATGGGTCAGTCGTCGAACGACGTCTTCCCCTCGGCGGTTCATCTCGCCGCGCTCGACGAGATCGTGCACGACCTCGTTCCCGCGCTGGAGCGACTCGCTGTCTCGCTCGAAGCGAAGGCGCGCGAGTTCGAAGACGTCGTCAAGTCAGGTCGAACGCACCTGATGGACGCCGTTCCCGTGACGCTCGGCCAGGAGTTCGGAGGCTATGCCGCGCAGGTTCGGCAGGGAATCGCACGGGTCGAGGACGCCATGCCGCGACTCGGCCAGATCCCGCTCGGCGGTACGGCGATCGGCACCGGTTTGAACACGCATCCGGAGTTCGCGGAGCGTGTTCGCGGCCTCCTCAGTGCGCAGTCCGGTCTCACGATCTCAGCTCCTGCCGACCCGTTCGAGGCCCAGGCCGCCCGTGACGGGCTGGTGGAGACGTCGGGTGCGCTCAAGGTTGTGGCCGTCTCGCTGAACAAGATCGCGAACGACCTTCGGCTCATGGGATCGGGACCGCGCGCGGGACTAGCGGAGATCCTTCTCCCAGAGCTGCAGAAAGGCAGCTCGATCATGCCCGGCAAGGTCAATCCGGTGATACCGGAGGTCGTAACCCAGGTTGCGGCGCAGGTGATCGGAAACGACCAGGCGATCACGGTGGGAGGCATGCAGGGCCATTTCGAGCTGAACGTGTTCATCCCGATGATGGCGCGCA
This sequence comes from uncultured Thermoleophilia bacterium, assembly GCA_963827525.1. Taxonomy (GTDB): domain Bacteria; phylum Actinomycetota; class Thermoleophilia; order Gaiellales; family Gaiellaceae; genus GMQP-bins7. Next base: position 45,946 of record CAWHBH010000002.1, read on the forward strand.
ACCTGCTCGACTCGATCAAGCTCCTCGCAAGCGCCTCGCGGCTGCTCGCCGAGAAGTGCGTGGACGGAATCGAGGCGAACCGCGAGCAACTCGAGCGCTACGCGGAGCTCACCTTGTCCGCCGCGACGGCGCTGAACCCGTACATCGGATACGACAAGGCCGCGGAGCTTGTGAAGGAGGCCGCCGCAACGGGACGATCGCTGCGGGAGCTCGCGCGTGAAGCGGGGGTCGAGGACGCGATCCTCGACGAGGCACTCGACTTCCACGCGATGGCGAAGCCGCACGGTTAAGCACGAGGACATGGGACGATTCCCACTTGTGAAATCGCCTGCACGTCTCTAGGATCCGGGCCGTGACGCAGCCGAGACGGCTGTGCAAGGCAACGATGGAAGGGGAGATAGACATGAGGAAGGCCATGCTGATTGGCGTGGCTGCGGCGTTCGCGCTCGTCCTCACGCTGGCAGGGAGCGCGTTCAGCGCGTCCGCGCAGGGACCGAGAGGGCCCAAGGACGCAAAGCCACACAAGCACGACTTCGAGACCGCGCTCAGCGTCCGGCAGCGCGAGCTCAAGGGGAAGGCGCTCCAGATGAAGCTCGCGGGCAAGGTGCCCAACGACGCGAAGGTCGTCCAGGTCGCCAAGGGCCAGTACGTCGAGCTGGCGCGCGAGGACACCGACAGGATCTTCGTGGTCCTCGCCGAGTTCGGGGAAACCCGTCATCCGCTCATCCCGGACAGGCCGGACGTCTCACAAGCCGTGCTGTTCGCCGGGCCTGAGCACAACGAGATCCCCGCTCCGGATCGGGCGCAGGACAACACCACGATCTGGAAGCCCGATTTCAGCACTGACCACTACGACGACATGTACTTCGACCGTATGCGGGAGTACTACGAACGGCAGTCCTCAGGTCGGTACTCGATCGAAGGCGATGTCATCGAGTGGGTGAAGGTGCCGTTCAACCAGGCCCGCTACGGGACCGACGACTGTAACGTCGACGGCACGATCGACTACGCGGGCGGCTCCGACAGCATCGTCTGCCCGACCGTCTGGTCCCTCGTCAGGGACGCTATGGCGTTCTGGGTGGATGAGCAGATCGCGAGCGGCAGGACGATGCAGGAGATCCAGGACTACCTGAAGACGTTCGACGTCTGGGATCGCTACGACTTCAACTTCAACGGGAACTTCGACGAGCCCGACGGCGTTATCGATCACTTCCAGATCGTCCACTCCGGCGGCGACCAGGCCGCGGGACGTCAGACGCCGCTGGGGACCGTGTGCGCGATTTCTGCGTGCGATCCCGAGTACGGCACGGACGCGATCTGGAGCCACCGATGGGCCACGCAGCTCCATCCCGGCGGCCCGTACACCGTTTTCGATCCCAACCTGCTCATGCTCGAGGTCGGCCGCGGCGGTCCGTCGGGCGGTCTCACGATTCCGAGCAACCCGACCGGCATGTGGGTCTTCGACTACACGATCCAGCCCGAGAACGGCGGTCTCGGCGTCTTCGCCCACGAGTACGGGCACGACCTCAACCTGCCTGACCTCTACGACACGAGCGGTAACACGTGTCCGATTCCCGACGGATTCTGCGAGAACTCGACCGGCTTCTGGACGCTGATGTCGAGCGGCGCCAACATCGGTGACGGGGACGGTCCGCCGACCGGCGTCAACGGCATCGGCGACGCGCCGACGAACCTCGGCGCTTACGAGAAGCTCGTGCTTGGCTGGCTCAACTTCGAGGTCGCCCGCGCGGGCCAGAAGTCGGAGCACAAGCTCGGGCCTGCCGGCTTCAACACGAGGCAGGCTCAGGCGGTGATCGTCGTTCTTCCGCCACGCGAGCGGGACGTGGAGATCTACGAGCCGCTGCCACCATCGTTGTTCGCGCAGTGGTCGACGTCCGGCAACAACCTCGACAGGTCCATCTCGAAACCGGTGTCCGGTGGGGGGTTGCTGACGGCCGATGTGAACTTCGAGGCCGAGTTCCGCTTCGACTACGCGTTCCTGGAGGCGTCCAGCAACAACGGCACCACGTGGACGCCGATCCTGACGAACCTGTCGTCCGCGGAGGACGATCTCGGAAGCGGTTTCAACACCTCGCATACGGGGATGACGGGCGACTCGGGTGGCTGGGTGACGTTGAACGCGACGCTCCCGCCCGGGACGACCAACATTCGCTTCAGGTACCGGACCGATCCGGCGGTTGTCGAGAACGGCTTCATCTTCGATAACGTCTCGGTCGCAGGAGGAGCTCCCGATACGTTCGAGTCGGGCGACGACGGCTGGACGTCCGCCGGCTTCGTCCGCACTGGTCCGATCAACAGCGTCTCGGAGCCGCAGTTCTACTTCCTGGAGAACCGCAACTACCAGGCGGACGACCTGTCGCTGAAGACCGCGTACAACTTCGGCCACAGGAACACGCCGCCGGGGCCGGCTACCGGGCCCGATTGGGTGGAGTACTTCCCGTATCAGGACGGCATGCTCGTCACCTACTGGGACACGTTCTGGGGCGAGGACAACAACACCACGTCGCATCCGGGCGAGGGGGCGATCCTCCCGGTCGACGCGCATCCCAACGTGCTCATCCGCGGCGACGGTGCGCCGTGGCGAGCGCGTGTTCAGTCGTACGACTCGACGTTCGGTCTGGACCCGACCGACGCCATCACGCTGCACCTCAACAGTGTCGGAACAACGCACCCGTCTCAACCCGCGGTGCCCGTGTTCGACGACAGCCAGTCGTACTGGTCGCCGTCGACGCCGTTCGCGGGGGTGAAGGTGCCGAACACCGGGACGACGGTGCGCGTCAAGAGCGTCAGTGCTCAGGGCGCGATGATGCAAATCGAGGTGGCGCCGAAGAAGTAGTCACGGCGTCTCGAAGTCCTCGGACGTAGCGGGCGGGGGTCGTGTGACCACCGCCCGCCGTCGTCTTTCAGAAACATTGCACTTCGCATGTTTCCTGCTAAGACTTCGGCCGCACACTCCTGTGCGTGGGAAGAGTGGAGCAGCGGTTACCAATGCTCCGCAATCGAAAGGGGGGGGTACACGTGCGTAAACTCATGAGTCTGCTTGCGGCGCTCGTTGCTGCATTCGCCATCAGCGTCGTACCGGCAGGAGCTATTACGGGCGGGCAGTTGGACGGGAACAGGCACCCGAACGTTGCGATGATCGTCTTCTACCAACCCGACGGTCGTTTCCGGTGTTCGGCGACCCTCGTGTCCCCTACCGTGCTCGTGACCGCGGCGCACTGCGCCGAGGGCGTCCGTGGGAAGGCGATCGCGACGTTTGACACGGTGGCACCCACTACGACGCCGCGTGCCTCCGACGATACGGGTAACGGCATGTCGGCCGTCGGGTACAGCGCGCCGGTTCCGGGCTGGCTCACCGGTACCCCGCACGCGCATCCGCTCTGGGACGGCGAGCTGCAGTTGAACGATCTCCACGACGTCGGTGTCGTGGTGCTCGACAATCCATATACCGCTGCGACGCCCGCGGCGCTCCCGCCGCGCAATTACCTCCAAGGGCTCGCGAACGGAAATGGTGGCTTCAACAAGCAGACGTTCGAGGTCGTCGGCTACGGCGTCTTCTTCGAGAAGCCGACGGAGGGTCCGCAGAAGCCAACCGCGATCTCGGACCGAACGCGTCGCTTCACGAGCGCCGTCGGTCAGAACATCTCGTCTCAGGTGCTGAAGCTTGCGGGGAACGAGAAGGACTCCCGTGCCGGCGGCGGCACGTGTTTCGGTGACTCCGGCGGCCCCGTCTTCCACGGCGGCTACCTGGTGGCCGACACGAGCTTCGGTGCGAGTCAGTTCTGCCGCAGCTTTGGCGGCTATTACCGTCTTGACATCGACGACGCGCGCGCGTTTCTCGATGACTTCGTCGCGGTCCCGTGACGAGACCGACGTGCTGTTCCGCCACGTTCGGCTCACATGACGTAACTCGAGCGTGACCTGAACCGCGGCGAAGGAGGGCCGCCCCCGGGCGGCCCTCCCTATTCAGCGTGTCAGTACGACGACGAGCTTGTCCGTGCCTGACTCGGCGCCCCAGACCTCGCCCGGCCGGCCGAGGAGCTGGCGCACTTCTGCGTCTGCGCTTGGAAGCCGGACGCTCTGAACCTGTCGTCGCCGGATCGAATCGGACGAGCGCGTTCGAGCCGAAGTCGGTCAGCCAGACCTTGTCGCGCTCGTCGACGTAGACAGCGTAGGTCATCGGGTTCGCCCCCGGCACGCGCCACTCGCGCCACTCGTGCTCCGCGGGTCGTACATGCCGACTTTGCCCGCGTTCCACTCGCTGATCCAGATCCGGCCGCGCGAGTCGGACCACACACGCCGCGCGCCCTGGCCCGCCGTCGGCGGCTCAGCACCGTCGCCGCGCCCGTCCGGGGTCGATCCGGCCGAGGTAGCTGCCCGCAAGCGAGGCGTAGTAGACGTTGCCCGACGGGCGTCGTCGTGACGCCGTACGGGCCTGCGCCACGCGGCGCGCGGAAGACGCGGACCTTGCCGATCCCTCGGGTCGAGGCGGCCATAGATGCCGCTCTGCCCCGTGAACCACAGCACGCCGCGGCTGTCGAACGTGGCGGTGTTCAGGTTCGCGTAGCCGCGGCGTGCCGGCAGCGGAAAGCGGCGCACCTCGCTCGTGTCGCGGGTCGACGCGCACGATCGCGTTCAGGCCGCCGTCGGTGATCCACGGAGCGCCGTCCGGCCCGACGATGACGCCGTGCGGCGCGGAACCCGCGCCGAGCGGGATCTGCCGCGTCTCGCCGGTCTCCGGGTCGAGCCACCCGAGCTCGCCCGAGCCCTGCGCCGTGTACCAGACGCCACCGTCGCGCGCGGGCGCCACGTCATGCGGGTGCGTGCCCGCCGGGACGGAGTACTCACGAACCGGGGGGCTGCGGTGCTCGGTCGACGGCGCGCCGCTCGCTGTCGCAGCCACGACAGCGGCGAAGGCGACGATGACGACGATACGCATGTCTCAG
>CAWHBH010000003.1:0-11622 GCA_963827525.1 uncultured Thermoleophilia bacterium
GGTCCGTCCACTACTCGGTCTCCTTCTCGGGCGTCGTTTCCAACACGACGCCGCCGATCGCGGCGACGAGCAGCACGATGGAGGTGATCTCGAACGCGAGCAGGTGGTCGGTGAGGAACAGCTCGCCGATCTCCGCGGGGCTGCCGAACGAGTCCGAGACCTCTACCGGATCCTGCAGGTTGTCTCCCCACGCTAGCCCGAGGACGACGACGACTTCGACCAGGAGCGCAGCTGCCGCGACGACTGCGGCGGTCCTCGAGGAGCGGTGGCCCACCGGCCCAGGGAGCGTCGGCCCGCCCGCCCAGGTACGCGACGACGAACAGGAACATGACCATTACTGCACCCGCATAGACGAGCACCTGGGCAGCAGCGACGAACTCGGCAGCCAACAGGAGATAGAGCACCGCAAGTGACGCGAGATTCCCGATGAGCGCCAGCGCCGAGAAGAACGGGTTCGTCACGCTGACGACGGCGATGCCACTCGCAAGACAGCCGCCCGCCGCGAGGAACCAGACCACCCAGACGAGGACGTTGCCCATCAGCTGGAGGTCTTATACGAGGGCTCGGGGGTGTCGAACCGGTCGGGATCCGCGACGGGTACGCGCTTGATCGGCTCGGCGAGGAGCATGTCCTTCGTGTAGATCAGGTCGTCGCGCGAGTACTCGGCGATCTCGAATTCGTTCCCCAGGGTTATCGCGTCGAACGGACAGGCGAGCTCGCAGTAGCCGCAGAAGATGCAGCGGCTCATGTTGATCTCGTAGATGCGGGCGTAGCGCTCGCCTGCTGACACGCGATTCTCGGCCGTGTTTTCCTCGGCGACCACGCGGATGCAGTCGGCAGGGCAGGCAGCTGCGAAAGTGAGCAGCCGCGCACGTCTCGAGCCCGTTCTCGTGCTTCCAGAGCCGGTGCCGTCCGTGGAAGCGCGGATACACCGGCCGCTTGTACTCGGGGTACTGCTGCGTGATCGGCTTCCGGAAGATCTGCCGGAAGGTGACCCCGAAGCCCTTGAGCGTGTCGTACGGCTGCGGGCTCATGGGCCGCCCTCTGGCCCATGAGCGTGGAGGGGTGTGGGGAAGGCGCGAAGCGCTTTGTCCGCGAAGCGGACCAGTGGAAGGGGTGCGGGGGAACCGGGAGGTTCCCCCGTGAACGGAGACTAAAGGCGAGCGTTGCTCATACTGCAACGACCACGATTGCGGTGACGAGCGCGTTGATCGTTGCCACGGGCAGAAGGATCTTCCAGCCGAAGCTCATGAGCTGGTCGTAGCGCAGGCGCGGCAGCGTCGTTCGCATCCAGATGAACACGAACAGCAGAAGGGCGAGCTTGCCGATGAACCACAGCGGACCGGCCCACGTGGCGCCGTCCCAACCAGGTCCGTGCCAGCCGCCGAGGAAGAGCGTCACGCAGAGCGCGGAGAGCGTGATGAGGTTGATGTACTCGGACATCGTGTAGAGCCCGAACCGCATCCCGCCGTACTCGGTGTGGTAACCGGCGACGAGCTCCTGCTCTGCCTCGGGGAGGTCGAACGGGGCGCGAGACGTCTCGGCCGTGCCGGCGAAGAGGAAGACGACGAGCCCCACGAACTGCGGGACCGCATACCAGAGCGTCCCTTCCTGCGCCGCGACTATGTCGGTGAGCGAGAGCGACTCGGCCATGATCACCACACCGAGAACGGAGAGCGCGAGCGAAACCTCGTACGAGACCAGCTGAGCGCAAGTCCGCATGGACCCGAGGAGCGAGTACTTCGAGTCGGAGGCCCAACCTCCGACGATGAACCCGTAGATCCCGACGGAGCCGATCGCGAAGATGAGGATCAGCGCGATGTCGAGGTCCGCGACCTGCCCTGGGATGTAGACGCCTCCGATCTCCCAGCCCGGCCCGTAGGGAATGACCGAGAACGTCGTGAGCGCCGTGAACGTCGCCAGGAACGGCCCTAGCACGTAGAGCCAGTTGACCGCGGCAGCAGGTTGGAAGCTCTCCTTGTTCAAGAGCTTGAGGAGGTCCGCGATCGGCTGCAAGAGGCCAAACGGCCCTGCTCGGTTCGGGCCGTAGCGGAGCTGCATCCTGGCCATGACCTTGCGCTCGGCGAGCGTCAGGTACGCGAACGTCACCATCACGAGGTTGATGACCACGAAGGCCTGAATGAGGCTCACGTACCACTCGACCTGCATCAGGCCTTCACCACCTCGACGGCTGCGTGCAGGTCGGCGGCGTGCTCGTCGGCGATCCGTGCGATACCTTCGATGAGCTTTCGATTCACGCGCGCCCGCAGCTCCACCGACGTGCCGTTCGAGCGGACGAGGACGGTGTCACCCGCTGCGATTCCGCGCCGCTCGGCATCGGCGGCCGACAGCTCAACATCAGGGTGGGCACGCTGGAAGTCGAGCTGAGGCACTCGCTCGACGGCAGGCCCGGAGAACAGCGGCCGGTACCGCTGCAAGCGCAGCGCTCCTACGTACTTCTCATCGGAGAAGGTCGCGAGAGCCGACGAGCTGGGCGTCGACGCGGGAACGGGTGTCTCGTACGCATGGCGCGCGGGAAGACGTGCGTAGAGTCCGAGCTCGTCGAGAGACAGATCGCGGAAGAGCGTTTGGGCGAGCTCTTCGAAGACACCCGGCGCCTGCGAGGCGACCGCGACGTCGAAGCGCGCCGCGAGCATTGCGATCCAGGCGAGCTCGTCCGGGCACGGTGGCAGGACAGTGCGGCGAAGCCGCTGCAAGCGACCTTCGAGGTTCGTCGACGTGCCGTCGCGCTCGAGAGCAGCGGTGGCAGGGAGGAGCAGGTCGGCCCAGCCTGCGGCGAGCTCGTGAAACATCGTCAGCACGATCACGTGCTCGGCCTGCTCCGCGAGCGCGCGCACGCTTGGGTCCGCCGCCGCATCGTCGCCCGAGACGAGTAGGAGCTTGATCGGCTCGGGGTTCGCCTCGTCGGCGTCCGCGGAGGCCGCCCAGGCGGCTGCGGCGCCCAGTGCGTTGGCCGTGGCCGGAAGGTGGAGCGCGCCACACCCATCCTCGCTCTCGAAGCCGAGCTCGTGCGCGAGCTCGGCGAGGCGCGCTCCTCCGCCGCCGCCCGGCCCGGACCAGACGAGAACGGCGCGTTCGGCCCCCCGCAGTTTTCTGCCGAGCGCGTTGCGAGGCGCGGCGAGCTTCTGGCACAGAGCCGTTGCTCCGCCGGGCTCCGTGGGCACGTCCCCCACGGGCGAGCACACCACGACGTCGGCTCCCCGCCTTCGAGCTTCCTTGATCCACAGGTCCACGATCGGCGCGCGCTCGACAACGGGGTCGTCGCCGACCACGACGACGAGCTCGGCCTCCGCAATCGCGCTGAGCGGAAGTCGAAACGCCTCGAGTGCATTGGAGGTGGCCTCCGGCATCACGGCCGAGTGCGCACCGAGGCCTGCGCGCAGAAGGCGCCCGAGCGAGTAGGCGATCTCGTTCGTCTCCGATCCCGAGAGTGCGGTCACGATCGCCCCGTCAGCCTCGCGCAACATCTCCTCGGCGGAGTCGAGCGCCTCGTCCCACGTGACCTCCTCGAGTCCCTTCGGCCCGCGGCGCAGCGGTGTGGTGATCCGGTCGTCGGCCCGGAGGTGCGGGTACGTGAAGCGACCCTTGTCGCAGAGCCAACCGCGGTCGATCTCGGGGTGGTTGCGGGAGAGGATGCGCTTTACCTTTCCTTCGCGGATCGTCGCCGAGACGTTGCAGCCGACCGGGCACCCAGTGCATACGGTCGGCACGTTCTGGATCTCCCACGGCCGCGCCTCGAAGCGGTAGAGCGTCGACGTCAGCGCTCCGACCGGGCAGAGCTCGATGACGTTTCCCGAGAATGGCGAGCGGTACGCCTCGTCCTCGAAGGTGGCGATCTCGGTACGAGCGCCTCGGTTCCGCGCGATCAGCTGGCCGTCCTCGGAGACGTCCTCCGAGAAGCGGGTGCAGCGGTAACAAAGGATGCAACGCTCGCGGTCGAGCGCAATCAGCGGCGAGACGGGGATCGGCTTGTCGACCGTGAGCTTGGGGAGCGTCATGCGAGTGTTCCCGGGCCCGTAGCGAAATGCGAGGTCCTGAAGCGGGCACTCGCCGCCCTTGTCGCAGACCGGGCAGTCGAGCGGGTGGTTGACGAGGATGAACTCGAGGGTCGCCTCCTGTCCTTCCGCTGCCTTCGTAGAGGTCGCTGCGGTGCGGATGATCATCCCGTCGGCGACAGTGAGCGTGCAGCCGGCCTGGAGCTTCGGCATCCCCTCGATCTCGACCAGGCACATCCGGCACGCCCCGACCGGCGGGCCGAGGCGGGGCTCGTAGCAGAAGACCGGGACCTCGATCCCTGCGGCCAGTGCCGCCTCGACGAGCCCGGTGCCTTTCGGCACCTCGACCTGCCGGTCGTCGACGGTGACCACGAAGAGCTCAGACATGAGCCACCTGGTGGCCGTGGCCCTCGTGCATAGCCGCAGGAGCGAGAATCCCTTCGAGGGACGAGTCGCCGGAGAATGGGCAGCGACCGAGGTCGATGTGCGCCTGGTACTCGTCGCGGAACCGGTCGACGTAGCTGAGAACGGCGATCGCGTCGGAGTCGCCGAGAGGGCACAGGCACTTGCCGAGGATCCGGTCGCAGACCGAGAGCAGAAGGTCGAGGTCCGGCTGGGACGCGCGACCTTCCTCGATCTTCTGGAGGATCTGCGTCAGCCAGCGCGTGCCGACGCGGCAAGGCGTGCACTTCCCGCAGGACTCGTGCTCGTAGAACTGTGAGACGCGGATGCCGAGCTGCACCATGCAGCAGCGGTCGTCGATCACGATCACCCCTGCCGAGCCGATCGAGGAGCCCGCCTGCACGAGCGAGTTGAAGTCGAGCCGCGTGTCGATCTCCACGCCGGTGAGGACCGAGGTCGACGAGCCGCCGGGGATGATCGCTTTCAGCTCACGGCCGCCCGGAACACCCCCGCCGACGTCGTAGATGAGCTCGCGCAGCGTGATCCCGTGCGGCAGCTCGTAGTTCCCGGGGTTCACGACGTCTCCCGACAGCGAGAACACTCGTGTTCCTGTCGATCCTTCGACGCCGAGCTTTGCGTACTCCGTGGCGCCGAGATCGAGGACCGAGGTCACCGTCGTGATCGACTCGACGTTGTTGACCGCCGTGGGCGCGGCGTAGAGGCCGGCGATCGCCGGGAACGGCGGCTTCGTCCGCGGCTGCCCGCGCTTGCCTTCGAGCGATTCGAGGAGCGCTGTCTCCTCGCCGCAGATGTATGCGCCTGCGCCGCGATGGAGAACGACGGTCACGCCGCCGAGGAGGTCGGCCTTTCGCATCGCTTCCAGCGAGTCGCGCAGTACCTCGAACTCCCGCTCGTACTCCCCGCGGATGTAGATGAAGACGTGCTGCGAGGAGATCGCGTGCGCGGCGATGAGGCAGCCCTCGAGGAAGCGAAACGGGACGCGGAGCATGATCTCGCGGTCCTTGAACGTGCCCGGCTCCGACTCGTCTGCGTTGACGACGAGGTAATGGGGCTTCGGAAGCGGGTCGGGCTTCGGGACGAACGCCCACTTTCGCCCCGTCGGAAAGAACGCGCCTCCTCGGCCACGCAGCCCAGACGCTTCGAGCTCGGCGATGACGTCGTCGGGGGCCATCGAGCGCGCCTTGCGGAGCGGGGCGAACCCGCCCCGGCCTCGTAGTCCTCGATTCGAGTGACGGCGCCGCCGTCGGTTCCGGCGAAGACGATCTGCGGCGTGACTCAGACACGGAGTTCCTCGACGATTCCAGCAACGTCCGCTGCTTGAACGCGAAGCCGATGGCGGTTGTCGATCGCCACGATCGTCGCCCAGCCGCAGCCTCCCAGGCACTCGACTGTGCCGAGCGAGAACGCGCCGTCGTCCGAGGTCGAGCCAGCTCGGACTTCCAACTCCCGCTCGAAGGCTTCGACGACCTGCTGCGCCCCGGAAAGCGCACACGAGACGTTCGTGCAGACCTCGACGACTGTACGGCCTACCGGCTCGAGCCGGAACTGGTCGTAGAACGATGCGATCGAAACGCAGTACGCGGGCGAAAGGTCGAGCGCGTCTGCGACCTCACGCAGCGCATCGGGCGGAAGCCAGCCACCATGCTCCTCCTGTGCGATCCGGAGCGCCGGCAGAACTGCCGAGGTCGACTCCGGATACTGCTTTCGCAGCTTCTGCACTCGCGACGAGACGCTCATCGGTCGGCGTCTCCCATGACCGGATCGAGCGAGCCCGCGACGGCGACGAGATCCGCGATCAGCAGGTCCTGCACAACAGTGGCGGTCGCCTGGAGAGCCGCGAAGCTCGGCGCTCGGAACCGGACACGCCACGGCCGCGCGCTTCCGTCGGAGACGAGGTAGCAGCCGGACTCCCCGCGCGGAGACTCGATTGCCACATAGACCTCGCCCTCCGGAACCGTGAATCCCTCGGTGACGATCTTGAAGTGGTGGATCAACGACTCCATCGACGTATGCAGCTCGTGACGCGGCGGAAGGACGACCTTGCGGTCGTCGGCAACCCACGGCTCGCCGTCCATCTCGTCGAGGCGGTCGAGACACTGGCGGACGATGCGCACGGACTCGCGCATCTCGTCCATGCGCACCTTGTAGCGGTCGTACACGTCTCCGTTCGCGTACACCGGGACGTCGAAGTCGACCTCGTCGTAGGCGAGGTACGGCATGTTCTTCCGAAGGTCCCAGTCGACTCCCGCCGATCGGAGCATGGGGCCGGACTGCGCGAGGGCGAGGGCGTCGTCGGCCGATAGAAGCCCGATGCCCTTCGTGCGCTCGAGCCAGATCGCGTTGCGGTCGAGGATCGTTTCGTAGTCGTCCACCGACTTCGGCATCGACTCGCAGAACTTCCGGGCCTCGCTGGTAAACGCCGGCGGCAGGTCTTCGGCGAGCCCTCCAACCTGGAAGTAGCGGGTGTGCATCCGCGCCCCACCCGCCATCTCGAAGAGGTCGAGGATCTGGTCGCGGTCGTCGAACGCGTACCAGAAGAGCGAAATGGCTCCGAGCTCGAGTGCGGAGGTTCCGAGCCAGACCAGGTGCGAATGTATGCGGTTGAGCTCTGCGAACGCCATCCGTGCCCAGATCGCCCGACGTGGCACCTCGATCCCAAGAGCTTCTCGATAGCAAGGACATAGACGAGCTCGTTGGCCTGGAAGGAGACGTAGTCGACGCGCGGCGCGTACGTGACCGACTTCCACCACGACTTGGCCTCCATGTTCTTCTCGAATCCGGTGTGGAGGTAGCCGATGACCGCGCGAATCCCAGCGACTGTCTCACCGTCGAGGTCGACGATCAGGCGAAGGACACCGTGGGTGGAGGGGTGGTTGGGCCCGAAGTTGACGGTGAGGATGTCGTCGAGGGAATGCTTGTCCGGGTCGACCTCGAGGATGGTCGGCACGGGGTGTGGGATCCGTGTTCCCTCGTAGATGCGCGTCGACGGGAGGACGGTCAGAGACGCACTCAGTCCTCGTCCGAGAAGCGCACAGGCTCGCCGCCGAGCGGGTAGTCCTTGCGGAGCGGATGACCTTCCCAGTCCTCCGGCATGAGGATGCGGACGAGGTTCGGGTGGCCTTCGAAGGGATGCCCATCATGTCCCAGGCCTCGCGCTCGAACCAGTCGGCGGCGGGCCAGACCGAAAGGACGCTGGCGACGGGCTCGCCGTCGTCGAGCCAGACCTGAACGCAAACCCGTGCCGGGTCGCTCCGCACGCGCAGCAGGTGGTACGCGACGGAGAACCGCTTGGGCTTCGGCGCCGGGACGTGCGCGAGTCCTTGCGAGCCGGGCTCGTTGAGATCGCGACCCGACGCGGTGCCGATGTATCCCGCGACTCCCTGCTCGCCCCAACCGAGGTAGTCGGAGGGGGCGATGTCGCTAAGGAAGTTGAAGCCGTGCTCGTCGCGCAGGAACGTGCACGCCTCGACCAGTCGAGCCGGGTCGACCACGAGCGTCGTCTCGCCGAGCGTACTCTCGTCTCGATGACTCCGGGAACGCCTGCGTACGTGGTCACTCGGCGACTCCGCGGATCTCGTACGCAGGAGGCACGCCGGCGCGGATCTTCTCGTGCAGCCGGATGATGCCCTCCATCAGCGCCTCCGGGCGAGGCGGGCAGCCCGGTACGTGGACGTCGACCGGGACGATCTTGTCGACGCCCTGCAGGATCGTGTAGTTGTTGAACATCCCGCCCGAGCTCGCGCATGCGCCCATGGCGATGACCCACTTCGGCTCGAGCATCTGGTCGTAGACCTGGCGCAAAGGCGGCGCCATCTTGTGCGTCACACGGCCCGAGATGATCAGCAGGTCAGCCTGTCGCGGCGATGAGCTGAACCGCTCCATGCCGAAGCGCGCGATGTCGTAGCGGGACGAGACGATCGACATCATCTCGATCGCGCAGCAGGCAAGCCCGAACGTGTCCGGCCAGACCGAGTTGGACTGCGCCCACGCGACCGCCTTCTCGACCGTTGTGAGGAGGAGCGCGTCCTCGATCTGCGCGACCTCCTGCTCGAACACACCGAGTCCGCGGTCGGGCCAGAGCACGCGCTCCGACTGGAGGCCGGCCTTCGCGAGAGGTCGGTCGCTGACCAGCGGAAGCTCCCGTTTCAGTGCCAGTTCAGAGCCCCCTTGCGCCAGATGTAGACGTAGGCGACGCCGAGGATCGCGATGAAGACCGCGAGCTCGCCGAGCCCGAACCAGCCGAGCGCATTGAGCTGCACGGCGAGCGGATACAGGTAGACGATCTCGATGTCGAAGAGGATGAAGAGGATGGCCGTCAAGTAGAAGCTGACGGTGAAGCGCCGTTGCTGGCTCGGAGCACTCTCGGCGACACCCGACTCGAACGGCAGCATCTTCTGCTTCGTGCGGGCGACAGGGCGCCGCGGGACGATGAACGAAGCCGCGATCATCGTCGCGGGGATGGCCGCCGCGAAGAGGGCGTAGAAGAGGAAGGGCAGCCAGTTCGAAAGCACGGGTGTACCCCCGCGTGGACCTCGGACGTCTGTCTCGCGCGAAACCTAGCACTCCCCCTTTGGGCGCACGAAGGGATCCGAAATCCCGCACAGAATGAGCGATACGAGTGTTACAAACTCGGTGCTGGCATCCAGCACCCCGTCCGCTACCATGAGCCCGTGGCAACCATCGAGCATCCGACCGACACGCTGATCTCGCTGACGCCCGTTGCGGCGGCGAAGATCCGGGAGCTCATGGCCGAGGAGGAGGACGCAGGGACTCTCGTCCTTCGCGTCGCCATCCAGGGCGGCGGCTGCTCCGGCTTCCAGTACGGACTCGGCTTCGATGCCGGGGCCGCGGAGGGCGACGTCGAGCTCTCACTCGAGGGAATCCCGGTCGTCGTCGATCCCTATAGCGCGCCTTACCTGCGTGGCACCACCATCGACTTCCTGAACTCGATCCAGGAGGCCGGGTTCAAGATCGACAACCCGAACGCAGTCTCCTCGTGCGGCTGCGGCCACTCGTTCCAGGTGGAAGAGGGCGAAGAGCTGCCCGAGGGCACCGAGGTCGGCGGCTGCGGCGACGGTTGTAGCCACTGAGCGCTCCCCGCGCGTCTCCCTCTTGAGTTCGTCCTAGCAGTGTCGTAGGCTCGCGCGGTCAGCGACTCCGGGAGGGCTCGTGAGAACTCTGTATTGGTTGTGGTCATGGCTCATGTTCGCCGCAATCGTCATACAGATCGGATTCGCGGGATACGGAGCCTTCTACTCGGCGGGCAAGTTCGAGGACGAGGGCACGATGATCGACGAAGACACGTTCGGTAACGGCTTCGCGGCCCACATCGTCTTGGGCTACCTCCTGGTCCTTCTGGGGTTGATCTTTCTCTTGATCGGAGTTGTTGCGGGAGTTGGCAGGTGGAGGCTCGGACGCCACGGCCTGCTCTTCCTCCTGTTGATCCTGCAGGTGTTGCTCGCGTGGTTCGGTTTCGAGCAACCTGTCGATCGGGTTCCTGCACCCCGTGAATGCGATGGTGCTCGCCGGGTTGTCGGGGTGGATCGCATGGGACGAGTGGCAGCGGCGAAAGACCCGCCGCGAGGCTGCTGCCGAGCCGGCGGTGACGTAGCGCCGAGCGGGCTACTCGGGGAGGTTGCCCGGGATCGTCGCCGACGAGGAACGGCGTGCTCACGCCTGCGTAGGCGAGGTGCATCGTCAGCCCCTCCGCTGCGTGCGGCAGGTTGTGGCAGTGGTCCATCCAGATCCCGGGGTTGTCCGCGCGAAAGGCGACGACGTAGCTCTCCCCGGTAGCACGTTCAACGTGTCCGACCACCACGGGCTGCCCGACGACGGCACGCCGTCGCGGCCCAGGACGAGCACGTGGTGGCCGTGCAGGTGCATCGGGTGGACGACGTTCGTGTCGTTCGTGATCGTCATCTCGACGAGGTCGCCGTCCTCCACGACGAACATCGGAACGTCGGGATAGATTCCGCCGTTGAGCGCCCACTGCCGTCCTGGCTTCCCGTCGAAGAACCCGAGCTTGCGAGAGACGGTGAGCGAGAAGTGCCGGTCGTAGTTGCTCTTCGCATCGAAGGGTGTCGGCGCCGGGTGGCCGTACGACAGTGGGTCGAAGTCGCGCGCGCCGGGCTCAGCCGGCGGCGCCGCGTTTCCGTTTGAGCTCAGTGCCGAGCCCGACGTCGGACTTCTCGAGCGAGAGCCGAACGGGCGATGCAGGCATCGTGAACGCGACGTCGATCCGACCGCCTGCGGCGAGGGGAAGCGTCTGATTGGCAATGGGGTCGGGCCCGGTCAGGTCGGTGCCGTCGATGGCGACGACGCGAAAGGTCGATCCGCCGAGCGTGAGTCGCTGGCCGAAGCTGTCGGTGTTGATCAGCCGGAGGCGGACGCCGGTTCCCGGTGACACGGCACGGCGCACGAGCTCGTCCGAGCCGTTGATCGTCGGGACGCCGTCGAAGGTGTGGACGGCGAGGGCGAGATCGAGACCGGCGGGCACCTCGCGTGGCTCGATGACGATCACGCCGAAGAGGCCGCGCCGGACCTCCTTCGAGGAGACCTGGTGCGTGTGGTACCAAAACGTTCCGACCTGCTCCGCGCGGAAGCGGTAGGTGTAGCTGTCGCCGGGAAGCACGGCGTCCTGCGTCACGCCCGCGACGCCGTCCTCGGCGTTCGGCACGTCGATGCCGTGCCAGTGGATCGTGACGCCGTCGTCGACGTCTTCGTTGTGCAGGACGACTTCGACGAGGTCGCCCTGTTTGACGCGGAGCTCCGGCCCTGGCGACCGCCCGTCGAACGTCAGCGCGTGCACGACGCGTCCTGTCGACGAGGCGAATGTCGGCGGGCCTCGCCGTCAGCTCGAAGCGCGCGTCGGGGGTGCCATCGCTCGGCCCGTGCAGGTCGGCGACGCTCGTGCCGGTGCCGTCGCCGTGCCCCACGTGGTTCGGCGGCTCGGGTCCGCCGCCGTAGTCGTGCGTGCCGTACGCCATGACGTTGTACGTCCCGGGCAGCCGACTGTCCCACCATGCCTTCCCGAGGACGGCGATAACGGCGAGAAGAAGAACGACGGCTGCGATGGCCACGATCCGGCCAATGAGGCCCTTCGACATGGTCGTGATGCTCGCACGTCGCGGCTTCCAGGGCCGGTCGTAGCATTACGCCCGATGGGCGACCTCCGCATCGCGAT
>CAWHBH010000004.1:0-17677 GCA_963827525.1 uncultured Thermoleophilia bacterium
CGCCGCCGACTATCGCTCCCACGCCGAGCGCGCACTCGAGGTAGCCGACGCCGGCGTTACCGAGGTCGAGGGTATCGATCGCCAGGACGACGGTGTACACCGCGAGCAGGCCTGCGACGAACGTCTGGGCGGTGAACAGCCCGATGAGGAAGCGCAGCGAGGGCTCGCGAACGATGGAGCGAAAGCCCTCGAGCACCTCCGAGGCGATGGTCGATGCATGCGTTTCTCGCTCCCGCTGCGGTTGGACGACGTCGAGACGAACGACGAAGACCGCTGCCACGAGGACGAGTCCGACGTTGACGAGGAAGACGGTGCCGATGCTCGTCACGCCGAGCAGGAGTCCGGCAAGAGCGGGGCCTATGAAGGCGGCGAGGCTCTCGACGGTGCTCGACACGGCGTTCGCAGCGGTGAGCTCGCGCGGCGACCGGGTGAGCGCGGGCGTCAGAGCCGCTTGCGCCGGCCGAAACGGGGTCGTGGCGATCGTCGCTGCGACGGCGAGTGCGTAGACCACCGCTGGGTCGACATCGAGGAAGACGCCGGCAGCCGCGGCGGCGATCAGCACTGCGCGAGCGAGAAGAGACCCGAGCAGGACGTGCTCGCGGCGATAGCGGTCCGCGAGCAGGCCGGCGAACGGTGCGAGCAGCGCGGCGGGGACCAGGCGAATGAGGAAGACGAAGCCGACCGCAGCCTCACCGCCGACCCCGTAGGCGTACACGGAAACGGCGACGAGATATGCCCAGTGGCCAACGATCGACGCGGCCCAGGCGAGCTCGAGACGCCGGAGGCTCTCGTTCTGGACGACGTCGCGGAAGGCCGCCGCCGAGTCCGCGATCCGACTCCTCACGACGTGCACGCGGAGGAGCATCCCATCCCGACTTGCGGAAGTGAAGGGGGATAGGGAAGATTCCCCCGTCGAACCGCGTCTAGTTCACTGGAACGACGGTCATACGTACAACAAGGAGGAGACGACATGGCAGACGAAGCGGCCCGCACCGAGGAAGAGCCGGACGTCGAGGCTCACGGCACCAGCGGCAACGACGTTGTTGAGGGCGCCAGTGGTGGTTTGCACGAGGACGACTCGGACGATGTCGAGGCGCACGTGTTCGCCCAGGGGTTTAGTGGCGGGTTCCAGGGCGGAACCCAGCCCGACATCAAAGACGGCGCCTCGGGCGGCTGAGCCTCGCTGAGCCGAAGCTTCGGGCCCGGGTGGCTACGCCGCCCGGGCCCTTCTCATGCGCCTAGCGTGCCCGCGAAGACGAAGCCGACCGCAGCCTCACCGCCGACCCCGTAGGCGTACACGGAAACGGCGACGAGATATGCCCAGTGGCCAACGATCGACGCGGCCCAGGCGAGCTCGAGACGCCGGAGGCTCTCGTTCTGGACGACGTCGCGGAAGGCCGCCGCCGAGTCCGCGATCCGACTCCTCACGACGTGCACGCGGAGGAGCATCCCATCCCGACTTGCGGAAGTGAAGGGGGATAGGGAAGATTCCCCCGTCGAACCGCGTCTAGTTCACTGGAACGACGGTCATACGTACAACAAGGAGGAGACGACATGGCAGACGAAGCGGCCCGCACCGAGGAAGAGCCGGACGTCGAGGCTCACGGCACCAGCGGCAACGACGTTGTTGAGGGCGCCAGTGGTGGTTTGCACGAGGACGACTCGGACGATGTCGAGGCGCACGTGTTCGCCCAGGGGTTTAGTGGCGGGTTCCAGGGCGGAACCCAGCCCGACATCAAAGACGGCGCCTCGGGCGGCTGAGCCTCGCTGAGCCGAAGCTTCGGGCCCGGGTGGCTACGCCGCCCGGGCCCTTCTCATGCGCCTAGCGTGCCCGCGAGGTCGTTCAGGAGCTTGATGCCCGACTTGCGCCTGTCGTCCTCCAGCGCGTCGAGCACTGCGGCGAGTCGCGCGACGACCTCGAGGTCGTCATCGTTGTGCTGGAGGACATCGTTTGCCTTGCGGGCCTTGAGCAGCAGGTCTACCGCAATCGAGGCCTGATTCGCGAACAGTCCGAGGAGCTCCATCTCCTTGAGGCTGAAGAGGGACTGCTCCGGGCGGTCGAGCACCGAGAGGACGCCGAGTGCCCTTTCCTCGTGCAGAAGCGGCGCAGCCATGAGGCCGCTCGGAACGTAGCCCGTGTCCTCGGCGACGTCCTTGGCGAAGCGCGGATCCTGCTGCACGTCCTCGATGACCAGCGGCGTTCGCGTGGCCAGGACCCAGCCGGCGATCCCCTTTCCGGCGGGAAAGCGGGTACCCAGGAGCGTGTCCTCACCTTCTCCGACGACGGCTTCGAAGACGAGCTCCTCGGTCTCCTCGTCGAGCAGGAGGATCGAGGATGCCTTGGCGCCGAAGATCGAGCGTGCGACCTCCACGATCGCAGCGAGCAACGCGCGGAACGACTCCTCCGACCCGACGACACCTGCAGCGACTGCGGCGCGAAGATCCGGCTTCTCGGTCATTTCCCACCCCCTACGTTCGTCGCGGTCAGATAGAGGACGCTCTTCAGCTGGAAGGGCGTCAGTTCCGGGTGCTTGGCGAGGATCAAAGCGCAGATCGCCGTGAGATGCGGCGTCGCAAAGCTGTTTCCCGAGACTCGAAGCGAGCGTCCACCGAGCCATGGGACTTCGACGTTTACCCCGCGGCCGAAGAACTCGACCGGGGGGTTCGGGTTGTAGAAGAACGCAAGCGAGTCATCCTCCTCGTGGCTGCCCACGGAGATGACCGACGAGAAGCGCCACGGGTAGCTCTCGACCGGCATGTTGTGTGCGGAAGCCACGAGCACCGTCCGCTTGAAGTACGCACTGTCCGCGAGCTCGTGCAACACGCCCGCGAACGGCTTCTTGGTGGTCGAGAGACTCATGTTGATGAGGTCGAAGCCCTGCTCCACGGCGTAGCGAAGCCCGCCCAGGAGAATCGCACCGCTTCCGGTGAAGGTCGAGCCGAGAACTCTCACGCTCGAGATGCTGCACTCGGGCGCAAGCGCTCGGACGATGCCACCGCATGCGGTTCCGTGGCCCGAGACATCGCCCTCCGTGTCCTCGTCGGCGATGACCTCGTCGTCCTCGCCGATCGAGATGACCACTGCGCTCTCGAGGTCCCCGACAAGCGGGTGCCCGGCTTCGACTCCAGAGTCGAGGATGCAGACGCGTGCTCCCTTTCCCGTCGAGCCCCCGAGGGCCCATTCGCGTGTGACCTGCTCGGGCCAGTGTGTCGGGAGCGCTATGCGGTCCACGGCGTCCTTCGGCAGGCTCCAAGCAGGAAGCGCTGCCTGGCCCGCATCCCGGCCGTGGGCGCTCATGTCGATCACGGGGACGGACTCTACGGGGTCAGACCAGCGGGTCTGACTGCACTCAGCTCTCGGCGAGGCGCTCTCGGAGCTCGCCGACGATGCGACGGTCGGGCTCGTAGCCCTCGCGTGCGAGTGCGCTTTCGAGGTCGGCGATCAGCGCGGCCCGGAACGCGACATCGGCCTCCGCGCGCGCGACGATCTCGTCGAACGTGCGTCGAGCGTAGGGCAACTCCTGCGCTGCCCGCACCCAGGCTACGGGGGCGGGGCGCAGGAGGCGGAGGAGTTCTCCGAGCCGCTCTTCTTCGTACGGCAGCGTCATCTAACCCCTAGACCCCTGGGAGGCCTCGTTTCTTCCCTCGAGCTCATCTCGCAGCTTCTTGAGGCAGCGAGCGATTCGGCTGGCGATCGTCCCGGCAGGGATGGCGAGCTCGTCCGAGATCGTCCGGTAGCTCTGATCCTGGGCGAAGAAGCGGTCGAGTATGTCCTGGCACGCATCTGAGAGGCCTCCGACCGCTTCACGAACGGCGAAAGCCTCCTCGACCTCGTCCAGGTCCATGCTGCCTTCCTCGACCGTGGTCTCGTCCAGCGACTGCTCGCGTCCGCCGCCCGAAATCGCGTCGAGGCAACGACGGCGTGTGAGTTGTGCGATCCAGGGTCGAAACGCTGAGTCGTCGCGAAGGGTCTCCAGCCGCATGAAAGCTCGCGTAAAGACGTCCTGGAACACGTCTTCCGCGTCCTCGTCGCTCAACCTGAAGCCGCGGATGCAGATCGCGTAGACGTACCGTGAGTAGCGCTCGACGAGCTCGTTCCAGGCTTCGGACTCCCCGGTGCGGCAGCGCCGGACGAGCTCGGCATCGGGAAGCTGCGCGAGACGGCTCACTCGTGGCTCGCTCACACTCACGCCCCGCCGTAAATCGCCCGCACTTCGCGCGGCTGCGAACGCTTCGCATGCCGTCGTCCTCAGTCGGCAATATTCAGAATTTGGGACTCCCTGCGTCCTAGGCCGGCTCGGTTCTCGCGGCGAATCAGACGTATTTAGGCGAAAAGCATTAAGCTCCAGCATGTGCCCGGCGGCGTCGTTTGCCGCCTGCTCGCTTGCATGGGCGCGTGCGAGCCGTGGGTCCTCGGCGCCCACGCCGAGGTTGACTCGTACGAGGTGCGCAGCTGCGCGCGCTCCGCCAGCAGCTAGGGCCGCGGCCGCCGAGGCATCCCCGCGGTACGTTCCGTCTCCACGCTCTCCGACGAGCGTCGCAAGCGTTGCGGCGTCTGCTCCCAGCGCGGCGATCTCGAGCGGCACGGCGGCTGCGCGCTCGAGCTTCTGCTCGAGTCGAAAATCTCTCCGCGCGTCGCCGTCCGAGCCGGCCTCGGCTTCGCGAAGCACGGCAAGCGCGTCCGCCCACACCTTCCCGTCGGCCTGCGCGAGCTCCATCGCGCGATCGCTGATCGCCTGCGCTTGGGCGGCGACGCCAGCGGCCTCGGCCCACGAGTCGCGAGAGGCGCGTGCGACCATCGCAACGAGGCTCGCCGAGAACGCCACGGTGAGCGCAGCCGCAGATCCGCCTCCGGGGGCGCACCCGTCCGCTGAGAGCCGCTCGAGGAACTCGTCGAGCCGCAGTTCTAGGTAGTTGTCGGTCTTCAGGGCAGGACGAGTCTACGACGGTCGTCGAGGCCTTCATAGACTTCCCGTCCGTGCCGCTCTACCTCAGCGAGGCCGACGTCACTGCGCTTCTCGAGCCCGCGGACGCCGTCGAGGCGATCGAGGCGTGCTTCCGCCGCCAAGCCGCCGGGGAGGTCGAGGTCGCGCCGCGCCGGCGCCTTCGTCTGCCAGAGGGTGCGCTCGCCGACATGGCGGCCGCTGACAGCGGGCTCGGCCTCGCCGGCGCCAAGCTGTACGCCGCGACGGCGGAAGGGGCCACTTTCGTCGTCTGTCTCTTCGACTCTGAGACGTCCGCTCTCGTGGCCGTGATCGAGGCTGACTGGCTCGGCGCCCTTCGGACGGGAGCCGCGAGCGGCGTGGCCGCGAAGCACCTGGCGCGCAGCGATACGAGGACGCTTGGCGTGATCGGGTGCGGCCATCAGGCCGAGACGCAAGTGGCGTGCATTCGCGCGGCCGTACCTTCGATCAACCGTGTCGTCGCGTACTGCCGCACACCCGAACGGCTCACTGCGTTCTGCAAGCGCACGGGCGCCGAGCCTGGAGAGAGCCATCGCGACGCAGGTGAGCAAGACATCGTCGTCACGATCACGAGCTCTCGCGATCCTGTTCTGCGAGGCGAGTGGCTCACCCCGGGATCGCTCGTGATCGCCGCGGGCGCGAATGTCGCTAGCCGGCGAGAGCTGGACAACACGGTGCTCGAGCGCGCGACGTTCGTGTGTTGCGACTGGCTCGAGCAGGCGCGGATCGAGTCCGGCGATCTCATCGATCCCATCGCCGCAGGCGTGCTCGACTGGCTCGAGGTGCACGAGCTCCACGAGGTGGTCTCGGGTGAGCTCGCGGGCCGTCAGTCGGACGAGGACGTCGTCCTCTTCAAGTCGAACGGACTTGCTGCCTGGGACGTCGCGCTCGGGGCCGAGGCGCTACGCCGAGCTCGTGAGCGCGGGCTCGGAACGCTTCTATAGGGGGCGGCCTTGCCCGTAGGGCGAGGCATGTCTCACCCCTACGAACTGGTGATGGACGTCTTTGCCTCTTCGAGGCTGTCGCCGGAGATCGCCTCGATGATCTCGGGTCGGTCGAGGAGCCTTCGTTGCTGCTCGGGCGTGAGGCGGTTCTGCACGTACTTGTCCTCGAGGATCTCGTCGAGCGAGCGACCGCGGTCGTGCTCGCGGATCACGTACCTCGCGACGTGTTCCTCCGCGGTGCTTCGCTGGAAGAGGAACGAGAAGATGTTCTTGAACGAAGACACGAGAAGCGATTGTATCCCGGGTATGAGGCAAAGCTCACGCGAGGGCAGGTATGCGGAACGCGCGCTGGCGGGCGTGGACGACGTGGGTGCCGAGGAGCAGGTCGCGATCTGGATCGAGCGCCGCGCCGGGGCGGTCTGGGTGGTCGGCCGGGTCGTCAATCCGCAGCTCCGCGAATCCGACGAGCCGCGGCCCGAGGACGTGATCTTCGAAGGCTATGAGCTCGAGGATGCGCTTCTGCGCGCGAACGAGGCTCTCGAGGACGACGTCAGCGTGCTCGAGGGCGATGGCCTTCCCGCCGACGCCAAGCCGTTCACCCGCAAGGAGGTTCTTCCCCTCCTGGAGCGCTGGTTCTTCAACCGCTGACGCCGCAGGTTGCGGGCTGCCCCCGGAGCCCGCGACGCGGAGCTCCGCGACTGTCTGACAACGCTCGCTGGTTGTCGCGTGGGCCCGCTGGCGACCGGTGCTAGCGTCCCCGCCTTCGTGCGGATCCGTGTCGGACACAGCCCGGACCCAGACGACGCCTTCATGTACTGGGCGCTGACGACGAACCTCGTCGATACCCGCGGGCACGAGTTCGAGCAGGTTCTCTCGGACATCCAGACGCTGAACCAGTGGGCGCGTGCTGCGCGGCTCGAGGTCACTGCTATTTCGCTTGCTGCCTACCCGTTCGTGCAGGAGGACTACATCCTGCTCCCGCACGGCGCGAGCATTGGCTCCGGGTATGGGCCGATCGTCGTCGCTCGGGAGCTCGTGTCGCTGGAGGACCTCGTCGACCGCGAGATCGTCGTGCCCGGAACGATGACGACGTCGTATCTCGCGCTCCGTCTCGTTCTCGGGGAGTTCCGCCATCGCGAACTTGCTTTCGACGAGATCCCGGACGAGGTCGCGTCCGGCCGTGCGGACGCGGGGCTCCTGATCCACGAAGGGCAGCTCACGTTCGAGGACTACGGCCTCGTCAAGGTGCTCGACCTCGGAGAGTGGTGGCTGCTGGAGACCGGCCTGCCTCTTCCGCTGGGCGTCAACGTCGCTCGCCGGGATCTTGGTGTCGCAGCACTCGGCGACGTATCCGAGGTTCTTCGCGAAGCGATCCAATGCGGTCTCGACAACCGGGCGGAGGCGCTCGAGTACGCCCTGCAGTTCGGTCGGGGAATCGATGCCGCCGTCGCGGATCGCTTCGTCTCGATGTACGTCAACGAGCTCACCCAGGACTACGGCGACGAAGGTCGGAAGGCCGTCACGGAGCTTCTCCGTCGGGGGGAGGCGCTAGGGGCGTTTCCAGCGCGCGTCCAGATCGACTTCGTCAGCTAACGTCGCGCGCGTGGCCCGCGCTGTCGTTCTCTCAGCAGTTCGAACGCCGATCGGCCGCTACGGCGGGGCGCTCGCTCACGTGCGGCCGGACGACCTCGCGGCGGTCGCGATCGCAGCAGCCGTCGAGCGCTCGGGTGTGGAGCCCGGCTTGGTCGACGATGTCTACTTCGGATGCGCCAATCAGGCGGGCGAGGACAACCGCAACGTCGCGCGCATGGCTGTCCTCTTGGCCGGTTTGCCCGAGACGGTCGCCGGCGTGACCCTCAACCGTCTCTGTGCTTCGGGGCTTTCAGCCGTGATCTCGGCAAGCCACGCCGTGCTGGCAGGCGACGTCGACGTGGCCATTGCAGGCGGCGTGGAGTCGATGAGCCGAGCGCCGCTCGTCATGGCGAAGCCGGAAGCAGCATTCCCGCGAGGCAACCAGACCGTGTGGGACACGACCCTCGGCTGGCGCTTCCCGAACCCGCGTCATGAAGAGCTGTTTCCGCTCGAGTCGATGGGAGAGACAGGCGAGAACGTCGCGGAGCGGTACGGCGTCTCCCGCGAGGATCAGGACTCGTTCGCACTCCGCTCCCAACACCGCTGGAAGGCCGCTCATGCGGCGGGACGGTTCGAGGACGAGATCGTTCCGGTCGGCGACGTGGCAGTCGACGAGCACCCGCGCCCGGAGACGAATGCGGCCGCGCTTGCCGGCCTTCGCCCCGCTTTCAGGCAGGACGGAACGGTCACGGCAGGGAACGCGAGCGGGATCAACGACGGCGCCGCCGCGCTCGTGATCGCCAGCGAAGAGAAGGCGAGAGAGCTTGGGATCGAGCCGCTCGGGGCGTTCGTGGCGAGTGCGGCAGCGGGTGTCGACCCACGCGTCATGGGCATCGGTCCGATACCTGCGGTGCAGAAGCTCCTGGTTCGTACCGGAGTCGACCCAAGCGCGCTCGATCTCGTCGAGCTGAACGAGGCTTTCGCCTCACAGAGTCTGGCGGTGATCCGTGAGCTGGGACTCGACGAGGACAAGGTCAACGTGAACGGCGGCGCGATCGCAATCGGCCACCCGCTCGGGATGAGCGGCGCACGGCTCGTGATCTCGCTTCTCCACGAGCTGAAGCGCCGGAACGGCCGCTATGGGCTCGCGACGATGTGCGTGGGCGTCGGCCAGGGCGTGGCCGCACTCTTCGAGCGCTAGACGCTTAGGCGGACTCTGCGAACACGCGCTCGTGCTTGGGGTGGACCCAGACGGTCTGGCCCCGCCAGAAGCCCGACTCGTCGAAGTGATCTCGGGTGAGCAGCGCTACGATCTCGGCACCGCTCGCGTCGTGGAGCTCGACCTTCGCGTCGCGCCCCAGGACCGTGACTCTCACGATCATCGCCTCCACCGCTCCTTCGACGGGTGCGTGCATGAGCTCGATGTCGTGCGGCCGCACGAGCATGTCGCCGACGAGGTTCGCGTCCCCGACGAAGGTCATGACGAACTCGCTCGCCGGCTCGTCGTAGAGCTGACGTGGCGCGCCGACCTGTTCGAGCCGTCCGTGGTTGAGCACGGCGATCTGGTCGGAGATCTCCATCGCTTCGGCTTGGTCGTGCGTGACGAACACGGTGGTGACGTGGACGACGTCGTGGAGCTGCCGGAGCCACTCTCTGAGCTCGGCGCGGACACGGGCGTCGAGGGCGCCGAACGGCTCGTCGAGGAGCAGAACCTGCGGCTCGGGGGCGAGAGCTCGCGCAAGTCCCATCCGCTGCCGCTGCCCGCCCGAGAGCTGCGCGGGGTAGCGATGCCCGAACCCCTCGAGCTGGACGAGGTGCAGGAGCTCGTCCACGCGCTCGCGGATCTCGGCTTTCGGCCGTTTTCGCACCTTCAGCCCGAAGGCGATGTTGTCGCGAACGGTCATGTGCTTGAACGCCGCGTAGTGCTGGAACACGAAGCCGACATTTCGTTTCTGGGGCGTGAGCGCCGTGGCGTCCTTGCCCGCGAGGAGGATCTCGCCTGCGTCCGAGGTCTCGAGCCCGGCGATGATGCGCAGCAGCGTCGACTTTCCCGAGCCGCTCGGGCCGAGGAGCGCAGTGAGCGAGCCGCTCTCGACGTCGAGGGAGACGTCGTCGAGCGCGACGAAGTCGCCGAAGCGCTTGGAGATGTTGCGAACGAGAATGGACACGGCTAGACCGCCTCCTCCTTCGGCCTGATGACAGTCATGGCGACGAGGACGAGAATCGCGATCATCGCGAGCACGATAGAGATCGCATAGGCGCCGGCAAGGTCGAATGCCTCGTAGCGCTCCTGGACGCGGAGCGTTGCGGTCTCCGTCTGTCCTTGCAGGCGTCCGGAGACGACTGCCACCGCCCCGTACTCGCCGAGGCAGCGCGCGGTCGTGAGGATGACGCCGTAGATGACGGCCCAGCGGATCGACGGGAGCGTGATCCTCCAGAAGGTCTGCCAGCCACTCGCGCCGAGCGTACGCGCGGCCTGCTCCTGCTCGTCGCCGATCTCCCGGAGCGTCGGCACGACCTCACGAGCGACGAATGGGAGCGAGACGAAGATCGTCGCGATCACCATTGCGGGAAGCGCAAAGAGCACCTCGATCCCGTGATCCGCGAGCCAGCTTCCGAACCAGCCGTCCTGGCCGTAGAGGAGGAAGAGAGCCAGCCCGACGACAACGGGAGACAGCGCGAGCGGAAGGTCGATGAAGGCGTTCAGCACGCCTTTGCCGGGGAACCGCTTCCGCACGATCGCGAGCGCGCAGACGATTCCGAAGACAGTGTTCACCGGCACCGCGATCGCCGTGATGATCAGCGTCAGCTTGAAGGCGTTGATCGTCTCCGGCGTCGTGAGTGCGTCCCATGCCGGGCCGAAGCCGTCCTCGAACGTCCGCCAGAAGACGATCGCCAGCGGTCCGACCAGGATTACGGCCAGGTACAGGAGCGCGACGAACCGCAGTCCCAGGCGCGAGACCAGGCTACGCACGATCGTGCCTCGTCGCGAAGTGGCGGATGACGCCGATCAACAGCAGAGTCGCGAATGAGATTGCGAGCAGCACGACGGCGACCGCTGCCGCACCGGCCGAGTCACCGCTCTCGATGCGTCCGTAGATGTGCACGGACGAGACCTCGGTCTCGAACGGGATGTTCCCGGTGATGATCACGAGCGAGCCGAACTCGCCGACTGCTTTTGCGAACGCGAGCGCCACCCCGGAGAGGACTCCCGGAAGGATGTTCGGGAACACGATGCGCCGGAAGGTGGTCGCGTGTGACGCGCCGAGCGAGTGAGCGGCCTGCTCGAGCTCGGGATCGAGCTCCTGCAACACTGGCTGCACGGTGCGAACGACGAAGGGGAGCGTCACGAACATGAGCGCGAGCACGATCGACGCCTGCGTGAACGCGACATTGATGCCGACCGGCGAAGTCGGCCCGTAGAGCGCCAACAGGGTGAGCCCGGCAACGATCGTGGGCAGGGCGAACGGGAGGTCGATGATCGCGTTGACGACCGTCTTCCCACGGAAGTCGTCTCTCACGAGAACCCACGCGGTGACCGTCCCGAGGATCGCGTTGAGGGCCGAGACGGCCAGTGATGCGGCCAGCGTGAGCTTCAAGGCCGCGACGGCGTCGGGGCTCGAGACCGCGTCCCAGAAGCTCTGCTTCCCCTCGCTCGACGCCTCCCAGAGAAGCGCGGCGATCGGGAGCCCGACCATGACCATCAGGAACGTCCCCACAATGCCGAGGGACAGGGCCGTAGAAGCCCTGTCCCTCGAAGCCCGGGCTCGCCGGGGGTTGCTGAGGGCAACCTCAGCGCTCATGACCGCTAGCCAGTGCTGCCGCCGACCTGTCGCTGGATACGCGCCACGACGCTCGACTTCGGATCGAAGAAGCGCTTCTGCACCTTCTCCCAGCCGCCGAGGCCGAGCTGGTCGATCGTGAACTCACCGGGCCGGACGGGGAACTTCTTCCGGTTCTTCTCGAGCACGCTCTTCACGACGGGCCGGTAGCCGTTGTCCGCGAAGACCTGCTGGGCAGCCGGGGTACGCAGGAAGCGGAGGAAAGCATTCGCCGCCGCCTTGTCGGGGCTCGACTTGATCACTGCGATGGGGTTCTCGATCAGGATCGTCGCCTTCGGGATGACGAACTGCAGGTCGAGTCCCTGCGTTCGCGCGAACAGCGCTTCGTTCTCGTACGCGAGGAGGACGTCGCCTTTCCCGCTGTTGAATGTGCTGAGCGACGCGCGCGCGCTCGTGTCCTGGACGACGACGTTCCGGAAGAGCTTGAGCAGGTTCGCTTGAGCCTGCTTGTCGGTCTTGCCCGCTTTCCGCCACGCGCCGTACGCCGCCATCACGTTCCAGCGGGCGCCCCCTGATGTGAAGGGATTCGGCGTCACAACGTCGATATCCGGGCGAAGGAGGTCGTTCCAGCCCTTGATCTTCTTCGGGTTGCCGTCGCGCACGACGAAGACGACGAGCGAGTCGGTGACCATGCCCTTGTGCGACTGCTTCTTCCACCTCGCGTCGACCATCCCGGCGGAGACGAGCTCGTCGACGTCTGGTGCGAGAGAGAGCGCGACGAGATCAGCCTTGAGGCCCGCCTTGATCGCGCGAGTCTGCTCGCCCGAGGATCCGTACGACTGCGTGAAGTCGACATCGTCGCCGGCAGCGGTCTTCTGGAACAGCGGGATGAGCTTGGCGTAGGCCTCGCGTGGGGTCGAATAGGCGACGAGGCTCAGCTCGGTGTCTGTGCTGCGCGCCGTAGCCGATGGCCGCGCGAGCGCCGCCGCGGTGACGACTGTGGCTGCTACGCACAAGGCCAGGCCGGTGACGAGAATTCGATAACGCATGCACGCCCTCCTTCTCCTAGTTGTCAAGTTAATCTGGGTTAACTGACAATGTTTGTCGACATCAGTAACAAGGTGAAGAAGATAGTTCCCGTAGGCTGTGCTTGTCAAACCGAACAAGCCGAACCGGTCGAGGAGGCGCAGCGTGTGGGTATCCAGGAGAACTGACTACGCAACGAGGGCGATCCTCGCGCTCGCACTCGAAGGAGGGGGCCCTCTGAAGCTCGAGGAGCTCGCGCGACGTACGGCCGTCCCCCAGTCCGTTCTCGAGCAGGTCATGCCAACGATGCGTACGGCGGGCATCGTGCGCTCCGAGCGAGGCCCTTCCGGCGGGTACCGGCTCAACAAGAGCCCCGAGGAGATCACCCTCGAGCGTGTCGTGCGTCTCTTCCAAGGCCCGCTCGCGCCGATCAGCTGTGCGACCCGCCACAACCCCGAGCCGTGCCCGATGACCGTCGGCTGCACCCTCCGCGAGGTGTGGGAGGAGATCCGGGACGCCACGATCTCCTTGCTCGGAGGCGTGACCTTCGCCGATCTCGCAGCGCGGGCCGGTGGGCCGTGGGTCGATCCGACGCTGCTGAACATGGCGCCTGCGGAGCCGGTCGCCGGTTAGATTCCAGGCGATGGCGATTGCGACCGACCGCGAATACGGGCTCTTCATCGGCGGCGAGCTCGCGGAGCCTGCTTTAGGCGAGGTGCGCGAGCTCACGGAGCCGGAGCTGTACCTCGAAACAAAGAGCGTGATCGTCTCGACGGGCGCCCGCCCGATCAACCCCTTCGGGCTGTAGACGCCGTTCGCTACCGGTGGGCGGTGCTCGCTGCCGGAACGGCAGCAACTGCGAGCGCCGCTGCACTGTTCATCGGGCTTCCCGTGCTCGTCCCGACCCTCCGCGAGGAGTACGCGCTCTCGCTCGGCCAAATCGGTCTTCTCCTCGCCGCCGCGTGGATCGGGACGACGCTGACCCTGCTCCCTTGGGGTCTCGCGGCGGACCGCTTCGGCGAGCGTGTGGTCCTTACCGTCGGGCTCACAGGCTGTGCCGCCTGGATCGTCGGTGCCGCGTTCGCGCCGAGCTTCGAACTGCTCCTCCTCTTCCTGGCTCTCGCCGGCGCCTCCGGGGCTGCCGTCAACTCGGCGAGCGGGCGCGCCGTGATGCACTGGTTCGGCGCGAATGAGCGCGGGCTCGCGCTCGGTCTGCGCCAGACCGCTATCCCCATCGGCGGCTTCGTCGGTGCGCTGGCGGTCCCGCCGATTGCGAACGCCGGGGGCTCCGAGGCGGCGTTTCTCTTCCTCGCCGGACTCTGCGCGGCCGGGGCACTCGCCGGAGCGCTCGTCCTCCGGGAGCGAGAGTCGGGGGACGAGCTAGAGGTGGCTTCGATCCTTCGGACACTCGGCGACGCAAAGCTCTGGAGACTGTCGGTTGGAAGCGGCTTCTACCTCTACGCCCAGCTTGCCGTCATCGGGTTCGCCGTTCTCTTCCTTCACGACGAGCATGGCCTGTCAGAGGGTGGTGCCGCGCTCGTGATCGCCGCCTCGCAAGTGCTGGCGATGGCTTTCCGTATCGGCGCGGGTCGATGGTCGGACGTCGTCGGCAGCCGCGTCGGCCCGCTTCTCCGAGTCGGGCTCGCTGTCGCCGCCTCGGTGGGGCTCACGGCCGTGCTCGCCGACGGGCCCCTTTGGCTGCTCGTGCCGGCGATCGCATTGGCCGGGGGGCTCTCGATGGCGTGGAATGGGCTTTCGTACACTGCTGCCGCTGAGCTCGCCGGCCCCGTTCGTAGCGGGGCCGCGATCGGGCTCCAGCAGACCGTGCTCGGCGGCGCTGGCGTCGTGGCCCCGTTGCTGTTCGCGGCCACGGTTTCCCACACGTCGTGGCGGGTCGCGTTCGCCGTCGCCGCTCTTCTCCCTCTGGTCGGTGCCTGGGCGCTCCGGCCGCTGCGCGATTACTAGTCTGCTCTGGTGAGGATTCACGAGCGCCTCCAGGAGCTCTACGCGATCGGTGACGGGCCGGGTGCCAACCGACCGCATCCAAGCGCCGCCGAGGACGAGGCGCACGAGCTCGCCGCACGCTGGCTCGAGCAGGCAGGGCTCGTCGTCGAGGCCGACGTTGACGGCAACCTCTTCGGCCGCTCTCGCGAAAGTGACGACGTCTGGGTTGGGTCTCATCTCGACACCGTTCCCGCCGGTGGTCGGTTCGACGGAGCGCTAGGAGTCGTCGCCGCCATCGAGGCGGTCGAGCAGACGGGCTGCGGTTCAGTGGTCGCTTTTCGGGGGGAGGAGGTCGGATGCATCGGCAGCCGGGCGCTCGTCGCGCGCGGCGACCCGCTGCCGCGCGCGTTCCTCGAGCTCCACGTCGAGCAAGGGCCTGTGCTTGCTCACCGCGAGCATCCCGCTCGGCATCGTGACGGGGATCGTCGGCTATGCACGCGGAGAGCTCGTCGTCGAAGGACGTGCGGGTCACGCGGGGACCACGCCTATGAAGGGCCGCGACGACGCGCTGGTTGCCGCCGCGGCGGCGATCCTGCGTATCCGCGACGCGGCGCTTGTGATCGAGGACGCGGTTGCAACCGTCGGGAACGTCGATGTGGAGCCGGGCGGCGCGAACGTGGTCCCTGACCGCGTCTGGATGAGCCTCGACGTCCGGGCACCGGACCGGGCTCGTCTGGACCAGGTGATCGCCGCGATCGGATTCGAGCCGACATACCGGGTCGAGCCGGTGGAGCTGGGTAACGGCACGCGAGAGACGTTTCGTCTCTCGCTCGACGAGCTCGGCCTGGAAGCGGTAGAGCTGGCCTCAGGCGCCGGACACGATGCGGGGATTCTGGCAGCAGCCGGAGTCGACGCCGGGATGCTCTTCGTCCGGAGTCTGAACGGGGGGATAAGCCACTCCCCGGACGAGCTCTCGAGCGACGAGGACATAGACCTCGGGATCGACGTACTGACTGCCGCGCTGCGCCGCGTCGCTAGCTCTCGCTGATCAAGATGTCCTGCGCGCCGTCCCAGAGCATGCGCCGTCCGAGCTCACGCAGGTTCTCGCCGCCTTCGACGATCGTGGCGAAGTGGTTCCCGGCAAGCGCGCCCGCTTTGCTCGCGAAGGCGACGTAGCCGTAGGCGAGAAGGAGCTCGGTCTCGCTCACACCGCCGGGGTAGAAGATCAGCTCGCCGGGACTCGGGTAGCGCGTCGCATTCTCCGGCCCGATGCCGACATCGAGATCGCCCATCGGGATCCAGCCGCCCTCGCCCGACCAGCGGACGTGGATGATCTTCGATTCGAGCGGAAGCATTCCGCGAAACGCGGCCACTGTGTCGGGGGCCGCATCCTCCTCGAACCGGGCCGCAAACGAGAAGCCTCCCGCGATGAGCTCGAGCATGCGCCCGACCCTAACCTCTCTGCGCGACCCAAGCCGACAGGAGCTCCCGCTCCTCGTCCGTCATGCCCGTCGAGTTTCCCGGAGGCATCGCCCGCGTGAGAACAGCCTGCCGCTCGATGTCGTCGGCGCGCGCCTCGATCTGCGCGGCGGTCTCGAGCCGGATCCCGAGGGGTGCCGATGCTCCCGAGTGACACGTTGCGCAGCGCTGCGCGATCACGCTCTGCACCTCGGCAGTTGACACCGGCTCGGCGGGTGCGGGAGCCGACGAATCGGGCTCCAACCAGATGGCGAGCGCGACTACGCCGACGACGGCAACGGCGGGGATCCACCACGCCCGGCGCCCGGCATGCCACTGGTTGAAGAAGAGGCGGACGAACGCGGTGAGCACGGCGACGAGCACGAAGACGAGCCAAGCGTCGTCTGCGCCGAAGACGAACGCAAAGTGCCCGATCAGCATCGTGAACAGCACTGGGAGCGTGAGGTAGTTGTTGTGGACCGATCTGTTCTTTGCGCGGAGCAGGGGCGCAGGATCCGGCTCGCGCTTCTCGGTCATCGCCTGCACGAGCTTCCGGTGCGCGGGGATGATGACGAGGAGAACGTTCGCGACCATGATCGTTCCGAGCATCGCGCCCACTTGCAGGTACGCAGCACGTGGCGCGAACAGCTCTCCGGCAGCCCACGCTGCCAGCGCAACGAGCGCGGTCCCGACGACTGCGAGCGCAACCTGGCTTCGCTCTCCGACCGTGCGGCACAGCACGTCGTAGACGAGCCAAGCGAGCGCGAGGCCACCAATGCTCAGCGTCACGGCCTGCCAGGCGGTGAGGTCGGCGACCTGTGGGTCAGCGAGACGAACGTCGGCGTCGAAGTAGTAGAGAACGACGAGGAGAGCGAATCCGGAGAGCCAGGTCGTGTAGGCCTCCCACTTGAACCAGTGCAGTGGCTCGGGCATCTCCGCGGGCGCGAGCAGGTACTTCTGCGAGTGGTAGAGGCCGCCGCCGTGCACACCCCAGAACTCGCCCGCGACACCGGCTTCCGCGTCCTCGCGTTCCTTCGGCGGTCGCAGCGCGAGGTCGAGCCGGACGAAGTAGAAGGACGCCCCGATCCACGCGATCCCCGCGATCTACGTGCAGCATCCGTAGGCAGACGTCGAGGACGTCTCTCAGGTACGGGTCCATCGATCCTTCGCGATCGCGACGAGCTCGCGGCAGCCCGTGTCGAGCTCCTCCTCTCGGGTCCGCTCGATCCGCTGCCTCAGCACGCCAAGGATCTCCGACTTCGGACGCCTGTTGACGAAGACGACGAAGCGGAACCCGAACTTCCCCTCGTACTCCGCGTTCAACCGTGCGAGCTCGTCGAGCACTGCGCGGTCCGCGTCGCCACCCTGCTCGGCGGCCGAACATGCGGAGAGACCTGCACGCTCACCGATCGCCGGATGCGCGCCGAGCGCCTCGATCCTCTCCTCCTCGGTCAGGCCCTCGACGACTTCGTAGGCTCGGCCCAGCGGATCCTCGACCTCCGCAAGGAGCTCGACCAGGCGGGTGCGGCCTTCGAACAGCTCGACGAGCTCGTCCGTGGTCAGCTTCCGCGGTAGCTCGCGCATCCGTACGGCGACACGAGAAGCGGGATGTGGTGGTGGCCCTCGACGAGCTCGACCTCGAGCTCCACTCGTGTGAAGAACGGGTACCGTGGCCAGAACATCAGCTCGTAGCGACCCGGCTCGAGATCCGCGCGAGCTCGGCGATGCGCCCGTCGTCGTCGGTCCTGGCCGACGCGACGACCTCTCTCCGCCGTGCGAGCTCGACTCGCACTCCCGCGGCAGGCGCGCCGGCGGCGGTATCGAGGACATGCGTGGAAATGCAGACGCTATGGGCGATTCCTCGTCCATGAGCGTGGAGGGGTGTGGGGAGCCAGGAGGTTCCCTGCGCTCTCGAAAAGAAGGGGGCACGCGGGGAAACATGGCCTCTCCCGCGAACGCGAGCAGAAGGCGAGCGTTGGTCATGTTG
>CAWHBH010000005.1:0-342253 GCA_963827525.1 uncultured Thermoleophilia bacterium
AGACCGGCGTGCAATTCACACCGCACGGTCCCGTCGCGTTGCACATCGTTCGCGGCCCGAAACCGGTAGGTCTCTACCGGCTTCGACCGGTGCTCTCGAACGAGTCCATCGTTCTACGAGAGACCGTCTCGGCGATGCAGCGGCGGCTCTCGACGCAGGCGACGAACGTCGGGGTAAACGGCGACTACTTCTCTCTCGCAGATGGCCGTCCGAGTGGGATCCTGCTGCGCGACGGAGTGCTCGCGACGCCGCCGAACTCGTCGCGCTCGAGCGCCGGCATCACGCTCGACGGCCTCCTCGACGTGCGCAAGGTGCGCTTTCTCGGCACCTGGCGTGGGACCGGACAGCGCCGTGCGCTCAACTTCCTGAACAAGACGCCGGGCACGAACGGAATCTCGCTGTTCACCCCCGACTGGGGGGCTGCAACGCCCAGGATCGCGGGTTCGTTCGCCGCCGTCCTCGCACCGTTCTCGTCGGCGACGCCGAACGCGGACCTTCCCGTGGCTGTCGCCTCGACGTCCCAGAACGGGCCCGTGTCCATCGCGCCGGGAACGGCTGTGCTGGTCGCGCGCGGGAACGCAGCAGCAAAGCTCCAGGCGGAGGCCCAGCCCGGAACGACGGTGACGCTGAGGCTCATCCTCCAACCGGACTGGCCCACCGTCGCCGACGCGATTGGTGGAGGCCCGGTCCTGGTCCGAGATGGCGTGCCCGTGTACCGATCCAACGAGGCGTTCACGACCTCGCAGCTGGTCCCGCGCGGGCCGCGCAGCGCAGTAGGGCAGCGCGCAGACGGAAGCGTCCTTCTCGTCACGACCGACGGTCGTCAGCCCGGTTACTCCGTCGGAATGACGAACTTCGAGCTCGCCCAGACGCTGGTTCGGCTCGGAGCAGTGCGCGGAATGGCGCTCGACGGAGGCGGGTCAGCGACGCTCGCCTTCGAGGGCACCGTGCTGAACTCGCCGTCCGACGGCAGGGAGCGCGCCATCTCGACGGCGCTCATGCTTCAGTACTTCGGGGTCTACGTCCTACCGCCGGCCGAGGCTGTGGTCTCCCCGAACGGTGACGGCGTCGCCGAGGAGCAGGCGCTCTCGTTCAAGATCGTTCGACCCTCGACGGTGACCGTCACCCTCACCGCACCGGATGGGACGATTGCTGCGCAGGAGTCCGGAGGACGTGAGCCGGGAGCGTACGAAGTCGCGTTTCCGCCCGCCTCGCACCTCCGCCGCCAGGCGAGCCTGCGGCCGAGCCCACCCAGCCGTTGCCGCCCGCCGAGGGTCGCTGGACGCTCAGCGTGACGTCGACTGACGACCAGGGCCTGAGCTCGGCTGCAACGCGCCGCTTCGCCGTCAACTCCACGCTGGGCTTTCTCCGCGTCGAGCCGAGTCGGCTCCTGCTCCCACCGGGAGGGCGGAATGTTGCGATCCGGTGGGCGCAAGCGCGCGCGGGCCGTGCGCGCGTGACGGTGGAGACGCCGGAAGGCATCGTCGTTCGCACAGTCGTAAACCAACGCTTCGAGCCCGGCGAGCAATCGATCGGTTGGAACGGGCGCGCCAGCAACGGGAAGCTCGTTTCAGGTGGACGCTACGTCGTCCGTGTCTCGGCCACGAACGAGCTCGGCACTGTCTCGCTGGAGCAGCCGCTGACTGTGCGAAGAGTTGCCGCGTCGAAGCGCTGACATCCCGCGTCGTCTGACCCCTGGGATCTGACCCCGGAGCCTAGACTGCGCCGTGCTCGTCGCCTCGATCTTGAGCGGGATCACCGACGCCATCACTTCGGCGATCGGCGACTACGGGCTGTATGCGGTCTTCCTGCTCATGCTCGTCGATGCTGTCTTGCCTGCCGCGAGCGAGGTGGTGATGGTGTATGCGGGCGCGGTTGCGGCGGGGGCGTTCGCCGGGCAGGACGTCGTGCTCTTCGGGAGTACGATCGACGACGGCTTAGCCGCCTACGTCGCGATGGCCCTTGCCGGGACGATCGGATACACGATCGGATCCATCGGGGGTTGGGCGATCGGGCTCTACGGCGGACGTCCCTACGTGGAGCGCCACGGTCGCTGGCTTCATCTGGACACGGCGAAGCTCGATCGCGCCGAACGCTGGTTCGAGCAGTGGGAGGACTGGGCCGTCTTTCTCGGTCGGTTGACCCCGGTCATTCGCTCGTTCGTCTCGATTCCGGCGGGCGTGATGGAGGTGCCGTTCGTTCGTTACGTGCTCCTCACGCTGGCTGGCTCCGCGATTTGGTGCTTCGCATTCGCCGGCATCGGATATGCGGTCGGCGGGAGCTGGGAGGACTTCCACCACGCGTTCAGGTACGTCGAATACGTCGTAGCAGCGGCGATCGCGGCCATCGTCCTCTGGCTGGCCGTCCGCTACGTTCGGCGACGCCGCAGGCGCATAGGCGAGGAGTCCTCGACCGGCTGAGGAAACAAGGATTGGCCCCGCCGGAGCTACACTCGCCCCCGTGAAGCAGCAGATTCCACTCGTCGATGTCAAGGCGCAGTACGCGCCGCTCATCCCCGAGCTCGAGGAGCGCTTCTCGTCAGTTCTCGAGTCCGGTCGCTTCATCTTCGGACCGGAAGTCGAGGCGTTCGAGCGGGAAGCTGCGGCGTTTCTCGGAGTTCCACACGCGATCGGAGTCGCGAATGGCACCGACGCTCTCGTGCTGGCGCTGGAGGCGCTCGAGATCGGTCGCGACGACGAGGTCATCTGTCCGGCTTTCACGTTTTACGCCACCGCCGAGGCGATCGCTCGTGTGGGAGCGACTCCGGTCTTCGCGGACATCGACCCCGTCACGCTCAACCTCGACCCCGATGACGTCACCGAGCGGATCACGCCTCGGACGAAGGCGATCATGGCGGTTCATCTCTTCGGCCGCCCGGCGCCACTCGCCCAGCTCGCAGCACTCGGGCCGACGATCATCGAGGACGCGGCGCAAGCGTTCGGCGCCGAGGGGATCGCAACGACCGGCATCTGCTCGACGTTCAGCTTCTTCCCCACGAAGAACCTGTTCGCGTTGGGGGACGGTGGACTGGTGACGTGCCTCGACGACGATGTCGCGGAACGCGTCCGGATGCTTCGCTTCCACGGCTCGCGCGACAAGACCACCTTCGAGCTCATCGGGACGAACTCCCGCCTCGACGCCATCCAGGCCGCGATGCTTCGCGTCTTCCTTCCTCGTCTGACCGGCTGGAACGCGGCGCGGCGCGAGGCAGCGACCCGTTACGCGGATCTCGGTCTCGGCGAGGCGGTCGAGCTGCCGGCAGACGAGAGCGGGCACGTGTACCACATGTATGTCGTTCGAACCTCGCGGCGTGGTGAGATCGCTCCGGCGCTTGCCGAGGCGGGCATCGCATCCGCGTCGTACTACACCACCCCACTTCACCTCCAGCCTGCGCTCGCGTTCCTCGGCTACGAGCGCGGCTCGCTTCCTGAAACCGAGCGGATGGCTGCGGAGAACCTCGCCCTCCCGATGTGGGGTGGCATCGGTCTCGAGAAGCAGGAGCGCGTCGTCGAGACCGTACGCGCGGCGCTCGGCGTACCGGCCTGACCGTGAGATCCCCCGTCAACAGACATAGGCTCTGGCAGGTCGTCGTCGACGCGGCCCTCGTCGCCGCGGCGTGGGTGCTCTCTTGGTACGTGCGCTTCGACGGAGACTGGCCGCGCTACTACGATCGCTACCTCGAGTGGGACGTCGTCGTGCTCGTCGTCGGGGTAATGCTCCCGGTCTTCATCGCCTTCGGCTTCTACAACCGCTGGTGGCGGTACGTCTCGACGCAGGACATGTGGGGCGTCCTGCGCGGCGTCGCGGTGGCGGTCGTGGCCGCATTCCTCGTCTTCACTCTGCTCGACTTCCATCCCGCCAAGGTCCCGCGCGGAATCTGGATCGTCGACCTTCTGATCCTGCTCGCGTTCGTGATGGGCGTGCGCCTGCTCGCGAGGACGCTCATCGAGCGACCCTCCGCCAGCTCGATCGTCGCGCGCGGCAAGGAGGTCATGATCGTCGGAGCCGGAGATGCGGCTCAGATCATCCTGCGCGAGATGCTCCGCAATCCCTCGCTGGGCTATACGCCGATAGGGCTCGTGGACGACGATCCGCGCAAGAAGAACCTTCGTTTGCACGGGATTCGGGTGCTCGGGACCACCGGCGAGCTCGGGCCGATCCTCCGCAAGCGTCGGCCCGACGAGCTCTTGATCGCCATTCCGTCGGCGTCCGGCGAAGCACGTGAGCGGATCGTCGAGGTCGCGCGCTCCGAGAGCGTCCCCGTGAAGACGCTGCCTGGCCTGCACGAGCTGATTGCGGGCGACTTCAACCTCACCGGCCAGATCCGGCCCGTCGAGGTCGAGGATCTTCTCGGTCGCGAGCCCGTCGACGCGGATCTCGAGTCGATCGCGGGCTACTTCACCGGCGAGGTCGTGCTCGTCACCGGCGCCGGTGGCTCGATCGGGTCGGAGCTCTGCCGGCAGATCGCGCGGGTGGGCCCGACGCGGCTCGTGCTGGTGGACAACTCGGAACCCGGGCTCTTCGAGATCGAGCGGGAGCTCGTGGACGAGCGTGAGTTTCATGCGACTGCCGCGGTTCTCGCCGACGCCGGCAACGCCACCAAGATGCGACAGGTCTTCGAGAAGTACCGCCCCGCAGTCGTCTTCCACGCGGCGGCGTACAAGCACGTGGCGCTCGTCGAGGCGAACCCGATCGAGGCGGTGCGAAACAACACGCTCGTCACTCGGACCGTCGCCGACGTCGCGGTGGAGTTCGGTGCAAAGCGGTTCGTCCTGGTGTCTACGGACAAGGCGGTCCATGCGAGAGGTGTCATGGGGAGCACGAAGGCCCTCTGCGAGTGGATCGTCGAAGCCTGGGGGCATCGCGACGATACGACCACCAAGTTCTGCGGCGTCCGCTTCGGGAACGTCCTCGGCTCGTCCGGGAGCGTGATTCCGATCTTCCGCAAGCAGATCGCCCGAGGTGGCCCGATCACGGTCACCCATCCTGAGATGACGCGCTACTTCATGACGATCCCCGAGGCCGTCCAGCTCGTCATCCAGGCGGGCGCGATCGGCGGTCGCGGACAGGTCTACGTGCTCGACATGGGAGAGCCCGTGAAGATCGTCGACCTCGCCGACACCATGATCCGGCTCTCCGGGAAGGAGCCGGGGATCGACGTGGCCATCGAGTTCGTGGGCGCGCGACCCGGCGAAAAGCTCCACGAGGAACTGTGGTCGGAGACGGAGACGGTGGTGCCCTCGACCCACGAGGCGATCTTGCTCGTCACTCGGCCGCCGATCGACGCGCGCTGGCTCGAGGACGAGCTCGACGGGCTCGCCCGGCTCGTCGAGGAGGGGGAGACGCTGGAGCTCGTCGGCCGTCTCAACACGATCGTCGCGGCGCCGCTGCGAAACGGTGACCTTGGAGACGGAGCGGGCGCCGTGAAGACGGCGCCCGCATCTGAGACCGTCTAGGTCGAACTGCTACGAGCAGGGGCTCGCAACAGCAGAAGCTGACCGTTCTCGCGTTTTGGCACGGCCGGCGCATCGTTTCCGGTTCCGGCGTCCATGTCCCAGCTGTGAGCCTGCACGTCGACGAGGAATGCGCCCGGTCCGAAGACCGAGGACGCATCGACGATGCCACTCGACTCCCATGTGGCTCTGGCCAGCGCGGGAGCTCCAGGCACGGCCTGGTTGACCTCGGCCACGACCGTCAGGCTTGCCGGTCGTGAGGTCGTAGCGCCAGATCCGAGCGTTGGTCGCGTCCGGGAAGACTCCGTACGCAGCCGGAGGTGACGAGGAGTTGTGCGTACCTACGTCCTCCTGGATGAAGAGGGCACCCGCCGTTGTCTCGAGGTTGTCGGGCTGATGAACGGCGTTCGCGTTCCGGTAGCCGAGAGCATCGAAATCCGTCCCCGGAAGGATGTCCAAGCTCGCCCCGGCGAGCGGGTTCGAGCCGAGCGTGAGCTTGAAGATACGGCCGTTCGGGAAGGCGCCCACGGTGCCTGACGCTCCTCGCCCGAGTCGCCCCGTCGTTGCGTTGGGGATCGCTCGCGGCTCACCGGTGTCGGCCAGGTACACGACCCGGGAATCGCTGCGGTTGTACGCGATGTCCTCGACTCGGATGAACTGGAATACGTTGTTCAGGTTGCTCCATCTTTCGAGCACCCACTGCGGCCCGTCCGGAATCCCTGCCGGTGGCGTCGGGTAGTCCGGATCGGGGTAGTCGAGCGACGTGATGTCTCGCGCGCTCGGGTCTCCGCCGAGCTTGCCGGTTGCGATCTCGGGCGGCACCGGGATGAACGCCCCGCTGACCGGCCCCATCACCTCGGTGATGTCACCGTAGTCGTTGATCAACGCGTTGTCGGCCTTGAACGCGTAGAGCGTCCCGGTGTCGTTCCAGAGTGCCGCACCGCTCGCAGCCTTGTAGAGGTAGAGCTGTGACGCCGGCGCATCGAAAGTGTCGTCGCCAGACAGAACCACCGGGTACCCGTATCCGGGAATACCGACGTTGTTCTCGTGGTTGTGCCTGCCCATTCCGTAGATCGACTTGTACTCGCCGCTCTTCACGTCGTACGCGACGACGACGCCGGCCTGCTCCGCTCCGGGGTCTCCCGCCATGACGCCGAACGGGTTCGGAGGAACGGGTTGGTGCCAAGCGTCTTCCTGACGGAGGACCGTGTCGCGCGCCTCCTCGTTCGTCAGCAGGAGTGTCCGGTCGAAGCCGTGCTCCGCGCTCACCACGAAGTTCGAGCAGAATCGCTGGTAGCCGGCACTCAAAGGGATCACATACTCGCCCTTGAGCACGCCCGCGCTGTGTTGGTTGAGTCGCAGCTGGCTCACGGTCGAGTTGGTCGCGTCCTGGCGTGTCGCCGGGAACGGCACGAGCGAGAGCTCGTGGTTGACCAGGATGTCGGCTGTGCCCTTGCCGTTGACCTTCCCTATCGAGATCCCGTCGGGAATCGCCTCGAACATGTAGCCGCCGGGAAGCGTGTCGCCGACGGAGATGATCGCCT
This sequence comes from uncultured Thermoleophilia bacterium, assembly GCA_963827525.1. Classification (GTDB taxonomy): domain Bacteria; phylum Actinomycetota; class Thermoleophilia; order Gaiellales; family Gaiellaceae; genus GMQP-bins7. The sequence goes on from CAWHBH010000005.1 coordinate 6,998, forward strand.
CGGCGGTCCACCCGTTCTTGCCGTTGAGCAGCTCCGGCGTCGCGGTCTTGAAACCGCTGTCGTTGTCTCCCGCGAACGCTGCGGCCGTGGCGTACCGCCGAGACGGCCACGAGGCCGGCCAGCAGCGCGCCGAGCTTGCGTTTCGTCATCGTCTCCCCTTCCCTTGTCTGACGGCGGGGACCTTAACCAGATCGAGACATTCGTGCTACGCGCTCGAGCGCCGACAGCATCAGATCGAGCAGCAGCGCGGGATCACGGCCGGTGACCGCCGCGTGTCGGCTGCTCGCTTCTCGAGCTGAAGCTCCGCCGCGGCACCAAGCGGCCGGAGACGTCCGTCGGCGATCAGCGCCTCGTCGACGGCGCCGAGCTGCCCCGCAAAGGTCGTGTAGACCGGCACCCCAAGAGCCACCGCCTCGCGGTTCATCGTTCCTCCCGCGGATACGACAAGGTCCGAGAGTGCGACCAGGCTCTGGGCGTCGACGGCATGGTCCGGCAAAACGAGTGACGGCAGGCCAAGAGCCGCAATTGCCTGCCGTTGCTCGGCGGTACGAGGCAGGACGACAGCCTGCACGCCTGGATCCCGGCCGAGCCGCTGGAGCACGTCCGCGAACAGACGGGTTTCCGTGCCGATGGTAGAGAGACACGTCCGGCGGTGTCCGGACGACGACGAGCACGCGCCAGCGATCGAGGCCGAGCCCGTCCAGCACCGACGGATCCGGTGCGAACCCGTGGAGGTAGTACTCCTCCTTCAGCCCGGGATATCGACGCACCTTCGAAGCCGATGCTCCGAGCCGGTCGAGCCGCTTCTGCGGGATCGCGTCGGGAACGACGACGCGCCGGGCCGCGTGGCACCCGAGACGGTGCTGGGTGCGGGCGAACTCGTAGTCGAAGGCGTACGCAGATGGGATGCCGAGCGAGCGCGCCACGAGCGGCAGCTCGTGCGAGGCGTGCGAGAGCGCGATGTCGAACCCGCGGCTCTTCGCATGACGTCGGAGTGCTCGCAGGCGTCCCGCCATCGCTCGTCCTTTCCCGAGCGCTCTCGCGCCCCCGTGCCGCGGCCCCACGATGGTGTGCGGAATGCGGTGAAGCTCGAGCAGCTCCACCGTCTGCGCGTAGTCACGAGTCGTCACGTGGACCGCGTGCCCACGTGCCTCCAGGAGCGTGATCAGCGGACGGAAGAAGGGCACCTGGGGCGAGTTCGAGATGTCCACCCAGGCGTTCACGGCCTCCGACCATACCAGAGAGTCTGCTAGAAGCAGACCAATAGTTCTACTTCGTGTAGACAAATCCCACTGCTTCATGCAGACTGCAGATCATGGCACTCGATCCGAACCCGTTTCGCATCGCAGGCGAGCTGCTGCCCGGCGAGATGATCGATCGAGAGGACACGGCCAACCGACTCCTCGGGCTTGCGGCGGGCGGACATGCGTCGCGTCTCGTGGCCCCACGGCGGTACGGCAAGACCAGTCTGCTACGCCGCGTGCTCACCGATGCTGCGACCGATGGATGGGCGACGACACTCGTCGATCTCGAAGGCGTTCTCTCGCTCTCGAGCCTGGTCGTGAGGATCGAGCGTGCATACGACCGCGACCTGAAAGGGGGTCTCCGGCGCACGGTCGACGGCCTCTTTCGCGCGTGGCAAGTCGGCCTGTCGCTCGGAGCCGGAGGCTTCACCGCGTCACTCCAGTCGAACCCGCGGATCGACGTCGAGGCCGTTCTCCTGCGCCTCCTCGATCTGCCGGCCAAGCTGCACGAGCGCGCAGGAGTTCGGAGCTTCATCGCCTTCGACGAGTTCCAGGACCTGCTCCGGGTAGACGGTGCGGACGGCATTCTTCGAAGCGTTCTCCAGCACCAGACTGCAGTGGCCTCGTACTCGTTCTCGGGCTCGGCGCCGACCTTGATGGAACGGCTCTTCGAGGATCCCTCGCGACCGCTCCTGGAGCATGCGGTTTCGGTCGAGCTTGCGCCACTTCCCCCCGGGCCTACGGCCGACTATCTCGAGGAGCGCTTCCGGCGTACCGGGCGCGATATCGGTAACGCGCTCGATCCGCTTCTGGCGTTCTCGCGCGGGCACCCTCAGCGCACGATGCTCGTTGCACACCACCTCTGGGACATCGTTCCCCGCGGCTCCGTCGCAGACGAGTCGGCGTTTGCCGATGCCCGAAGTCGAGCTCTCGGTCACGCCGAGCCCGCGCTGCGCTCACGATGGGAGTCCTTCGCGGTCAACGAGCAACGGGTCAGCCTTGCGCTCGCCACACATCTGCGAAACCTGTACTCGGAGGAGACGTTGCGGGTCCTCGGGCTGAAGAAGGGAAGCGTCGACCGGGCGCTCTCGGGTCTCGTCGGCAAAGCGGAGGCGCGGCTTACAGCGGCGGGGCCTGAGCTGACGGATCCTCTGCTCGAGGACTGGCTCGCCGAGCGCGGGCTCTTCTGAGATCGACGGATAAGCTTCGCTTATGGATACGCGCCAGTTAGCCGCATTCTGCGCGGTGGTCGAGCGACGCAGCTTCTCCCAGGCGGCCGAGCGCCTCGGAGTCACGCAGCCGGCTGTTTCGCTTCAGGTTCGTGCGCTCGAGAAGCGGCTCGGAGCACAGCTCCTCGATCGGTCCGGCCGACGCGTCGAGCCGACCGAGGCGGGCTGGAACGTCTATCGCGGCGCACAGCGCATGCTTGCTCTCGAAGACCAGATCGTCGCCGGGGTCGCTGCATCTGCGGAGGGGGACCTGGGCGGTGAGCTCGTGCTCGGAGCGTCCACGGGCCCGGCTGCGGTCGTCGTCCCGGTCGTGCTCTGCGAGTTCCAGGCCGAGAACCCGGACGTGCGGGTGTTCCTCACGGTCTCGGACACCCAGTCGATCGTCGAGCGGGTCGCCGCTCGCGAGCTCGAGCTGGGTATCGTCGGCGCAGCGCGACGCCACCGAGGTGCCCGCTTCGAGCCCTTCTTCTCCGATCAGGTGATCCTTGCCTGCCCACCCGGGCACCGCTTCGCAGATCGGACGGTGACGCTCGACGAGCTTCGAGGTGAGTCGCTCATCCTCATGCAGGAGGGCGCGGGGGTTCGGCAGATCGTCGAGGACGGACTTCGGCGCCAAGGGGTGCGCCTTCGTGAGCTGGACGTGAGGCTCGAGCTGGGCTTGCAGGAGTCGGTGCGCCGAGCCGTCGAGGCAGGGTTCGGAGTCACGTTCATCTCCCGGACCGCAGTCGAATCCGATCTCGTGGCGGGGACGCTCGCCGAAGCCCGCGTGGAGGGGCTCGAAGCAACACGCGAGATCTCGCTAGCAACCGCGACCGGCAGAGCGCGCTCGCGCGTTGCGGAAGCGTTCGTTTCGTTCGCTCGGGAGCGGCTGGCCTCGTGATCGTGCGTTGGGGCATCGGTGAGCTCACCAGTCTTTCTCGATGAGCTCGGCATCGGGCGACCTCTCCTCGTGACGAGTGCGCGGTTCGCCGATCTCGAGCTGTCGGTGAGGAATCGCTTCACCGGCGTGCAGAGGCACTCCCCGCTCGAGATCGTCTCGGCTGCGACTGCTGCCGCGACTGGAGCGGACGGTCTGGTCGGGCTCGGCGGAGGCAGCGCGATCGACACGTCCAAGGCCGTGTCGGCCGGCACCGGCCTTCCGCTCGTCGCCATCCCGACGACGTACGCGGGTGCCGAATGGACGCCGTACTTCGGGATGCGTGACGCAGTGAGACGACGAAAGACGGGAGGTTCAGGCGCGAACACCGTTGGTGTCCTGTACGAGCCCACGCTCACGCTCGGTCTCCCGCGCGAGGAGACCGTCGGCACCGCAATGAACGCGCTCGCCCACTGTGCTGAGGCGCTCTACATCAGGCGAGTGCGCCGACGCCTCGGTGGGAGCGGAGCTGATCGCACGCTGGCTTCCGGAGGTCGTCCTCGACGGGAGGAACCTCGAGGCACGGACCGGTCTCCTCGAAGGGGCGATGCATGCGGGCATGGCACTCGGCGAGCGAGGGCTCTTCCTGGCGCACGCGCTGGCACAAGCGCTCGGTGGCCGTTACGGGCTCTCGCATGGCGCGATGAACGCAATCTGTCTCGCGCCGGCGCTCCGCTTCAACGCAGAGGTCGTACCGGAAGCCGTCGCGAGCTTCGGCAGGTCGATAGGAGCAACTGACGCTGCAGAGAAGGTGGAGGAGCTCGCCCGCCTCGGCGACTTCGAGCGCCTTCGTGACTTCGACGTACCCGAGAGCGAACTGTCCGAGCTCGCCGCGGAGACGGCAGAGCGGCCAGGCGCGCGCGCAAATCCCAGGCCTGCCTCCGCCGACGACATCGAGGCATTGCTGCGCACTGTCTGGTAGGCGGTTGACGCGCCGCCCGTTCGGGCGGACGATGTACGCGTGATCGTCGAGTACGCAGGCCTGGTTTCCGCGTTCGCACTCCTGGCTGCGACGCTCAGCGGTGCCTACGGCCAGAACGTCGCTGCGGTCTTCGCCACGGGTAGCGCCAGCGTCAGCGCGGTCGCCAAGGCTGCGCGCTCGCAGAACGTGTCGTCCTCCGGGGCGAAAGCGGCCTACAAGCGCGCTCCGTATTCCAAGCCCTCACTCAGGTACCTCTACGCGATGGGCTGGATCGGCGGAACGAAGAACCAGGCGCAGTGCGGCCTCACCCTTCTCGGTCAGGACGCGGCGAAGGACCAGACTCAGCGTCAGATCCGCGCGAACCCGAAGCTCATGACTCAGCTCCGCAGGCGCGCAGTCAGCGTGAGTGCTGCCGCCGGAGCCATGGTGAAGGGTGTCGTGTCAGCGTGCGCGTGACGTCTTAGGCCGCGTCGGGAGCGGGCTGACGGCGTCCGCCGAGCACACGGCGTAGGCTCACGATCCCGAGAATGTTCGACCCGTCGACGACAGGCAAGTGGCGGAAGCCGTTGTCGAGCATCACCTGAGCGGCGTCGTCGAGCGACAGGTCCGGCGGCGCCGTGACCGGGTCTACTGTCATCCACTGGCGCACTCTCGCCTCGCTCGTATGCACGCGGGCGGCCATTGCCATGAGCATGTCGCGCTCGGTGAGGATCCCGATCAGACGTCCGAAGTCCTTCACGACGACGGCTCCGACGTTCTGGGCCCGCATCCGTTCGGCGACCTCGCCCAGCGTGTCCTCGGGCGCAACGGTGATGAACGTGGGCTTGACGATCTCACCAAGGGTGCTCATGAACGGCCGAGTGTAACCGCTCGACACCTTCGCCGCTGGTCGCGTTCTGGTGCACCGCGCGATCGAAGTCGATAACGCTGTGTAATGACAGAGATAAGTATCTGCGCTAAGCTACGACCCGTGCGTGCCGACGCCTCCTTCGACGTGCTCGTGATCGGGAGCGGTGCCTCCGGGCTTGCGGCGGCCGTTGCCTCCGAGCGCGCCGGTGCACGTGTTGCGCTGGCGACCAAGACCTCGCTGCAGGCGTGCAACTCGGCGAAGGCGCAGGGAGGGATCCAGGCCGCCTTCGGCGAGGACGACTCTCCCGAGATCCACGCCGAGGACGTCATGCGGAGCTCGCATGACACGGCTGAGCCGCGGCTCGTAGAGGTGCTCACGAGCGAGGCCCCGTCGGCTATCCATTGGCTCGAGGAGCTCGGGGTCGAGTTCACGCGCTCGAACGGCGGTTATCGCCTTGCGCGCTGCGGAGGAGCGAGCCGGAAGCGGCTTCTCCAGGTCGGCGACCGAACGGGGCATGCCATCACGAAAGCGCTTCGCGATTCCTTTGCAGCAGGCTCCGGCACCGAGCTTCCGCACCATGCTCTCGTCGGGCTCGAGTCGACAGCGACCGGCTGGAAGACGTCGCTCCAGACGAAGGAAGGCGTCGTCGAGATCGACGCTGGCGCGATCGTGCTCGCCGCGGGTGGACGCTGCTACGCGGAGGCCGAGGTGCGCGGGGAGCTCTCGACGAATCACCCGAACGCCACCGGCGAGGTCACACAGATCGCCGTTGCCGCGGGCGCGGCGACGCGCGACTTCGACGCACTCCAGTACCACCCCAACGGAGGCGCGTGGCCGGCAACGATGCAGGGCTACTCGATCCCTGAAACGACTCGCGCCTACGGAGCAGTTCTGCTCAATGCCGACGGCGAGGAGTTCACGGACTCGCTCGGCCCGCGCGACGCGGTCTCACAGGCGATCTTCGACGAGGTGGAGAAGGGCAAGGGCGTGCTCACGCCTGATAGACGGCCCGCTGTATGGCTCGATACGACGCGGATCAGCGCCGAGGACGCTGAGATCTCCCTGCCGTACATGCTCCGGCGCTACCGCGGAGCGGGCATCGACCCGCTCACGGAACCGATCTACACCTACCCCGTTCTCCATTACCAGAACGGCGGGCTCGCCATCGACGAGCACGCGCAGACAACTCTCGAGGGTGTGTTCGCCTGCGGGGAGATCGCCGGCGGCACGCATGGAAGGAATCGCATGATGGGCAACTCGCTTCTCGAGTGCACCGTCTTCGGACGACGAGCCGGCCGCGCGGCAGCCGAGCGAGCAAGGGCATGAGCGATCCGGCTCCCGTTCTAGATCCAGACAAGGTCAAGGCCTTCGTCGCCGGCTCCCACGGTGACATCGACGCCGTCCGCGCGCTTCTCGCGGAGGAGCCGCGGCTCGTCAACGCCGCCTGGGACTGGGGTGGTGGCGACTGGGAGACGGGTCTCGGAGCGGCCGCACACATGGGAAGGCGTCAGATCGCGCTGCTTCTCCTCGAGCACGGAGCTCGCCTCGATCTCTTCGCCGCGGCGATGCTGGGGTACTTCGGCATCGTCAGCGCGGTTCTGGCCGAGTTTCCTGCCATGCGCGATGCGACCGGCCCGCACGGAATTCCACTCGTAGAGCATGCGCGAGCGGGCGGGGACGACGCTCGTGCCGTCCTCGAGCTCCTCGAGGCGACCGAGGTGCGCACATGAGCAACGCTCGCCTTCGGCTCGCGTTCACGGGGGAAACCATGTTTCCCCCGTGTGCCCCCTTCTTCCTGAGAACGTGGGGAACCTCCCGGTTCCCCACACCCCTCCACGCTCATAGGCCAACCAAGGTTGGCCTATGAGCGTCGTCATGACGGATCTCGATCAGGCGGTCGAAGATGCAGCCGCGCATCTCTACGTATGGGCGCTGAAGGACATCCCACAGGACCTCAGAGACGCTCTCGCCGCGGCGGCCGAGACGGAGACGTCGGTCACTGGGCAGCGCGTTCTGCAGACCATCCTCCGCAACGTCAACGTCGCCGAGGACGAGAAGAACCTCGTGTGCCAGGACACCGGCATCGCTGTCTACTACTGCCGCGTCGGCGAGCACTTCCCGCTGCATCCGGCGAGGATCTACGCGGCGCTCAAGGAGGGCACGGAGCGCGCGACGGTCGAGCATCCGCTGCGCTCCAACACGGTCCACACGCTTACCCGCGAGAACACAGGACCGAACGTCGGCTTCCGGGTGCCGATCGTCCACTGGGACTTCATCCCCGACTGGGACGGCCTCGACGTGAAGTGCGTTCCGAAGGGCTCGGGCTCCGAGAACATGAGCTTTCTCAAGATGTGCGTCCCCGCGGACGGCGTCACCGGGATCAAGAAGTTCGTGCTCGAGTCGATCGTCGATGCCGGTGGGAAGCCGTGTCCGCCGGGGATCGTCGGTGTCGGGATCGGTGGATCAGCCGATTACGCGATGCATCTCGCCAAGGAGGCGATCGCGCGACCGGTGGGGACCCGCAACCCGGACCCGCTCGTTGCACAGCTCGAGGACGAGCTCAAGGAGCTCCTCAACGAGACGGGCATCGGCCCGATGGGCCTCGGCGGCGACGTCACCGTCCTCTCCGTCCACGTCGAGCACGCCGACACCCACATGACCCTCAACCCCGTGGCCGTCAACTACCAGTGTTGGGCCGCACGTCGCGCATCTGCGCACATCGCCGCGGACGGCTCGATCGAGTACGAGAGGGACGCGTGATGGCCACCCACGAGGTCACGTTCCCCGTCACCGATCCGGCCGAGATCCTCAAGCTCCGCGCGGGCGACGAGGTCGTCGTCCAAGGGCACATCATCGGGATCCGAGACCGCACGCAGATCCGGATCTTCGACCAGGGCATCGAGCCGCCGATGGACCTCGGCGGTGCGTTCCTCCTCCACACCGCGCCGGGCGTTCGTAAGCTCGGGCCGGGCCGCTACGAGAAGATCTGCATCGGGACGACGACGAGCGCACGCATGGTGCGCTTCACAGAAGGCCTCGGGGCGCAGTACGGCGTTCGCGCCATCTGCGGCAAGGGCGGCTTCCCGGACGAGGCGATCGAGCCGATGCAACGGCTCGGGATGGTCTACTTCGCGATCGTCGGCGGGGCTGCGGCGCTCGAGACGACCCAGATCGAGGAGATCGAGGAAGTCGCCTGGGAGGAGCTCATGCCCGAGTGCCTGTGGAAGTTCCGGGTCAAGGACTTCGGCCCGCTGACCGTCGGAATCGACGCCCACGGAGGCTCCCTCTATCGCGATGTCCAAGACCGCGCCCACGAAAGGTTGAAGGAGATCTATGCACGCCTCTAACGAGCACTCGTTCCTCGACATCCCGATGAGGGAGGGGAAGCCGCGCGAGCGCGGCCTCACGCACGTCATCGACAAGGGCCTGAACCTCCGCGAGATCGAGGGCATGTTCGACACCGCTGGCGAGTACGTCGACATCGTCAAGCTCGGCTGGGGCACGAGCTACGTCACGAACAACCTCGAGAAGAAGGTGGCGCTCTACCGCTCCTTCTCGACTCCGGTTGTGTGCGGCGGGACGCTCTTCGAAGCGGTCTATGCCCAGGGCAAGGTGGACGAGTTCAAGAGCTGGCTCGAGCACTTCCGCTTCTCGCACGTCGAGATCTCCGACGGCACGATCGAGATCCCGCGGGAGCAGAAGCTCGAGCTGATCACCGAGTTCGCCCGCGACTTCGTCGTCCTCTCCGAGGTCGGCTCGAAGGACGCGGACGTGAACATCGCCCCGTACCTCTGGGTGCAGTGGATTCGTGAAGAGCTCGACGCCGGTGCTTGGAAGGTGATCGCCGAGGGGCGCGAAGGCGGCACCGCCGGCATCTACCGTCCGACCGGCGAGCTCAGAACGGGCCTGGTGGACGAGATCGAGCACTCGATCAGCTTCCACGATCTGATCTGGGAGGCGCCGACGAAGAACTCGCAAGCGTGGTTCGTGAAGCACTTCGGCTCCGAGGTCAACCTCGGGAACATCCCACCCGACGAGGTCATCGCGCTCGAGACGCTTCGGCTCGGACTGCGCGCAGACACCCTGAAGGAGATTCTGCTTGGCGATTCAAGCGGGAGCTCGCTTCGGAGCGGGAGCCCGTCGTGAGGCGGATGATGGGCGTCGCGAGGCAAGGACGCAGGGAGCGCACATATCGAGGTAGATATGGGCGCGACTGAGGACGCAGCATCGCGGCGTCCAGCGCCGCATCACGGCATGGTCGCTCGCTTCGAAGCGAGCTCCAGCAGCCAGCCCCAACTGCCTGACGTCGACTTCGAGGCCATGACGGCCGAGGAGTTGATCGCGTGGACCCACCAGTTCTTCTGGCCGCGGGTCTGCCTCACCTGCTCTTGGCAGAAGCAGTCGTCGGTGCTCGTGCACATGGTCGCGGAGATGGGGTTGCGAATGGACACCGTCGAGCTCGATACGCACCTGTTCTTCCGCGAGTCCTACGAGACTCGCGATCGGCTCGTCGACCGCTATGCGCTCAAACTGATCCAGCCCGAGATCCCGACGGTCGCCGAGCAGCATCGCGCCGAGGGACCCAATCTCTGGGAGCGCGATCCCGACCGCTGTTGCCATATCCGCAAGGTCGAGCCGCTCGTCAAGGCGCTCGAGCCGTACGACGCATGGATCTCCGGGATCCGCCGCGATCAGTCACCGAGCCGCGCGGACACACCGAAGGTGCAATGGTCGGAGCGGTACCGCGTCTTCAAGATCCATCCTCTCGCCGGCTGGGACGAGAAACGGATCTGGTCGTACATCGACGTCAACGAGATACCCTCCAACCCCCTGCACGACGCCGGATACCGCTCGATCGGCTGCATCCCCTGCACTCGTCCGACGGCACCGGACGAGGAGGAGCGCGCCGGTCGTTGGGCGGGATCCGACAAGCTGGAGTGCGGGATTCACATCGACACTGAACTCGATTCGACACCACTCGAAAGGACAGCATGAGTAACACTCGCTTTCGGCTCGCGTTCACGGGGGAAACCATGTTTCCCCCGTGTGCCCCCTTCTTCTCGAGAGCGTGGGGAACCTCCCGGTTCCCCACACCCCTCCACGTTCATGAGCAGGAGACCCGCTCATGAGTCAGCACATCTACGCGCACGAGCATCCGGAATCCGAGACCGATCGTGGCGGCGGCTTCACCCTCTGGTTCACGGGCCTCTCGGGCTCCGGAAAGACCACGATCGCGCATCACGTCGGCCCTGAGATGGATCGGCGCGGACTCGTGGTCGAATATCTCGACGGCGACACGGTTCGCACGCATCTCTCGAAAGGCCTCGGCTTCTCGAAGGAAGACCGTGACGCGCATGTCGAGCGACTCGGCTGGGTAGCCTCGCGCATCACGCGCCACGGCGGCGCTGTCATCGTCGCGGCGATCTCCCCCTATGAGCAGGCGCGATCGAACGCACGTGCATTGGTGGAGGAGCATGGCCCGTTCGTCGAGATTCACGTGAGGACGTCGCTCGACGAGTGCGCCCGGCGCGACGTGAACGGGCTCTATGCGAAAGCCTTCGCCGGCGAGATCAAAGGGTTCACGGGCGTCGACGACCCATACGAGGCACCTGTCTCACCAGAGATCGTGGTGGACACCGAGGGCCTCGACCCAGAGCAGTCCGCTGCGATCGTGATCGGCAAGCTCGAGGAGCTCGGCTTGATCCCGGCCAAGGTGCCCGCATGACCGTCGCAGCGACCGATCGACTGATCGCGCCGCACGGCGGTACCCTGGTCGACCGGACCGGCGAGCAGCCCGACGATCTCGGTGCGCTCGAGACTGTCGCGCTCACGTCTCGCGAGCTCTCCGATCTCCACATGATCGCCTCGGGCGCGCTCTCGCCGCTCGAGGGCTTCATGGGACGAGCGGACTACGAGCGCGTGATCGAGGAGATGCACCTCACAAGCGGCTTGCCGTGGGCGCTCCCCGTCTGCCTGGCAGTCGACTCCGCTCCGGTAGGCGAGCGCGTCGTCCTCACCGACGAGGGCGGTCGCCCGGTCGCGACCCTCGAGGTCGAGGAGGCATACGAGTACGAGAAGGAGCGCGAGGCCGAGCTCTGCTTCCGAACGACGGACGACGCTCATCCAGGCGTCGCGCGCCTGTATGGACAGAAGCCTCAGTACCTCGCGGGCCGCGTGACGGTCTTCGAGCGAGCGGCAGCCTGAGTTCCCCGAGCTGGCTCGCGACCCGGCCGAGACGCGGCGGATCTTCGCCGAGCGCGGCTGGAAGCGCGTCGTCGGGTTCCAGACGCGAAACCCGATCCACCGGGCCCACGAGTACTTGACCAAGGTCGCGCTCGAGACGGTCGACGGACTTCTCGTCCATCCACTCGTCGGCGACACGAAGTCGGACGACGTCCCGGTCGACGTGCGCGTCGAGTGCTACCGAACGCTGCTCGACGGGTACTACCCCGAGGATCGCGTGCTCCTCTCCGCCTTTCCCGCGGCGATGCGCTACGCCGGACCCCGCGAGGCGATCTGGCATGCGATCTGCCGGAAGAACTACGGCTGCTCGCACTTCATCGTCGGCCGCGACCACGCCGGTGTCGGCGACTACTACGGGACCTACGACGCGCAGCTCATCTTCGACGAGTTCGAGCCTCACGAGCTGGACATCGAGCCGATGTTCTTCGAGCACACGTTCTGGTGCAACGTCTGCGGCTCGATGGCGAGCACCAAGTCGTGCCCGCACGGGCCCGAGGATCGCGTGTTCCTCTCGGGGACGAAGGTGCGCGAGATGCTCGAGGAGGGCGACGTGCCGCCGGTCGAGTTCACGCGGCCCGAGGTCGCACGCGTGCTCATCGACGCGTACCGAAGCTAGGGCAACGATGTGACAGACGAGCGCCGCGGCCACGAAGTGGCCGCCTTCAGGGAAGGCGCGAAGCGCCTTGTCCGCGGAGCGGACCAGTGGAAGGGGTCTGGGGGAACAGGGAGGTTCCCCCAGCATCAGCCAGCCAGCTGATGGACTGGGAGTTCGTACTCACCGGCCTCTTCACGGGCCTGCTCGTGGGGATGACCGGGATGGGCGGGGGGTCGCTGATGACTCCGATCCTGGTCTTTCTCTTCGGCATCCCACCGGCGACTGCGATCGGCACCGACATCGCCCACGGAGCGGCGTTCAAGAGTGTCGGTGCCGTTCAGCACCGCCGAATGGGCAACGTCCGCGCGAGGCTCGCCGGCTGGATGCTCGTCGGATCAGCGCCGATGTCGCTGCTCGGCGTATGGGTCAACGTGCAGCTGACCGAACGTTACGGCGATGACGTCGAGTCGGTCTTGGGACAAGTGCTCGGCGCAGCCCTGCTCTTCGGCGCCGTCGGGCTCGTCGCGAAGAGCCTCGTCCAGACCAGCGCTTCGGGCGACACGGACTGGAAGCTCACGAACCGTGACCGTGTCGCCGCAATCCTCATCGGGCTGCTCGGAGGCTTCATCGTGGGTCTGACCTCGGTGGGAAGCGGGGTGTTCTTCGGGCTGACGCTCCTCGTCATCTTCCCGCTTCGTGCGCACAAGGTCGTAGGGACCGACATCTTCCACGCGGCCGTGCTCCTGTACGTGGCAGGCGCCGCGCACTGGGCGGCCGGGAACATCGACTTCGGCATCCTCTTCTGGCTGCTTCTCGGGTCAATCCCGGGTGTGCTGATCGGCGGGCGGCTGACCCTGTCGATTCCCGAGCAGGGGCTGAGGCTCCTGCTGGCCGGTGTGCTCGGGCTCGCCGGGATCAAGCTCCTCGACGTCCCCGGTGCCGGCGCGATCGTCGTCGTCGTGCTCTCGGCGGGTGCGGTGGCGCTACTCGTATGGCTTGCACGGCACAGTTGGATTCGGATCCAGCGCGGCCGCGCAGCGCAGCTCTCCTCAGCGGGCGAGCTCGCTCGGTAGCATCGCCCGGCGATGCGTACGGTCTGGGTCAGCTTCGACACGATGGGACGAGACTGCCTCGAAGCGGCGGCGGCCGTCGGCGCTGACGTCGTGGGGGTCGTGACGCTTCCGGGGCCGCTCGATCCGAGCCGCTCGGGCCAGTGCTCGTTCGCCGAGGTTGCCTCACGCCTCGGTGCGAGCCTTCACGAGACGCGCGACATCAATGCGGAAGAGACGCTCGAGGCCATTCGCGCACTCGACCCTGAGCTGATCTTCGTCGTCGGGTGGTCCCAACTCGTCAAGGATCCCTTCATCGGCCTTGCGGGCGAAGGCGTCTTCGGGATGCATCCGACGCTGCTTCCCCGGCACCGTGGGCGCGCCCCGATCCCTTGGGCGATCTTGTCGGGCCTGGCTCGTACGGGTGTGACACTCTTCGAGATCGCCGACGCCAGCGCGGACTCCGGCGCGATCGTCGGCCAGACCGTCGTCGACATCGCCTCCGATGAGACGGCAACGACGCTCTTCGCCAGGATCGCCGACGCGCATGTCGAGCTCATTCGCGAATACGTGCCGCAGCTTCTGTCGCGTAGCGACTCACCGGAGACCACAGGATCCGGCCCGCGCGAGCTCGTGGCCAAGGCGTACACCGGCTGACGGCATCATCGACTGGGAAACCCGTGCCCCGTACCTCTACGACTGGGTACGGGCACAGACGCGGCCCTATCCCGGTGCGTTCACGTTCCTCGGCGACGAGAAAGTGGTCGTCTGGAGCGCCCGCCCGGTCGAGCTGGACGGAGTCGCGCCCGCAGGAACGATCGTTGCGACGAGACCGGAAGGGCCTGTGGTGGCGTGCGGGGACGGCGCGCTTCTGCTCGAGGACTTCGAGCCGCTCGCCCTCGAGCTCGCGGTGGGAGCGAGGCTGGGATGACGCGCGTTCTGGTGGTCGCGGCGCACCCTGACGACGAGGTGCTAGGCATGGGCGGAACGATCGCGGTTCACTCGGATCGCGGTGACGTCGTCCGCGTGGTCGTCGTCACGGACGGCTCGTCCACGCAGTACCCCGGCGACGCGGAGACGCGGGCTCGCAAGGAGGACGAAGCGGTACGCGCGGCGGCGGAGCTCGGCGTGACGGACTACATCCACCTCGACCTTCCGGACATGCGCCTGGACACACTCGCCCACGTGGAGGTGAACAGAGTCGTCGAAGAGCACCTCGGCGACTTTGCTCCGAGCGTCGTCTACACGCCGCAGCCGGATGTCAATCGCGACCATCGAGTTCTCTTCGACTCGGTCGCCGTCGCGACCCGGCCTAACCCCGGTCAGTCGGTCCGGCGGCTCCTCACGTACGCCCCGACGTCGAGCACGGAGTGGACACCCGCCCCGACGAACTGGTTCGTGCCGAACTGGTTCGTCGACATCACCGAGACGCTGGAGCGCAAGGTCACTGCGTTCGCGCACTACGAGACCGAGCTACGCGACTATCCCCATCCTCGGAGCGAGCGGGCGATCCGGGCCGCGGCATCCTTCTATGGATCGAGCTGCGGATGCGAGCAGGCGGAGCCCTTCGTCCTCGTGCGCGGGCTCGAGCCCGCGTAAAACCGCACCGTGCCGCGATGGCCGCAGCTCCTGGTCGTGCTCGCGCTGCTCGGTGCGACGGCGGCTGCCTTCGCAGTGACGGAGCGCCTCAAGCTCGAGCGGAGCCCGATCACGGGTACGCGGGTCGACCGCGTGTTTTCGCCCGTGTGCGAGTGCGCGCGAGACGTGGCAGTCATCTCCTTCGTGCTCCGACGACCTGAGACGGTCACCGTGAGCATGCTCGATTCCGAGGGGGAGCCGGTGCGCACGCTGGTGCGCGAACGCCGCGAGCCGGCTGGGCGCGTTTCCTATACGTGGGATGGAAGTGACAACGCCGACCGCATCGTGGCGGAGGGCAGATACCGCCCGCGCGTCCAGCTCGAGCGAAACGGGCGCACGATCGTCCTTCCGAATCCGATTCGCGTCGACACTACCGCTCCGCGGATTCGAATCGTGCGCGTGTTCCCACGCGTGTTCTCGCCCGGCAGCGACGGGAGTCGCGACCGGGTCACCGCGACATACGAGCTCGACGAGCGAGCGCTGGCGACGATGCTGGTCGACGGGCGGAGGCGGGTGCTGAGCCGGTTCCGCCCGCTCGAGGGCAAGCTCGTGTGGTTCGGGCTCGTGAACGGACGCCCTGTGCCGCCTGGTGTCTACGAGATTCGCCTGCGCGCCGTCGATCGCGCGGGGAATCGATCGGCACGAACTCGAGCCGTGTCCGTCGCCGTCCGGTACGTCGAGCTCTCGCGTGACCGTATCGAGGTCATGGCGGGCAGGCGCTTCTCGGTGCGGGTCCTCACGGATTCGCGGAGCTACCGCTGGCTCTTTGCAGGCGAGCGGGGAGCCGGGCAACGAGAGGTGCTGGTGCTCAGAGCGCCCGAGACGCCGGGCTCGTACTTCCTCTACGTCTCGGTCGGAGGCCGTGCGGACCGGGCCGAAGTCGTCGTCTCGGAGCCGGTATCGCAGCCATGAGCCCGCCGCTCTTCGTCCTCGGCGTCAGCCGCTCGGGCACGACGCTGCTGCGCGTCATCCTCGATCGCTCGCCTGGGATCGCGATTCCCGACGAGACCTTCTTCATCCCGCAGCTGGCGCATCGTCACTCGAACCCGGTCGATCCGGAGGAGTTCCTGGACGACATCCGGCGCCTGCCCAGGCTCGCCGCCTGGGGAGTGCCGGCGAGCGACTTCGCTGCTCGTCTTCGTCCGGGAATGAGTGTCGGGGAGGCGCTGTCGGCGCTGTTCACGGCATATGCCGCCAAGCACGGCAAGCCGCGCTGGGGCGACAAGACTCCGATGTACATGCGCCACCTCGGCCTCATCGAGCGGCTCTTTCCGGACGCTCAGTACGTCCATCTCATCCGCGACGGCCGCGATGCAGCACTCGCGTTTCTGGACATGCCGGAAGGTGTGGTCACGAGGACGTGGGCGCATCCACGAAGTCCCGCCGGCTTCGCATGCGAGTGGCGCACGGAGGTTCGGCGGGCCCGAGAGCTCGGGCGGCGGGCCGGCCCGTCGCGCTACGTCGAGATCCGCTACGAAGATCTCATCGCGGACACCGCAGGCGTCGTACGATCGATCTGCGAGTTTGCCAACCTCCCTTACGAGACGGCGATGCTCGACTACGCGAGTGCGGTCGACGTCTCGGCGAAGCCGCATCACCAGCGTCTGCTCCAGCCGCCGACTCGGGGTGTCCGCGACTGGCGAAGCCAGATGAGCCGGGAGGACGCGCTCGCTTTCGAGGCGATCGCGGGAGATCTTCTCGCCGAGCTCGGCTACGGGCTCCTCGATCTGAGCGCGCGCCCGGCATCGTGCGAGATCCGCGCCGCCCCTCGCCTGGTATCGAACCCGGATGGGTGCCTGGAACGCCGCGGCCCATGCGACCCAGCGCTCGCCGCTCTGGCGGCGTCGGCACCCGCGACTGATCTAGAACTCGCGCATCGACTACTGCGTGTTGCGGCCGCGTACCGCGATCAGCCGACCGTTGAGCGAGAAGTAGTAGGTCCGCTCCGTCGCGATCCCAGGGGAATAGCGGCCCAGCGGAAGTCGCCACACGATTCTCCCGTCGGAAACCCGCGCAGCGTACGTTCGCTTCTCGAGAGTGGAGAAGAAGACGAGGTCGCCTATGACGACCGGCGCACCGAGGATCCGGCCGCCCCTGTCGGCTTGCCACACCTCCTGCCCGCTGGTTGCGCGTAGCGCGCGGAGAGTTCCGTCGAACCCTCCGACGAACACGAGCCCGTGCGCGATCGCCGGGGTCGTATAGCCGAGACCCCCCACCCGCGCAGTCCAGACGAGGCTGCCATCCTCCGCATCGAGCGCGACGACCTTGCCGGACCGGGCGACCGTGTAGATACGGGCTCCGTCAGTGGATGGGCTGGCGTAGAAGCTCTCGTACCGGAACGCGTCTCGTCGGATATAGGTCGACCACAGCCTCGCACCGGTGTTCTTGTCGAGACAGAACACGGAGCCGGCATACGTCGAGATGCAGACGCGGCGGCCGTAGAGCGATGGGCTCGCGTTGATCCGGCCCCCGGTGTCGTATGCCCAGCGGATGCGGCCGCTCTCGGCAGCGACGGCGAAGAGCCGTCCGTCCGTCGAGCCGAAGTACACGAGGCCGTCGACGACGACTGGGGAAGACTCCACCTTCCCTGACGTCCTCACCTGCCAGAGGGGTCGACCGCGGTCGCGATCCAGAGCGGTCACCGTGCCGTCCTGGGAGCTCACGATCAGCCGAGGCCCGTCAATCGCGGGGGTGGATGGCTTCGTACCGGCGAAGGAGCGTTTCCAGCGAACCTTTCCCGTCTCCGCCTCGATCGCGAACGTCTCACCCTCGAAAGTGTTGACGTACAGAGTGCCCTCGCAGTAGCTCGGCGGGTACTCGATGTAGCCGCCGAGACCGCGAGTCCAGAGGATCTTGCGAACGGGGATTCCCAGGTCGAAGGTCGGCCGGGAGAGCGAGCGCTGAGGATCGCCTCCGAACGAACGCCAGCAACGCTTGTCCGCCGTCGGCTCTGGCTCGGGCACCGGGGTGGGGGCGGGCTCGGGCGTCGTGCCCTCCGAGACGGTCACGTCCGCCAGGCCCGTGTCGAGACCTCCCGTGGTCTCGTCGGGGGTGACCAGTGATATCGCGATCGCGAGACCTCCGAGCGCGACAACGAGCACCGCCACCGCAGCGAGGATCCATACAAGAGCCTTGGGCATACGCAGCGGGCCGGTTGCGCCGGCCCGACGCCAGTGTGCCAGGAGCCACGGCCCGTCCGGCGAGGCCTCGGCCGCCGTGCCAACTGCTGTCGCTTTGCCTCCTGACGCGAGCACGGCAGCCCGCCAGGCCGAGAACGCCCCAGGTCAGCGGATCCTCGAAGAACCCTGCGTACAACAGTGCGTGAACGAAGAGCACGAACAGGACGGCAGCCAGTCCGATTCCGAACGACCGATCGGTTCGTGTCACGAGCACGAGCGCCCAGCCGGCGGCTGCAAGCAGCCACACGTACAGACCGAAGCCGATCACGCCGAACTCGGCGAGCACGGTCAGCGGAGTCGTATGCGACGCATTCCGGCTGGGCGTGCCCTTGCCCGCGAGCTCGGCGCTTGCACGAGGTTGTCCACCGACGCCGACACCCGCGATCGGCCGGTCTTTGAACGCATCGACCGTCACGGATACGAGCCGCGATCTTCCGCTCGTCACATCCTTCGCCGACCGACCTTCGACTGCCTGGGCCGCCACCGCAGCCGAGGCGACGATCGCGACGATCGCGCAGGCCATCAAGACGATGCGAACGCGTCGCCCCGAGCCGACGAGAGCGACTCCGAACGTCACGGCGAAGAGCGCGACGAAGCTCGACTGGGAGTAGGAGAAGAAGAGACCCCAGAACAGGAACGCGACGAATGCCGACGCCACCACCCAGTCGACGGTTCGGCCTCGGCGGATGAGGATCGCGACAAGCAGCACCGCGATGGGAATGACGAGGTATCGGCCGTACAGGCTCGGGTCCTTGAAGAGCGACGTCACCCGGAAGAACGACGTGTACGCGTTCGCCACCTCGACGTCCCTGGCGAAGAACAGCGTTCGCGTCTGCGCCTGCCAGATTCCGATCGCAGCGAAGAGCGAGCCGAGAGCGACGAGCGCCAGGAGCAGCGCTCGCGGGAGCCAGACAGCCAGCGGGGCGCGCGCGACGGTGGCGAACCCCGCCACGAAGGGAAAGACGAAGAACGCAAGTGCGATTCCTCCTGCCCGCTGATCCTGCGTCCAGAGGAAAGACGTCGCCGTGAAGGTGACGAGTGCCGCCAGCGGGAGGGCGAGCAAGAGTGGCGGCGGAGCGGGATGGTCGCCGCGGACGATCCGGTAGGCGAGCGCGAGAACAGCTGCTGCAACGACGAGGTAGAGGGGCAAGAGGAGAAATGCATCCTCTTGGCCGAGCCGAACGGGGATACGAAACGGAGCAGCGGCGAGCAGCACCACCGGAACGACGGTCGGGTGGCGCACGAGGGGAATTGCTCCGAGAAGGGCGGCAATCGTGCCGACACCCACCAACGCAAGCCCAGTCGGCTCGGTGAAGAGGAGTCGAAGGTCGTCGTCACCGACGAGCGAACGCCCGATGCCGGCCGTTGCCAGCCCGAGTAGCGCGAATCCGACGAGAGGGAGAAGCCGTCCTCGTGGGATGAGCACGAGGAGGGCGCCGAGCGCTCCGACGAGCGCGGCCGCCTGTGCCGCATCCGTGTGCTCCATCGGGATGAGACGTTACGCGTTGGGCCCGAGTGGTTGAATAGCCCGGTGATCGAGGGTAGGAGCCGGCCACGGGATGAGCACCATGTCGATGGGCCGCGCTGGAGCGCGCGAGGCTGCGTCCTCGGTCGCGCCCATATGCCCGATATGGGCGCTCCCTGCGTCCTTGCCTCGCACGCTCCATCATCGGCCCCGCGACGGGTGCTCCCCCCGTGAGGGCTCCTGGAAGAAGGCGCTCGTGCTCGCGCCGCACACCGACGACGGCGAGCTCGGCTGCGGCGGGACGATGGCGCGGCTCGTCGACGGGGGCTGCGAGGTTCGTTACGTCGCGTTCTCGATCGCGACTCGGTCGCTTCCACCCGGCTTCGAGCCGGACATCCTCGCGCGCGAGGTTCGCGAGGCGACCGCCGAGATCGGGATTCCCGAAAGCTGCCTCACCGTCCATGACTTCGACGTCCGCACGTTTCCCGAGCGGCGTCAGGACATCCTCGAGCTGCTCGTTGCGTTATGGGAGGAGTGGGAACCGGATGTCGTCTTCCAGCCGTCGCACCACGACGTGCACCAGGATCATCAGACGATCGCCCAGGAAGGCCTGCGCGCCTTCAAGCGGACGACGATCCTCGGCTACGAGGTGCCGTGGAACAACTTCGACTTCTCCTACGGCGCATATATCGCGCTCGAGAAGCGCCACATCGAGCGCAAGGTCGCGGCTCTCTCCCGGTACGCCTCACAGCAGCACCGCCGCTACGCGGATCCCGAATACGTCTGGAACCTTGCTCGCGTCCACGGCGTCAACGTGAACCGCGAGTACGCCGAGTGCTTCCAGGTGTACCGGATCGTCGCCTAGATGCTTGATCGGAAATTCACGCGGGCCGGCTGACGGCCACGACACGGCGCCGGATCACCACCCTCGCGTGTCGTACAGGCTTCTAGCCTGCACGACACGTGAGTGCGACGTCCGGCTTGGTAGTGACCGCCCTCGACTGCGCGCCAATTTCCGATCAAGCATCTAGCGGGCAAGCCGAAGACGTGCGCCGATCGCCCTCCTCTCCGCCGGGAGGTAGAAGCCGAGCGGGAACAGCGCGAGCGGGTACACGAGCGGCAAGCGGCAGAGCGACTGAGAGCCCACCGCCCGCGAGCTTCCCCACTGTCACGAGCGCAATGCCGGCCGCCGCCGCGAGCGCAACGCGCCGCCATTGGTACGGCACCGGATAGATCCGCTGCGCCCACCAGACCATCCCGACGAACATGGTCGTGTACGCCGCGACGGTGGCGACAGCGGCCCCCATCATTCCGTAGGGCGGAATCAGAAGCAGGTTCAGCGACACGTTCACCGCGGCCGCGGCGCCGGTCACGATCCAGTTGAACTGCGTCCGCTTCGCGCGCCCGACGCCGATCGCGACGACGATGTACGCCGCAAACGCGACGGTGGAGAAGGCAAGCGGGCCTACGACTCGTGATGAGCTCGCGAACGCCGGAGCCGCGATCCACTCGACGATCCAGGGCGAGAGAAGCGCGAGCGCGGTGGCGACCCACGTCGTCACGAACACGAGGTAGGTCAGCACGTACCCGTACGTGCGCCGGGCCTCGCCATCGTCTTCGATCGAGTACGCGAACGCTGGCCACGCGAGTCGGAAAGCCGTGAGCAGCAGCACCAAGGCGGAGGCGATGCGCACGCCAACGGAGTAGAGGCCGACCTCCTGCGTGTCCGCGAGCTTCACGAGGAACAGGCGGTCGCTGAAGTTCGTCACCCACAGGAAGAGCGCGGTCGGCACGAGGGGGACACCGAAGTGGTTCATCCGCCGCAGTAGGGCCCGGTCGAACTGAAGGCCGAGCTGTTCGCGCCGGTAGCCGATCAGAACGGCGTACACGAGGAGCGTTCCGGTGAAGTTGCCGACGATGACGCCGATCGGGCCCTTGTCGAGGGTTACCACGAGGAGGAGCGTCGCGCCGATCGTCAGGAAGATGTTGGTCAGGCTCGCCGAGACGAATGCGACCGACCGCTCTTCGACCCGGAAGAGCGACGTGACCTGCTCGTAGTTCATGCCGGCCCACAGGCCCACGAATGCGGCCATGACGAGCTCGCTGTCGTCGGCCGAGCCGAAGAGAAGACTGGAGATCGCTCCCGAAAGCGCGAGCCCGGCGACGAGGCCAACCGTCGCCATGCCCATCGTGAACCAGAAGGACGTCCGGAGCACGAGCCGTCGCGCTTCTGGATCGGACGAGTCGAAGTAGAAGCGGAAGAATGCGCTGTGAATTCCCATCCGCAGCACGATCCCGATCACGGTGGTGAGCGCGATGAGGGTCTCGACCTTCCCGTAGTCCGACGGGGAGAGGTAGCGCGTGTAGAGCGGGAGCAGGAGGACCGCGAGGATCCGCGAGACCAGGCCCCCGAGCCCGTAGATGGCCGAGTGCTTGCCCAGCCGCTTGAGTTGTTCGCCGAGCGCCCCCACTCTCAGAGGCGAGCGTAAAGCGCGAGGAGGCGGTCGGCGACGCGATCGAGGTCATGAACCTCCTCGACGTAGGCACGAGAAGCCTCTCCGACCCGGCGGCGCTCGGTCGCCGATGCGACGAGCGGCTCGAGTCGGGCACGGAGGTCGTCCTTGGTTGCGCTCACGATCGGAACTGTCGTACTCAGCGCTTCCTCAGTTCGGCGAACTGCCTCGTCGTGCAGGAACGTGACCACCGGCTTGCCGAGCGCCATGCACTCGATGGCGAAGAGGCCGTACCAGCCTGCGTTCAACTGGTCGACGACGATGTCGGCCTCGCGATAGCGCTCGAACGCCTCGTCGTGGTGGAGACCCTCGACGAGGACGAGCTCGGCGTCGAGGCCTTCGCACGCCGCAACGACATGCTCCGTTCCCTTCCGGCGGCGTGAGGAAGGCGCGTGGAGGATGACCGGCCGCGCTCGATCGGTGGGCGGTGAAGGCTCGATCGCCTTGACGTCGATTCCTGGCGGGATCACCTCGGCTTCCGGCACCCAGCGGATCGCGTCGTAGGAGCCGACGACCTCTGCACCCGCCTTCTTTCCGAAGGCGAGCTCGCGGGGTTGCTTTCCGCGGATGTCCGACCCGAGGTAGTGCATCACCGACTTCTTGCGAAGCGCACGAAGGATCGGAAACTGCACCGACTGCGGCACCAGCGTGAGCCCGAAGTAGAAGTGAAAGATGTCGGTGCGCGGCAAGAGCCGGAGCAGGGCAGACCACTGTGTCAACTGCTTGCGGGCTAAGCCTCCGCCGCGCTCGAGTGACCAGTCGGCTTCGGAGTGGAGCTGGTAGCGGTTGAAGACCACGAGCTGGGCGTCGACATCGCGACGACGCAGCGCCTGGACGTTGGCCCAAGGCACGCCAGCCGTGTTGACCGGGCAATGGACGACGCGGAGCGGCCGGGTGTCAGTTTCAGTCAAGGTGGATGCCGTCGGCCACCAGTTGCTCCATACGGCGCGCCTTCTCGGCCTCCACCAGTGCCCGCATCGTCTGGCCCATGGTCGCGCCGGGGTACACCCAGATCTCCGGATGGACGAGGATCTGCAGCCAGGCAAACCCGCCGCCGCGGAGCTCCTCGTGCGGACAGCCGGAGCGCCAGTGCTGGTTCGAGTCCGATCGGTAGGTCTGCGGGCGAGAAGATACGGCTCGGCGTAGACGTTGATCGCGCCCGGCACCTTCGCGGACATGTACTCGGGGTCCGGGTTGTGCCACGAGACGACCGAGTCGAAGCGGGCGTCGAGCTCGACCTTTGGATAGACCGCGTGGAGTCCCACGGCATGGCCGAGGGCACGGAGGCGCTCGATCGCGGCGACTCCCTCGCTGGACGCGAGGTTGTAGAAGACGGACTCGGTCATGAGCAGGTATGTCGTGGAGACACCGAGCTCGGCCTCCAGCTCGGCCATCCGGAGGGCAGCGTCGAGCGAGAGGTCGATGTCGTGGCGCAGGAAGAGGTCGCCGCGTTCGGGGCTCTCTCCGAACGGTTTGAAGCGGTAGCGGCCGGCCTGAGCCGCCTCGAGAAGCTCCCTGTAGTGCGCGAGATCGAATGAGCAGCTCATCGGCGCGCAAGCCCGGTGACCCGGAACCGCTCGGCTAGTGCCTGTGTATCTGGGACGCCGGCACCGCAGCCGAGCTCGAGGACGCGGTCACCATCGCTGAGCCTCGAGACGAGCTCGTTCGCCCAATGACGTCGCGGATCTCCGACGATTTGGACTCGCCAGTCGGCGAACGTGTCGTCGATGACGTCGTAGCCTTGCTCGATCCGGGTGCGCGGACCGCTCACGCTGCAACCTCGACCGTCAGCAGCGCCGCTGCGTGCTCGGCCCGGCGGAGTGCTTCGTCCGGGGTATCGGCCACGGCGATGACGTAGCCGCGACGGTCGCCGTCCCGGCGGACTGGTCGGATCGTCTCACCGACCTGGAGGTACGTGTCCGCCTGCACGACGCCCTCCGCCGCAAGAACGGGGTCGAGGCTTCCGATCCGGAGGACCTCGCCGGTGGGCAGTGGGCCGGGGTCGGCGGTGAAGAAACGAATCGCAAGCGGTTGCGTGAAACGGGGCAGCGCGAGCTCGTCGGGCACGTTCTCGCCGAGGGCTTGACGGAGAGCAACCTCTACGAGGTCGACACCCACCGCATGGCGGACGAGGTCCGCCATCTGGCCTCCGGGGATGCGGGCGGCGACCTCCACGACGGCAACGCCGCCATCGGGAGACGCGATCAGCTGCGGGAACGCGATCGCGTCGCGCAGGCCGAGCGCACGCACCGATTCGACCGCGACGCGCTCGGCGAGTCGGAGCTGCTCGTCGGGGATCGAAGGCGGGTACACGTGTATCCAGCCGACGCCGAAGCCGATTCCGGGTGGCCTGAGCCGGTCGGAGAGCGTCACGAGGACGGGCTCACCGCCGCGGGCGATGACGATCCCGTTCATCTCGATTCCGCCGACGAACTCCTCCAGGATCGCTTCGCGCGTCGGCGATTCGATGATCGCTTCTTCGAGATCGCGCTCGAGCTCACGGCGGCTCTCGACTCGGAAAACCGCCCGCTGGCCCCCCGAGTCGACCGGCTTGAGGACGGCCGGCAGCATGACCGCTTCGAGCGCAGCGTCAAGGTCTGCATCGGACCGAAGGCTCGCGAACGTGGGCTGTGGCAACCCGTGCCGTCCCAGTGTGCGCCGCATCACGATCTTGTGCGTCAGGCGATGAGCCGTTTCGGTTCCTATGCCGGGCAGCCCGAGCTCCTCGGCGACGGCGGCGACCACGGGTACCGCGCGGTCTGCCGACACGGTCAGGACTCCGTCGACACCGATGCGGCGAGCGGCCGCGACGACCTCGGCGACATCCATGAAGTCGACGACCTCAGCTACGTCGGCAACGGCTAGGCCCGGCGCCTCGGAGTTCCTGTCGACCGCGGCGGCACGGAGTCCGCGCGTGCGAGCCTGCTCGATCGCGCGTCGCTGATGGCGTCCGGCGCCCACGAAGAGGACGGTCTTCACGGGCGTCGATGCTAACGACGTCGCGCGCTGGAGAGACCGCTAGCTCGTGACGCCGCCGGGCGGCAGGAGCCAAGGCGAGAGTTGCGTTCCAACGGTCGATTTGGCATCCATTGGTGCGCGTGAACGTCGCCCAGACTCGCTTTCCCCGGACGGTTCCGACCACCCGCGCCATCTGTGGACCGCCGTAGATCTCGGTGCACACGGTGCTCGCCGGAATCGGGGCGAACCGCTTCGCGGCGCCGGTAGCAAGTCGTCGACACGCGGCTGCCCGCCGCGGCAGCGACCCACGGGGCGGATTGCAGCGGAGTGTCCAGGTGACGCTCGCGTCCGGATTCGAGCTGTCCTCCCAGTACGTGATGCGGAGCGACGTACCTGTCGGCGTGGCGGCGTCGAACCGCCGCTCCTGTGCCGAGCGCAGCGACAGCGAAGGCGAGGATCGCGATCCGGCGCACCGGTCAAGCGTACCCCTCCATCGACTGCTGTCCGGGCGACCGCAACACCTCCCGATACTGTCACCGCGTGCCGAGGCCGTCCGTACGGCGGACCCTGCTGCTCGCCGGGGCGGCGCTCGTCGCTGCCGGGGTCCTTGTCGCGGGCGCCCGACTCGGTGCGCGGGTCTACCACGACGACTCTCTCTGGGCGAACACGCTTCGGTCGATTGGGGGGCTCCAGGTGCCCTTCGATTTCGACATCTTCCTCCGGGCCGGCGAGGCTGTGCGCCATGGCGACAGCCCCTACCCCGACCCCGATGTCGCCATCTCCGAAGGTCAGCCGCCGTACGTCTATCCACCGGTGCTGGCGCTCCTCGTGGCGCCGCTGAGCTTCCTCCCCGAGACGGTCGCCGGCAGCTCCGCGCCGGGAGTCGTCTTCACCCTCGTTCTCATCGCGTGCACCATCGGCACGCTGCTCGCTCTCGGCATCACCGACTGGCGGTGCTATCCGGTGGTGCTCCTCTATCCAGTGACGCTCGAGAACTTCGAGTACGGAGCGATCGGGCCGATGCTCGGGCTCCTCGTAGCGCTCGGATGGCGGTACCGTGACCGCGTACCTGGAGCCGCCGCGGCGATCGGCGCCGCTGTCGTCCTCAAGGTCTTCCTGTGGCCGCTCGTTGTCTGGCTGGCCGCGACACGCCGATGGAAGGCTGCGGCTGCGGCAGCCGGGACTGCCCTAGCTCTCGCGCTTCGTCTCCTGGTCCGTGATCGGCTTTAGGGGCCTCGCCGACTACCCCGCGCTGCTACGAAAGCTCGCTGACGTGGAGGCTGAGAACTCATATTCCGCCTTCGCCATCCTCCGGGCAGCCGATGTACCGGAGCTCGTCGCTCGAGGAGTCGTGGTCGCCTCCTGCGCGATCTTGCTCGGTCTCGCGTGGCGCGCAGCGCGAGTCTCGTCTTCCGATCGAGCTGAACGCGATCGCCGATCGCTGACCTTCGCGCTGGCTGCAGGCGTCGTGTTGACGCCCATCTTGTGGCTTCACTATCTCGTGTTGCTCTTCGTCCCGATCGCCCTCGCGCGTCCGCGACTGTCAGCGCTTTGGTTCGCACCGCTTGCGCTCACGGTGTTCGAAGCGCTCGACTGGTATCGGGGCTGGCCGCGTGGCGACGGTGAGGCCCTGGTCAGCGTCGCGCTCGTCGTCACCCTCGTGTTCGTGGTCTCGCTGAGGTCTCGTGGCCGGCGTTCGGAGGTGGGGCGCAACTCTCCCGCCCATGCCTAGTGGTCACACTGGACTTCCCGAAGTGACCACTAGACTCGCGCCGTGGCGCTGACCGGCAAGCGGATCGTCATCACCGGCGGCGCCGGCTTCATCGGCACAACGCTCGCGAGACGGCTCGTCGACCAGAACGAGATCGTCGCGATGGACAACCTCCACCGGGACACTCTCGGCGGCACGAATCTCGCGGAGCACCCGAACTTCACGTTCATTCAGGGCGACGTCCTCGACCCTGAGCACCTGACAGACGTCGTCGGTGGTGCAACCCACGTGGTCCACTGTGCCGGTATCGCAGGCGTGGACACGGTCCTCGCGAGCCCGGTCCGGACGATGCGGGTCAATGTGATCGGGACCTACAACGTGCTCGAGGCAGCACTTTCCTCGCGCGACTCGATCGAACGGCTCGTCGATTTCTCGACCAGTGAGGTATTCGGCCAGCACGCATTCAACGTCCACGAGGCGCACGTGACGACGATCGGATCCGTCGGCGAGGCGCGCTGGACGTACGCCGTCTCGAAGCTTGCCGGTGAGCACATGGCTCACGCTTATCACTCCGAGCTCGGCTTGCCCACAACATCTGTGCGGCCGTTCAACGTCTTCGGTCCCGGACAGATCGGAGGAGGCGCGATACGCGCGTTCATCGAGGCGGCTCTGGCCGGCGACGATCTCAGGATCCACGGAGACGGCTCGCAGGTTCGCGCGTGGTGCTACGTCGACGACATGGTGGACGGTGCGCTCCTGGCTCTCGAGCACTCGAATGCCGTCGGCGAGAGCTTCAACATCGGCAACGCGCGCTCTGCGGTCACGATCCATGAGCTCGCCCAGCGCATCAAGCATCTGGCGGGGAGCTCCGGTGAGATCACTTTCCAGCCTCTCCACTACACGGACGTCGAGCTTCGGATCCCGAACGTCGACAAGGCGCGCGAGCTCCTCGGCTTCGAGGCCAAAGTCGACCTCGACGAGGGTCTCGAGCGCACGATCGCGTGGTACCGCGAGAAGCTCGGTGTCTGACACCGTCCCACGTAGGAATGCGGGTTTCAGGGCACTCGGTGTCAGACACCGTTAACACGGACGAACCGATCCGGCTCGCAAAGCCGGACGTCGGCGACGCCGAGCTTGCCGCGGTGGAGGAAGTGGTGCGCACGGGGCAGCTGACCATGGGCCCGAAGGTGAAGGAGTTCGAGGCTGCCGTTGCGCAGGCGGTGGGGACGGAGCATGCGGCCGCTGTCTCGTCCGGGACTGCGGCCCTCCACCTCGCGCTGCTCGCCCTCGAGATCGGCCCGGGGGACGAGGTGATCGTTCCCGCGTACACGTTCCCCGCGACCGCGAACGCAGTCGAGCTGTGTGGCGCGCACGCGGTCCTGGTCGACGTCGATCCGGACACCTTCGTCGTCGATCCGGCTGCGGTCGCCGCGGCGATCACTTCGAGGACGCGCGCGGTGATGGCCGTCCACCTCTTCGGTCGCCCGGTGGACTGGGAGGCTCTCCAGACTGCGATTCCGCAGGAGGTCGTTCTCGTCGAGGATGCAGCAGGCGCTCTCGGCGCCATGTATCGCGGAACGGCATGCGGCGCGCTCGGCGTCATGGGCTGTCTCTCGTTCCACCCGCGAAAGATCGTGACGACGGGAGAGGGAGGAGCAGTCACCACCGACGAAGCCGCTCTCGACTCCGCGGTTCGCAGGCTGAGGCACCACGGCTGGGCGACGCTCGGCGACATGCCGAAACCGGGCTTCAACTATCGCTTGCCGGACCTCCTGTGCGCGATCGGCATCCCCCAGCTGGCTCGCCTCGATCGGCTGCTGGCGGCCCGCGAGCGTGTCGCAGCCTGGTACACGGACCGCCTCGAGCACTTCGTCCTCACCCCGAGCGCGGCGGACGGCGATCGACACGGCTGGCAGGCCTACGTCGTGCAACTCGACCGGCGCGACGACGCGCTGACGGCATTGCGGGCCGCAGGAATCGAAGCCCAGATCGGGACCTGGGCGCTTCACCGGCTCGAGCCGTACCGCGCGCAAGGGGCGTTTCCGGGCGCCGATCGCGCCTTCCAACGTGCCCTCGCGCTCCCGTTCGCGACGACGACCACCGAGTCGGAGGTCGAGCGCGTGGCCAGGGTCTTGACTACGTTGTGAGTGAGTGCTAACTTACTCGACCATGGCCACCGCGACGAGACAGACGGCAGACGAACGGCGCGTAACCGTGCTGGAAGCAGCACGGATCGAGTTCGCGCGAGCACGGCTTGCACGGCGCTTCGACCGACGCGATCGCGCGGAGTGCCGGCATCTCGCAGCCGTACTTGTTCCGCCTCTTCGGCTCCAAGAAAGAGCTGTTCCTCGCCGTGAACGAGATGTGCTTCGCAGCGAACGCTGGACGCGTTTCGAGCTGCTGCATCGGGCAGGTCCGGGCACGATGCGCTGGAGGCCATCGGCAAGGCATACGGAGAGCTGATCGAAAGCGATCGAGCAATGCTCCAGGGTCAGATGCAGGCATATGCGTCGTCGGTCGACGACGACGACATCCGGGCGAGCACAGCACGGGGCTACGGCAGGCTCGTCGACTACGTCGAGACGGTGTCCGGCGCCGACCGCGCGACAGTCGCACGCTTCTTCGCCGAAGGGCATGCTCATGAACGTCCTCGCGGCGATGCAGTACTCGATCGCAGACGAGCCACACGACTCCTGGGCTGCTCGGTTGGCCGAGGGATGCAGGGAGGACGATTCATGAGGGCTCTTCTCTTTTTTCTCCAGCAGATGAGTAATCAGTCACTACACCTAAACAAGAACGACACGAGGAGGTCACGATGAGAGCCGGGACGCGCACGATCTGGACGTTCGCCGTCACGTCGATCGCGCTCTTCATGGTCGTGCTCGACAACCTCGTCGTCTCGACCGCGCTTCCCGTGATCCGCGTGGACCTCGCGGCGACGATCGAGGAGCTCGAGTGGACGGTGAACGCGTACACGCTGACGTTCGCTGTCTTCGTGCTCACGGGTGCCGCTCTCGGCGACCGGTTCGGCCGCAAGCGGATGTTCATCATCGGCGTCGGGCTGTTCACGTTGGCCTCCGCGGCAGCCGCACTCGCGCCGTCGGCCGATTGGCTGATCGCGGCGCGTGCAGTGCAGGGAATCGGGGCCGCGATCGTCACGCCGCTCACCTTGACCCTCCTGAGCGCCGCAGTCGCTCGCGAGAAGCGCGGGCTTGCGCTCGGCGCGTGGTCGGGCATCGCGGGCCTCGCGGTCGCCATGGGGCCACTCGTCGGTGGGGCCGTCGTCGACGGCATCTCGTGGCAATGGATCTTCTGGCTGAACGTGCCCGTCGGCATCGTTCTGCTACCGCTCGCGACTCTCCTGCGTGAGAGCACCGGGCCTGACAAGGCACTCGATCTCCCCGGTCTCGCGCTTGCCAGTGGAGGACTGCTAGGGATCGTCTGGGGTCTCATCCACGGCAACGGTGACGGCTGGACGAGTCCGTCGATCGTGGGCGCACTCCTCGTCGGCGCTGTCCTGCTCGCCGCATTTGTCGCCTGGGAGCTCCGGACGCCTCAGCCGATGCTGCCGATGCGGTTCTTCCGCAACCGCGCGTTCGCGGCGGCCAACGGCGCCTCGTTGCTCATGTACTTCGGGATGTTCGGGTCGATCTTCCTGCTCAGCCAGTTCTTCCAGACCGCGCAGGGCTACTCCCCGCTCGGTGCCGGACTTCGCATCCTCCCCTGGACGCTCATGCCGATGTTCGTGGCTCCCGTCGCCGGTGCGCTCTCCGACCGAATCGGCGGGCGGCCGTTGATGGCGAGCGGCCTCGCGCTGCAGGCGATCGGGCTGGGTTGGATCGCGGCGGTCTCCACCTCGACCGTTGGGTACGCGTCGCTCGTCGGTCCGTTCATCCTCTCGGGTGTCGGGATGGCGCTCTTCTTCGCCCCGGTCGCTAACGTCGTCCTCTCGGCCGTTCGGCCGCAGGAGGAGGGCAAGGCGTCCGGTACGAACAACGCTATCCGCGAGGTCGGAGGTGTGCTCGGCGTAGCCGTGCTCGCATCGATCTTCGCTCGGTACGGAGGCTACGAGTCCCCGCAGGCCTTCAACGACGGGCTCGTCCCCGCGCTCTGGCTCGGGGCTGCGGTTCTCGCTGCCGGCTCCGTCGTCGCGCTCCTGATCCCGCGCAAGCGGCATGTGGTCGAGGCCACGGCCTCAGAGAGCTTGCCCGAGTCGCAACTCGAGGCTGCGTAGGACGTCCAAGAGGGAAGGCGTGTCCGATGAAGCTTTCGACACAGACTCTCGCCGCAGCCAGCGCCAGGCGTCCGTGGCGCACCATCGGTGCGTGGATCGCCGTGTCGATTCTCGCGGTCGCAGCGATCGCGTTCGGGCTCGGCAATCTGACCACGGACGGCGAGCCGACGAACAATCCGGAGTCAGAGCGGGCCCTCGCCGCGCAGTTCCAGGCGTTTCCGCCTAATCCGGACGAGACGGTCACGGACATCGTGGTCGTGCGCTCGGAGGAGTACACCGTCGACGATCCGCGGTTCGAGGCGTTCGTCCGCGCGCTGATCGCAAGCAGCGACACCACGGCTCTCTCTCGAGCTCGCACGTATCTCACCGATACGGGCGGCGCTCTCGTCTCCCGCGACCGGCACGCGACCATGGTGCCGATCGGATTCTTCGGCGACGATGAGGTCGCGTCCGTCGTGGAGACGGTCGAGAGCGCCGACGAGGACGATTCTTTCTCGGTGGCGATGACCGGGGAGCTGACGCTCGACCACGACTTCAACGCTCTCTCACAGGAGGATCTCGAGAAAGGTGAGCTGCAGTTCGGCCTGCCCGCCGCGCTCATCATCCTCCTGCTGGTGTTCGGAGCAGTCGTGGCCGGGCTCATTCCGCTGTTGATGGCGATCGTCTCGATCGTCGTCGCCCTCGGGCTCACCGCCCTCCTCGCCCAGCAGTTCGAGATCTCGATCTTCGTCGTGAACATGCTCACGGGGATGGGGCTCGCGCTCGGGATCGATTACTCGCTCTTCATCGTCTCCCGTTATCGCGAGGAGCGTGGTGGCGGCCGCGATGAGCACGACGCCATCGGCGCCGCCGGCGCGACGGCCAGTCGTGCTGTGCTCTTCAGCGGCACCGCCTTCGTGGTTGCGATGTTCGGGATGCTGCTCGTGCCGAACTCGATCATGCGCAGCCTCGCGACCGGGGCGATCCTCGTCGGCATCGTCTCCGTCGTCGCTGCCCTCACGCTTCTCCCCGCGGTGCTCGGGCTGCTCGGTGACCGAATCGACTCGCTGCGGATTCCCATCGTCGGCAGGCGCTCGGTCGATGCCGCCAACCCGGAAGGGCGCTTCTGGGGCGCGATCGTCCGGCGCGTGCTGCGAAGGCCGGGCCTCAGCCTCGGGTTGTCCGCGGCCCTGCTGATCGCGCTGGCACTCCCTCTTCTCGGAATGAAAATCGGGACGAGCGGCGTCACGACGCTGCCCGACCGCTTCGTCTCCAAGCAGGGCTTCGTCGCGCTCGAGCGCGACTTCTCCGGGACGACGACCGACCCTGTCGAAGTCGTGGTGTCAGGCGCCTCCGATCCCGAGGTGACGGCCGCCCTGGGACGGCTTCAAGCGACTCTCGCCGATGACGCTCGCTTCCAGGGTGGTGCGCTTCAGCGCTCGGCCGACGGCGAGGTCGCGGTGCTTTCGGTCACCGTCAAAGGGGATCCGTCCGGCGACGACGCCGTCGGAGCCGTGCGCGAGCTGCGTAACGAGATCGCCCCACGGCTCTTCGCCGACGCGGACGCGGAGGTGCTCGTCGGAGGCACGACGTCCGAGCAGATCGACTACTTCGACTCAGTCGTCGACCCCACGCCTCTGGTGCTCGCGTTCGTGCTGGTCCTGACGTTCATCCTCCTGACGATCGTCTTCAGGTCGGTGGTCATCGCCGGGACATCCGTAGCGCTGAACCTGCTCTCGGTCGGTGCGGCGTACGGGCTGCTCGTTCTCGTCTTCCAGCACGGTGTCGGCGCGGATCTCCTCGGATTCCAGCAGGCGGACGCGATCGAAGCCTGGGTGCCGCTGTTTCTCTTCTCCGTGCTCTTCGGGCTGTCGATGGACTACCAGGTCTTCCTGCTGAGCCGCATCAAGGAGCGCTTCGACTCCACGGGCGATACGACGGATGCGGTGACGTTCGGAGTCTCCTCGACCGCTCGCATCATCACCGGTGCGGCGCTCATCATCGTCGCCGTCTTCTCGGGATTCGCGCGTGGCGACCTGATCATGTTCCAGCAGATGGGGTTCGGCGTTGCGGTTGCGCTGCTGATCGACGCGACCGTCATCCGTTCCGTGCTGCTTCCGAGCGCGATGAAGCTGCTCGGGGACTGGAACTGGTACCTGCCACGCTGGCTCGAGTGGCTTCCGCGGGTCGACGCCGAGGGCTCGGCACGCGAACCGGCGCGTGCGCCGGCTCCCGCCCTCGAGCCGGGCCAGCACTAGACCGCTGTAGCTGGGGCGGTGCCCGTGGCGTCCGACCCAGCGTGAGGCGCTGGTACCGTCGCCGCGTGGCGAGAGAGGGCACTCCCCGTTACGAGCCGCCGGACGCGTTTGCGGCGCCGCGTTACACCGGCGTGAAGACCTTCGCCCGGTGCCCGCTCGTCGACAGCCCCGACGGCGTCGACGTCGCGGTGCTCGGGATTCCTTTCGACACCGGGACGACGAACCGTCCCGGCACGCGGTTCGGTCCGGAGGCAGTCCGCAGCGCATCGATGATGCTTCGGCCGTACAACCCCGTTCAGGACGCTCATGTCTTCGGTCGTCTTTCGGTCGCCGATCTCGGTGACGTCGAGATCACTCCCGGTAATGCCGAGAGGACGCTGACGCAGATCGCGGATCGTCTGGAGCCAATCGTCCGCACCGGCGCACGCACGCTCTGTCTCGGCGGCGACCACACGATCGTCCTCGGCGAGCTTCGGGCTCATGCTGCGGTGCACGGGCCGCTCGGCCTCGTTCTTCTCGATGCACATGCGGACGTCTGGGACCGGTACGTGGGGGAGCGCTACTACCACGGCTCGCCGTTTCGACGGGCCGTCGAGGAGGGGCTCCTCGACCCGAGCCGATCGCTGCTCGCCGGGATGCGCGGCTCGCTCTACGGCCCGGACGACGTGGAGATGCCGAAGGACCTGGGATTCGAGGTGATCCCCTGCGAGGAGCTCGTCACTCTGAGCGCCGAGGAGTACGGCGTGCGCGCTCGTCGGCGTGTGGCCGAAGGGCCGTTGTTCCTCTCATTCGACATCGACGTTCTCGACCCGGCCTTCGCTCCCGGGACGGGGACGCCGGAAGCAGGAGGCCTCGCAACGCGGGAGGCGCTGGGATTTGTCCGAGCGCTTCGCGGGCTCGCGTTCTCCGGGTACGACGTCGTCGAGGTCAGCCCGCCGTACGACGGGCCGGGAGCGCCGACTGCGGTGGCAGCTTCAAACGTCGCGTACGAGCTGCTGACACTCGACGTGCTGGCCACGAGGGCGGAATGAACCGGACGACACGGCGCATCGGGACGATCGTCCTGACCGTCGCGGCGATCGCCTATCTCGTCTGGAAGATCGAGCTTCGAACGACGCTCGACATCCTTGCGGACACGAACCTCGCGTGGTTCGCCCTCTCCGCGGCGATCATGCTCGGGACAGTGCCCGCGCTCGCGATGCGCTGGGGGTGGCTCCTCGAGGCCCACGCGATCGACGAGCGCCTCCCTTGGCTGACGCGGGCGTACTTCGTCGCGTACACGGCGGGACAGGTGCTGCCGACCTCATTCGGCGGCGATGCCGTGCGCGTCGTCGAGACGGTGCGCCGCCACCCCGGACGGACGGCGGTCGTGACCGGGACCGTTCTTCTCGAGCGGGGTCTCGGTGGAGCCGCGACGGTGCTGCTCGGCGCCGTCGGGTTCCTGCTCTCGATCGGGCAGTTCGACGTGAGCGCCTACCTCTGGCTCGAAGGGGTGTTCGTCCTCGGCACGATCGTGCTGGGCTTCCTGTTCTTCGCACGGTCCGCGAGGCCGCTCCTGAGCCGCGCGAAGCCGCTCCTGGAACGGGTGCGCGTTGCTGGCCCGCTCGAGGCGTTCTACGAAGGCATTCACCACTATCGCGGCCGGCCCCGCCTGCTCGGTCAGGTGTTCACGCTCACTCTCGCGGTTCAGGCGGTGCGCATTCTCGCGATCTGGGCAGCGGCCAAGGCCGTCGGCATCGACCTCGACCCGCGCATCTACTTCGTGTTCGGGCCCTTGCTCTTCCTCGTCATGCTCGTTCCGTTCACTCTGAACGGGCTCGCGGTGCGTGAGGCGTTCTTCGTCAGCTTCCTCGGCAGCGTCGGAATCCCGGCGAACCAGGCGTTCGCAGCGGGGTTCGTCTACTTCCTGGTCACCCTTCTCCTCGTCATCCCGGGTGGCTTCATCATGATCCGTGAGGGGCTCCGCGGCGGCACTAGGCCACGGGCCGAGCATGGCTAACGAAGTGGCCGCCGTCGTGGTGACGTACGACGCGCTTCCGTGGATCGAGCCGTGCCTCGACTCCTTGCGTGGAGTCGAAACCGTCGTCGTCGACAACGGATCGCGCGACGGCACGGTCGACTTCGTCCGCACTAGCTTCCCGGAGGTGCGGCTGATCGAGGCCGAGAATCGTGGGCTCGGCGCAGGTTGGAACATCGGCCTCCGCGCGACCGACAGCCGCTACGTCCTTCTCCTGAACGCGGACGCGTGGCTCGTCGAGGGCGCGCTCGACCGACTCATCGACTTCGCCGGGACGCGTCCACGGGCGGCCGTGCTCGGGCCGCGGCTCTTGAACCAGGACGGAACCCTCCAACGCTCGGTTCGCGGGTACCCGACGCTGTGGCGGCTCGCAACCGAGTACTTCTTTCTGCGCAAGCTCGCACCGGGCTCGATGGCGCTGAACGCGTTCTACGCGGGTGGCTTCGACCACGACGAGGTTCGCAACGTCGAGGTCGTGATGGGCGCGTGCATGCTCGTTCGCCGCGAGGCCGTCGACGAGGTCGGCTACTGCGACGAGGACTACTTCCTCTTCAGCGAGGAGACCGACTGGTGCTACCGGTTCCGCAGAGCCGGCTGGGAGGTCGTGTTCTTCCCCGGCGCCGAGTGCGTGCACGTCCGCGGCGCGGCGCACGGCGGGCGCCTCTATCGGGAGAATCTGCGCGGCCACCTGCTCTTCCTGTGGAAGCATCACGGGCCGAAGACCGCGGAGCGCGCCCGCCGACTGCTGCTCGCCTCAATGCGGCTTCGCGGCATCGTCTTTCGAGGAGAGCGCGGGACGCGTCTATCGCGATGCCGCCGGTTGGCTCTCCTCGGGAGATGCCGCCATGCTGCTCGACCGATGACCGCGATCGAGCTCTACGTCTCACTCGCGGTCGCGACCGGGCTCGTGCTCGCCCCCGGCTGGCTGCTCGCGCGTGCTCTGGGCGTGCGGAGCGTCTCGGCGAGCCTCGGTTGGTCGCTGGCCCTCGTGTTCGGCGCCCTGGCGCTCACGTTCGCGCTCGGTAGCACGCTGACCGTCACGCTGGCTCTCCTGGCAATTGCTGTACCCGCAGTTGCTTCGATTCGGTTTGCGCGCGGCTGGCCGCGGGCCGAGTCCATCCCCGGCAGGGCCCGAGCCCTCGGCTGGGGCGCGCTCGTCGGAGCTCTGCTCTGGTGGGTCGCGCCCACGGTGCAGGGCGACGGCCTGTTCCACCTGGCCCGTGCTGCGCAAGTTGCTCGAGCTGGACGAGCTGTCGCTCGATCGTGTCTCGGAGTTCGCGGACGGCAGCCTGCATCCCGGCTACGCGTTCCCGCTCTGGCACGGCTTCCTCGCGCTCATCGCGCGGCTCTCCGGCAATGACCCCGAGCAGGTCGTCGTGCATCTGCCCTCGATACTCGCTGCGCTCGCAGTGGTCATCGCGTACGAGGTGGGGTGGGCGCTCTTCCGGAGGACGTGGGCCGCGGGAGCCGTCGCCGGGGCCCAGGTGGCGATGATCTGTTTCGCGCCGGGTCAGGGCGGCGCGTACGTGTTTCTCGCACTTCCCGCCACGTCGTCGCGCCAGCTGCTCGTTCCGGCCGCGCTCGCGCTCGCGCTGGAGACCGTCCGGCGCCCGTCACGAGGGCTGGTTGCGTCGACGGCCGCGGCGGGGCTCGTGCTCGCGGTCGTGCATCCCACGTACGCGCTCTTCCTCTGGATTCCGTTCGTGGGGTTCCTCGCGGTGCGTGCGCTGTGGGCGCGAGCCGACCTGCGGGCGGGGCTTGTCGCGCTGGGGGCACTGGTCGTGCCGGCTGCGCTCTTCATGCTCTGGCTGCTCCCGATCGTGAGCGACACACGGTCGGTTTCGCCTGACCAGAAGGAGGTTCGCCGTGCCTTCGACCAATACGAAGGGCAGCTCGACGTTCGGTCGGACACCGTGTACAGCCTCGCCGCCGAGGTCTTCACGCGGAGCGGAGCGGTCGCGATCGCGGCGTTGCTGTCGATTTCTCTCGCAGGCTTCGCCGCCCGGCGGCGCTGGGCCGCGTACGTGGTCGGGGGGTCGCTCGCCGTGTTCGCCGTCATGCTCATCCCGTTTCTCTTCACGACGCTTTCCGACGTCGTGTCGATCTCGCAGGCGCGGCGCGCGGCAGGCTTTCTCCCCTTTGCTTTTGCGTTCGCCGGTGGGCTCGGCGTGCTCTCCATGCTTCTCGGGCGTCTCTTGCTCCCGCTCGCACTCGTAGCCGGCATCGCGCTCCAGGTCGCGTACCCGGGGGACTTCGAGTACGTGCTCGACGACCCGGCTCCCGCCTGGATCACGTGGCTTGCGGTTGTCGGCGCGGTCGGCGCGCTTGTCGTGGGCGCTCTCCGGCGCAGGCCTCCGCTGGAAGCCCCGGCTGCTCTTGCGGCGGCGCTGTTTCTGGCCCCGGTCGTCGCCGTCGGGCTTTGGAACTGGGATCGGGTGCCGGCGCCCCCGAACTCGGCGCTGTCCCAGGGTCTCGTCGATGCGGTGCGGGCGAATGTCTCCAGCGGGTCGATCGTGTACTCGGACCAGGAGACCAGCTTCCGACTTGGCCGCGTTCGCGCCGGTGTTCATCGCCGTCGCGCCGCCGGGGCACGTCGCCGACACGGAAGACAATCGACCGTACGAGCGCGCTCGGGACGCGCGTAGGTTCCTGCGAACCGGCGACCTCTCCATTCCAGAGAGTTACGGCGCTGAGTACCTCGTCGTCGACCGACCGCGGAATGAAAGGGCGTTCGACTTGCCGGTGCTCTACCAGGACGAGCGCTTCGTGCTCTACCGGCTTCCGCCTCGTCGTTAGGCGGGCGTACCCCAGCCGCCGCCTCCCGGCGTCTCGATCCGGAGCAGATCGCCTGCCTGCGAGGTCGAGGGTCGCGAACGCCGGCAGCTCAGCGCCGTTCAGCAGGTTGCGGCCCGGGAGGCCGTCGCCGCCTCCCTCCGTGCCCCGCGGGGCGAGCGCACGCCTCTGCGTGAGGAGTGAAAGGCGACACGGCTCGAGAGCACGAAGCTCGCGAACGACCCCGTCGCCGCCGCGCTGGCGCCCGGCTCCTCCTGATCCGGCTCTGAGCTCGTAGCGCTCGACCCGAAGCGGATACGCGAGCTCGAGGGCCTCGATGGGCGTGTTGAGCGTGTTCGACATCGCGACGTGAACCGCCGACGGGCCATCCGCGTTGGGGCACGCACCCTGGCCGCCCGCGATCGTCTCGTAGTACGTGAACCGGTCGTTCCCGAAGACGACGTTGTTCATGGTCCCTTGCCCCTGCGCCGGAACCGGAACGGCCGCGCCGAACGCGGCGAAGACGAGGTCGACGATCCGGCTCGACGTCTCGGTGTTCCCTGCGGCGACCGCTGCGGGCGGCCGAGCGTTGACGAGGCAACCCGCCGGCGCACGCACGGCGACGGGCTCGAAGGCGCCGCCCGATGCCGGCAGATCCGGCGCCGTCAAGCAGCGCACGACGTAGAAGCAGGCGGAGCGCGTAACTGCGAGCGGGCAGTTGAGGTTACCGGCGTGCTGCGGAGCGGTTCCGTCGAAGTCGATCTCGACCTCGTCTCCGAGGATCGTCACGGCCGCTCGAAGCTCGAGCAAGCCGGCAGAAGTCTCGAGCGCATCGGCGGCTTCGTAGCGCCCGTCCGGCAGGATCCGGATTCCGGCACGCACGACGCGCTCGGAGTACGCGAGGAGCTCTTCCATCGCGGCGGCGACTGCTGTGCGGCCACGTTGCACGCAAAGCTCGTCGATCCGGCGTTCGGCCAGATGATGCGCAGCAAGCTGCGCCCGAAGGTCCCCGCGGCGCTCGTCCGCGTTCCGCATCTGCGCAACGAGACCCTCCAGCGTCGCGCTGTCGAGGCGCGTCGGCGGAATGACGACGCCTTCCTCCGCGAGAGTCTCGGATCCCGCAGGGAGGCTTCCCGGCTCCGATCCCCCCACGTCCGCGTGGTGCGCACGGGTGACCGCGTATCCGAGCATCGTTCTCGTGACGATCGTGAGGTCCGGGAGGTGCGTCCCGCCTGCATAGGGATCGTTGAGGATCCACGGCTCCCCTGGAGCCGGATCGTGAGCCCGCACGGCGGCGACGGCTTCCGGCATCGCGCCGAGGTGCACCGGGATGTGCTCGGCCTGGGTCACCATGCGGCCGGTCTCGTCGAAGAGAGCGGTCGAGCAGTCGCGGCGCTCCTTGATGTTCGCTGAGAAAGCAGAGCGGATGAGAACCGCTCCCATCTCCTCCGCGATCGCTCGCAACCCGGCGCCGATGACCTGGAGCTCGACAGGGATCACGACGATCTCCGCAGGATCAGGGTTCCATGCGGGTCCGTCTCGCCGGCCCAGCCGGACGGAACCCAGGCCGTTGAGCCCTCGAGCTCGAGCGTCGCCGGGCCACGCGCGACGTGCTTCGGCCCGACGATCTCGACCGGCGGAGCCCGGCGCGTCTCCGCGGTTCTCACCGCGACGAGCTCGAGTCCACGGGCGCGATCCGAGTAGCCATAGCGCTCCTCGTGCGCCTCGTGGAATCGCTCCGGGAGGCCGGGGCCTAACGCGACCGTGAGCTCGAACGACTGGCCGGCGTAACGAATGTCGGCCTCCCCGTCCACGGGCAGCTCCACTACTTCTTCGAGCGGCATGACGTACGAGCGGACGGAGTCGCGCCGCTCGTCGGCGGCGACCAGTCCCAGAGCGGAGAGGACGCCCGCCGCTGCGGGTACGAGTACCGTCGTCATCCCGAGCTCCTCCGCGAGCGCGCAGGCGTGAAGCGGCCCGGCTCCGCCGAACGCGACAAGCGCGAAGTCGCGCGGGTCGAGACCCTGCTCTACCGAGACCACGCGGAGTGCACGCACCATCTCGGCGTTCACGACGTCGACCACGGCTTGCGGGTCGAGCGCGCCGAGCGCTTGTCGGGCCGCACCCACGTCGAGCTCGATGCCTCCGGGTAGGGACATCGGTAGTCGACCGAGCAGCAGGTTGGCGTCCGTCACCGTCGGCCGCTCACCGCCACGTCCGTAGCATGCGGGACCTGGGTCGGCACCAGCGCTCTCAGGTCCGACGCGAACTGCCCCTCCTTCGTCGAGCCAGACGATCGAACCCCCACCGGCGCCGACCGTGTGCACCGCGAGCGTCGGCAGGCGCACGGGGAGACCACCGATCTCCCGCTCGTGCTCCCGTCGCGCCTCGCCTCCGACGATCGCGCAGACGTCTGTCGACGTTCCTCCCATGTCGAAGGACAGCGCATCCTCGAATCCGGCGAGAGCCGCGACCCGGGCGGCCCCTACGACACCCGCAGCCGGGCCTGAAAGGAGGGCGAAGGCCGCGTGAGCTGCGGCCTCGTCGAGGGTCGCGACGCCGCCCGAGGAGCGCATGACCAGCGGCTCCGGCAAACCCGCGCTACGGCACGCGTCGGAGAGCGCTCCGAGGTAGCGAGACAGCACGGGCCCGAGGTAGGCGTCGACAGCCGTCGTCGAAGCGCGCTCGTACTCCCGGAACTCCGGTGCAACTTCGTGCGACGCGACGACGTGGGCGGATGGGTACCGACGCCGGATCTCGGCGGTCAGCGCTTCCTCGTGCGTCGTGTCCCGGAACGAGAACAGGAGGCAGATGGCCACCGCATCGGCGTCGAGGTCGGGGAGAGAGCTCAGGTCGAGCGGTACGAGCTCCCCCGCAGGCCCCATGCGCCCCCGGACTCCCACACAGCGCTCGAGCGGAACGAGAGGCGGTGGATGCTCCGCGCACGGTCGGTACAGATGCGCGCGAGTCTGTCGTCGGAGGTGGAGGAGGTGCTCGAACCCGACTGTCGTCACGAAAGCGGTCTTCGCGCCCCTTCGCTCGAGGAGCGCATTCGTCGCGATGGTCGTCCCGTGCGTGAACCGCTCGACGCCTTCCACCCCGAGTGCCGTCGCTGCAGCTGACGACCGACTCTTCCTGGCGCGTCGCCGTCGGGACCTTCGCCGTGCGCACCTCGCCGTCGGAGACGAGGACGGCGTCGGTGAACGTCCCGCCGACGTCGATCCCAAGGGTGCGCATCGAGGCATTCTGTCGGTGTCAAGGCGTTCCGACGTAACACAGCGATCGCGGCCGCGAAGCGGCCGCCCTTAGGGATCTTCGCGCGACCGGAATTCGCGCGAGCGGATTCCGGTCTTGGCGCACGAGTAGAGTTGTCAGCGACGTGCAGCGCCTCGTCTGCCTCGGGCTCAGCCATCGCACCGCTCCGGTCGAGCTACGGGAGCGGATCGGCGCTCTCGGATTCAGTGCCGAGCGTTGCCCGGCTGTCGTCGAGCACGCGACCCTCCAGACGTGCTACCGGGTCGAGCTGTACGCGACGCTCACGTCGGGCGTCGACGACGCGCGCGACGAGCTGATCGACGCACTCTCGGGCGCGCACGACGTCGAGCGCGATCTGTTGATCGATCACCTCTACGTCCACTCCGGCGACGATGTCGTGCGCCATCTCTGCCGTGTCGCCGCCGGGCTCGACTCGCTCGTGCTCGGGGAAGCCGAGATCCTCGGCCAGGTGGGCGACACCTTCGAGTCCGGAAAGACTGCCGGGACGGTTGGCCCGGGTCTCTCGCTTCTCTTCCGCACCGCCATCACCTCGGGACGGCGAGCGCGCGCGGAGACTGCGATCGGGGCGAATCCGGCGACGGCGAGCTCGATGGCGCTGGCTCTGGCCGAAGGCGTACTCGGCGATCTGCGCGATAAGCACGTGCTCGTCGTCGGGGCGGGACGCGTCGGACTGCAGACGCTCAAAGCTCTCGCCGGGCGTGGAGTAGCTCAGATCGCCGTTGCGAACCGCACACGAGGCCGCGCTGTGGACGTCGCAGATCGCCGTGGCGCTAGCGCCTACGGTCTGGACGAGCTCGAGGACGCTCTCGCGTGGGCCGACGTCGCGGTCACCGCGACCGCTTCCGAGACGCCCGTCGTCCGAGCCGACGACGTTCGTGACGCGATGTCCCGACGCGCCGATCGGCCGCTCGTCCTCGTCGACCTCGCGGTGCCCGCCGATGTCGAGCGCAGCGCCGGAGCGCTTGGGGGCGTCCGGCTCTTCGACGTCGACGATCTTCGCGCCGGGCTCGACGACGCCATGGCTTCTCGACTCCGGGAGGTTCCCAACGTCGAGGCGATCGTCGAGGACGAGGTCGACAGCTTCAGGCGGCGGTATCACGAGCTCGAGGTGGAGCCACTCGTGGCGGCCCTCCGCAGACAGGCGGAGACGATCCGTGAGCAGGAGCTCGAGCGCGCGCTGCGCGATCTAGGTGACGTCGATCCGGCGACGGCCGAACGGATCGAGCACCTGTCTCGGACGCTCGTGAAGAAGCTCCTGCACGAGCCCACGGTACGCCTGCGCGAGCGGGCCGGCACGGGCGACGCCGACGAGGTCGCCGACGCCGTTCGCGAGCTGTTCGGGCTCGCCGCGCCGCGCGACCCGTGAGCGCGCCGCCGCTCCACGCGGCGGTTCTCGGCACCCGCGCATCGGCACTTGCCAGAGCTCAGACCGACCGCATCGTCGAGCTCCTGAAGACAGCGTGGCCGGACCTCGTTTGCGACGTGAAGCCCATCGTGACCCAGGGAGACAGGACGCAGGCGAGCGGCGAGCCGCTCCCCGAGATCGGTGGAAAGGGGCTGTTCACTCTCGAGCTCGAGCGCGCGCTTCGAGCTGACGAGATCGACCTCGCGGTGCATTCGCTCAAGGATCTGCCGACGGAGGAGACTCCCGGCGTCGCGATAGGTGCGGTGTGCCTGCGAGAGGACGTGCGCGACTGCCTCGTCGCTCGCGACGGCTTGACGCTCGGCGAGCTTCCCGGCGGCGCCGTCGTCGGGACGAGCAGCCTCCGCCGCGAAGCACAGCTCCGCGCACTGCGGCCTGATGTCGAGGTGCGCTCGATCCGCGGCAACGTCGACACGCGCGTTCGAAAGGTCCGCGATGGCGAGTACGACGCGGCGGTACTTGCAGCGGCAGGGATCAAGCGTCTGGGGCTCGAGGACGCGGTGACCGAGTGGATCGAGCCCGAGACGATGCTCCCTGCGCCGGGTCAGGGAGCGCTGGGGATCCAGTGCCGATCCGATGACGTGAGAACTCGTGCATTGCTGGCCGCGATCGACGATCCGGGCTCGCGGGCGACCACTGCCGGGGAGCGCGCCTTCCTGCGCGCGCTAGGCGGTGGCTGCGCGGCACCCGTTGGTGCGCACGCGGTTGTGGTGTACCCGGAGGCAGGTGACAATGTGTCACAAGGCATGGTGCTCATCCAGCTCGATGCTCTCGTCGCTTCGGTCGACGGGTCGGACGTCGTTCGCGTCTCGGGTGAGGGCGAGCCCGAGGAGGTCGGCGAGCGGCTCGCCCGCGAGGCGCTCGCCGGCGGAGCCGACCGGATCCTGGCGGAAATCCGTGGCTGAGCGACCGCTCGCGGGCAAGCGGATCGTCGTCACGCGACCGGAATCCAGGTCCCTCGCCGAGGCGCTCGAGCGGCTCGGAGCAGAGGTCTCCATCGTG
The DNA here is from genome assembly GCA_963827525.1 of uncultured Thermoleophilia bacterium. Classification (GTDB taxonomy): domain Bacteria; phylum Actinomycetota; class Thermoleophilia; order Gaiellales; family Gaiellaceae; genus GMQP-bins7. The sequence goes on from CAWHBH010000005.1 coordinate 50,471, forward strand.
CCGCTCATCGAGATCCGCCCGGTCGAGGATCCGCGCGCGCTCGACGCGGCGGTGGAGGATCTTCGCGACTACGACTGGGTCGTCTTCACGAGCGTGAACGGAGTCGCAGCCGTTGGCGAGCGCTTGAACTTGATCGGCCATCGCGCCCAGGTCGCGGCCGTCGGGCCGGTGACGGCCGAGGCGGTGAGGGCGCTCGGGGTGGAGCCGTCCTTCGTCGCACAGAGGGCTTCGGAGGACATCGCCGCAGGGCTCGGGCAGCTCGACGGCGCCCGCGTGCTGCTCCCGCAGGCCGACATCGCCGACCCCCGGCTCGCGGACGAGCTCCGAGGGAGAGGAGCTACCGTGGACGCGGTCGTCGCCTATCGCACCGTCCAGGTCGAGCCGGCGCTGTGGGGGGCGCTCCCTCTGAGGATCGCCGATGCGATCATTCTCGCCAGCGGCTCGGCCGTGCGCAGTCTCGCTTCGATCGCGGTGTCGCTCGACGGCCTCGGCGACTCGACGCTTCTCGTCTGCATCGGCCCGAAGACGGCTTCCGTGGCGCGCGAGGTAGGGTTGCCGGTCGGCCTCGTCGCCGACGAGACGACGGCGGACGGCATCATTCGTGCCCTCGTGGGGCATTTCGGGGAGAGCACGTGACGGGATTCCACACAGATCCGCTCGTTGCGCTCCGGCTGGGGCCGGGCGCGAAGCGACCGCGGCGACTGCGGCGGACGAGCGCGCTTCGGGATCTCGTCCGCGAGACGACGCTCGCACCCGATGATCTCGTCTACCCGTTCTTCGTCGTGCCCGGTGAAGGGGTGCGAAGTCCGGTGGCCTCGATGCCCGGGGTCGACCAGCTCTCGGTCGACCTGTTGGCCACCGAGGCTCGAGAGCTCGAATCGCTCGGGATCAAGGCGGTCCTCCTGTTCGGGATTCCGAGCGGGAAGGATCCACTGGGCCTCGAGAGCCACGCGGATGACGGCGTCGTCCAGCAGGCGATCCGCGCGCTCAAGGACGCCAGCCCCGAGCTCGTCGTGATGACGGACGTCTGCATGTGCGAATACACGGACCACGGGCACTGCGGCCTCCTCGATGCGGACGGCTACGTGCTCAACGACGAGACCCTCGAGGTGCTCGGCCGGATCGCCGTTTCGCATGGCGAGGCGGGCGCGGACGTCGTCGCTCCGAGCGGAATGATCGACGGCATGGTCGGAGCGATTCGAGCTGCGCTCGACGGCGAGGCGCTCGAGCGCGTGGCAATCCTCTCGTATGCGGTGAAGTACGCGTCCGCGTTCTACGGGCCGTTTCGAGAGGCTGCGGAGGGTGCGCCCGCCTTCGGTGACCGGAAGTCGCACCAGATGGATCCGGCGAACGCTCGCGAGGCGCTCCGTGAAGCCGCGCTCGACGTCGAGCAGGGAGCCGATGCGCTCATGGTCAAGCCGGCGCTCGGCTACCTCGACGTCGTCCGCTCCGTGCGCGAGCGATTCCCCGAGCTCCCACTCGCCGCGTACAACGTGAGCGGGGAGTACGCGATGGTCAAGGCCGCTGCTGCGAACGGCTGGCTGGACGAGCGCGCGGTCGCCCTCGAGGTGCTCACGGGGATTCGCCGCGCGGGCGCGGATCTCGTCGTCACGTATCACGCCAAGGACGCCGCCGCATGGCTCCAGGAACGGACGTGAAGGCACGCGTCGACGACCGGCCCGAGGAGCAGGAGGTCGAGAGCGTCGACGTCGCCGAGCACGGGCGCACGGTCGAGGGCGAGACGACGTCGCTCGACCGCAGGCTCTACATGCAGCTCCATGCCTTCGGCGGTGCACGCGACTCGGCGACGCTCGTGTCGGCTCTCGAGGCGGCCGGTATCGACGGCACGCTCTACGAGGACGTCAACGATCCGACGGGCGTTGCGCTGCTCACGTTGAGCGAGGCACCGGAGGCGTTCGTGTCGGAGCTCCGCAGCTTCCTGCAGTCGCCTCCGTTCGCCGACCTCGAGCCGAAGCCCGAGCTCACGATGCTCGGCCGCACGTACGCGATCGGGTACGAGCAGGATCTCGAGGAGACGCTCGTCGACCGGCCGCGGCGGCGCGTCCTGGACTCGTCGCTGAAGTGGGCCATCTGGTACCCGCTGCGCCGAGCTGGCTCGTTCGAACAGCTCTCACGCTCCGAGCAGAACGCGATCCTGATGGAGCACGGTGGAGTAGGCATGTCGTTCGGGCGCGCGGGCCTCGGATACGACATCCGGCTTGCCTGTCACGGGCTCGACAAGCTCGACAACGACTTCGTCGTAGGGCTTCTGGGGCCGGAGTTGCACCCGCTCTCGATCATCGTTCAACGGATGCGGAAGACGAAGCAGACGTCGCTGCACCTCGAGCGGCTCGGGCCCTTCTTCGTCGGCAGGGTTGCGTGGCAGAGCAGCATGGCGTGACCGCCGCGCCGAGCGCACGAGGCGGATAGCGAGCCGACCTCTCCCTTCCTTCGCGCGTGTCAGGGGCTTCCCGTCGAGCGCACTCCCGTGTGGCTTCTCCGGCAGGCGGGGCGCTACCAACCGGAGTACCGCGCACTGCGAGAGAAGCACTCCATGCTCGAGGTGATTCGTACGCCCGAGCTCGCCGCACAGGTCACGCTCATGCCCATCGAGGCCTTCGGGCTCGACGCGGCCATCATCTTCTCGGACATCCTTCCCCCGCTCGTCGGCATGGGGCTCGACCTCGACTTCGTCAAGGGCGACGGGCCACGGATCGGGAACCCGATCGCAAGCCCGCGCGACGTCGACCTCCTCGGCACGCCTCCGCGGAGGAGACGATGGCGGGAACGCTCGGGGCGATCCCGCTCGTCCGTCGCGAGCTCGAGTCGCGTGACATTCCGGTGATCGGGTTCGCGGGGGCGCCGTTCACGCTCGCGAGCTACGCGATCGAGGGCGGAACCTCGAAGGACTTCTCGCGGACGAAGGCGTTCATGCTCTCGGAGCCTGCGGCGTGGAAGCGGCTGCTCGGGAAGCTCGTCACGGTCCAGGCCGACTATCTCCTCGCTCAGGCGCGGGCTGGAGCACAGGCGTTGCAGGTGTTCGACTCCTGGGCCGGGCGTGCGCTCGGGCGGGAGGACTACCTGCGCTATGTCGCGCCCCACAATCGCGAGCTCTTCGCGTCGATCGCTCGAGCGGGCGTCCCGGTGATCAACTTCTCGCTCGGCGTGAGCTCCTACCTTCATGAGGCGGCTGCGTGCGGCGGCGACGTCGTGGGGCTCGACTGGCAGCTCCCGCTCGACGAGGCCTGGGAGCGAGTCGGCTTCGACCGGCCGGTGCAGGGCAATCTCGACCCCGCGTCGTTGCTCGCACCCTGGCGAGAGCTCCGCTTCCGAATCGACGACGTCCTCGACCGGGCCGGGGGCCGTCCGGGCCACATCTTCAACGTGGGGCACGGGCTCGTCCCTCAGACGCCCGTCGACAACGTCCGCCGACTCGTCGAGCACGTCCGGGAGCGGACGTCGACGTGAGTGTGCGCTTGCCGGTAGGGGTTCTGGTGATGGCGTACGGCGGGCCGGCGTCGCTCGACGAGATCCCCGGGTACCTCGCGGACATCCGCTCCGGGCGCCCGACGCCGCGCCAGGTCCTCGAGGAGATCACGGAGAACTACCGGGCGATCGGAGGCAGATCGCCGCTCCTCGAGGTCACGCGCCGGCAGGTCGACGCCCTCGCCGAACGGCTCGGGGACGGATTCAAGTGCTACCTCGGAATGCGCCACTGGGCGCCCTGGATCGAGGAGGTCGTCGGGGACATGGTCGACGACGACGTGACCCACGCCGTCAGCCTCGTGCTCGCACCGCACTTCAGCGCCCTCTCGGTCGCCCGCTACCAGCAAAAGGTCGCGGACGGGCTCGAGCTCTATCGCGGGCGGATCGACTTCGAGCACGTTCCGAGCTACCACGATGCACCGGGACTGATCGACGCCTTTGCGGCGCGCGTGACCGAAGGGCTGTCCCGCTGGCCCGAAGCCGAGCGGAATCGCGTGCATGTCGTGTTCAGCGCCCACAGCCTTCCGGAGCGTGTTCTCTCCTCAGGAGACCCCTACGGCGTGCAATGCCTCGAGACGGCGCGGCTGGTCGCGGAACGTGCAGCGCTCCCCGCCGAGCGCTGGTCGTGGAGCTACCAGTCGGCAGGGCGAACGCCAGAGCCTTGGGCGGGGCCCGATCTCGGTGAGCATCTTGCAGAGCTCGCCGGGCGGGGTGTCCAAGACGTCGTCGTCGTGCCGGTCGGGTTCGTCTCCGACCACGTCGAGCTGCTCTTCGACATCGACGTCCGCGCTCGCGCGATCGCGGACGAGCTCGGAATGCGGCTCGAGCGCCCGCCCGCGCTGAACGACGACCCGGTTTTCATCGAAGCGCTCGCCGTTCTCGTGCGGGAGCGGGCAGCGAGGTGGCTCGCAGAGGCGCGCGCGGCGTGAAGCTCGTCGTCGTCGGGGGAGGGATCGCCGGGCTCGCGGCTGCTCACCGGCTCGTGACCTTGCTGCCGGAAGCCAATGTCGTGGTCGTCGAGCGGGAGCCGAGCATCGGGGGGAAGGTCGTCACCGAGCACACGCTCGACGGCTTCGTGATCGAAGGTGCAGCCGACAGCTTCCTCTCGCGAAAGGACCGTGGTGTCGGTCTCTGCGAGGAGCTAGGCCTCGGGAGCGAGCTCATCGGACGCCGGCCCGAGAACGCACGCAGCTACGTACGACGAGGTCTCGAGCTGCACCCATTGCCGGAGGGGTTGACCGGGATGATCCCGACAAACCTCGACGCACTCGCCGAGAGCGCGCTCCTGTCGGCCGCAGGTATGGAGCGCCTCGCCCGCGAGGTTTCCATCCCGCCGGCGCCTCCGGGAAGCGACGAGTCGATCGCCTCGTTCGTATCGCGCCGACTCGGTCGTGAGGCATACGAGCTACTCGTGGAGCCGCTCATGACGGGTATCTACGGCGGCGACGGCAAGCAGCTCTCGCTCCAGGCGACCTTCCCTCAACTCCGAACTCTCGAGCTCGAGCACGGCAGCGTACTGCGTGGGCTACTGGCGCGGCCGGTGGAGGCTGGTCGTTATCCGCCCTTCGTCACCCTGGTCTCGGGAATGGAGACGATCGTGAGGAAGCTGATGGGGGCTCTCGAAGGGCGCGCCGGTTCGCTCGTCGGGAACGCCGCTGTCCGTTTGCACCGCGGTTCGCGGGGCTTCGTTGTCGAGCTGGACGACGGTGTGACCCTCGACGCTGACGGGGTCGTGATAGCTGTGCCGGCATTCGCGGCCGCCTCCCTCCTCGCCGAGATCGATTCCGACCTGAGCGCCGCCCACGCCGAGATCCCCTATGCCTCGTCCGCGGTCGTGACCCTCGCGTACGAGCAGGAAGACGTCGACCACCCGCTCGACGGCTACGGCTACGTCGTGCCCGACAGCGAGGGCTCCGAGGTCCTCGCCTGTACCTGGACGTCGAGCAAGTGGGAAAGGCGTGCTCCACACGGAAAGGTTCTTCTGCGCGTCTATGCCGGGAGGTTCGGCAAACGTGATCTGACGGCTGATTCGGATCGAGATCTTGTTTCACTCGCGCGCCAGGAGGTGCATCTGCTCGGGATTGGCGCAAAGCCCAGTCTCAGCCGCATTCATCGCTGGCCGCTGGGGATGCCGCAGTACGTGATGGGCCATCCCGAGCGCGTCGCGCGGATCGAGACGGCACTGGAGGCTCAGCCGGGCCTGGCTGTCGCCGGGGCCGCATATCGCGGCGTCGGAATCCCCGACTGCATTCGCTCCGGCGAGGACGCAGCCGAGTCCGTCGTCGCGACGCTCGCTTCGGTCCACGCATGAAGCACGACGGATCGGAGCGGCTGTTCGCCGAAGCGATGGAACTCCTGCCTGGCGGTGTCAGCTCGCCGGTTCGCGCGTTCCGGGCCGTCGGCGGCTCGCCGCTCTTCATCGAGCGCGGCGAGGGCGCCTACCTCGTCGACGTCGACGGGAACCGGTACGTCGACTACGTCCTGTCCTGGGGCCCGCTGATCCTTGGCCACGCGCATCCGCGCGTCGTTGCGGCGCTCGAAGAGGCGGTGCGCCGCGGGACGAGCTATGGCGCTCCGAGCCCCCTCGAGCTCGAGCTCGCCCGGCTGATTCGCGATGCCATGCCGAGCGTCGAGCTCGTCCGTTTCGTGAGCTCCGGCACCGAGGCGACGATGAGCGCGCTCAGGCTCGCTCGCGCCTTCACGGGCCGAGCGAAGATCGTCAAGTTCGCGGGCTGCTACCACGGGCACGCCGACTTCCTCCTCGTGCAGGCCGGCTCCGGCGTCGCGACGCTCGGCCTTCCCGACTCGCCGGGCGTCACTCCCGGAGCAGTAGCGGACACGCTCACAGCGCCCTTCAACGATCTCGCCGCGGTCGAACGGATCTTCGCCGCGCACGAGGACGTCGCGGCCGTGATCGTCGAGCCCGTCGTCGGGAACATGGGTCTCGTCCCCCCTGCCGAGGGGTTCCTCGAGGGCCTTCGTGAGCTGACCGCGGCTCACGGCGCCCTGCTCGTCTTCGACGAGGTGATGACGGGCTTCCGCGTGCATCCCGGCGGCGCACAGGCGCTGTACGGCGTGACGCCCGACCTGACCACGCTGGGCAAGGTCATCGGCGGCGGGCTGCCGGTCGGGGCGTACGGCGGGAGGCGCGAGATCATGGAGCTCGTCGCTCCGGCCGGGCCGGTCTACCAGGCGGGGACGCTCTCCGGGAACCCGCTTGCGATGACGGCCGGGATCGAGACGCTGCGCGCTCTCTCGGAGCCAGGCGTCTGGGACGGGCTCGAGAGAACCGGCGAACGCTTGATCGTCCGGACTGGCTGCCCTCGACGCGCCCATACAGCTCGCTCGCGTGGGAACGATGTTCGGTCTCTTCTTCACCGAGGAGCCGGTCACGAGCTGGGAGGAAGCGAAGCGAGCCGACACGGAGCGGTTCGCGAGGTTTCATCGCGCCATGCTCGAGCGCGGCATCTATCTCGCACCCTCGCAGTTCGAGGCGGGCTTCATCTCGACCGCTGCACGGGGATGAGGAGATCGACGCGACGATCGCCGCCGCCGCCGAGGCGTTCGCCTCTCTGGACTGACTACTACCCTTCTCCGGCGTGAAGGTGCTGCTCGTCACCATGTACTTCCCGCCTGCGGGCGGCGGCGGCGTCCAACGTCCGCTCAAGCTCGCGCAGTACCTGCCCGCGCTCGGCATCGAGACCCACGTGCTCGCCCCTGACGACCCGAAGTGGGTGCATCGTGACCCGGGGCTTCACGTTCCCACCCAGGCGTGGATCCATCGCGTGCGCTACGTCGGCCCGCGTGCGCGGAAACCGGCCGAGGAGCTTCGGCGCGTCGAGGGAGTCGAGCGCGCTCTCGTCCAGGCGCAGGTGACCGCCCGTCGCCTGCTCATGCCGGACGCGAGCGTCACCTGGAACCTCACCGCGATTCCAGCTGCGATCCGGCTTGCGCGCCGCGAGAGGTTCGACGCGGTGATCACCACGTCACCGCCGGGCTCGATCCACCTCGTGGGGGCGGCAGTGCAGAAGGCAACGGGCGCTCGCTGGCTGGCGGACCTCCGCGACCCGATCGTCGCGAATCAGCATCGCCGCGCGGACACGACGGCGACACGAGCTCGACAGGCCGCGAACGAGCAGCTCGCCCGCCTCGTGGCGCGGCGAGCGGACGCAGTTTCGTGCGTCTCGGACGCCATCGCCGACGAGGTGCGAGGGCTCGGTCCCCGAGGCGTCGTACGAACGATTGCCAACGGCTGTGACTTCGACGACTTCGTAGGGCTCGAGTACGAGCCCGCAGCCACGGTTCCGGATCACTCACGCGGGAAGCTTCTTCGGGAAGCGCGATCCACGTCCGTTCCTGCAGGCCTTCCACGATTCCGGTCTCGATGCGGTCGCCCGGTTCGTGGGCGACTTTCGCTCGACCGACCGCGAGTGGGCGCAATCGCTCGATCTCGGAGATCGCCTCGAGCTGATCGAGTACCAGTCCATGCAGGCTCGCTTCGGCTTCAGCGGGACTCCGAGGCTCTTCTCCTGCTCATTCCCGACGCCGGAGGGCGCGGCAAGGGTGTCCTCTCGGGGAAGGTGTTCGAGTACCTCGCCGCGGGTCGGCCGATCCTCGCAGTCGTACCTCCTGACGGTGCCGCGGCGGAGCTCATTCGCGAGACGCGTGCGGGCATGGTGGTCGCCCCGGACGACGTGGACGGCATGCGGGTCGCGCTCGAGGTGCTCCACGCTCGCTTCCTCGAGAGCGGACTTCCTGCTGTCGGCTCTCCGAAAAGGCTCGCGACAAGCTCTCGCGCCGCGCACGAGTCGAGGAGATGGCGGCCCTGCTCCGGGAGATCGCATGACGACTCATGCTCTCTCACTGCGGACAGTCGGTCGCGAGCGCGTGCTCGTACAGCCGGTTCTCGACGGGCTCTTCCTCGCCACGATCCTCACCGTCACGTTCCACAAGCTCCAGTGGGAGCTCGCCGGCTCACTCACGCTCTCGGACGTCCTGACGTCGGTGTTCCTCGTCCTCTTCGCATGGGACCGGTTCGAGCACACCGACGTTCGCCTCACGAGGACCTCGGCCGTTGCGCTCGCCTTCCTCCTTGCCTTTGCGCTCGTATACCTGGCCGGCTTCTACAGCCTGGACACCTCACAAGCACTTGCCCAATGGGCGAAAGGGATGGTGAAGTTCGTCCTGCACTTCGGATTCGTGGTCGCCGGGGTCGCGCTGCTCGCGCGGCGTGACCTTCGGTTCTACTGGTACGCGCTGGGGGCGTTCTGCGGTGGCATCGCCCTCAATGCCGCGTACGGGGTCGTCCAGCTCATGCTCGCCGAGCTGGCCGGCGCCAACCTCGATGAGCTGCTCATCGAGCCGATCACGTCGCGACAGACCGGCATCAACGTCTTCGGAGCGGTCGGCGGCACGCAGGAGGTGTTTCGTCCCAACGCTCTGACGGGCGATCCGAACCATCTCGGGATCGAGCTCGTGGTCCCGCTTCTCGTGCTGACGCCGCTCTATCTGCGACTAGAGCGTGGACATCGGTTCAAGACACCACTGGCCGTTCTGCTCGGGTTCCTGCTCGTCGTCCTTCTGGCAACGCTTTCGCGCAGCGCGCTTCTCGGACTCGGGTGTGGAGCTCTCGTGCTGGCGATTCCCTATCGGCGCCATCTCCGTCGCCCGGCCTTCCTCGTCCCCCTGGGCGTCGTCGCGGTCCTCGTGGGCGCCGTCGTCGTCGCCCGACTCGACTTCTTCCTCACGGTGCTTCGTGCGCGCACGAACACGAGCCGGGGAGCTGCGTCTCCGCATTTCGACGTCTACGGCTTCATCCCGGACGTGCTCTCGTCGAATCCTCTGCTCGGTCTCGGGCTGAACAACTTCGCCGTGTACTACGAGTTCGTCACCGGCCGACCTGACTTCGGACCGCACTCGTTCTACGTCGCGACGATCGTCGAAACGGGGCTCGTCGGCGCGCTGGTTTTCGCCGCGTTCGTGGTCTGGCTGTTTCGGAGGCTCGGGGCTGCCCGGAGGATCGGGCGCGCGCTTTCCGCCGCCCGGGACCCGCTTGCGGCTCGGGTGCGGCCACTGGCGTGGGGCATGACTGCCGCGCTCGTCGCGACGCTGGTGGCGAACGTCTTCTACCTCACGATGACCTTCTACTACTTCTACGTCTTCGCCACGCTTGCGGCTGCGCTCCCGGTCGTCTTCGGGCGCGCGCAGCGCGGATGAAGGTGCTCGTCCTGACGACGTCCTACCCGCGCGGGCCGGACGATGTCGCCGGCGTGTTCATCCGTGACGCCGTCGAGCACCTTCGGACTGCCGGGGTCGAGGTTGAGGTCGTGTCGCCCGCGTCGTTCCGCCACTTCGGGCTCGCCTACGGAGCCGGGATCGTCGGGAATCTCAAGCGTCGCCCATGGCTGGCTCTCGCGATACCGCTGTTCCTCGTGTCGTTCGCGCGCGCCGCCCGGAGAGCTGCGCATGGAGCCGACATCGTTCACGCACACTGGCTTCCCTCCGCACTTCCCGCACTCCTGACCGGGAAGCCGTTCGTCGTGCAGCTCCACGGCACGGACGCCGAGATCGCGCGGCGAGCGACGTGGGGCGCGCGATCGTTGCTCCGGCAGGCGCGCCTCGTTCTCTGCCCCTCCCACGCGCTCGCCGAGGCCGCGCAGAACCTGGGTGCGCGGGAGGTGCGCGTCGTACCCGAGGGCGTCCGCCTTCCCGTCGAGGTTGGAGAGCCCGAAGATCCTCCGCACGTTCTGTTCGTCGGGCGCCTCTCGGAGGAGAAGGGAATCCCGGAGTTGCTTCAGGCCACCGACGGAATCAGGCGCGTCATCGTCGGCGACGGGCCTCTTCGCAGCGGGGTTCGGGATGCGTTCGGGTTCGTCCCTCCGCACGAGCTCGGCTCGTACTACGAGCGCGCGGCCATCGTCGTCTGTCCCTCGCGCCGCGAGGGCTACGGCCTCGTCGCGAGAGAGGCGATGGCGTACGGCCGGCCGGTTGTAGCTTCCGCGGTTGGTGGTCTCGTCGACGCTGTCGACGACGGCATCACCGGGCTGCTCGTACCACCGCGCGACGTTCCGGCTCTGCGAACGGCGATCGAGCGTCTGCTGGCGGACTCGGAGCTAAGGCGTCGGCTCGGAGAGGCGGCAAGGGCGAGCGCACGAGAGCAGTTCTCGTGGTCGGCGGCCACTGCGGCGACGATCCAGGCGTATCGCGCGGCCACTTCCTGAGCCGTCGTCGCGGGCACGCAAGTGCGGGCGCAACCGGGGCCGCCGGTAGATTCGCCGTCCGGATGCCGTCACCGCGCACCCGTGGTCTGATCACCGCTCTCGTCGGGGTGCCGATCGGGCTCGCGTTCCTCTGGCTCGCCCTGCGCGATGCCGATCTCGATCTTGTCCGGCGTTCACTGCAGGACGCGGATGCCGGCGAGGTCGCGCTCGCGGTGGCGGCGTTCGCGGCCGTCTACGCATTCCAATCGGCTCGCTGGCGGAGGATCGCCTCGACACCGCAGGTTAGGTTCGCCCGCTTCTACGAGATGACGGTGAGCGGCGTTGCGGTCAACAACGTGCTTCCCGGGCGCATCGGCGACATCCTCCGCGCTCGTTGGCTCGGGCTCGCAGCCCCGATGCCGGCGGGGAGGGCGTTCGGCACGGTCATCCTGGATCGCGCGTGCGACCTCGTCGTCCTGGTCGGATTGCTCGTAGTCGGGATCACCGCCGTTGCGAGCTCCGAGTGGCTGGTCCGTCTCGCCGCCGGGGGAGCACTCGCTCTGCTCGCGTTCGGCCTCGTCCTGCTGTTCGCCCGCGCCTACATCGGCAAGCGTGAGCGCAGCCGGCACAGCCGCGGGCTCGTGCGAAAGCTGGTTAGGGACGCGGTCGAGATGCTCGCCGAGCCGCTCGGTCGGCGACGACCCATCGTGTGGCTCGGGCTCAGCCTCGGTGCCTGGGCGACGTGGGCGATCGCCGCAGGCCTCGTTGCACGCTCGTTGGGCATCGATCTGTCGGTGACTGACGCGCTCTTCGTCGCAGCGGTGCTGAACCTCGGCTCCGCCGTTCCCTCGTCGCCGGGCTACGTCGGGACGTACGAGTGGCTCGGTGTCGCGTCACTTGGCCTCCTCGGCGTCTCGCAGGAGCCTGCTCTCGCGTTCACGATTCTTCTCCACGCAAGCTGGTACGTGCCTACGACGTTGGTAGGCGCTTGCGCACTGGGGTTGCGGGGAATCCGACAGATTCGGCGCTCGCGGAGCGCGCGTGCGGCTCGTTCGACAACAGCAGATGAGCCGTCCTAGTGGCCGAGCCCGACGAACGTGTGAATCACGCGAGTCACGAACCGATGCGTCTTGCCCGCGAGGCTGCGATCGCGGCAGTCGGCGGGGTGGCCCTCGCAATCGTCATGACGTGGCCGCTCGCGCTGCATCTCGGGAGCGACATCGGCAAGGACCTCGGCGACCCGCTCCTGCAGGCGTGGCAGGTCTCCTGGATCGGGCATGCGCTTCTCGAGCGCCCTCTGGAGCTCTGGCAGGCGAACACGTTCTGGCCCAACGCCGACACACTCGCGTTCTCGGACGCACTCGTCGGATACGCGCCTGCCGGTCTCGTGGCGCAGGGGAGCCCCCACGCCGCGCTCGTCGTCTACAACCTCCTCTTTCTCGGCGCGTACGGCCTGGCGTTCCTCGGTGCGTATCTTCTCGCACGCGAGCTCGGTGTCGGTTGGATCGGTGCCGCTGCTGCGGGCGCCGCCTTTGCGTACGCCCCGTGGAAGCTCGGGCAGAACGGTCATCTGCACGTGCTCTCGAGCGGGGGCATTCCGCTTGCACTGTTCCTCCTGCTCCGCGGCTACCGCCGGAGGAGCGCCTGGCTCGTCCTCGGAGGCTGGCTGGTCGCCGCGTGGCAGATGACCCTCGGCTTCACGCTGGGTCTCCAATTCGCGTATCTCCTCGCCGTGCTCGGGGCGATCGCGGTCGTCGCGCTTGTCATTGGCGTGCTTCCGCTACCTACCCGGCGCGTCCTGGTCACGACCATCGTCGGGGTGCTCGTGTTCGCCATTGCAGCAGGTCTCATGGCCCGGCCTTACCTGCGTGTCCTGGATGATCATCCGGAAGCTCGTCGCACGCCCGAGTACGTCGAGACCTTCTCGCCGGAGCTTCGAAGCTTTCTCGCCGCTCCGGCCCAGAGCTGGCTCTGGGCCGGTCCATCACTGAGGGCGCGGGCGCCACTCCCCGCGCCCGACGAGATGTCTCTCTTCCCTGGGATGGCGATTTCGCTGCTCGCCCTGCTCGGAGTGCTCGGTTCCGTCTACTCCAAGCGCCTACGGTTCGGACTCGCTGCCGGCGTCGCAATCTGTGCTGTCCTGTCACTGGGAGTACGTGATGTCTCCGGCTTGGATCGGTACCTCACGCCGTATCGGCTGCTCTTCGACTACGCGCCGGGGTGGGACGGCGTACGCGCCCCAGGACGAATCAACACACTCACCTCACTGGGCCTGGCGTTACTCGCAGGAGCGGGCTTGTGTGTCGTCGCGCGCTACCTCCGAGATCGCACAGGAGCTCGCGCCGTAGCGACTGTCGTCGGCCTCGCGCTTGTCGCGGTCATCCTGGTCGAGGGCCTGGGCCCGCTGGCGCACCCTCGTGCTCCGGAGCCACCGACCGCGATGCGGCTTGCGGAGCCGCCGCAGCTTCATCTCCCCGCCGGTTTTCATGACGACCTCGTCTACAGCTATTGGTCGACTGCGGGCTTTCCCGAGATGGTCAACGGGGCGGGCGGCTTCGATCCCGACTCGTACGACAGGTTGAGGAAGACGGTCAGCGGTTTTCCGGATGCGCGATCGGTGGCGGCGCTTCGCGAGCTCGGCGTGCGAACGGTGCTCGTCCATCCTGCGCGTGCCGCCGGGACGCCGTGGGAAGGTGCGGCCACGAAGCCCGTGACTGGGCTGCCGCTCGTTCGCGAGAGTGTCGACAGTGTCGTCCTCTTCCGGCTCGAGCCGCTGAGCGCGTGAGAGCCGCGACGGTCTTGCTGTGCGTTACTCGGCCCAGTACGAGGGGTAGTGGCTGAGGCGACGTCGTAGAGATGCCGGAAGGTGACGGTGCCGCCTTCCGAGCTGGAGGCCACCGAACTTTGCGGACTCGTATAGAGCGGTATACGGAATCCAGCGACGTTGTCCTGTTCGCCAGAGCCAGGTCAGCTCATCGCGTGCATACCGTGCGGCCGCTCCGCGGAGCGCCTGTCGCGACCGACGGTCATCGCTCATGTACGACCGGTCCGCCGACGCCCCTGAATCGAAGAACCGTCGGAAGGCGTCAACAATCGAATAGGCATGCGAGTGGTAGACGACCGCGTCGGGCGCATAGACGATCGACTTCCCTGCGAGCAGCACCCGCCTGGACCACTCCTGGTCCTCGCTCATGACGACGTCGTCCGCAAACGGGTTCTCGTTCCAGACACGCCGCGGGATCGCAGAGTTGACGTTCGAGAAGAGCGTTTCCTCGAAGCTCAGCTCCTTCACGCTTCCGAGCCGCTGGACCCGCGCTTCTGGCCCGTAGAGGAAATCGAGGAAGTAGCGCTCTGGAGGGCGAGCTGTCTCGTGCGGGAGCTGTCGGCCGTAGACGCCGGCGACGGCTTCGTCCCGAGTCAGGGGAGCCACGAGAGCGGCGAGCCACCGATCATCGGCAGCGTACGCATCCTGACTTGTGAACACCAGCACCTCGCCTCGAGCGATCTCCACACCGATGTTGCGCGTACGTCCGTGGTGAAACTCGTCGGGCGAGATCGAGTGCACCCTGGCGCCGAGCCGGCCGGCGCGCTCGGCGCTGCCGTCGCGAGATCCAGAGTCGACGACGACGACCTCGATCTCGTGGTCGATGCGCTGGCCGCCGATCGCTTCCAGGCAACGCACGAGGTCAGCGCCGCCGTCCTTGACCGGGATGACGACGGAGATCACGTCAGGCCGGGGCTGCCGCGACGACGAATTGATACGCGAAGAGCGAAGGTCGCAGGCGGCCGACTGCGTGCGCCATGCGTTCGACAGCAGGTGTTCCGAGACTCGGGACCGGCACCGTGAAGTCGAGGTCTACAACTCGGTACCCGGTGCGTGCGAGCGCATCGACGAGCGTCGCACGCGTGAAGAGATGCACGTGCGTGCGATCCAGGATTCCGCGTTCCGTGTAGCGCCAGCGTCCGGCGAGGAGCCCGAGCCGCAACGTCCAGTTGGCGACGTTCGGCGTGGTGAGCACGATCCTGCCGTCGGTCCTCAAGAGGGGGAGCATGCGGGCGAGGAACCGCTCGGGCTCGCGTAGATGCTCGATCAGGTCCCCGCACAGCACAACGTCGAACGAGCCGGGGACAAATGGCAGGTCGAGCTTCTCGACGTCTCCGATGAGCACCTCCTCGCAGACGTCTCGCGCCGCCTTTGCGGCGTCCCCGTCCTGCTCGATCCCGATGACGGTGCAGCCGCGCTCGACGAGCGGTCGGGCGAGATAGCCGCTCGAGCATCCGACATCGAGGACGCGCGTGCCCGGTCCGACCAGAGCCAGCAGCTTCGCGTGCCCGCCGTAGGGTCGCTCGTTGAGAGCGACGTAGCCGACGTTCTCAGCGCTCGACATGCGCTATCCGCCGCTGGGTCGAGCGCCGGGACCGCTACGCAGCGGCATCGTCAGCAAAGCGAGGAAGAACGCTCCGAAGATGACCTGAACTCCGAGCCCGAGTGCCGTCGCCAGGAGTGCGGTCTCGTAGGCGCGGCCGAGCGTGCCGAACCCGTTGGCGGCCCACTCGGCGCCTATTGCCACGAGTCCGACGACAGCGAGCAAGACGAGCCCGCCGCCGACCAGAAGCCCGTGCTCGAGTCGTACGTGCCGCCCGATTCGTTCGAGCAAAGGATCGCGCTCCCCGATCGTGACTCGCGCGTAGGTGCGCGCGAAGACCCCGAGCTGGATCACCTGAGCCCCGATGAGCGTCAATGCCACGAATCCGAGCATCGTGTGGATCTGCCAGGTGCGGCCGAAGACATCGATCGGGCCCTGTGGCCAGGACGAGCATGCCCGCGACTCCGAGCAGCAGCATGAGGCTCCCCGGGACCATGTACAGCCAGCTGGGGCTGTACAGGAGCATGAAGCGGACATGCCGCCAGGCGTCGCCGAAGCGATTGAGCTTGGACTCCCCTATGCGTGGGTAGTAGTCGATCGGGATCTCGCTCACCTTCAGGCCGCGCCGGTAAGCCTTGAAGACCATCTCCGAGGCGAACTCCATGCCCGTCGAGTGGAGATCGAGAACGGGCAGCGCCTCGCGGCGGACGGCACGCATCCCGCAATGGGCATCCGAGACCTTGACTCCGAAGAGGACGTTCAGCATGCCCGTCAGGATCGGGTTGCCGACGAACCGGTTCAGAAACGGCATGGCGTCGCCATGGATCGTTCCTTTGAAGCGAGAGCCGATTACGAGGTCGTCACCGTGCTCCAGCCGGTCGACGAAAGGTGCGAGCTCGCGCATCGGATACGTCTCGTCGGCGTCCCCCATGACGATGTAGTCACCCTCCGTCGCCGCGAGCCCGGCGAGGTAGGCGCTGCCGTATCCGCGTCGCGGCTCCGACACGACGCGGGCGCCGTGGTCGGCCGCCACCTCGGCGGAGGAGTCGATTGAGCCGTTGTCGACGACGACCACCTCGCCGGGTAGCCCCGACCGCTGGATGCCCTCGAGCGCCTGGTCGATGACGTTCCCGACTGCTGCTTCCTCGTTCAGGCAGGGGACGATTACCGAGATCTGCGGAGACGACGGCGTCACCGGCGCTCGACGCTAGCACGCAGGGGTGTCGCCTCCTGTTCGCAAGGAAGCCGCCGCCAAGCCGGAACGGAGTCGGCTGAGCCGGCTTCTATCCTGTCTCTCTCTCGTGTCTGACGAACACCGGCTCACAGGCAAAGCCACCTCGTCGTTCGACTACGACTCCTTTCTCGAGTGGCCGCGAGGGATCGCGCGGCTCGGCGTAGTCCTGTGCGTGGCGGTCGCCGTCGTCTTCGGCGTCGTCTACCTCGTGCGGGCGGTCAACCGACTCGGTGACGACGCTACGCGAAATGCGGCCTCGAACTTCGACGATCGGGAGTTCGCCGGTGGAAACTCCCTGGTAGTCGACAAGCGCGCTTTGTACGAGGCGCGCGCGCTCATCCCGGAGAACGGGACGTACCGAGTGCTGTCCGGCCCGGGTGTCGAAGGAGCGACCGAGCTGACCGAGCCGTACATCGACCAGTTCGCCAGGTACTTTCTCATGCCGCGCCGACCTGCGGAGGACGCGCGCTGGATCCTCTGTTACGGCTGTGACATCTCCGAGCTCGGCGGTCGGTTCGAGGCCGTTTGGGAGAACGGCTCGGGGATCTCCCTGGGAACGATCGACAAATGACGATCCGTGCCCTCCTCGGCCTAGCCGTATTCAACGCGTTCATGCTGGGCATCGGGGTCGCCATGCTGTGGGCCGCCCGCGGCTGGAGCTCACTCGCCGACCTTGGGCGGCTTTCCGGTCTTGCGTACATGCTCGGAGTCGCGTTGCTCGGCGTAACGCTGTCGCTCGAGCTCGTTCTCGGTGTGCCGTTCTCACTCGCGACCGTCGTCATAACCGGTGCCGTGCTGGTCCTCGCAAGTCTCGGGGTCCGACGATTGTTCGGACGCTGGAGGCCCCGGCCGCGCGAGGGCCGGCTCGCAGGGCTCGGCCTCGTCGGCGCGGCGTTCGGGCTGCTCGTCGTCGTCTACCTGGAAGCGCTGTTTCGTGCCGGTCGGCTTGCCGGTCTGTCTGCCTGGGATGCATGGGCGTTCTGGGTACCCAAGGCCAAGGCGATCTACTTCTTCGGAGGGCTCGACGACCAGTTCTTCCGAGAGCTCGTCAACCCGACATATCCACCGCTTCTTCCGGCGCTCGAGGCTTCGGCGTTCCACTTCATGGGCTCTCCGGACGTCAGCACCCTGCACCTTCAGTTCTGGTTCTTCGCGTGCGGGTTCGCCGCCGCCGTGGCGGGTCTTCTCGCGCCGAGGGTCCCGGGGGTTCTGCTCGGGCCGTTTCTCTTGCTTGTCCTCGTGGCCCCTCGAGTCGTTGGTCGAAACCTCGATCCGCAAGCCGACTTCCTGCTCGACTACCTGTTCGCTCTCGCCGCGCTTCTGGTTGCGCTCTGGCTTCTGGAACGCGAGCCGTGGCAACTCGTTTCCGCCTCGCTGCTCCTGGGGGCGGCGATGCTCACGAAGCGGGAAGGGCTGCTACTCGCTGCGTGCGTGATCGCGGCCGGGCTGGTTGCGTCCTGGCGCGATCGCCGTTACGCCTGGCCGCGACTTGGAGTCGCAGCGGCCTGTGGCATCGCCATTGCAGTGCCGTGGCGGATCTGGTTCTCGTCCCGAGGTCTCGAAGGCGAGCTTCCCGAGTCCGGCTTTCTCGGGCTGCTCGATCATCTCGACCGCGCGTGGCCGGCATTCGAATCGGTGCTCTCGACCGTCCTCGACTACGACCTCTGGCTTGTAATCCCCATCCTCGTCGTCGCCGCGATAGTCCTTGCTTTCGTCGGCGGCGCACGGGTCCTGCCGACGTTCGCTCTCGTGCTCTACGGATTGCTGATCGCCGGCTTTACCTGGGTGCTGTGGTCGTTCACAGAGCTCGAGCTCCCATTCGTCCAGGACGAGGGTGTGAACCCGATCGTTCGACTCACGGGATCGCTCGTAATCGTCTCCGGCGCCATGTTGCCGCTCCTGTTCGACGCGGCTTGGCGCGGCAGCGACCGTGCGGTGCCGGAGAACTGACATGCGACGGTTTATCCCGTGGGCGATCGTCTTGACCGTGGCGCTTGCCTACCCGCTCGCTGTAGTTGCCGGAGGCACGCCGTCGTTTCCGTCCCGAGACGAGTGCGTGCACCCTGCGATCGAGGACGGCGACATCGATGCAGTGTTCGGCTACTTCGATTCCGAGAGAGACGCTCGCGTGGTCCGGGACCGAGCGCTGGCCTCCGGTTTCATAGGAACCGAGCTGGACTGGAACGGCTGTGGTCGAGTTCGCGTCGCGGTCGGCGGGATCCCGACCCTCGAGGTGGGACGCGATTTTTCGGAGGAGGCGCGCTCGGTCGGCTTCGAGGTCACGCTCGAGCAGGCCGGCTAGAGCTTCTAACGTGATGATCGCCCATCACCCGCGTAGCGACATGGCCGTTCATTGCGTTAGGAGCTCTAAGTACCATCGTGCCCGTGCCGGAGCTTCTGGTGGAGGGAAGACGCATCGCGAATGACGCGGACGCGTACGTCATCGCGGAGATCGGCAACAACCATCAGGGCGATCTCGAGAAGGCGAAGGCGCTGATCCATGCCGCCAAGGAGTGCGGCGTCGACGCGGTCAAGCTGCAGAAGCGCGACAACCGGCGTCTCTTCACGCGTGCGTTCTACGAGTCGCCCTACGACAACGAGAACAGCTTCGGAGCGACGTACGGAGATCACCGGGAGGCTCTCGAGCTCGGAAAGAGCGACTGGTTCGAGCTGAGCCGCTACTCACGGGAGGAAGGTGTCGCGTTCGTCGCGGCCGCTTTCGACGAGCCGAGCGCGGATCTCCTCGCCGAGCTGGACGTCGATGCCTTCAAGTTCGCCTCGGGGGACCTCCTCAACGTGCCCTTCCTGCGCTACGTCGCTGCCTTCGACAAGCCGATCTTCCTCTCGACGGGCGGTGGCACGATCGAGGACATCGATCGCGCGGTGGAGGCGATCGTTCCTCTCAACCGCAAGCTCTGCGTGCTCCACTGCACTGCCTCCTACCCGGCGGAGGTCGAGGATCTCAATCTCTCGGTCATCACCAGGCTCAGGGAGCGCTACCCGGAGCTCGTGATCGGCCTTTCCGACCATCACAACGGGATCGCCATGGCTCCCGTCGCCTACATGCTCGGCGCGCGCGTGTTCGAGAAGCACTTCACGCTCAACCATGCCTGGAAGGGCACGGACCACGCGTATTCGCTGATGCCCGACGGGATGCGCCGCTTCGTTCGAGATCTGCATCGCATCCCCGCTGCTCTGGGCGACGGCGTCAAGCGACGCCTGCCGAGCGAGGAGCGTCCGCTGGAGAAGATGGGCAAGAAGCTCGTTGCTGCACGCGATCTCTACGCCGGCCATGTGCTCGGCCCCGGGGACATCGAGGCGAAGTCGCCGGCGGACGGCGGGCTCCCGCCCTACCTGCTCGACGGACTGCTCGGCGGGACGCTGCTTCGCCCGCTCGCGGTCGAGCAGGAGATCGCGCTCGAGGACGTCGAGCCGGCCGGGGAGCTCGCGGCTCGCGGCGCCGAGCAGGCGTGATCGACCTCACGCGGCCCCGACGGCCGCGATGAGCTCCGACCCGCTGTTCGATCTCTCCGGGCGTATTGCGGTCGTGACCGGAGGCATGGGCCAGCTGGGCCTTGTGTACGCGACCGGGCTCGCGGAGCGTGGGATGCGCGTGGCGAGCTTCGATATCGCCGCGGGCACAACGCCGGACGGAGTTCGCGCGTACCAGGTCGACATCACCGATCGAGCGGCCATAGAGGACGCTTTGGGTGAGATCGAGGCCGAATGGGGCGTTCCCCACGTCTTGATCAACAATGCCGGCCTGGATTCGCCTCCGGACGCGCCTGCGGAGGAGGTCGGCCCGTTCGAGAACTACCCCGAGGCCGCGTTCGACGCGGTCATGGACGTCAACGTGAAGGGGACGCTGCTGTGCTGCCAGGCGATTGGTGGTGCGATGGCGCGCGAGGGTCGAGGATCGATCGTCAACGTCTCGTCGGTCTACGGGCTTCTGTCGCCCGTGCAGGACCTCTACGCGTTCCGGCGAGAGCGGGGCGAAGCGTTCGTGAAGCCGGTTGCCTACTCCGTCTCGAAGTCGGCGATCCTCAACCTCACGCGTTATCTCGCCACCTACTGGGCGAAGCAGGGCGTGCGCGTGAACACGCTGACGCTCGCCGGTGTCTGGAACGACCAACCTGCGGAGTTCCTCGCCGCCTATGCGGCGCGGGTTCCGATGGGCCGCATGCTCGACGCCGACGAGGCGTTGGGTGCCGCCGTCTTTCTCGCCTCGGATGCATCGTCGTACGTCACCGGCGCGAACGTCGTCGTGGACGGCGGCTGGTCGGCTTGGTAGTTCCGGAAGAGGATTCCGAATCTCGTCGGTGGTCGAGCCGCTCCGGCTGCATCGGGGCGATGGCTCGAGAAGCTCCGACCGACGGACGAGACGCTTCTGTGCCGGGTCGCACGGTCGGGTGCAGAGGATGTCGCCGCCGCCGTCGCCACGGCTCGGGCTGCTCAACCCGCGTGGGCCGAGCGGACCGCCGTCGAGCGCGGCGACATCGTGCGCGAGCTCGCACTCCTCCTGCGCGAGAGGCGCGCGGAGGCGTCCGCGATCGTGGCCGAGGAGACGGGAAAGCCGCTCGAGCTCGCCTCGGGGGAGACGGATGCCGCGGTCGAGATGGGCCTCTTCGTCGCCGGGGAAGGACGTCGTTCCTATGGACGCACGACGACGGCGAGCATGGCTCATCGGACTGTCCTGACGATGCGCCAACCGCTAGGCGTCGCTGCGCTGATCATGAGCTTCAACACGCCGCTCCCGAACGTCGCCTGGAAGGCGTTTCCGGCGATCTTCTGCGGGAACGCGGCTGTTATCAAGCCCTCCGAGCACACGCCCGTCGTCGGCGTGGCTCTTCGGCGAGCTTGCACGTGAAGCGGGCGTCCCGGACGGTGTCCTGAACGTCATCCACGGTCTTGGTGCCGAGGCTGGTGCTCCGCTCGTCGAGCACTCCGACGTCGATCTCGTCAGCTTCACCGGCTCGGCCTCGACGGGCCGCTGGATCAACGAGGTCGCAGGTCGAAGGCTCGCAAAGATCTGCCTCGAGCTCGGGGGCAAGAACGCGCTCGTCGTCTGCGACGACGCCGACCTCGACCTGGCCGTTCGCTGGGCAATCGCGGCGGCGTTCTCGAATGCGGGCCAACGCTGCGCCTCCGCGAGCCGGCTCGTCGTCTTCGACGACGTCTACGACGCGTTCCGCGAGCGTCTTCGTCGCCGGAGTGCAAGCGCTCGAGCCGCAACCCGTGATCAGTCGGGAGGCCATGGACAGGATCAGTGACGCGGTACGACGGGCAGCCGATGCGGGCGCGCGAGTGCTCTGCGGCGGGGAACGCCTTGACCGGCCCGGATGGTACTTCGCCCCTACGGTGGTCGAGAATGCGGCCTCGGACGCGGAGATCTCCCGCACCGAGCTCTTCGGACCGGTGACGATTCTCTACCGAGCGGGAAATCTCGAAGCCGCGATCGCCCTCGTCAACGACTCACCCTACGGGCTCACGGCTGCGATCCACACCGCAAGCGTCCACCGTGCAATGCGCTTCGCCGAGCGCGTTCAGGCGGGGGTTGTCGTCGTGAACGCCGGAACACACGGATCGGAGCCGCACATGGGCTTCGGTGGGGTCAAGGACTCGGGCACCGGCTGGCGCGAGGCAGGGGTTGAGGCCCTGGACGTGTATTCCGATCTGAAGGTCGTGAATCTGGTCGTCGATCCCATGAAGACATGAACCGCACCGTTGCCGTTCTGGGTCCCGGAGCCGTCGGCGGGTCGCTCGCCGTGCGGCTATCGCTCGCCGGAGTCCACACCATCTGCGTCGCTCACGAGGAGGCGGTTGGCCTCATCGCGCTCGCCGGGCTCGTGGTCGAGTCTCGGGAAGGAACGCTCTCGGCGCGCATCGAGGTCTCCGAGCAGCTCTCCAAACCCGTCGGGTTGCTGCTCGTAACGGTCAAAGCGCCGATGCTCGAGGAGGCGATCGAGCGAATCGATCCCGCTACCGTCTCCGAGGCCGTGGTCGTGCCTTTGCTCAACGGTCTCGAGCACATGGAGCCGCTGAAGGCGCGATTCGACGGCCGCGTCGCCGCCGGCAGCATCTCCCACTATCAGGCGTACCGCGCCGGACGTGTGCAGATCATCGAAGCCACCCCGTCGCCGCTGATCACGATCGCCTCGGAAACGATTCCCGGCGGCGAAGTAGAGGGCGCCGCCGAGTTGCTGCGTCAAGCGCGGCTCGACGTGCGCGTCGGGCAGAACGAAAAGCGGGTGCTCTGGCACAAGCTTGCGAGGATCGCCCCGTTGGCAGCGGCGACGGCAGCAACCGGCCGCAGTGTCGGAGAGCTCCGCGACGATGCCGCCTGGCGGCCCCGCCTCGAAGGCGGAATCGCTGAGGCCTGTTCGATCGCCGAGGCCGACGGAGTTGGGCTTCAAGCCTCGGCGCAGTGGGCGATCATCGACGAGATGGCCGACGAGACGACAACTTCCGCCGCGCGGGACGTCGCTGACGGACGGCGCTCCGAGCTAGATGCGATCGTCGGCTCGGTGCTTCGTGCGGCGGACAGGCTCGACGTACCCTGCCCGACGCTGACGGAGCTCGCCGCAGCGGCCGGGCTCAAGTGAGCAGGCACTCGGCCGTAGCCTTCGTCCCGGCCCGGGCAGGCTCCGAGCGCGTCCCGCACAAGAACGTGCGCCCGCTCGCCGGGCACCCGCTGCTCGCGTACGCCGTGGAGACCGCGTTGCAGAGCGGCGTCTTCGAACGCGTTGTCGTCTCGACGGATTCCGAGGAGATCGCCGAGGTCGCGCGCCGGTACGGAGCCGAAGTCCCCTTCCTCCGGCCCGCCGAATACGCCACGTCCGTATCTCCCGACATCGAGTGGCTTCGCTTCACGCTCGAGATGCTGCCCGAGCGCTACGACCTCTTTGCGCTGATCCGGGCGACGAATCCCTTCCGCGGGCCGGATGCCGTTCGTCGCGGTCTCGAGCAGCTTCTCGACACCCCCGAGGCGGATTCGCTCCGTGCGGTCGAGCCTGTGAAACAACACCCGGGCAAGACGTGGGTGCTCGAGGAGGACGGTCGCACGATGCGACCCCTTCTCGACCAGTCTCACCTCGAGGTCGCCTGGCACGCAGGCCAGTACCAGGCGCTTCCGGCCGTATACGTGCAGAACAGCGCGCTCGAAATCGCCTGGACGCGCGTCGTCACCGAGGCGGGAACCCGCGAGGGCAGGGTCGTGGCTCCCTTCTTCACGGAGGGCTACGAGGGCTTCAACGTCGACGACGAGGAAGACTGGGAGCGCGCCGAACGCCTCGTCGCTGGCGGCCAGGCGACGCTGCCCGCGGTCGGCAAGCCCCCGTATCCTCCGGCGTCGTGAGGGTCGCGAGCCTCGAGACGCTCTTCTGCGACGCTGGCTGGCGGCCCTGGATCTTTCTCAAGGCGACAGCCGACGACGGGTCGGTCGGGTTGGGCGGAGATCACCGACTCGCACGGATCACCGCGCGGGCTCGCGGGGATCGTGGAGGACCTCGCCCCGCTCGTCGTCGGTCGCGATCCGCGGCCCGTCGAGGCGATCTACTGGGATCTCTATCGCGCGACGCGCCAGAGCCCCGGCTCGGTCATCGCGAAGGCACTCGCAGGGATCGAGAACGCCCTCCTCGACCTCAAGGCGAAAGCGCTCGGAGTGCCCGTCTACGAGCTCTTCGGCGGTCCCACGCGGGAGGCCATTCCGATGTACTGGTCGCACTGCGGGACGACGCGCGCGCGAGCCTGGGACGTCACTGGAACGCCGAAGCTGGGCTCATACGAGGACGTCTCGACACTCGGCCGTGAGGTTGTCGAACAGGGATACACGGCCTTCAAGACCAATGTCGTGATTCCGGGCGACGAGCCGCGAGTGCTCATGCCGGGCTTCAACGAAGGGGGCGGGACGCTGCAGGCGGGCGAGATCGCGGATGCGCTCGTCCAGCTGCTCGAGGCGTTCGCAGAAGGAACCGGAGGTGACGCACGGCCGATCGTCGACCTCAACTTCAATCTCGAACCCGAGGGCTGCGTCCGCGTTGCGCGGGCATTGGAGCCGTTCGACCTTCTGTGGCTCGAGGTCGATCTCTTCGATCCGGGCGCACTCGCGCACGTTCGGCACGTTGCCCCGATGCCGGTGTGCTCGGGCGAGAACCTCTACGGAAGCCGCGGCTTCAGGCCATACCTCGAGGCGAGCGGGATGGACGTCGCGTCCGTCGACGTCATCTGGAACGGCTTCCACCAGGCGAAGAAGATCGCCGATCTCGCGGAGACCTTCGAGGTCAACTGCGCGCCTCACAACTACTACAGCCACCTCGCCACGTTCATCTCCGCGCAATGGTGCGCGGCGATTCCGAACGCGCGGATCCTCGAGTACGACGTCGACGACGTTCCCTGGCGCGACGAGCTCGTGTCGGCCATGCCGGAGATCTCCGGAGGTGAGCTTCGGATCCCGTCAGCGACCCGGGTGGGGGATCGAGCTCGACGAGGACGTCCTCCGCGCTCACCCCTGGCCGGGGCAGTGAGCGCGATCCGCAGCTTCGCCAGGCGCGCTGCCTGGTCCGCCGCGGTTCGGCTGGGACTGCAGGTCTACGAGCCGAGCCCCGAGAACCTCCCGCGACTCGACGAGCTCACCGAGTACGTCGAGGATTCGAGGTCGGTCAGCGACGACCGCGCGACCACTGCGACTGACGACCTCCCCGATCTCACGCTGCTTCCGGAGGCGCTCGGGGAAGTGCTCGACGTGGACGACTTCCGGGGAGCGCGCGTGCTCGAGGTCGGGCCCAAATATGGCGTCCACGCGCGCTGGATCGACTCGAAGCTCGAGCCCTCCGAGCTCGTCTTCTCCGATTTCGCGTCAGATAAACACCTGCACGCCGAGTGGGTCGACTCGCTCCGTAGACCTCATCGATTCGTGTACGGCGATCTCCGTGAAGCCCGGGAGCTCGAGGAGCTCGAGCCGTTCGACCTCGTCTTCTTCCTCGGCGTCCTCTACCACTCGATCCACCATCTCCCGCTGCTCGGGACGCTCAACCGCGTGACCCGACTGGGAGGGACGATGCTCTTCGAGACGACCGTCGACCCGCGTCCCGACGCCGTTGTCCGGCTGCGCTGGGGCGAGAACGGGAAGGCGAAAGGCGTCCCCTCCCTCCAGGCCGTCAGGCTCGAGCTCGCGTGGACGGGCTGGCGGAAGGTACGACACTTCACGAGGTATCGGCCAGGGACGAGCGAGGCGCTCTTCCTGTGCGAGAAGACCGATGAGCTCCGGGAAGGAGCGGATCTCGCCGACGTCGTGAAGCCGCACCGTCCGAGCGTCCCGCCCAGCTAGCGTCCTGGGCGCGTGCCGAAGCTATCGCTGATCCCGAAGTCCGAGTTCGATCGTGTCCGCGCCGCAGACGCGGACAGAGACGACCGCCTCGCCGTGCTGGCGGACATGTGTCGCCTGAACACGCTCGTCGCGGTCAAGCGCGCCGGATCGGGACATCTCGGATCGAGCTTCAGCGCGATGGACGTGGTTGCCCTTCTCTTGTTCGAAGAGCTGGATACGGCGGCGCTGGGATGGGAGAACCCCGATCGGGACATCTATTTCTCCTCAAAGGGACATGACGTGCCCGGTCTCTACGCCGCGCTGTTCGCTCTCGGCGCGATTCCGCGCGAGCGCCTCCTGCGGCTACGACGGTTGGACGGCCTCGACGGTCACCCCGATGTCGGTGTCCCGGGGATCGAGGCCAACTCCGGGTCGCTAGGGATGGGGATCTCGAAGGGCCGGGGAATCGCGTGGGCGAAACGCCACCTCGGCCGCAGCGGTCGGGTGGTCGTCATGACCGGCGACGGAGAGCTGCAGGAGGGCCAAAATTACGAAGGGCTCCAGGCTGCGGCCCAGGAACGCCTCGGCACGCTGACGGTCGTCGTCGACCGGAACGAGCTCCAATCGGACAAGCCGACGGACGAGATCGTGTCGCTCGGAGAGCTCGAAGAGCGGTTTCGCGCGTTCGGCTGGCACGTTCAGACGTGCGACGGCCACGACACCCGGGCGCTCCGGGACGCGTTTGCGTCATTCCGAGAAGTGAACGATCGACCCCAGGCACTGGTCGCACGGACGATCAAGGGGAAAGGCGTGTCGTTCATGGAGCATCCGGTCGCGCTCGCCGAGGGCGGCGGCATCTACCGCTGGCACGCGGGCGCGCCGGACGACGAATCGTTCGCGCGTGCGTTCGCCGAGCTCGACGAGCGAATCGGAGATCGACTCAGCGCCCTCGGGCTCGACCGCCTCGTCCTCGAGCCGGCCGATCTCGTGAACGAGCATGCGGAAGGCACCCTCGAAGGCGAGCCCGAATCCGGAGCCGGCACACGCAAGAAGGCGACGGCTGAGTACGTCGTCGATGCGTACGGAGAAGAGCTCGTTCGGCTCGGCGTCGAGCACGAGCACCTCGTCGTTCTCGACGCCGATCTTGCGTCGGACTGCCGCGTTCGCGCGTTCGAGCTCGCCTTCCCCGATCGCTTCCTCGAGTGCGGCATAGCGGAGCAGGACATGGTGTCGACCGCCGCAGGGCTTGCGCGCCACGGGCTCCTCCCCGTCGTCAACTCGTTCGCATCGTTCCTCGCCTCGCGCGCGAACGAGCAGATCTACAACCAGGCGAGCGAGGGCGCGAAGGTCGTCTACGCGCTCCACTACGCCGGTCTCATTCCTGCAGGCCCCGGCAAGTCGCATCAATCGCTGCGAGACATCTCGCTTCTGGGAGCGCTGCCGAACATGGCTGTCGTCCAGCCCGCGAATGCGGAGGAGACGCGCGCGCTGCTGCGCTGGGCGGTGGAGGAGGCGACCGAGAACGTCGCGATCCGGCTTGCGATCGGTCCCTCTCCGCGAAGCATCGAGTTGCCTGAGCGTGTCGAGCCCGGCCGCGGCACGCTCTTGCGTGAGGGAGGCGATGCGATCCTGCTCGCCTATGGGCCTGTGCTGCTCCACGAGGCTCTCACCGCTTCGGAGCTCCTCGAGAGAGACGGAACTGCGCTCGCTGTGGTCAACATGCCCTGGCTCAATCGCTTCGATCCCGCCTGGCTCACCGAGATCGCGGACTTGTATGGCCACCTCATCGTGCTCGAAGACCACGCGCCGGTGGGCGGGCTCGGAGACGCCCTTCGACGTGAGCTCGACGGGCGAGTTGTCACCGTCCTGGGCGTCGAAGGCTGGCCCGCATGCGGGACGCCGTCCGAAGCTCTTCGTGCCCACGGGCTGGACGGCGCGTCGGTCGCCCGGCGCATCGTCGCGGCGCTCGCCGGCACGGTGACGTAATGGCCAAGCGGGTCTGGCTCGTTCTCCCCGACCAGCTCTCGATTCGACTCTTCGTCGACACGGGCATCGTGCGAGGGCTCCGCGAGCGTCTCGGAGAAAACCTCGTCGCCGTTGTCGTCGGCGACGGAGCACAGTGGGCGGGGCCGCCGGGAGGCGTCGAGACATTGGATGTCGACCAGCTCTTCCCAGCGAGCGTCTCACAGCTGGAGCGAGTGTGGCGCAGCGCGGATCGCCGCCTCGATAAGAAGCTTGGCTACTACCCGCTCGCGATCCGGCTCAACGAGCGTCACGGATTCCATCGGGAGCGCATGGAGCCCGGGCACGAGAACTGGATGCTCGACTCCGCGCGAGCAGGACCCCTCCCTCGGCGTGAGTGGTTTCAACGACGAATGGAAGCGTGGCACTTCGGCCCGTTCAGGTACCTGCCCCGCGCTCTGCGCGAGCGAATGACGCGCGAATGCGCCGCGCTCGTTCTCTCGAACGTCCAGCCGCATGCCGTCGTCCCGTTCCTGATCGCCGCGCGGCGCCTGGAGATTCCGATCATTGCTCACGTGGCGAGCTGGGATCACACGGTCGGCAAGGGCGTCATCGCACCGTTCTGCGACGCATACATCGTCCAGAACCGAACCATGCAGGACGACCTTGCTCGCTACCACGGCATCGGCCCGGAGCGCGTGGTCATCACCGGGTGGCCGCAGACGGACATCTACGAGCGCAGACGCCCGCGCGAGGACTTCGACGAGCTGGTCCGGTCGTTCGGCCTGGATCCGTCGCTGCCGCTCGTCGTCGTCATGGGGAACACGCCGACGAACGCGCCCTATGAAGATCGGTTCGTCGAGCGCGTCGTCGGCTGGTGGCAAGCCGAGGGTCGCGGGCGCATTTCGCTGCTCTTCCGTCCACACCCGCGCGATCGCAGGTGGCAGGAGCGGTTCGCTTCCGCGCTCGGGGCAGAGGATGTGCACGTGCAGGAAGCGAGCTTCACTGACTTCGACGTGCTGGCCACGATCATGCAACACGCTGCCTGCGTGGTCGCAAACGCAGGAACGATTCTGCTCGAGGCGATCGTGAACGACCGTCCGGCGGTGTGCGTCCTCTACGACGAGGGCGCGCCTGCCGGCGAGAGCTGGGCATTGAAGAACGTCATCGGCGAGCACTACAAGGAGCTCGCGGCCTCGGGCGCTTTCTACTCGGCCGAGCGATTCGAGGATGTCGTCTCGGGCATCGAGCGTGCGCTCGCCCAGCCGGGGGAGCTCGCGAAAGAGCGGCGACGCGTGGCGCTCGAGGTCGTGGGCGAGGTCGACGGTCGGGCAGCGGAACGCGTAGTGGATGCGATTGGCGACCGCGTCGCCCACTCCGCTTCAGGCAGCTGAAGACGCCACTCGTCGAGCGCCCAACAGGCCACCTACACCGAGAAGGACAAAGGCAGGCGCCACAGGGAGCAGGAAGTGGAGGTCGGCGAAGAGGCCCAGCGCGTTCAGGACGACGACGCCGAATGCGGCGAGAGAGAGCGCGACGAGCGTTCCCCACCCTCGCGGTCGTCTGAGCACGATCCCCGACCAGGCCCACGACGATCCACATCCACGGCCGCGGAAACCACCGCGAGAGCTGGTTGAGGCGAAGACCGAGCTCGGCGTTCCCCGCTCGGTCGGGGAGGCCGGCGAAGAGCGCCGCGGTCTCACGCTCGATCTCCTGGAAGCGACGACGATCGCTTGGATCGTCGAACTCGAAGTGCCATTCGGTCGCGGAGGTCCACACCTGCCGGATGCTCTGGTCGGGTCGTGAGATCCAGACGACCTGCCCTGCCGGTATCGGCTCGCCCTCGCTCGGCGGGGGTAGTTCCTCGACCACCTGAGCGGCACCCGGCTGAGTCGTCCCGCCCGCGTTTCCGGCGGGCACGGTCCGGAAGTACGCCTTGGTGAGCTGGTCGAAGGTCGTCTCGAGAACTCCCGACGCATATGCACCCGGGTGCGCGCGCACGGCCTCGACTCCGGCATCGCGGAGTACCGAGTAGTCGGAGTCCCAGCCGAAGACCTGGTCGGAGAGGATGTAGAGGTCCTCGTGCACGCGGAAGCTGCCCTTCTCGAAGAGCTGCTCCAGCGTGACGTTGTACGAGCGATACGGCTCGCGCGTGAGCAGGTGCTGCTGCATCGCACCGGCGAGCCTCCGTGACGCCTCTCCGTTCTCAGGCGAGACGATGTGATCGGTGATGAACGCGCGGTAGAAGGGCACGATCGCATTCCCGCCGCGGGCGAGGCCCCATGTGTCGAACCGCAGCCCGTTGTGCACGGTCCAGCCGGCCAGGGGAAGGACGGCGGCCAGCGCGACGGCTCCGGCCCAGCGCAGGCGATGTCTCCACGATCCCGCGAGGAAGAGCGGGAAGGCCGCGAATGCGAGGAGAACGACATTCCCCGGTCGAACGAGCGCAAGCACGGCCACACCGAGGCCGACGAGCGCGAAGCGTGCGACCGTCGGCGTTGTCGCAGCTCGGACCACGAGCAGCGCCCAGCCTGCGAAGGCGGCGGCGAACACCGTCTCGCTCGCCAGCTCGTGGAACATCAGGCCGTAGCCGGGGTACACGAGGAGGGCGGCGGCTGTGGCCAGGGCAACACGGGGCCCGAAGAAGAGCCCGGCCGCGCTCCACGCGACGACCGACGCGGCGAACAGGACGGCTGCGATCGGCTCGGCAAGCGCACCTCCGGCGACATCCAGTGACAGTCCCGCCACGACCGGCGTGACCGGGGTTCGAAACAGCATCGACCACGGCAGCAGCACGTCGTGGTCGAGGAGCTGAACGTAGGCGTAGAGGTACTCGTCGAGGTCGCGACCAGTCTTCAGCGGCCAGGCGATCGCGCGCACGGCGAAGACTCCGAGTCCGAGTGCCGAAGAGGAGAACCGCTCCTAGCGGACGAGAAGCGAGCCGCTCGAGCCACCCGAGTAGGCGCGCGAGCGGGTTGACTCTCGTGTCCGCCATAGATGCCCGCAGGAGGCTAGATGCTCGCCAGGATCGCGGTCTGGTCTAGCGTCGCACGCCGGCACGCCTGGCCAACCGCTTCGCCGCACGAAGCGGCGCCGTCAGCCGCCAGCTCCACGAGCTCTCGATGAGCTCGAGGATGTCCCTCTGTACTGCGAGCTCCTGTTCGAGCTCAGAGATCCGTCCGAGGCTCAAGGGATCGCTGTTCTCTCCCGCGGCGGCAAGCGCTGTCGAAAAGCCCTCATACACGTGTGGAACCGCGTAGGCGGACCACGGCTGGTGCAAGTCGAGCCCACCTCCTGTGACGATCAGGCCGAGCCCGGACCAGTACTCGTCCTTCACCGGTCCTTCGCGCATGACTCGACCGGGCACGAAGTCCAGGTCGACGAAGCGGATCTTGTCGAACGCCTGGTAGTCGACGTTCTCGAGGCCCTGTCGCACCCTGTGGTTGAGCGTGTCGTGAACCAGGATCGCCGACAGTCCGACGCTGGGCGAACGGAGCAGGCTCTCGACGTCTGTCTGCACTCCCTCCGCGGAGTGGTCGCCGTCGACGAGTGCGAAATCGACGTTCTGGCCGGACTTCGAGAGCTCGTCGAGCACCTTGGGCAGCAACTCATGGCTATCGCCCGTGTGGAACACGACGTTGGGAAACCGCTCCGATGTCAGGCTCGAATGTCGCTGAAGGTCGAACGAGTGCACCTCTTCGCTTGCGAGGCTGACCATCCCCAGGCTGCCTCCCTCCGCGGTCCCGATCTCGATCGAGAGCGAAGGCTGCAGTAGCTGAACCACGCCTGAAAGCGCGGCCCGCTCACCCGGCGCCATCGCCCACTCGCTTGGACTGAGGAGCTGTCAGGAGCCCGTCCGTGCGCACGATCGGAGTCTAGGCGGACGAGCTCTCCGAGCCGTTAGCGCCCCTAACGCCGATGCGTCGCACGTCGAAGACGACGCAGTGGTGCCGTCAGTCTCCAGCTCAGTGAGCTTTGCATGAGATCGACGAGCGCCTTTTGGTCGGCGGCTTCGCGTTGAAGCTCGATGAGCTGACCGTCACCGAGCGATTGCGGAATCTCATCGTCGCGTTGCAGCGAGCTCGAGAAGCCCGCGTAGACCTCCGGCGCGGCGTAGTGCCTCGGCCAATCAGCATTTCGTAACTCGGAGCCGGTGACGACAACACCGAGGCCGTACCAGAGCTCGTTCTCCTGCGGCCCTTCTCGCATGACCTGGCCTTGCACGAAGTCGTAGTCGACGAATCGCACGGTGCCGAAGGCGTCCAGGTCGACGCTCTCGAGTCCCATTCGTACGCTCGCGTTGAGGGTGTCATGCAAGAGGATCACCGTTTCGCGGGTGCTCGGTGACGAGAGGAGGTCCTCGAGATCGCGTCGGACACCCTCGGCCGTATGGTCGCCGTCGACGAGAACGAAGTCGACGTTCGTGCGTGCGAGAGCGAGCTCGTCGAGCACGGCCGGAAGGAGCTCGTGACTGTCGCCGAGATGGAAGGTGACGTTGGGGAACCGGTCGGGACCTACAGATGGGTGCATCACGAGATCGAATGCATGGACGGCGCGGCTACGAGCACTGACGAGCTCGAGGCTCCCGCCGGCATGGGTTCCGATCTCGATGGACAGTCCAGGGTTGACGACCGACAGCACTCCCCCGAGCGCAGCACGCTCGCCGGGCAGCATGAGCCATTCGTCGCGGGCCAAGAGACGCGACATGGTCACGGGGGCGAGTGTAGGGGCTTCAGCCGGTAGGGCAGCGATGCTGGTTAGGGTTTCGCCGTCGCATGAAGCTCGTGATGACGCTGCTGGTCCGTGATGAAGTCGACATTGTCGACGCGCACATCTCGTTCCATCTCAACGCCGGCGTCGACTTGGTCATCGCCATGGATCACCGGTCGGAGGATGGCACGAGTGAGCTCCTGGAGGCATACGAACGCGACGGCCACGTGAGCCTCATTCGTCAGGAAGCGGAGGAGGTCAGCCAGAGCGCATGGGTGACGTCGATGGCTCGCCTTGCGTCGACAGAGCATCAGGCGGACTGGGTCATCAACAGCGACGCGGACGAGTTCTGGTGGCCGCGCGCACCCTCTCTAAAGCGTGCGCTCGACGCCGTACCCGCGCGCTACGGGGTCGTGTACGCCCCTATGAGCTACTTCCTTCCCCGTTCGGGCGGAGAGCCTTTCTCAGAGCGCATGGCCGTTCGCTTGCAGCAATCGGCGCCGATCAACAACCCTCTGAGCCGCTATCGACCCACGCTCAAAGCCGTGCACCGCGGCAGTCCCCGCGTCGTCGTCCGCCGCGGCAACCATGAGGCTGAGGGCACCGGTCGACCGCTTACTAGCTGGCACCCGCTCGAAGTGCTGCATTTCCCGGACCGGTCGCCGGCGCAGTTCGCATCGAAGTATGCGAACACGATCGAATCCTGGCCGCGTGGGGGCCGCGAGCCCGGGGCGTTCGTGCTCGCTGCTCATTCTGCGATAGAGGAAATGGGCGCGAAGTACGAGTTCGACCGGCGCGCACTCGCTGATGAAGATCTTCCTGGGGCGTCAGCGGCCGATGCCGTGGTGTTCGACCACCGGCTCAGAGATGCGCTGCGACGACTCCGGTCGGCGACGGGTGCCTATCTTCGTCCGGACGAGCTCGAGTGCCCGCTCGATCTCGCTCCGCCGAGCACGTTCGACGACGTGCGCCATGCAGTCGATGTCGGTGTGCTGACGGAGGCCGACCTCATTCGCCTGCACCGCAGCGTGGACGACCTCGATGTTCGGCTTCGAGATCTCGAAGACGATCGCGAAGGCCGCGCGAGGTGAGGCTCGTCCAGACGATGCTCGTGCGCGACGAGATCGACATCATCGACGCGCAGATCTCGTACCACCTGAACGCGGGAGTGGATTTCGTGATCGTGACCGATCACGAATCGCGTGACGGTACGTCGGATGTTCTCGAGTCGTACGCCCGGGACGGCCACTCGCTGCGCATACCCCGCAGCGGCAAGATGCACGAGAGCGCCTGGAGAACGCACATGGCCCGTCTCGCCGCGACGGAGTACGGCGCCGAGTGGGTCATCAACACCGATGCCGACGAGTTCTGGACGCCGAGGCGAGGCCGGCTCGATGACGTGTTTGCCGCGGTGCCTGCTCGTTACGGGGTGGTGTGGGCGCTCACGCGCCACTTCGTCCCGCGCCCCGAGACCGACGAGACCTTCGCCGAGCGCATGACGGTTCGGGTGTCCGCGACCGCTCCGATCAACGATCCGACGAGCCCGTACCGGCCGCATGCGAAGGTCGCGCATCGAGCGGATCCCGAGATCGTCATTCGCTACGGTGCCCACCTCGTGTACAGCCGACTCGCTCCGCTCACGGACTGGTACGTGGCCGACGCTCTGCACTTCCCTTTCCGATCGCTCGAGCAGTACCTCCGAAAGGGGCTGCGCCAAGCACACGGCGAGTGGCGCCTCGGCCAGTACGTAAAGGCATTCCACGCTCACGAGCAGGGCCGCGTGGAGAGCGCGTTCCGCTCGCTCGTCGTCGATGACGCAATGGTCGAGCGGGGTCTTGCGAATGGCGCCCTGGTCGAGGACACGAGGCTACGCGATGCCCTGCGCGCGCCGCAGCGCGCCGGGGAGCCGGGCTCGGCTGGAGACCGTGACGAGGTCTCGAACGAGCTCTCACACAGCTTCGAGGCCGCTGCGCTGAACGAAGCTGACGTCGTACGGCTGTCTCGCAGGCTCGATGATCTCGGAGCGCGCGTTTCGCACGCAGAGCGTCGCGGTC
This sequence comes from uncultured Thermoleophilia bacterium, assembly GCA_963827525.1. Lineage (GTDB taxonomy): Bacteria > Actinomycetota > Thermoleophilia > Gaiellales > Gaiellaceae > GMQP-bins7. The sequence goes on from CAWHBH010000005.1 coordinate 84,787, forward strand.
GGCGGGGCTCACGCTGGGCTTCCGGGCTTGCCGAGCGCGGCAGCACTCTCGTTCGAGCGGGCCTGCGTTGAAGCTCGTCATGGTCTTGGTCGTCCGCGATGACGCGGACGTGGTGGATGCCCAGATCGCGTTCCATCTCAACGCAGGCGTGGACTTCGTCATCGCAACCGACCATTCGTCGACCGATGGCACGGCGGACATCCTCGAGTCCTATGCGCGAGACGGCGTCGTGCGACGGCTCAGCGAGCAAGGCGACGCGCGCGACAACGACTGGAGAGCGAGCATGGCGCGGCTCGCGGTCTCCGAGCACGGGGCGGACTGGGTCATCGATTCCGACGCCGACGAGTTCTGGATGCCGCGTGCGGAGAGCATCAAGGACATTCTCGTCGCCATCCCTCCGCGCTACGGCATCGTCCAGTCGCTCGTGCGCGTGTTCCTTCCGCGGCCCGACGACGGAGAATCCTTCGTAGATCGGATGATCGTTCGCCGGCCACTCTCGAACGTGCGAGACGACGAGTCGAAGGGCAGGCTCGACTGGGCGTTGCGTCCCATCCATCGCGCGGACCCGAACATGGTCGTGTCGAGAGATCGCGACGTCGTCCTGGACGGAAGGGTGCCACTTCGCGCGTGGTATCCCGTCGAGGTGTTGCGGTTCCCGCTCCGAAGCCTCGAACAGGCCGAGCGGCGGGCTCTGCAGCGGTCAGGACCTTCAGAGGCACGATCCAGGATCGAGCAAGAGCTGTTCGCGGCGAATGCTCTCGGCGCCCGCTGGACGGAGCTCGTCGTCGATGACGACGAGCTGGATCGTCGAGTCGGTGACGGCTCGTTGGTCGTCGACGAGCGTCTGTGCGACGCTTTGGGCAATCTGGAGCAAGCGGCTATGGGTAGCGAGACCGCTCGGCGCTTTGCACTTCCCGAGCACGGGTCTGGCCACCTCTCGTTGCGGTCGTCCAGCGTCGTCGAGGATGTCGCCTATGCGGGCGAGTGTGCTGCGGTGCGCGAGGTCGACTTCGAGCCGTTGCGGGATCGGATCTCCGAGCTCGAGCGGAGAATCACGGATCTCGAATCGCGTCTTTTGCCTCGGGTACGACGCCGACTCGCGGCGCTCGTCGGTCGATAGGCCGAGATGGGCGGCCCGGATAGCGAGAGCACGAGTCTCGCCGGCAAGAAGATCGTCGTCGTGCTCGCGTGGTCGATACTCGGGGGGGCCGAGCGTGGTGCGTACGCTGACGCCCGATATCTGTGCGGCCAAGGAGCGGATGTTTCCGTTCTCGCATTGACCGATGAGGAGGGCCGTACCCGCCGGCTGTTCACCGCCGCCGGAATTCCCTGGCACTCGCAACCAACGAACTGGCACGGCAGCCAGATTGCGAAAGCGCGGCAGCTCGGCGCCCTCGTGGCTCGACTTTGCACCCTTCGACCCGATGCGCTCCTGCCATACACGTCTCGACCGAACATCCTCTGTGGTCTGATCTGGCGCGCCACTGGAGCATCCACGTGCGTCTGGAACCAGCAAGACGTCATTCGACCCAAAAAGTTCGGCCGTCGCCTTACTGCCTTCGCGGTGGCGCGAACGCCGCTCTTCATTGCTAACTCGGAGGCTGCCCGGGAGTTCCTCGTCGCCGATCTCGGTGCACAGGCTTCTCGTGTGAACGTCGTGCTCGCGGGTACCACGCCGATTGATGTCGAAGGCAAACGTGACTCCTGGCGAACCCGGCTCGGGATAGACGCGCGAGCGCCGGTGGTGAGCATGCTGGCCCACCTTCACCCGGGAAAGACCACGCGACCCTCCTACGCGCCTGGCGGATCGTCCTCGATGAACGGAGCACCGACGAACCCGTCTTGCTTCTCGCGGGTCGTCCGTCTGGCTCGGAAGACGCTCTAAAGGCCCTTGCCTTTGATCTCGAGCTCGGGCGATCCGTGCGGTTCCTCGGCGATGTCGAAGAGGTCGAAGGTGTGCTCGCAGCGAGCGATGTCGCCGTGCTCAGCTCCCGTAGCGAGTCGCGTCCGTACGCTCTACTCGAGAGCGCCGCTGCGGGTTTGCCGATCGTGGGAACCGACGTACCCGGCATTCGCGGCACAGTTGGACCGCATCAGGCTCCGTACCTTGCGCCGCCGGGAGACGCCGAAAGCCTCGCCGAGGCGCTTATCCGGCTGATTGCGGATCCTGCGCTTCGAGAAGCCTTGGCGGCGAGAACAGACGGCGTGCTTTGGAAGCTGTCGTAGACTCGGGACCAGCAACGGCGGAGCTGACTTGCGAGAGCGCTCGCTCGGTAGCCAGGTCCGGGTTCGTCGCTAGCATCGACTCGGTGAGCGAGACCGAACTCGAGGTCCGCGAGCGCGCAACTCGGGCGGACGCGGAACCTACTGCCTCCCCCGAGCGCGTCGAGCGGATCACCACGATCCGACCTGCGCCCCGGTGGCCGCATCTCGGCGTCTCCGAGCTCTGGCACTACCGCGAGCTCCTCGGACGCTTCGTCTGGCGCGATGTCATGGTTCGCTACAAGCAGACCTTTCTCGGCGTGGCCTGGGCGATTCTCGTCCCGACCTTCACCGCTGCGGTCTACGTGATCGTGTTCGGGAGGTTCGCCAAGTTCCCCTCCGGAAACATTCCGTACCCGCAGCTCGTTCTCTCCGGCCTCCTGCCGATGCAGTACTTCACGTCGTCGCTCACCGGCTCGAGCACGAGCCTCGTTGCGAACCTGCCTCTCGTGACGAAGGTGTACTTCCCGAGGATCCTTCTGCCGCTCGCGGCCGCCGATCGTGCCCATCGTCGATCTGTTGCTCGGGTTCGTCGTCCTCGTGCCGCTCATGGCCTACTACGACACCTGGCCAGGAGGAGTGCAGGTGTTCACCGCTCCTCTCTTCATCGGCCTCGCGTTCATGACGGCCCTCGGGGTCGGGCTCTTGCTCTCCGCTCTCAACGTGCGCTACCGCGACGTCCCCTACATGCTTCCGCCCCTCATCGCCGTGCTGCCACTCCTCTCCGGTGTCCCATACGCGATCGAGGAGATCCCGGAGAAGTGGCAGTGGCTCCTCTCGCTGAATCCCATGACGGGCGTCATCAGCGGTTGGCGGTGGGCGGTGGTCGACGGGAGCGTGCCGAACTGGGGCCAGATGGCGGTGAGCGCCACGGTCGCCGCCTTGCTCTTCGTCGTCGGACTGGCGATCTTCCGCTCGGCCGAGCCCAAGTTCGCCGACAGGATCTGATGGCTGTCGCGATCACAGCCGAGGGCCTGTCGAAGCGCTACCAGATCGGCGAGCTCCAGGCTGCCTACGGGAGCTTGCGCGAGTCGCTGAGCCGAGGAGCGAAGCGGCTCCTGCAGCGTGATTACCACCGTCACCATGAAGAGATCTGGGCGCTGCGTGACGTCTCGTTCAGCGTCCGAGAGGGCGAGGCGCTCGGTATTGTCGGAAGGAACGGCGCCGGGAAGTCCACGCTGCTCAAGGTGCTCACCAGGATCACGACTCCGACCTCGGGCCAGGCGGAGATCCGCGGACGGGTAGGCAGCCTGCTCGAGGTGGGTACCGGCTTCCACCCGGAGCTGACGGGGCGCGAGAACGTCTACTTGAACGGCTCGATCCTCGGCATGAAGAGGCGGGAGATCACGAGCAAGCTCCCGGAGATCGTCGAGTTTGCGGGGATCGAGAAGTTCATGGACACGCCCGTCAAGAGGTACTCGAGCGGGATGTACGTGCGTCTCGCGTTCTCCGTCGCGGCTCACCTCGAGCCCGAGGTCATGTTGGTGGACGAGGTGCTCGCCGTGGGCGACGCGGAGTTTCAGCGTCGCTGTCTCGGCCGCATGGAGGACCTGAGCGAGTCCGGGCGAACGGTGATCTTCGTCTCGCACAACACACAGGCGATCTCGCAGCTCTGCGATCGCGCCATCTGGCTCGACAAGGGGCAGATCATCCGAGACGGTTCGAGCACGGATGTCGTCGCGCTCTATCTGCAGTCGGGTCATGGCGCAGGCTCGAGCAAGGAATGGCCCGATCTCGAGTCGGCTCCCGGAGACGAGCTCGTACGCCTGCGATCGGCGCGCGTTGTCGACGAGAGTGGCGATCTCGTGCATGCAGTCGACGTTCGAGCGCCCGTTGGAGTCGAGATCGCGTACACCGTGCTCGCGCACGGCGAGCCCGTGTTTCCCAAGATCAAGGTGTACGACGCGCGTGGGGACGTCGCCTTCAACGCGATGGACACGAGCCCCCGGTGGCGCGAGCCGACGCCGCCCGGAGAGTATGTCTCGACTGCCTGGATTCCGGCGAACTTCCTCAACGAAGGGCTCACGACCGTCGATGTGAGCGTTTGCTCGCTCGATGCGCCGAAGCTACGAGGACACGCGGGTTACTACAACGCAGTGTCCTTCCACGTCCAGGACCCGGGCGAAGGCGACTCTGCGCGCGGGCTTTTCGTGGGCCAATGGAAGGGCGTGGTTCGCCCGCTGCTCGAGTGGACTACCGAGACGCGCTAGATGCTTGATCACTCGAGCGCGAATCGCGTCGGTGCGTCGAGCTCTTCGAGCGACCCGGTGAAGTGGTAGCTCCTCTCCGACAGCGCTGCCAGCGAGGCGGGTGACGAGTAGGTCGCCGTCGCCAAAACGCGTGGAGCCGTCGTCGCGAAACCTCCGCGGTGAAAGCCTGCGGTGTTACAGAAGAGCAGCGTGCCCTTGGGCCCCGTGAACGTCTTGACCGCCTCTCCGGGGATGCGGCTCTCGAGGTCGTCCTCGGGCGGGTAGTTGTCGCCGAGCGGTCGCCACGGCCAGGCGTCGCCGTACCGACCGCCAGGTGCGCTCCCCGGCACGTACTGGAAGGGTCCGACGCCTTCATCGACGTCCACGAGGTAGAGAAACGCCTTCAGCAGGTGCTTGTCGTTGAAGTCGCGATGCCAGCGCTGCGATGCGATCCGGGCTGCCTCTTCCGGCTGCGGCACGGAGTACCACAGGTCCACGTACTCGAGCTTCGACCACAGCCCGAGGTAGGTATTGGCGAGGTCGAGCATCCGTCTGGACGCACAGGCCCGGAACCACGGGTCGTCGAGGCCCAGCTCCACGCCGTAGCTGTGCAGCCGAACGACGAACTCCTTGCCCGCCCGCACACGCAGCCCTTCGCGGTCGCCGGCGAGGGCGGCTTCCGTCTCGGCGACGAACTGGCTGCTCTGCGCCTCGATGTCGCGCCATGCGTCGCCCTCGGGGAACAGGTCCTCGAAGGTCAGCAGCGAGTAGCCGTCGGCGTCGAGCTCGGTGACGATCCGCTGCTGGACCTCGTCGAGCTCAGGCCGGGCGCCGGTGAAGTGTCGGCGGCTGCTGCGGTTCGAGAGCACGCGATCGTGGAGCGTGTACGTCGCTCGAATCCCACGCCGCTCGAGCGCTGTCGCGACGTGGTTGACCCGCGCTGCGAATCGTGTCTTCGTCCTGTGCACCGCATCCCTACGCTACCCCACGTGAACGCGACCGATCCCGACCCAGGCGCAGAGGTGTGTTCGTCCTCTACCGCGAGTCGCGCCTCCGCCGTGATGCTCTCGCGGCACCCGTCGGCGCGGGCTCGCGATACAGCCTGTACGGCTTGGACGAGCTCGCAGCGGCCGGATTCACGGTCGCGCACAACCTCGCTCCTGGCAGTGCGCCTGGTGCTGCTGCTCGTGCTGGCCGGTGCCGTCCTCGACCGAGCAGTACGTGCCGTTGGCGGCTATTCGGGCGACTTCGCTTCCGTGCTCGCGTGCCGTCGGCAGCTGAACGACGCAGATGTCGTGTTCTCGACCGTGGACACTCTCGGGATTCCGCTCACGCTGCTCGCCCGCCGAGGGCTGATTCGCACTCCTATCGTCTACGCGGCGATCGGGCTTCCCGAGCGGTTGGCACAGCTTCGCACCGCGCGCGCCCGGCGGATGTTCCTCGACTCGTACCGGCGCCTCAGCACGATCGTCACGTACGGGTGGGGCGAGGCCGAGGCGCTTCGAGAGTGGCTCGGTGACGCCGGACCGCCGGTCCTGTTCGTGCCGTTCGGCGTCGACACGACGTACTTCGCTCCGCATGAAGGTGCGCCCGCCGACACGGATGTCGTCTCGATCGGCGCAGATCCTCGCCGGGACAACGCGCTCCTGCTCGCGCTCGCGCAGGCGCACCCGGAATGGTCGTTTCGGCTGGTTCTGAATACCGATGCCGCACGATCGCTCGGAACCGTTCCGGCGAACGTCTCCGTCGAGGTCGACATCCCGTTCGACCACATCCGCGACCGCCTCGCGCGTGCTCGGGCCGTTGTTCTCCCTGTGCGGGACAACAGCTACTCCGGAGCCACGACCGTCCTGCTGCAGGCAATGGCTTGCGGTAAGCCCGTCGCCGTCAGCCGCACCGCGGCGATCACGACCGGCTATCACCTCGAGGACGGTGTCAATTGCCGGCTCGTGGCGCCCGGGAGCCTCGACGAGCTCGCAGCAGCCGCTGGCGAGCTCCTAGCGGACGAGGCTCGCGCTGCGGCTCTCGGCGCTCGGGCGCGCGAAACGGTCGAGCGACAGCTGACCTGGGCTCGCTTCACCGACTCGATCGCGGATCTGCTCTCTGCTGCCGCCGAGTCGAGGGTCGACCGGTGACGCTCCGCCAGATAGCGCGTGGCGCCCTCTTGCGCATCAGGCGAGCCGGACGAGCGGCAGGCGGGATCGCCGCGACCGAGGCTGAGCGCATCCGGCGCAGGAAGGGCCACGCCGATGTCGCGCTCTTCCACGAGTTCGCACCGCCCCCATATGGCGGCGGAAACCAGTTCCTGCTCGCATTGAAGGGTGAGCTCGAGCACCGCGGGCTCCGGGTCGAGGTGAATCGGATATCCGGGGCGACACCGGCCTGCCTCGTCAACTCGTTCAACTTCGACTTCCGTCGCCTCCGACGGTTCAACCGACCGGATTGCCGGGTCGTACATCGCGTGGACGGGCCGATCGGCGTGTACCGAGGGTTCGACGACGGCACGGATGCCCGGATCGCAACCATCAACGCAGAGCTCGCCGCTGCGACTATCGCCCAGTCGAAGTTCAGCCTCGAGGCGCATCGGAGCCTGGGAATCGAGCTTCGCGACCCCGTCGTAGTTCACAACGCCGTCGATCCGGCGATCTTCTACCCACCCGAGCGTCGTGAGGCGGTCTCGGCGCGCAAGGTGCGTCTCATCGCGACTAGCTGGTCGGACAACCCGAACAAGGGCGGGGAGACTCTCGCCTGGCTCGACCGGAACCTCGATCGCAGCCGTTTCGAGCTCACGCTTCTTGGACGCTTTCCGGTGGCCTTCGAGCATGCGCGCGTGCTCGAACCGGTCCCGTCCGAGGCGGTCGCGAGCGAGCTTCGGCGACACGACCTCTACATCGCGGCAAGCCGCAACGATCCGTGTTCGAACGCGCTCCTCGAGGCGCTCGCCTGTGGCCTTCCCGCCGCATATCTCGACAGCGGCGGGCACCCCGAGCTCGTCGGCGAGGCGGGGCTCCCGTTCGCGGACGACGATGAGCTTCTGGACGTGGTCGCCCGGCTCGGTGACGAGATCGAGCAGCGTCGGTCCGCAATCCGGTTCTCGTCCCTTGCGGACGTCGCAGATCGGTACCTGGAGGTCTTGCGCGGATGAGCCTTCGAACCGCTGCCCGCAGGATCGTCGTGCCACCAGCCAGGGTCGCGGCGCGAACAGTGGTCGGAGGGCGCACGTCGCGATGGGCCGAGCACAGTCGTCTCTTCACGCTTGGAGATCGGGGCAGCTGGTCGGTCGAGGAGGACGCGGCTCACCTTGCAGCGACGGCACGCCGACTGGGCTTCGAGGTCGCCCCTGCGCGCTGGGCTCCGTTCGCCGAGCGACAGGCCGTCTTCCACGCAAGCCACTTCGAGGCGCTGGCCGCGCGGTGGCTCGAATCGTCTCATCGTCTTGGTGCGGCCTACCTGCACGGGAGACCGGGCACCCCGGGCTACCCGGAGTTCGACGCGAGCTTCGAGACGCTGCGCCGTCACCCCGACCGGCTCGCGCGTGTCCAGGTGACCCACGCGGAGATGCACGAGCTCGTCCTCTCCGCGGGAGTCGATCCTGGACGGGTCTTTCGCATCCCGATCGGGATCGACCTCGAAAACTTCCCGCGAGTCGACGCTGAGCGGCGCGCCGAGGCCCGGCGAGCGCTCGATTTGGGCGAATCTGCGTTCGTCGTGGGCTCGTTTCAGAAGGACGGTGTCGGCTGGGGCGAGGGCGTCGAGCCCAAGCTCATCAAAGGCCCCGACCTTCTGATCGCGGCGCTCCAGGCGGTGCAAGCAGACGTCGCGGAGCTCGTCGTGCTGCTTACCGGGCCCGCCCGCGGCTACGTGCTGAATGCCCTCGACGGGCTCGGCATTCCAAACCGTCACCTGCTTGCGCGCTCGCGCGGTGACCTTGCTCGTGCCTACCACGCGCTCGATGTCTACGTCGTCCCTTCGCGGCAGGAGGGTGGCCCGAAGGGCGTTCTCGAGGCGATGGCAACCGGTGTGCCGCTGGTGACGACGCGAGTGGGGCAGGCCCCGGACCTCGTCGAGGACAGGCGCAACGGCTTTCTCGTCGACGTCGAGGACGCCGGTGCGATCGCGGAGGCCGTTCTGCGAGTTCACGCCAGTCGGGAGCTCGCAAACGGGATGACCAGTGCTGGTAGGGCGACGGCCGAGCAGCATGCCTATGAGCACCTGGATCGCGACTGGGAGCAGCTGCTGGACGGGTTCGTCGTCAGGGAAGGTCGGCATGAGTCGCATTGACGTCGCTCGCGCGGGGCGCTATGCGCGGGCGGCCGCGCGGTGGGCGCGCCTGCTCGCGGCGCGCAAGGCGGCACCGGGGATCCGCGTGTTCTACGGTCACGATCGCGTTCCCGCGCCGGGGGAGCGCGTAGCCGGCGGCACTGCCAAGGCGCAGAAACTCAACGAGCACTTCCCGAACAGTCCGACCGACTTCTCTCTGCTGTATCTCGGGTCGACGTGGCTTCCGCGCGATCTGCGGCCGTTGGTGTCGCTCGCTCGGCGGCGAGGTGCTCCGATCGTCGTCAACCAGGACGGCGTCGCCTACCCCGGCTGGGCCGGAGCGAGAACGGACGAGCTGAACCGACCACTGAGGCAGGCGCTGCTCGCCGCCGATCACGTGCTCTACCAGAGCGACTTCTCGAAGCACTCCGCCGATCTGTTCCTCGGCGAGGCCACCGGAACGTGGGAGGTCCTGCACAACGCCGTCGACGTCGGTCGGTTCACGCCGGCCGAACGGCCGCCCGACGGAGGTCCGATCCTGCTCCTCGGTGGCGACCAGACGCAGGCGTACAGGGTCGAGCTTGCGCTCCGCGTGCTGGCCGAGCTCGTCCCGCGCCACCCCGACGCACAGCTCCTCGTCACCGGGCGCCTCGTGGCCTCTCCGGATCCACTCGTCGAGGAGCTCGGCCTCGGCGGCCGCAGTTCACCTGCTCGGCGAGTACGCCCAGCGTGACGCGCCGGGGATCTTCCGGCGCGCGCATCTCCTGCTGCACCCCAAGGTGAACGACCCGTGCCCGACGCTCGTCGTCGAGGCGATGGCCTGCGGGTTGCCGGTCGTCTATCCAGCAAGCGGAGGCACGGTCGAGCTCGTCGGAGACGTCGGCGGAGTCGGCGTGCCGCACCCCGACGGCTGGGAACGGGACGAGCCACCTACGCCGGACGCGCTCGCTGCCGCGGTCGAGCTCGTGCTCGACGATCTGCCAACGTACTCAGCCGCCGCCCGTGCAAGAGCCGTCGAGAGCTTTTCGCTCGACGGCTGGCTCGACCGTCACCGGGAGCTCTTCGAGCGACTTGCCCGGCGATAGCCGCGGACGCGCCCGCGAAACGTCGCCGCGTAGTAGGACGCCCGCGCGCCGGTCGCGGCGGGCGAGCGAGACGACCGCGCCACCCAGCGGCCGTACGAGCATTCGCGCGACCGTTCGCAGCGGATAGTGGTGCTTGCGAAGTAGGTAGCCGACGCTTGCCCCGTCGCGTAGACCGATCTCGGCGTCGTCGACCCGCACGTCGTGCTTCACGACGAGGCTCGGGTCGTACTCGATCCGCGCACCGCCTCGAACAGCGCGGATGAGGTAGTCGATCTCCTCGCCGGAGGACCACGTCTCAGAGGATCCCAGTCCGAGTCGTCTCGTCGAACGTACCGACGCGCTCGACGGCGCTACGGCGGAGGAAGATCGTGAATGAGATCGCCCGGTTCCAGAGGTTGTCGTCCGTCAGCGTGGCCGACTGCGCGCTCCACGATGCCGCCGATCTCCCCGAGGCGTCTTCGGCCCGTCCCGTCAGGCCGTCGAGACCCGCGATCGCCCGACGAACCGCTCCGCGACGCGCGTCAACAAGCCGGACGGATACGTGCAGTCGTCGTCGGGGAAGGCGATGACATCGGCGGCGGCGTGCTCGAGGGCGACATTCCGCGCACGCGACAAGCCGGGCGCGGATCGCAGATGGAGCACCTCCAGGCCGCGGCCCGCGAGTACGGGATCGAGCCGCGCGTCGCCGTTCTGATCGACAACGATCACTCGCAGCGACTGGTACTGCTGCGCTTCCAGCGAATCGAGCAGGCGCCCGAGCTCCTGGACTCGGCCAACCGTCGCGACGATCAAGTCGAACGACGGTAGCTCGTGAGGCACGGGTCGTAGGCTACGGGACGCCCATGCCGACCGCGCCGCTCGTCTCCGTGCTTCTGGCCGTCCACAACGGTGAGCCGTACCTGCGAACGGCCATCGAAAGCGTGCTCCGGCAGACGGTGACCGACCTCGAGCTCCTCGTCGTGGACGACGCTTCGACCGACGCCACCCCTGCCGTTCTCGCCGGGATCGGCGACGAGACGGCTACGAGTGCTGCGAACCGACGAGCGGCAGGGTCTCGCGCGCTCCTTGAACCGAGGGCTCGACGACGCGCGGGGAAGATTCGTTGCTCGCCTGGATGCGGACGATGTGGCCCTGCCGGCTCGGATCGAAGAGCAGCTGCGCCGGATCCGGTCCCATCCGACGGTGGCGATCGTCGGCTCGGGCGTGATGGAGCTCGACGACGCCGGGCGGCTCGGCCCTTCGCATGCGATGCCCACCGGGCCGGCTGCGGTTCGCTGGGCGACGCTCTTCAGCTCTCCCTTCTTCCATCCGACGGTTCTCGTCGAGCGGCGTGTGCTCGAACGCGCACGGCCTGCGATACGACGTCGACTTCGAGGAGAGCGAGGACTACGAGCTGTGGGCGCGACTGCTCGAGGTAGCCGACTGGAGACAACCTTCCAGGGCCGCTCGTGCTCTACCGTGTGCACGCAAGCCAAGCCTCGCAGCGCCGCCGCGGAGCTCCAGCGCGCGTTCCAGCTTCGCGTCGCGCGTCGCCAGATCGCAGACCTCGCTCCGACGCTCTCGCCAGCCGAGGTCGAGCTCGCGTGGCGGGTCGGTGTCGCCGAGAGAGGTCGACCCGGCCGAGGCCGATGCTGCCGCCGCTGCGTACGTCGAGCTCGCACGCAGCTTCGAGCAGAGCGTGGGGAGGCGCGGCTCGCTCTCGGGCGGCCCGAGACCTGGCGCGACTGGCGCGCTCGAACGTCCGGAGCCACCCGCGCTCGGATTCTCGGACAAGCCCTGCGACTCGATCCCGCATTCGCGGCGCAGGCCGTGCGGGCGCCACGTCGTCGACGGGAGCTCGTCGCACCGGTGCGACCGCGAAGCCGAGGCGTGGCTGGCCCGGCTCGCAGCGCCTCGGTTCTCCGTCGCCGATCCGTGTCGCGGCCGTCTTTCCCGAGCCGACGCCGTATCGCGCCCCACTTCTCGATCGCATCGCGACGCTTCCCGATATCGACCTCACCGTCGTCTACGCCGCCGACACCGTCGCTCGGCGCACGTGGCGAGTCGAGCCCAAGCATCGAGCCGTGTTTCTTCGCGGTCTGCGCGTCCCCGGGGCGCAGAAGATCCTGCACCATGACTACCCGCTCACGCCCGGCATCGTTCGTGCGCTGACCGACGCACGACCGGCGGTTGTGGTCGTCTCCGGCTGGAGCACCTTTGCTGCCCAGGCCGCGATCACGTGGTGCGGGCTCACGGGCGTGCCGTACGTGCTCGTCGTGGAGAGCCATGACGAAGGGCCGAGAGCAGCCTGGCGTCGGGGGATCAAGGGGACGGTCGATCCCGTCTGTCGTACGAGCGCGCGTCGGGCATCCTCGTCACCGGGACGCTCGCGCGCAACTCGATGATCTCGCGAGGCGCTGCGCCCGAGCACGTGCGCGTCTTTGCGAACACGATCGACGTCGAGGGGTTCGGAGAGCGGGTCGACCGACTCGAGGCGAAGGCGTTCCGAGCTTCGCGGCAAGGTCGGCGCAGCCGACGACGACGTAGTCGTTCTCTCGGTAGCGCGGCTCGCGCCGGAGAAGCGGCTCGATGTCCTCGTCCAGGCGGTCGCCGCGGCCGACTGACTCCTCGTCTGCTCCTCGTTCTTGCAGGAGACGGGCCGGAGCGCATCACGGCTCGAAAGGCTCGCGGCACGAGCTCGATGTACGCGTGGTGTTCGCGGGAGACACGGACGTGGGAGGGGATCGTCGAGCTCTACGCCGCCGCCGACATCTTCGCGCTCCTGTCCGAGAGAGAGCCGTGGGCGGTCGTCGTCAACGAGGCGGCGGCGTGCGGGCTCCCGCTCGTCCTCTCGGATCGCGTCGGGGCAGCTCACGATCTCCTTCGCGACGGCGAGAATGGCGTTCTCGTGCGCGCTGGTGACGTGGATGCGGCGGCGCGGGCACTCCGCGAACTCGCAGCTGATCCCGAGCTGCGTCGAGCACAAGGCGCTCGTTCGCGGGAGCTCGCCCGAGACTGGGGCTACGGACCGAGCGTCGAGGGATTCCTGGCCGCGGTTCGCGAAGCCGTCGATCATCTAGCCTGATTCGATGGCCCACGGTGACGCGCGTCCGCGGATCCTCGTCCTGAACCAGTACTACTGGCCCGGTGTCGAGGCGACCGCGCACCTGCTCACCGAGCTGTGCGAGGCCCTCGCGGAGGATTACGAGGTCGAAGTCGTGACGGGCGTTCTTCACGGCCATGAGGACGAGCCGCACGAGATCGAGCACAACGGCGTCCGCATCACTCGAGTCGCCTCGACATCCTACGAGCGCTCCGCTCTGGGCAGACGCGCGGTGAACTACCTCTCGTACCTCGGATCGGCTCTCAGCCACGCATTGAGCGGCCCCCCGCCGGACCTCGTCCTGTGCATGACCGATCCACCGATCATCGGCGACCTCGGAGTCATCGTCGGACGCAGGGTCGGAGCGCCGGTCCTCGTCATCAGCCAGGACGTCTTCCCGGAGATCGCGACCGAGCTCCACCGACTCCGGAACCCCGCGGTGATCGGCGTACTGGGCGCGCTCGTCGGCGCGTATCTGCGTCGCGCGGACCGAATCGTGGCGATCGGCGAGACCATGCGCGAGCGCCTGGAGGCCAAGGGGGCGCCGCCGGAGCGCCTGCGCGTCATCCCGAACTGGGTCGACACCCGGGCGATCACGCCGCAGCCTCGCGACAACATGTGGGCGAAGCAGCACGACCTCACCTCCAGCTTCGTCGTCATGCACTCGGGCAACGTCGGGCACGCTCAGGATCTCGACAGCCTCGTACGGGCTGCGACGTTCCTCCGAGACCGGAACGACCTCCGGATCGTGATCGCGGGATTCGGTGCCCGCCACACCGAGATGGTCGCCCTGGCGGCACGGCTCGAGGTCGAGGAGACGGTGCGCTTCCTCCCGTACCAGAAGCGTGAGCGGCTGCCACTGTCGCTCTCGAGCGCCGACATTCACGTGGTCGGTCTGGCGAAGGGACTTGCCGGTTACGTCGTCCCGAGTCGTCTCTACGGGATCCTCTCCGCGGGACGTCCTGTGATCGTCGCGGCCGAGGAGGAGAGCGAGACCGCGCGGCTCGTCGCGGAGATCGGGTGCGGTGTGGTCATTCCGCCGGCTCGACCCGACCTGCTCGCCCGGACCATCCGAGAGGCCGCGGACGGCGCTTTCGACCTCGACGAGATGGGACGCCGGGGCCGGGAGTACGTCGAGGACGAAGCCGACCGCGTGGTCGCGATGGAGCGCTACCGCGCCCTCGTCCGCGAGATGCTCGCCGCGTGATCGCCAAGGCCGTGTTCTGGGGCTCGCTCAAGGCCCTCGCCTGGACGCACGCGGGTTACCCGGTGGCAATGGGAGTGCTCGCGCGACTCCGGCCGAGGCCGGTGAGTAAGGCGGCGATCACCCCTTCCGTTGCGCTCATCGTCTCGGCGCACGACGAGGAGGCGGTGATCAGGCGGCGTGTCGAAAACCTGCTCGAGCTCGACTATCCGCCGGAGCGGCTCGAGATCGTCGTCGCCTCCGACGGTTCGACGGACCGGACAGACCCGATCGTCAACGAGATCGCAGCACGCGAGCCGCGTGTCCGACTGCTCGAGTGCCCGCGCGAGGGGAAGGTGGCCGCGCAACATCGCTCCGTTCGCGAGACCTCGAGCGACGTGCTCGCGTTCACGGACGCAAACACGGAGTGGAAGCCCGACGCCCTCCGGATGCTCGTGCGGAACCTCGCAGACCCCGAGGTCGGCTACGTGTGCGGGCAACTCCGCCTCGAGAGCCCTGACGGCGCGAACATGGAGGGCAGCTACTGGCGCTACGAGATGTGGGTTCGCGCGCAGGAATCCGAGTGCAGCTCGATCACGGCGGGCAACGGCGCGATCTATGCGGTGCGGCGGGACGCATACGTGGAAGACGACCCGAAGTTCGGGCACGACTTCGGCTTTCCGTACCTGATGGAGCAGGCGGGTCTTCGGGCCGTGTACGAGCCCGAAGCAGTCGCTGTAGAGAAGCCGGCCGCAGAGCCCGAGGACGAGTACGGTCGCAAGGTCCGCACGATCGCACGGGCTCTCGGGCACATCCTCACCGGCCGGATCTTCCGACGCACGCGGCCGCTGTACATGGCCGAGCTGATCTCCCACCGCGTGCTGCGCTACTCGACGGGCCTGCTGCACATCGGGCTGTTCGTCTCGAACGTCGCTCTCCTCCGCCGTGCGCCCTTCTACCGGCTCTTCTTCGCGCTCCAGCTCGGCGGGCTCGGTCTGGCAGCTGCCGGAAGAGCGCGCCTCGCGATCCCGGGAGCTGGGCTCGCCTACTACTACTACGTCGTGACGAAGGCGACGGTCGCCGCGCTCGTCCGGTACCTGCGCTCGGGAACGCCGCAGATGTGGGACAAGGCCAAGGGGACGCGCTGAACCGCGTAGCCGACGTTCTCGTTGCCGGCACCGGCCTCGTTCTGACGAGCCCGATCCTCGGAGCCGCTGCGCTGGCGACCAAGCTCGACGGCGGCGGGCCGGTTTTCTATCGCCAGACGCGCGTCGGCAAGAACGGCGAGGACTTCGAAGTCCTGAAGCTGCGCTCGATGGTCGTGGGGGCGGAACGCCTCGGCGCCGGGTTTGCGGTCGACGAGGGCGACGCACGAATCACGCGCGTGGGCCGGATTCTCCGGAGGACGTCGATCGACGAGCTTCCCCAGCTTTGGAACATCCTTCGAGGCGACATGAGCGTGATCGGGCCGCGGCCGACGCTTCGCTACCAGGTCGAGCAGTACGACGAGAGCCAGCGCCGCCGGCTCGACGTCAGGCCGGGGCTCACGGGCTGGGCGCAGGTTCACGGACGCGCATCCCTCCCGTGGGCCGAGCGAATCGAGCTCGACGTCTGGTACGTCGACCATCGTTCGCCGCGCATCGATCTGGAGATCCTGCTCAGAACGCCTCTGGCTCTCTTCCGTGGGACGTATCGCGGTGCGACGGGCGGCTGGCGCCGAGAAAGCTAGGAGAGTCCCTTAGAGCCTCTAACACAATGAAGCTCTGAGTCGCCGGCACGCGCTGGGCGCCGCGATGCGGCGTCCTCAGTCGCGCCAATATGCCTGCATATTGGCGCTCCCTGCGTCCTTGCCTCGCACCACCCATCACGCGCCGTCGACGAGGCCTCATTGTGTTAGAGGCTCTTTGCGGAGAGCAGCGACCGGTACAGCCGATCCACGTCGTCCACGAGGCGCGAGACCGAGTAACGCTCGAACATGTGCGAGCGTCCGGACTCGCCGAATCGAGCCCTGAGCTCCGGGTCTTCGGCGAGCTGTGCGAGGCGGTCAGCCGCGCCCTCGGTGTCACCGGCCTCGACGAGGAAGCCGTCGACGCCGTCTCGCACGACATCGGGGACGCCGCCGACGCGGTTGGCGACAACCGGCGTTCCCGACGCGAGTGCCTCGATGGCACTTACCGGCGTTCCTTCGTTCACCGACGGGAGGACGAACGCGTCGAACAGGCGGTAGTAGCCGGCGACGTCGGACTGGTAGCCGACGAAGTAGCTCGCACGTGCGATGCCGAGGTCGTGCGCGAGCTGCTCCAGCCGCTCGCGGTCAGGCCCGTCCCCCACCATGCAGAGGACGGCGTCGATGCCGCGCGCGCGTGTCGCTCGCACGATCTCGAGCACGGCGCCGGTGTCCTTGACGCCCGTCATTCGCCCGACCCAGCCGATGACGAAGGCTTCGAGCGGAATGCCGTAGAGCCGGCGGTAGTCGTGGTCGGCGGTCGGGTCGCCGAGGCGATCCTCGAGAGGGATGCCGAGGCGGATCACGGCGAACTTGTCTCGAGGGGCGACACCGTGCTCGACGAGCTCGTCCCGTACCTCCGGGCTGACGGCGACGAGCACGTCCGAGCTGCGGGCGAGGCTCCGCTCGACCTGCCGGAAGAACGCCGTCCTGCCAGGCCCGAAGTAGCCCTTGAGGACATGTCCGTGGAAGGTGTGGACGACGATGGGGGGCCGCGCACTTCCAGCGAGAAGCGCCGCAGCCCGTGCGATCGCCCCGGCCTTCGCTGTGTGCGTATGCAGGATGTGCGGGCGCTCACGGCGGATCAGCGCGGTCATGTGTCGAACCGACCTGGCGTCGTGCAGCACCGAGACCTCACGTTGGAGCTCCGGGATGCTCACGACCTCGACTCCGAGCCGCTCGGCGAGGAAGTCCATCGAATCCTCCCCTCGTGCGAGGCTGCCCGCGACGAGCGTCGTGTGGTAGCCACGCGTCTCCAGCCCGGCGGCGAGGTTGGCGACGTGGATCGCCGGGCCGCCCATGTTCAACCGGGCGATGACGCGGAGGATGCGGATCGGGCCGTCGTGCGGAGGCACGACGTCTCACGTTAGCGGGGTTTTTCCCGCTCCCAGAGTCCTCCGAGTACCCTCTCCGCTCGTGGTGGTCTTGTTCACCTGCGCGGGCCAGCGCGTCGACATCGTCAAGGCGTTTCGGGCTGCGGGAGCGGTCGCGCTCGGCGCTGACGCCGATCCGCTCGCGCCGGCGCTGTACCACGCGGATCGTCGGGCGATCGTCCCACGAATCGCCGATCCCGGCTACGTCACGGCTGTCGCGGAGCTCGTCCGCGAGCACGACGTTCGCCTCATCGTTCCGCTGAACGACCTCGACCATCCCGTGCTCTCCCGCGCGCGAGGTGAGCTCGAGCCCGCCCTGCTCCTCCTTCCCGATGCAGACGTCTGTGCCCGCATGTCGGACAAGCTCGAGGCACACCGGTTCTTCGTCGAGAACGGTGTTCCGTCACCGCGGAGCTGGCAGCCCGAGGATGTGCCCGCCGATGCGCGATACCCGGTGCTCGTCAAGGCCCGTGAGGGATTCGGATCGCGCCACATCTACCGTGCGGACGACGCCGAGCAGCTCGATTTCTTCCTGCGCTATACGACCGCTCGCTCGTTCGTCCAGGAGCAGTGTCTCGGCGAGGAGTTCTCGATCGACGTGTTCAGCGACATGGAAGGGCGCTGCCTCAACGCGATTCCGCGGACGATGCTGCTCTCGAAGGGCGGGGAGTCGATCAAGGGAGCGTCGATCCAGGACGAGGAGCTGATCGAGCACGGAGTGCGCGTCGCCGAGATCGTCGGAATCAAGGGCCCTGCCAACGTGCAGTGCTTCCGCGAGCCTGACGGGAGCCTTCCGGTGACCGACGTGAACACCCGCTTCGGCGGCGGCTTTCCGCTTCCGCTCGCAGCGGGAAGCAGGTATCCGGAGCTTGCCCTCGCGCTCGCCCGCGGCGAGCGCCCAGAACCCCGGCTCGGCGAGTTCGAGGAGGGTGTCTTCATGACGCGCTTCTTCTCCGAGGTCTGTCTCGAGCCAGACGGCGACGGGTCGCTCCGGCCCTTCCTGCCGCTGCCCTGATGGCTGATCGGTAATTGCCGTCGATGCGGGGATGGCTGAGACCAAGCCGGGGGCGCCGCCCGTCCGAGCGCGTATCGCGAATACGGGCGAGGGCGGGCGGCGCCATCCGGCGACGTGTCTCAGCCACCGCCCGCGCGACGTGGAATTGCCGATCAGCCATCTAGCATTCGCGAGCTATGCGCTACGTCGTCACCGGTGCTGCCGGGTTCATCGGCTCGCAGCTTCTACGCACGCTTCTAGAGCGAGGGCACGACGCGACGGGCTGGGACGCGTACACCGATTACTACGACCCGGCTCTGAAGGAAGAGAACGCGCGCGGCTTGCCCGTCGCGAGGATCGATATCGGCGAAGGCCCGCTCGATCTCGACGGTGTCGACGGTGTCTTCCACCTCGCCGGCCAGCCCGGCGTGAAGAGCTTCGGGAGCGTCTTCCCCGTCTACGTTCGACACAACGTGCTCGCGAGCCAGCGGTTGTTCGAGGCTGCGGTCGAAGCGCGCGCGCGCACGGTTTTCGCGTCTTCGTCGTCGGTGTACGGCGACGCTGCGTCGTACCCGACGCCGGAGGACACAACGCCGCGGCCGCTCTCTCCATACGGGATCACGAAGCTTGCAACCGAGCATCTCGCCCAGGCGTACCGGCAGGAGTTCGGGCTCGACGTCGTCACGCTTCGCTACTTCACGATCTACGGGCCTCGGCAGCGGCCTGACATGGCCTTTGCGCGGATGGTCTCCCGTCTCACGGAGAATCGCCCGTTCGAGCTCTTCGGCGACGGGACGCAGTCCAGAAGCTTCACGTACGTCGACGATGCGGTCGAAGCGACGATCGGCGCGATGGAGGGTGCGAGCGCGGGATCGACGTTCAACGTCGGCGGTGGCTCGGAGGTGTCCATGCTCCAGGCGATCGAGGCGCTCGGCTCGATCGCAGGGCGTCGTCTCGAGCTCGTCCGGTCGCCGCGCCGCGAGGGGGATGCAACGCGCACGGCTGCCGATACCTCCCGAATTCGGGACGAGATCGGCTGGACGGCGCGAACTTCGTTCGAGGAAGGACTTGCCGCTCAATGGCGTTGGGCCGCTGATAGGGTCGCGGCCGCATGACGGACGTCCATACGGCTTCGGAGCTGGAGGACGAGCAGGAAGTCGATCTCTCGTCCGCCTGGCGGCGCCTCAAGCTGCGGTGGTGGCTCCCGATCGGGGGTCTCCTCGTCGGCGCCGTCATCGGGCTCGCGCTGGCGCTGTCCGGCGGATCCGTCTGGCGCGCACAGACGATCGTCTATCTCGGCCAGCCTTTCGCTCCGCTCGGCGGCGGGCAGATCCAGAGCCTCGCGACGAACCCTCGGACGGTGGGGGAGATCATCCGCTCCGAGTCCGCGCTCAAGGAGGTGTCGGACAAGACCGGGATCCCCGTGTCGCAGCTCCGGTCCTCGATCTCGACACGCGAGCTCCTCGCGGCGGGGCAGCTCCGAGGCATCAATCCGCTCATCGAGATCGCCGTAAAGGGCTCGGGCAAGCGAAAGGTCGAGCTCGCCGCGGCCGAGCTCGCACAGCGCGTCGTCGAGCGCGTTTCCGTGTACGTGACCGAGAAGGTCGAGCTTCTCGAGCGCCAGGTCGCCGTGAGCGAGGCGCAGCTCGCGGCCGTGGAGTCGCGAATCGCGACTGCCCAGCGCCAGCAGGACGCCCTCATCACCGACACGTCGATCCCGCTCGACCAGCGACTCCTCCTGAGCGCGAACTTGAACTCCGTGATCACGACCGCTGATGCCCGCAGAACGTCCCTTCAGGACGACCTCTTCGAGGCAGGCCAGCTGCTCAATCTTGCCGAGAGCGTCGAGTCGAGCCGCGTCGTCGAGCCTTCGGCCGCGAGCAAGACGACCGCGCGCTCGAGCCGGACCTCACTCCTCGTCGGTGCGCTGATCGGTCTCCTGGTCGGTGCCATCGCTGCACTCGTCGCCGAGCCGATCGCGGCTCGCCGGCGTGGTGCCTCGCCGTCGGCCTGATGCTCGAAGGCAAGCGGGTCGCGGTCGTCGTACCCGCGTTCGACGAGGAGCGCCTCGTCGGCGAGACGCTTCGGGGGATCCCGGACTTCGTCGACCGGATCTATCTCGTCGACGATGCCTCCCGCGACGGCACGACCGCAAAGGCCGTGGCAGTCGGCGATCCCCGTGTCGAGCCGTTGCGCCACGAACGGAACTCAGGTGTCGGTGCGGCAATCGCGACCGGGTATCGGCGCGCGCTCGAGGAAGAGATCGACGTGACGTGCGTGATGGCTGCGGACAACCAGATGGATCCGGCGGAGCTCGAGGCACTGGTCGAGCCGGTCGCGAGAGGTGAGGTCGAGTACGCGAAGGCCAACAGGCTCGTCTCGGGCGAGGCGTGGAAGGTGATTCCGCGTACGCGGTACCTCGGCAATGCCGTGCTCTCGCTCCTGACCAAGATCGCGTCGGGCTACTGGCACGTCGCCGACTCCCAGGCTGGATACACGGCCCTGTCACTCGAGGCGCTGCGGCGGCTCGACCTCGACCGCCTCTACCCACGCTACGGCTTCCCGAACGACATGCTCGTCCACCTGAACGTGCAGAACGCGCGGGTACGAGATGTCCCCTCGCGGCCGATCTACGATGTCGGCGAGGAGTCGGGGATCAAGCTCCGCTCGGTCGTCCCGCGAATCTCGTGGCTTCTCTTCAAGGCGTTCTGGTGGCGGATGGGGCAGAAGTACGTGATTCGCGACTTCCATCCGCTGGTCTTCTTCTACGTCTTCGGAGTCGTGATGACCCTTGCCGGGCTCATCCTGGGCGCCATCGAGGCGGTGCTGCGGATCGCCGGCAACCAGATCACGACACCGACGATCGTCCTCGTCGCCGTGCTGCTCATCGCGGGCCTGCAGATGACGCTCTTCGCCATGTGGTTCGACATGGAGGCGAACAAGGACTTGCGCTGAGACCGCCTTACGTGCACCGAATGCCGAGATCGCGCAGGATGGCTGCTCGGCGCCCGCCGAAGAAGTCCGGTCGACTGGTGCAGCCGACTCGCTGCGAGCCATAGGCGACGATCGACCACGCGCGGGTCTGTCGGTGCAGGCCGGCGAGCGCGGTCCGGGGTCCGGCGGGGTAGAGGCCCGACTGGTCTCGCGCCACGCCGAAGGCAGCGGCAAAGCGCGAGAAAGTGGAGCGTGGGCCGGGGTTGACGGTGGAGACGATTACCCGCCTCATCACGAAGACCGCCGGGTCACCTTTTACATGCGGTATCTGCAACACGACCGCGAGCGTCACGGCCGCCCTCTCGCTGGGTGTCGGTTTCCGCGCCGCGCCGGCATCGAGGGTGAGTACGGCTGCGGCCGGGAGTACCGCGACCAACGCAGAAACCGTTAGCAGGCGCATTGAGACGAGTCTAGGGCGATCGGTGACGCCCCCGGTAGTCGGGAGGACCTCTCCCTGGACCGTCGTAAGAGACATGGCCGACGCAGCAGCGCCCGGCTAGCATCGAGACCAATGCCGACTTCTCTCGTCACCGGCGGTGCCGGCTTCCTCGGCTCCCACCTCTGCGAAGCGCTGCTGGAGCGCGGCGAGCGCGTCATCTGTGTCGACAATCTCGTCGTCTCCACGCTCGAGAACATCGACCATCTGCGCGACGAGTCGTTTACGTTCCTCAACCACGACGTGATCGAGCCGATCGCTGTCGACGAGCCCGTCGACTTCGTGTACCACCTCGCGGCTCTTGCGAGCCCGATCGACTACCTGCGAATGCCACTGCACTCGCTCAAGACCGGCTCGTACGGGACGCACCACTCGCTCGGGCTCGCGAAGCTCAAGCGCGCACGGTTTCTCCTCGCCTCGACGAGCGAGGTCTACGGTGACCCGCAGGTGCACCCGCAGCCCGAGACGTACTGGGGTCACGTGAACCCGATCGGCCCCCGCGGCGTCTACGACGAGGCGAAGCGCTATGCCGAGGCGCTGACCATGGCGTACCACCGCCAGCAGGGCGTGAACACCGCCATCGTCCGCATCTTCAACACCTACGGACCGCGAATGAGGGCAAACGACGGGAGAGCGATCCCGACGTTCCTCCGCCAGGCGATCGACGGAAAGCCCGTCACGGTCTTCGGCGACGGCTCGCAGACGCGGAGCTTCTGCTTCGTGGACGACCTGATTCGCGGGATCATGCTTCTCGTGGATTCGAGCGAGCACCTGCCGGTGAACCTCGGCAATCCCGACGAGAAGACGCTGCTCGAGCTCGCCGAGACGGTCATCCGACTCACCGGCTCGTCGAGCGAGATCGTGTTCGAGGCGCTTCCCGTCGACGATCCTCAGGTGCGGCAGCCGGACATCACGCGCGCCAAGCAGATTCTCGGATGGAGTCCGGAGATCGCGCTCGAGGACGGCCTGCGGAAGACGATCGCCTCGCTCGGGCACGAGGCCGCCGTCGGCTCCGCGTGAGCGATCTCGGCGAGCGCTACGAAGAGCATCACCGGGAGCGACGCGACGAGGGCGAGTTCGTCTTCGTTCCGGAGCGCATTCCCCTCTTCCAGGCGGCGATCGGACGCGGGAAGCGGGTGCTCGATCTCGGCTGCCGCGCGGGAGCGCTGACCCGCCACTTCCTCGACGGGAACGAGGTCATCGGCCTGGATGTCGATCGCGCGGCGCTTGCCAAGGCAGAGGCGCTGGGAATCGAGCCCGTTCATGCGAACGTCGAGGAGCCGCTTCCGTTCGAGGACGCGAGCTTCGACGCGGTCGTCGCGGGGGAGCTGCTCGAGCACCTGCAGTTCCCGGACGCGCTGATTGCGGAGATCCAGCGCGTTCTCAAGCCCGGGGGAGTGCTCGTCGGCTCGGTCCCGAACGCCTACCGGGTGCAGGGCCGACTGCGGTTCCTGCTCGGCCGGCGCCCGAGGACGATCCGACGCACCTCCACATGTTCTCGCCGGCCGCGCTGCGCGAGCTTCTCGTCGATTTCGAGGACGTGCGGCTGTCCTTCGTGGGCGGTCGCTATCGCCGTCTGCACGGACGGCTTTTCGCGCGCGACCTGGTGTTCAGCGCTCGCCTCTAGAGGCTCGAAGCGAAATTTCCGCGGGCCGGATGACGACCACGACGCTGCGCCGGATCGCCACCTCGCGCGTCGCACAGGCTTCTAGCCTGCACGACGCGTGAGTGCGACGCCCGGCTTGATCGTGACCGCCCCCGACTGCGCGCCAATTTCCCATCAAGCCTCTAGCTTCCGAAGCCCGCACGCCGCGCGATGTCGGCCTCGTCGACCATGTGCCCGTCCCGCTCGACATAGCCGCCCTTGCCGCCGACGACGAGCATGACGAGGTCCTCGCTCTCGCTCGCGTTCGATACGCGTCGCGGCGTCGTCGACTCGGCATGGAAGAGCCCGCCCGGACCGAGGACGCGGTCTTCTCCTTCGACCTCGACACGGGCCGAGCCCGAGTGGATGAAGTAGAGCTCGTCCTGGGTGTCGTGGAAGTGATGGAAGCCCAGGTATCCCGGTGGCATGACGATCGCGTTCACGCCGAACGCGGTCACACCGAGCTCACGCCGCACCTTGCGGAAGCCGTAGCCCTCCCCGAGCTCGTCGATCGACCCGAAGGTGTGTGGCATCGGTCGTTTACTCCTTTCCATCGAGTAGGTGATCGGCTGTCCGTTGCAGGCCTTCCTCGAACGCGACCCGTGGCTCGTAGCCGAGGACGCGCTTCGCCTCGCCGAGGTCCGCCCACGACGCGCGGACGTCGGCCGTACGCGCGGCCTCGAAGATCTTCTCCACCGGACGGCCGAGCATCGTCCCGATCGCGTCTGCGAGGGCATTCACGGTGATCGACCCGCCGGTCGCGACGTTGACGATCTCGCCCTTCATGCCTGCCGCATCGGCGGCGAGCAGATTGGCGCTCACCACGTTGTCGACGTACGTGAAGTCACGAGACTGCTCCCCGTCGCCGTAGATGGTCACCGGCTCGTCGCCTGCGACTGCACGGATGAACCGCGGCACGACAGCTGCGTACTGAGACGCCGGATCCTGTCGTGGGCCGAAGACGTTGAAGTAGCGCAGCGAGACGATCTCCATCGCATACACCCGACTGAAGCTCGTACAGAACCGCTCGGCCGCCAGCTTCGCGACCGCGTACGGAGAGATCGGGTCCGGAGCCTGCGACTCGACCTTCGGAAGGTCGCCCGCGTTGCCGTAGACCGAGGACGACGATGCGTTGACGATCCGGCGCACGCTCTCGTCTCGTGCTGCGAGCAGGACGTTGAGAGTCCCCTCGATGTTGACGGCGGTCGTCGTCAGCGGATCCTGAACCGAGCGCGGCACGGACGGGAGCGCGCCCTCGTGGAACACGACCTCGGTACCACGCACGGCGGCGTGGACACGCTCGTACGAGCGGAGGTCTCCCTCGACGAGATCGACGTCCTGCTCGAGCCCGGAGAGGTTGGCGCGGCTCCCGGTCGAGAAGTTGTCGAGAACGCGCACGTCATCCCCGCGGGCGAGGAGCGCTCGGACGATGTTCGATCCGATGAACCCGGCCCCGCCTGTGACCAGAACCTTCACTGCGGCACTCGTGCCACCACGTGGAAGTTCGCGAAGAGCGTTCCCGGGCCCGGCTCTCGTAGGCGCACGGAACGACTGTCGATGCCAGTGGCCACGGTGTTGATGCCTGCGACAAGTGGTCGGGCGGCGGCGCCGAGCCTAGCGCGGCGAAACGTGAGATCGAGGTACATCGAGAGCAGCATGCCGAGACAGGCGGTCGTGCCGGAAGCGGGCGTCACCGTAACCGACTCCCAGGCCCCGTTGTCCAAGAAGAGCTTCTCGAGGCCGGCATGCGTCCAGCGCCAGTAGTCAGTCGGCGAAGGGTGGTAGGCCATGACTCCGTGGGTCGACACGAGCACGCGGCCGCCGGGAGCCGTGACACGGCGGAGCTCCGAGACGGCCTGCCGCGGGTTGTCGCAGTGCTCGAGCACCTGGTTGCAGAGGACGACGTCGAAGCTCCCGTCGCCGACCGGGAGATCCTCGACCGATCCTGTGAGCTCCGCCCGCGGGTTCTCCACCGGGTCGACGCCGACATAGGAGGCGGCGTGGCGGGAGAAGAGGGGCTCGTACGGCTTCGCACCGCAGCCGACATCGAGTACTCGATAGCTCCCGAGCGCGTGGTGAGCCTCGACGGCCTGCTCGCGTAGCCAGCGCACAAGTGGCGCGCGCACGGCGTACGTCGGCATCGAGCGCGGCGGGTCGAGGCGGGCGTCAGCCACCGGTCTCCTCTTCGACGGTCGCTGCACCGGCTGCTGCGAGGCCGAGCAACAAGCAAGTCGCTGCTTGTAACGGGATACCGGCGACGATCCCGAGCGAAGCCCACTCTCCCGCCAGTGTCAGGAGCGCACACAACACCGTGAGGCCCGCGCCTGCGGCCCAGGGGTTCGACGCGTAGATCACCGTGCGCCACGCGAGGATCAGCCCAGCTGCGCCGACTGCGAGCAACAGCAGGAGCCCGATCACGCCGGCGTCGGCAAGCATCTGGATGTAGAGGTTCTGGACGCCCCACTCGCGACCTTCCGCCGGGAACGCCAGGTCGACGACGTCCGGGAAGCGCTCGCGCGCGTCGGCGATGTAGGGCTCGAAGACCTCCGGCCGGGAGGATCGCTGCCAGCCCACGCCCACGATCGGGTCGTCCTGCCAGATCCGCAGCCCGATGTATGCGAGCACCGTGCGCTGGGAGTACGTCTCGACGCCAACGGGGGGCTCGTCGCCCCGGACGCCCACGAAGCGCAAGAAGTCCTCGAGTGCGTCGCCCCGAACTGCCGCAACTCCGCCGCCCACTACCGCGACGACCGCCGCGAGCGCGAGCACGCGGCGCCCCGAAGGAGAGAAGCGACCGCGTGCGGCGAGCCAGAGAACTGCCGCCCCGAGCGCGAGTCCCGCTGCAGCCGCCAGGGAGCCGGCAACGACGAGACCCAGCACCCCGGCCAACGAGCGCAGTCGTGAAGAGCGCGCTTGCGGGAATCCGCCGTCTTCCCGCCACGATCCCCGCCGCGGCCAGCGAGACGCCGATCGCGGCCAGCGCCGCGAGATCATGGTGACCGAGGAAGGACGGCTGGCGCCAGCCCGCGTTCCAGGCGCCGAAGATGTCTACGCCGAAGAACTGGAGCAGCGCGACGCCCACCGCGACGGCAGCCCAGAGGACGAGGCCACCGACCACGATCGTCAGATCCTCGACGCGCCGCACGAGGAGCGGTACGACAAGGGCAAGCAGCGCGTACTCCCCGAGCTTGAGGAAGCTCACCAGATGGTCGTCGAAGAGGGCGTCGTCCAGCGACGCCGGCCGAAATGTGGTGAATGCGAGCCACACGAGCAGGGCGCCGCCGGGAATCCAGAGGAGTCGAGCCGGCTGGAGTCGAGCGACTCCGAATCGCGCGGCCGCGAAAGCTGCGGTAACGACGACCACGAGAACGGCCGCATCCGAGAGCCTGACGTCGACCGAAGTGGAGCCCACGTCGACCGCGAGCTCGGGCTGATAGCGCTCGTGGAGAAACAGGAGCGGCAGCGATGCAGCGAGAACGAGCGCCCCGAGAGCGTCGCGGTCGAAGAGGTGGCGGATTTGGGGTCGCATGAGCGAGCTCTCGAGCGACGGGGTCGCCACCGCGCCACTATAGAAGCGACGATCGCGGGCAGATCGCTCCGAAGGGTGCGCTCCCTACACTGACCAGCCGATGGCTCCCCGCCTCCTACGCCGCCGGTCCGCGACGGCCGCGTGGATCTACGCTTCGGTCGCGTGCGGGATCGTCGGCACGATCGTCGCGGCGCGTGTCCTCGGGCTCGACGAGTTCGGCGTCTTTGCCACGGCGCTTGCGGCTGTCGGCTTCTTCCAGGTGCTCCTCGACCTCACTGTCGAGGAATCGCTCACGAAGTACGGCTTCAGGTACGTCGCGGCGGAGGACTGGGGGCGACTGCGGCGGCTTTTCCGGCAGATGCTCTTGCTCAAGATCGTCGGCGGCGCCCTCGCGACCGTCATCCTCGTCGCTCTCGCACCGTACGCCGACGCGCTCTTCGACGCCGACGGGCTCGAGCAGGCACTTCTCGCCGCCGCTCTCCTGCCGCTCGTCCAATCCACCGAGAACGTCGGCGCAACTGTCCTCCTGCTTCACAGTCGATACGACTTGCGCGGCGTCTATCAGGCCGGCTCGGCCGCACTCAGGCTGCTCGCGATAGTGATCGCCGCTCCGCTCGGCGTCACCGAAGCCCTCGTCGCGATCGTCGTCGCGCAGGCGATCGCCACGGTCGCGATCTCGGTGGTCGGTGTCGTCGCGCTTCGGCGTTTTCCGTCCGCGCCTGCCCGGAAGCTGGGCGAAGACGTCCCAGGGATTCGCTCGTTCGTCGTCCAGTCGAGCTTGGCGACGGGTGTGATCTCGCTCCGGACGACGCTCGTCCCGCTCGTGCTCGGCATCGTCGCCGGCCCGACCCAGGTCGGTCTCTTCCGGATCGGCCAGACTCCGCAGACCGGATTCGCCGCCGCAAGCTCGCCGGCGCGACTCATGCTCATGACCGAGCAGACGCGCGACTGGGAGAGAGGCGAGCGGATGCGCATTCTCGCGGGCGTGCGGAGCTACTCGAAGTGGGCCGGCGCGGTCATGGTCGTGGCGGTTCCGATCTTCTTCGTTGCCATGCCCTGGCTCGTCGAGACTGTCTTCGGGTCGGAGTACGGCGGTGCGGTTGACGCTGCAAGAGTCATCCTCCTTGCAGCCGCGATCCATTTCGCGCTCGGGTGGACGAAGACGCTGCCCGTGACCATCGGGCGACCACGCTTGCGGATCGTCACGCACGGACTCGAGACACTGGTTGCCATCCCGCTCGTCGCGGTGCTCGGTGCCGAGTGGGGTGCGACCGGCGCTGCAGTAGCGGTGCTCGCATCGACGATTGTGTTTGCCGCGGCCTGGCTGGTCGTCATCGTTCGGCTGCGTGCCGAGGTCGCCGCAGCGGAGCGCTCGGGCGAAGCGGCGTTCCAGCAGTGAAGGTCGTCGTCGTCTCGGGGATCTGGCCACCCGATCCGGGCGGGCCGGCGAGTCACGCTCCGGCACTCGCCGAGTTCCTCCACCGGCGCGGGCACAGGGTCGAGGTGGTGACGACCGCCGCTTCCGCGCCGGAGCCGCGCGCGTATCCCGTGCACTGGGTATCGCGGGGATCGGGCATACGCCATCTCCGCTCCGCGCTCCTCGTCCGCAGGTGTGCGAGAGGTGCTGACGTCGTCTACGCCACGAGCATGATCAGGCGGGCGACGCTGGGCGCTCGGCTTTGCCGCACACCTCTCGTGGCCAAGCTCGTCTCCGACGAGGTCTTCGAACGCGCGACACGGAGCGGCCGGTACGTCGGCACCCTCGATGAGTTCCAGCATGTCGGCGGTGCGCGAGCGCGATTCCTGCGAACGACGCGCAACGCGGCTCTGCGGAGTGCGCGGCACGTGTTCTGTCCCAGCGCATACCTCCGAGAGATCGCGCTCCAGTGGGGGCTCGATCCTGCGCGTGTGTCGGTGCTGCCGAATCCAGCTCCCGAGCTGCCCGCACTCCCGTCGCGCGATGCCCTGCGAGCCGAGCTGGAGCTCGGCGGGCACGTTCTCGCGTTCGCAGGCCGGCTCGGGCCGCAGAAGGCGCTGGGACTCGCGCTCGAGGCCATCGCCGCAATACCCGACGTCACGCTGGTCGTCGCCGGTGACGGCCCCGACCGTCGGACACTCGAAAATCGAGCAAGAGAGCTCGCGCTCGAGGGAAGGGTGCGCTTTGTGGGGAGCGTGTCGCGCGAGCAAGTCCTCCGATTGTTCCGCGCGGCCGATGCATCCATGCTCTCGTCGGCGTGGGAGAACTTCCCGCACACGGTCGTCGAAGCGCTTGCGGTCGGATGCCCGGTGATCGCGACCGAAGTGGGTGGCATACCGGAAGTGGTTCGCGACGGCGTGAACGGCCTCCTCGTGCCGCCGGGGGATGCGTCCGCGCTCGCCGCCGCGATCCGACGATTCTTCGGCGACGACGAGCTTCGGCGGCGTTTGGCCGAGGCTGCGCCTCGATCCGTAGCCGGCTACACCGAAGAAGCGGTGTTCACGCGCATCGAGGACGAGCTCATGAGGGCGGCGAGGACATGAAACGGAAGCTCCTCATGGTCGGCCGCACGCGCTACGCCTTTCCACTTTCGCCGTCGCTCGAGCAGAAGTTCGACGCGCTCTCCGCCGAGCTCGACGTGCGAGTGGTCGCGACAGCTTCGGGTGGGCGCTCGGGCGACGGGCGGTTTCGACTGGTGCGGCAGATCCGCCCGCGTGCGCTCGACGGCGCAAGCTTCTACGCGCTGCTTCCGTTCCGCGTGGCGCGCGAGCTCCGCGACTTCCGGCCGGACGCCGTTCTCGCGCAAGGGGCCCAGGAGGCGGCGCTCGTTCTCCTCGGGCGAAAGCTCGCGGGAGTGCCGACCCGAGTGATCGTCGACATTCACGGCGACCCGGCGGCTCCTGCACGGCTCTACGGCTCCCGGTCGCGAAAGGCTCTCGCGCCCCTGGCCGACGCCCTGGCGCGGTATGGGCTTCGCCGGGCAGACGGTGTTCGGACGATCTCGGCGTACACGTCGAGTCTCGTGCGAGCGGCCGGGGTCGAGCCGACCGCGACGTTCGCCGCATTCATGGATCTCGAGCCTTTCGTCGAGACCGCTCCTCGGCCGCTCCCCGAGCGCCCGACTGCGCTCTTCGTCGGCGTGCTCGAGCGCTACAAGGCCGTCGATGTTCTCGCGGAGGCCTGGCGGCTGGCGGCACCAAAGGTTCCCGACGCGATGCTCCACATCGTGGGGCGTGGCGTACTGAACGAGGTCGTGAAGCGACTCGTCGACGATCTGCCGGCGCAGACGCGCTGGACGGAATCGCTGCCGACACCCGAGGTTGCGCGGGCTCTGGACGAGGCGACGGTGCTCGTGCTGCCTTCGCGCTCGGAGGGCCTCGGACGAGTCGTGGTCGAGGCATTCTGCCGTGGCCGCGGCGTCGTGGCCAGCCGTGTCGGCGGCATTCCTGACATCGTCGACGACGGGGAGACGGGGCTCCTGGTGCCTCCCGGCGACGCAGAGGCGCTCGCGAATGCCCTCGTGTTGTCGCTGTCAGACCGCACGATCGCCGCGTGTCTCGGTTCGGCCGGACGGGTCGCGGTCGAGCCCTGGCTCGCGACTCCCGAAGAGTACGCGCGGCGGATTCACGACCTGGTCGAGAAGGTCGTCGCGCCTTCGTAGGTCCCGACGTCGCTCGTAGGCTTCTCTCTGCCGGTACGACTCGCGAGGGCCGCGGTACTCGTCCGGCACCGGAATGCCGAACCGTCGGCTCAGCGCCCAGACGTCGTCGTGGGAGCCGAGGTGCGGCGGGTAGCCCGTATGACAGAGCATCTGCGCCTCGGGTCCGGCGCATGCGCCGATCGTGTCAGAGAGGGGACGCGGTGTCTGATCTGGCCACGCACCTACACTCACGCCGATGCGCGCGCTCCGGGCAATGCAGCTCCTGAAGAACGGCGCCTACAGAGCGCTCGGAGAGGCTGTGGCCGGCATCGACGCGTACCCCGGAGAAGCCGATCGCACCCTGCGCGTGCTCATGTACCACAAGGTCAACGACCTCTGGCCGAACCCGATCACGGTTCCGACCGAGGTCTTTGCAGAGCAGATGTCGCTGCTTGCAGAGCTCGGCTACACGCCCGTGTCGCTCGACGCCGTGCGCGACTACTACCTTCTCCGAACGCCGCTTCCACCTAGGGCGGTACTCATCACGTTCGACGACGGCTACCGCGACAACCTCGAGCACGCACTCCCGATTCTGCGTCGCCACGGCTATCCGGCAGTCGTCTTCGTCCCGATCGGGTTCCTGGATGACGCGTACCCGCTGCCACACGAGGAATCGCTCTACGCCCTGGGTGTCCGCAACCCGACGCTCGACTGGGACGAGCTCGCGGAGCTCGAAGCGGGGGGCGTCCGTATCGAGTCGCACGGGATCGGACACCGACAGCTCTCCCTCCTCGAGCCCGCCGAGGCAGTCCGCGAGATCGCGCTCTCGAAGCTTCGTCTGGAGCAGCGGCTGGGGCGGGAGGTCGAGGCGTTCGCCTTCGTCAAGGGATCGAAGGCCGACTACCGCGTGGAGCACGCCAGCCTCGTCGAGCAGGCCGGCTACAAGCTTGGCTTCAGCGCAGTCTCCGGAGCGAACGGACCTGGAAGCGACCGCTTCCAGCTTCGTCGCTACAACGTCGAGCCGTATCCGGCGCGAACCTTCGAGCTCGTCCTCGGCGGAGCCTGCGACCTGATCTCCGTCAAGGACACCGTGCTCGGCACACGTGCGCGGCGAGCACTCATGTCCGCGGTCGGAACAGCGTCGCGGTGAGCTTCCAGGTTGTGCCGTACTCGCCCGACCAGCGTGCGGCGCTCGTCGCGCTGCTCGCGCGCGTCGGCACGACGCAGCTCTCCGACGAGGAGTTCGCGTGGTGGTTCGACCGGAACCCGGCAGGTGAAGGGATCGTCTCGCTCGCGGTCGACGGCGGGGAGGTTGTCGGCGTCGCTGCGATGAGCTTCTTCCGCACCGTGCTGAACGGAGTCGAGACGCGGCTTGCCATCCCCGTGAACGTGGCGACGGATCCGCGGTATCGCGGCCAGGGCGTCTTCTCGACCCTCGAGCGTGAGAACGAGACTGCCGCCACTGCTTCGGGCTCACCGCTCACGGTGACCTTCCCCAACGGAGCCTCCTACCCGATCTTCATGAGCCGGCTCGGCTGGATCGACCTGCCGAGGCTCCGTCTCTGGGCGCGGCCGCTGCGGGCTCGGTGCAGTCGTTCGGTACGCGCTCGGAAGGCCGGGCGAACGGGGTGGGCTGAAGGCGCCGGATGTGAAGCCCAGGACGATCCGCGGCCTCGAGGTTCGGCTCGTCGAGCGCTTCGGCACCGAGATGGACGAGTTGGGTCGGCGCGCGGCCACGGGCTACGGAAGCCACTTCGTCCGCGACGCCGAGTACTTCAACTGGCGGTATCTCGACTCGCCTCGTGACTACCGGTGTTTCGGCGCGTATCGGGACCGCGAGCTCGTCGGGGCCGCCGTCGTCGGGCACACGTTCAAGCACGGTGTCTCGGCTGGATTTATTGCCGATCTCGTCACCGCGCCGGCGGGAAGTCAGGAAGCACGTGCTCTGCTCTCACGGGCCGTCGCCGAGGTGCGGGGAGGCGCGGACGCGCTCGTGCTTCTTCCGCCGCGGTCCGGGGCAGAGCGACGCACGTTGCTCCGGGCGGGCTTCGCTCCGACGAACAAGGAGCTTCGCTTCATCGGCAAGGCGCTCCACGACGGCGTCAGCGTCGACGCGCGTGCAGATGCTTGGCACTTCACGCTCGGCGACTTCGACTTCTTTTGATGACCAAGCTCGTCTTCATCACCCAGCAGGTCGACCCGGGACACCCCGCTCTCGCCGCGACGGTCCCCAAGATTCGCGCTCTGGCCGACCTCGTGGACGAGGTCGTCGTGCTCGCCGACGGAGCTGCCGATGGAGTTCTGCCCCCCAATTGCCGCGTGCGTGTGTTCCGTGCACGCCACAAGGTCACCCGCGGCGTGCGCTTCGAAGCTGCGCTGTCGCAAGAGCTGAGCGGGCTTCGCGGAGGGGCGGTCGTCGCTCACATGTGCCCGATCTATGCAGTCCTCGCTGCACCGCTCGTGCGGCCACTTCGCATCCCGCTCGTCCTCTGGTTCACGCACTGGCGGGCGAGCCGCCTCTTGCAGGCGGCAGAGCGTGCCTCGACCGCGGTCACGTCGGTCGACACGCGCTCGTTTCCTCTCCGCTCGAGAAAGCTGCGGGCGATCGGGCACGGCATCGATATCTCCGAGTTCCCGTGCTTCACGGCCCGCGCTGGCGATGGTCTGCGACTCCTCGCTCTCGGCCGCTACTCGCCTGCGAAGGGCCTCGACGTTGTGTTGCGTGCCGTCGCCGAGGCAGGAGCCGATGTCGGGCTCGACGTCTACGGGCCGTCGCTCTCCGACGAAGAGCGCGTGCATCGCGGGGAGCTCGAGCGGCTGGCCGTCGAGCTCGGCCTCGAAGGGCGCGTGGCCCTGGGCGACGCGGTCCCGAGAGCCGAGATCCCGCATCTCTTCGCCACACACGATGCTCTCGTCAACAACATGCGTGCAGGAGCCCCCGACAAGGTGGTCTACGAGGCAGCCGCTGGATGCCTGCCCGTGCTCGCGTCCAACCCCGTATTCGACTCGCTGCTCGACGAGGAACAGTGGTTTAGTCGTGAGGATGCCGGGGCTCTAAGCGCGCGGATTCGAGCGCTGGCCGAAACGAGCCCGGCAGATCGCGCGGAGATCGGACGTCGTCTTCGCCAGCGCGTCGAGCCCGGGCACTCGGTGCAGTCGTGGGCCCGTGGCATCCTCGACGCGGCAGGTATCTCATGACCGACGGCGTCGTCCTCCATACCCAGAAGGTCGCGGGCATCTCCGGCTCGGAGGCACATCTGCTCCAGCTCCTTCCCGATCTTCGAGCCCGGGGTTGGGACGTCCGCTTTCTCATGCTGCACGAGGACGAGCCGGGGGCGTGGGAGTTCGCTGTCGAGCTCCGTGCCCGCGGTGTGCCACTCGACGATGTCAAGCTTCGAGCAGACGTCGACCCGGTCGCATTCGCGGAGGTCATCGCCCATCTCTCGCGGGTGCGTCCCCGCATCCTCCACACCCACCTCGTCCACGCCGACGTCTATGGCCAACTCGCCGGCTCGCTGACCCGCGTGCCGTTCCGGCTCTCGACGAAGCATGGTTTCAACGAGTTTCGAGAAGGGCGCTGGTTCGGGCTCGCAGACCGTTCCGTCGGCTCGTTGGCGCACGTTCACATCGCCATCTCTCGAGGCCTCGCCGAGTACCTGGCCGAGACCGAGGGGTTCGACGCGGAGGACTTCGAAGTCGTCCACTACGGGATCGCGTCTTCGGGCGCTGCGACCTCATACGAAGGCGATGAGCCGCGCCTGCGTGCATCGGCCGCCTGATTCCGATCAAAGGTCATCTCGTCCTGCTGCGCGCGCTTGCGCAGGCGCGGGCTCACGTGCCAGACCTAGTTCTCGAGATCGCCGGGCGGGGGCCGCTCGAGCCCGCACTCAAGGCTTACGCTCGCGAGCTGGGGCTCGCAGAGGCAGTGCGCTTCCTCGGCTTCGTCTCTCCGGTTCAGCGAGCGATCGAGGATTCGGCGATCGTCGTGGTCCCCTCCCTCGGCGAGGGCTTCGGCATGGTCGCGCTCGAGGCGATGGAGCGAGCGCGCCCGGTGATTGCGAGCGCGGTCGGGGGCCTGCCCGAGATAGTCGCCGACGACCAGACGGGGCTCGTCGTTCCTTCGGTCGACGCCGACGCGCTGGCTGACGCGATCGTCGCGCTCGCGGGGAACCTCTCTCGTGCAGCAGCGATGGGGAACGCCGGACGCGAGCGAGCGCTCGCTCAGTTCACTCCGGAGCAGTGCGTGACGCGGATCGAGGAGCTCTACAGCGCGGCGCTCGAGCGGGCTGCCGCGTAGCCGCGTCTCTGCTGGACGCGCCGCCAGATCTCGGCGAGCGCGAACGCAGCCAGCAGTGCAAGCAGGAAGTCCCACGGAGCGCGGTACCTAGCCGTGCCCGCGAAGACCATTGCCGCGAGCGTGTTGTAGGTCAGCAGGAGCAGCGCGAGCGCGACGAAGTGCCGGGGCGCGAGGAAGAGGCCCACGATTGCCAGGGCATAGAGACCGACCATGAACGCCGGCTCGACTGTCCGCCGCGCCAGACGCGCCCCACCACTGCCACTCGAATCGGACTCGGAGGGCACCGGGTTCCAGAGCATTTGCGTCGCCTGAACGGCAAGCCGGACCTTCTCGCCCGGATGCTCGCGCCAGAACTCGAGCACCTCCTCGCGGTAGAGACGCATCTGCGCGCACTCGTCGACACTCGTCGGTCGACCGGAGAGAGTCCGATCTGCTGCGAGCTCCGGCCAGGGAGGGGCACCTGGGAGCTCGGGAACGTCGTCGATCCAGAGGCCTCGGTCGAGAACGCCGCGCGTGTTCAGGTTGTTCGCCTTCCACAGCGCTCTGGCGTCGGTCGTGATCGCGTAGCACCCGACCTCTGCCTTGTTCCTCGCCACCCAGGGTGCCACCACGATTGCCGCCGCCGCGACGACCACCAACACTGCGGCCAACGTGCGGAGTCCCGGTCCGCGTTGCCACGCGACGTAGATGCCAATTGCAATCGGCAGGAGCACGAGCCGCGCGTTGCCGAGTATCGCGAGGCCCGCAACACCGCCGGTCACCGCGGCCATCGGGAGCGAGCGGTCCTCGTATGCGATAAGGGCGCAGAGGACGAGCAGCGCGAGAACGAGCCCGTCCAACACCTCGCGGTTCGCGTGGACGTCGTGCCACACGAGGTAGGGGTGCAGGGTTGTCAGCACCGCGGCGACGAGGCCGAGCCCCGGAGAACGCAGGAGCGTCCCGATCGCGAGGACGACGAGTGCGGTAGCGACGGCGACGACGATCTGCGCGAGCCCGACAGCGAGCCACGATCGGTCGAACGGAAGGTAGAGGCCTGCGAGGAACCAGCCGTACAGTGGCTGTGTGTACGCCGACGGCACTCCTGGGAGGAAGCCGAACGTGCCATGGTCGACCAGCGTCACGGCGAACCGGTCGCTCTTGTCGACGAACTCCTCGAGGATCGTCTCGCGCTCTCGAGCGAGCACGACAAGCCGGGGAGCTGCGGCTACGAGAACCACGATGAGCGCGGCTGTCGAGCGTCGCATCAGATGGTTGACGCCACGATCTCGCGCGTCCCGATGCGCGATCTGGCGCGTCGGGGCAGCCTCCGCTCGGGCCGAGGCGGAAGGACGGCCTCGCGCCGGGCGTCGTGCCCCAGAGATCTCTGCGCGACCTGAATCCGCGTGTCAGCGGATTCCGGTCTTGCGCATTGCCCTAGCGCGGCCAGCTCACGCCCCGGAGGCGGCGATCTCATGGCATCAACCATCTAGAGGGCCGACGATACTTCGACGACGATGAGCGCCACGTCGCGGGAACGGTACGCGGTCGTCTCCTGCCACGTGGAGCGACCGCTCGACGACGCCGTTTGGGCGCGCTTCTCGGCACTGCAGGAGAATCGCCCGGGCGGCTTCCCCATCGCTGCGCTGATGCGTCCCGCTGACGTCTCAGCGGGTGAGGACGAGTCGCGCTGGCTCGATCGGGCCCGGGAGGCGGCCAATCGCGGGCCGCTCGGTCACC
This sequence comes from uncultured Thermoleophilia bacterium, assembly GCA_963827525.1. Classification (GTDB taxonomy): domain Bacteria; phylum Actinomycetota; class Thermoleophilia; order Gaiellales; family Gaiellaceae; genus GMQP-bins7. Next base: position 121,175 of record CAWHBH010000005.1, read on the forward strand.
ACACGCATTGGACCGCTCCAGACCATGCAAGGCCGACGGGCGATGGTACGGGAGAGCGTGTGCGGGCCGAGGGCGCGCGACTGCGAGAGGCGGGTCTTGAAGCCGACGCTCTTCTGCGGCGGCGGCTGGTATACGGATGTCGACGTCGCCGAGGCGTGCGCCGAGCTCGGATACGTGGACTGCACGCCTCGGGCGGTACGGCCTCCCTACCTTGCGAGCGGAGAGCGGTGGGCTTCGCTCGAGACACCCTCGCGCGTTCGACTGCCCTCGGGCCTGTCTCTGGATGCGATTCCCACGACGCACTCGCTGGGAGACCTGGGGCGAGCGCTCGTCCGCCGCCGGCCTCTGCCCGCCTTTGTGCACGTCTATGTCCACGACACGGATCTCCTCGATCTGAGGCGTCGGACGACGATCGGCGTGCTGTTACCGCTGCTTGCGCGCCGCGCGAAGCCCACCGATCTGGACACGCTTGCAGGCGCGACGCTCGAAGCCGCGCCCAGTGTGGCGTGGGACGACGTGGCGCGGCTCTAAGCTTCAGGGCGTGTCCAAGGCCGCACCGCCGGCGGAGACCCCACGTCCTGTGCCGGCTCAGCCTCTTGCGGGCCGGGACGTTCGAGCGTCCCGGCTCTACCTGCTCTCGCGTGGGCCAATCGTGTCGCTCGTTCGGAGGACGCTCTCCGTAGCGGCGCTCGTGATCCTCGATGTCGTGGCGCTCGCCCTTGGCATCTATCTCGCGCTCGTCATCCGCCAACTGGTGGCGGGCGACGGAGACATCCTCTGGGGCCTCCTCTGGCGCGAGGGCCCGGCCGAGTGGCTGAAGTTCGCCGCTCCGATCACGGTCCTCGTCTTCGCACAGTCAGGGCTCTACAGGGAGCGGGAGCGTCGTCCAGGAGCCGGGCGCATCCTCGCCTGTCTCATCGTGGTCGCGTTGATCGTGCTGGCGTTCGGGATCGGCACTGGTTACGACTTCACGACCTCCGGGCTCATTCCGACTTCGGTCGTCGTCTCGGCGGTGACGATCGGCCTATTCCGAGCCGCCTACGAGTCCGCGTCGCTGGAGGTCATGCGCGCCGTCGGCATTCGTCGGCGGGTCGTGCTCGTCGGCGAGGGCGAGAGCCTCAGCCGGCTGCGGCAGTCGCTGGCTGCGGCTCGAGGCGGTCTCAGCTATGAGTTCGTCGGCGCCGTTGCTCCCGAGCCCGTGCCCGGCATTCGCCTCCTCGGCTCGCGTGCAGAGCTAGCGATCGTTCTCGAGCAGGTGCGGCCCGACGAGGTGATCCTCGCCGAAGCCGATTTCGACGAGCGCACCGTTCTCGAGGTGGTGGAACAGGCTCATGGCCAGGGAATCAAGGTGCGGCTCGCGCCCGATACGACGGAGCTCCTCGTCCAGCGTGGCGAGTACGTCCCAGGCCATGGTGCTCCGCTCTTCGAATTGAGACCGCCGGTCCTCACCGGCGCGGAATGGGCGGTGAAGAGGGCCTTCGACATCGTGGTCAGCGCGCTCGTCCTGCTTCTCGCGCTGCCGCTATGGGCTCTGATCGCCCTGGCCGTCAAGCTGGACTCGCGTGGCCCGATCTTCTTCGTCGACAGGCGTATCGGCGTCGGCGAGCGCGAGTTCGGGATGCTCAAGTTCCGCACGATGGTGGCCGAGGCAGCGGCGCTCCAGCCCGAGCTCGAGGAAGCGAACGAGGCGGAAGGAGCCCTCTTCAAGATCCGCGAAGACCCGCGGGTGACGCGCGTCGGCCGATTCCTCCGCCGATTCTCGCTCGACGAGATTCCACAGATCGTGAACGTGTTGAAGGGAGAGATGAGCATCGTGGGGCCGCGACCTCTGCCGCTCCGCGACTACCGGCTCCTCGAGGACTGGCACCGCGCGCGCTATGCCGTTCTCCCCGGGATGACAGGGCTCTGGCAGATCTCGGGCAGGTCCGGCCTGACCTTCGACGATCTCGTCCGGCTCGACTTCACGTACCTCGAGAACTGGTCGATCTGGCTCGACATCACCATCATCGCCCGGACTATCCCCGCGGTGATCGGCCGGCGAGGGGCGTACTAGTCATGGCGAAGCACGCCTCGTCTCTCCAGGGCCGATGAAGACGCCGAAGATCCTTGCGGTCGCGTCTGCCATCGACCTCGACTTCCGCTACGGCTGCACGCCCGCCTGGTGGCAGCTCTGGAAGGGGATGTACGAGGCCGGCGTAGATCTCGTCGTGACGCCGTATCGCGGGCGTCCGGTCGAGTCGCCCTGGTGGCGCGTGGCGCCGAACCCGACCTACCGCGAGGGCGAGTCGTACCAGGCCGTCCGGGACGCGCTCGCGCGGGTCAAGGGCGACCGCTATCTCCGGCGCGACGAGTCGCATCCGGAGGAGTCGGGGCTCGATCGGCTCACGCGCGAGACGATCCAGCGCTGGGTCACGCCGCGCTGGAGGCGCCATCTCGAGCGCCTGATCGAGCGCGAACGACCCGACGCAGTGGTGGTCTTCACGGTTCCCATGGCGCACCTGCGAGGCGTCCCCGACGCGCTTCGTTCCCGGTTCGGAATCCCGATCGTCTTCTATGACGGCGACGTCCCGATGAGCCTGCCCGAGTACGGGGGCATGGACACCGGGTTCAACCCGTACCACGGCGCAGACCCATGGGAGTACGACCTCGTGCTGTCGAACTCCGAGGGCGGGATACCGCGTCTGCTCGAGCTCGGCGCGCGTAGGGCCGACGTGCTCTACTGGGGCGCCGATCCCGAGTTCTTCTCGCCTCAACCGGTCGAGAAGGAGGTGGACGTCTTCTTCTACGGCTACGGCGACAAGTTCCGCCGTGACTGGATGAAGACGATGGTCGGCGAGCCGTCGAGGCTCGCTTCCGAGCTCGATTTCGGGCTCGGCGGACTCGACTTCCAAGGGGACGCGGGCGCGGCGCGCATGCTCGGCGACATCCCGTTCAACGTCTTCGCCCGGGCGATCTCTGCGGCCCGAGTAAACCTCAACATGACGCGCCGGCCGCACGCGAAGGTTCCCGGATCGTCGACCGCACGTCCTTTCGAGCTCGCCTCCTCGGGTGCGGCGATCGTCTCGAATCCGCACGAGGGGATCGAGCGCTGGTTCGAGCCGGGTCGCGAGCTCGTGGTCGTCGAGAATGTGGACGAGGCCATCGGCGCGTACCGCGAGCTGATCGCGGATCCCGGGCAGGCGGAGGAGATGGGCCGGCGCGCGCGGGAGCGTGTCCTCGACGAGCACACGTACGCGCACCGGGCGCGCCGGCTGCTGGAGCTCGTGGGGCTCGGGGCCGGGGTTACGGTATGAACAACGTCCGCCTTCGGCTCCCGTTCACGGGGGAAACCATGTTTCCCCCGTGTGCCCCCTTCTTCTCTGAGAACGTGGGGAACCTCCCGGTTCCCCACACCCCTCCACACTCATGGGCCGGAGGGCGGCCCATGAGTGAACGCCGCCTCGTCGCGATCGTGCCGGCGTGGAACGAATCGGGCGCGATCGGAAGGGTCGTCGGCGAGATACGAGAGTTCGATTCCGCGATCGACGTCGTCGTCGTCGACGATGCCTCCACCGACGACACCGCAAAGGTCGCGGAGTCGCACGGCGCGACGGTGCTCAGCCTTCCGTTCAACGTCGGCATCGGCGGTGCGGTGCAGACAGGGTTCCGATACGCGCTGGAGCACGGATACGAGCTCGCCGTCCGTCTCGACGGCGATGGACAGCACGACGCATCCGAGATCCCGAAGGTCCTCGAGCCGATCGAGGCCGGTGAGGCGGATCTCGTCATCGGCTCGCGTTTCGTCGGCCCCGGCGGCACCTATCGACCACCATTCGCCCGTCGTATCGGCATCCGCATCTTCGCTCGTCTCGTGTCCGTTCTCGGCGGCCAGCGTGTGACCGACACGACTTCGGGCTTCGTCGCGCTCGATCGAGCGGGGAATCGAGCTCTTCGCCGCGCAGTTCCCCCACGACTACCCCGAGGTCGAGGCCACGCTCGTCGCGTTGCGCAGCGGTTTGCGCGTGGCTCAGGTGCAGGTAGCCATGCGAGAGCGAACGACCGGTACCTCCTCGATTACGTTCGTCCGGTCGCTCTACTACATCGTCAAGGTCATGCTTGCGTTGCTCGTGGCCAGCCTGCGGCGATATCCGCGCTCTCGAAGGGGCACGAGAGTGACTCCGGTTCGAGTCTCGATCGTCGGCGTCGTCGCATCGGTCCTGCTCATCCTGGTCGTCCTCGAGCTGGTGCGAGGTCGGCGGCTCAAAGAGCGTTATGCACTGCTCTGGCTGGCAACCGGGATCGTTCTGCTCGTCCTCTCGGCGTGGCGCGAGGGTCTGAACACCATTGCGGGCTGGGTCGGCGTGACGAGCTATCCACCTGCCGTGCTCTTCGCTGTCGCAACGCTCTTCATCCTCCTCGTGCTCCTCCACTACTCGACCGTGCTCTCGAAGCTCACGGACGAGAACGTCGACCTCGCCCAGCGGATCGCCCTGCTCGAGGAGCGAGTCAGCCGCTTGCGGGTACCGGCGGACTGAAAGCGAACACGTCACCCTCGTCCGGGTCGTCGACCCAGTTCGTCCCGACGCCGATCCGGTAGGTCGCGCTCGGCAAGGGCGATGGGTCGACGAAGGTGGTGTCGCGGGTCGTGCCGATCGGCGTGCCGCTTACGTAGCAGTACCAGGCCACGTCTCCGGAGAGGTAGCAGGCGGTGTCGGGCTCCGGCCCCTCGTGGCGGTAGATGCGGTAGAAGACATCCGCGCGCCAGTCCGTCTCGTCGGTCCACGTGAGGCGCGCGGACGCGCCGCCCGGACTCGACCCGCAGTCCGATCCCCTCGTCGACGGGCGCGAGAATGTCGCTTCCGAGCCCTCCCGGTGCGCCCTGGAACACGGCCGGCGTCGGGGGCTCGATCGGCGTCGAGGCGGCGAGCGCCGCGGCCGGGAGCGCCACTGTCAGGATCGCGGCCAGAATGATCCACCGAGGAGCGATCGCCACGCTTCGAGCTGGCTCGAGCCGCTCCCCGAGCCGACGAGCGAACGTCGGGATCAGCAGCGGAATCGAGGCGAAGAGGATCAGGTACGCAGGCCAGGCGGGCATGAGCAGCCGCCAGAACGTGTTGGACTCGATGCTTGCGCGAGGTGAGAAGCCTTTGACGACGAGGAACGCGGCGAGCCATCCGCCGAGCAGTGCTGCGATCGCACCTCGGCGTACGCGGAGGACCGCGATGAGTCCGGCTACCGGCGCCCACTGCGCAAGACGCGCGCTCCAGAAGAACTCGCGCAATTGATCCATCTGCGTTCGCCAGTGGTCGAAGTCGAGCTCGAAGTAGCGGTCGAGGTTCAGCTCGAGCGCGAGCGGGCCCGAGCCCATGGCCAGCCGCGCTTGCTCCAGCGCAAAGACGGGGACCTCCCCGAGTCCGCGGTACTTCCACGCGACCAGGACGAGGAGCGCGGGCACGATCGCGACGGCGCACGCGAGCCCCTCTCGCCACCTGCGCGCGACGACGTAGGCGAGCCCGACGCCGAACACAACGAGCAGGTTCGGCGGTTTGAGAGCTCCTGCTGCGCCGAGCAGGACGCCGGCGAACACGGCATCCGTCATGTGGCCCGGCGAGAGTGAGCGCACGACGTAGAGCACGGCGGCGAGTACGAGCACCGTGGAGGGGAAGTCGGGCATGGCGGTCAGGCCGAGCGCCTGCGGGAGGAAGTGCTCGGCCCAGCGCTCCTGATAGCGGTCGACGAACAGCGGGATCGAGGCAAACGGCGCGGCGACCCAGAGGAACGACGCCCAGTACCCGAGCAGCCGTCCGCCTACTCTCGTCGCGATCCCGTAGACGCAGAGGAGTGCGATCGGTCCGAGAACGAGCACCTGGAGGAGCACGAGCGGGGGCAGCGCCTGCACGTACGTCGGTCCCGTGACCCACATGATCGGTGTCAACAGGTACGACCCGAGGTAGCCGAGCTCGGTCGGAGCCAGCTCGAGCTGACCGAGCAGCCAGCCCTGTGTCGCGAGCCAGATCTGGTCTCCGCCCTGGAAGTAGACCCAGCCGTTGTGCGTCACCGACAACGCCAGCACGACGGTCGCTGCGATCTGCGCGCCGATCAGAGTGCCGAGAACCGCGCGAGGCCGTTCGAGCAGGCCGTCGATCGTGCGGCCTGTGCCGCGCGCGGCCGTTGCCGCCGCGCTAGCCAAGGAGCCCCGTTCGGGACGAGCGACCATGTCGCCAGGCGGCGCTCGGCGTCCCGATGCTTCGTCCTCAGTCGCGCCCATATTCCGATATGGGCACTCCTTGCGTCCTTGCCTCGTGACGCCGAGCATCCGCCTTGCGACGGGCGATCATCCCGAACGGGGCTCCACGACACCGGCTACTGCGGAGCGGTACCAGGCCACGGTGTGCTCGATCCCCTCTCGCAGCGGTGTCTTCGCCTCGAACCCGAACAGCTCGCGTGCGCGCGTGGCGTCAACGCTGCGGCGCGGCTGTCCACCAGGCTTCTCGGCATCCCACACGATTCGCCCTGAGAACCCTGTGGCGTCGGCGATCAGTTCGGCCAGCTCTCGGATCGAGATCTCCTTCCCGGCCCCGAGGTTCACCGGCTCGGGATCGTCGTAGCGCTCCGCGGCCAGGACGAGGCCCTCGACGCAGTCGTCGACGTAGAGGAACTCGCGCGTCGGCGAGCCGTCACCCCAGAGGACCACCTCGTTCTCGGTCTCGACCATCTTCCGGATCAGCGCGGGGATGACGTGCGACGTCTCGAGGTCGAAGTTGTCCCTCGGCCCGTAGAGGTTGGTCGGGAGGAGGAAGATGCTGTTCAGGCCGTACTGGTCGCGATACGCTTGGGCGCCGACGAGGACCGCCTTCTTCGCAACGCCGTAGGGCGCATTGGTCTCCTCCGGGTAGCCGTCCCAGAGGTCGTCCTCGTTGAACGGAACCTTGGCGAACTTCGGGTATGCGCAGACCGTCCCGGCGATGACGACTTTCGGCGTCGAGTGCAGCCGCGCCTGCTCGAGCACGTGCGCGCCCATCGTCAGGTTCGCGTACCAGTAGCGGCCGGGATTTGCCCGGTTGGCGCCGATTCCGCCGACCTCCGCGGCGAGGTGGAAGACAAGCTCGGCGTCGGCGTCCTCGAACATGCGGGCCGCGTCCTCCATGGAGGTGAGGTCGTAGTCCATTCTGCGCGCGACGACGACGTCGTGGCCGTCGCTCTCGAGCCGCTCGACCAGATGCGAGCCGAGGAATCCACCACCGCCGGTGACGAGCACGCGGCTCACGACGTTGCGAGCGGTGAGCCGGTCGGCAGCCAATCGACGCGTCCCATCCAGCGGTCGCGGTTATCGGCGTACCAGCGAATCGTCTGCAGGATGCCGTCCTCCCACGACACCTTCGGCATCCAGCCCGTCTCCTCGGTGAGCTTCTCGTGGCCGACGCGAAGCGCCATCACCTCGCTCGCCCCGGGTCGGTAGCGGGCCAGGGTGGAGACGACCTCGCGGCTTGGCCAGAAGCCGTTGTCCTCGCCGACTCGAAGAATGAGATCGACCCAGTCCCGCATCGAGATGTTTGCGCCCTGGCCGTAGACGTAGACGTCGCCCGGCGTGCCTTGCGCCGCGACTGTGAGATGGCCGCGCACGCCGTCCGTGCAGTAGCAGAAGTCCCGCATCGGCTCCAGTTGCCCGAGCTCGATCGTCTCACGCCCGAGCGCCTGGGTGATGATCGTCCCAGTGACATAGCGCGGGTTCTGGCGCGGGCCGTAGTTGTTGAACATGCGCGTGACGACACCCGGCACGCCAAACGCGTCGTGGTAGTTCATCGTGAGGAAGTCGGCTGCCACCTTGGACGTCGCGTAGATCGACTTCGGGTTGATCGGCGAGCGCTCGTGGAGGATCAGCCCGCCCGCGTCGTCGAAGTCGTGGTGATCGGTGACCGACTCGCGCACGTTGCCGTACTCCTCCGACGTGCCTGCGGTGTCGAACTTCTCGAGCTCGAGTCCCTGATCGATCACCGACTGCAGGAGATTGAGAGTGCCGACCGTGTTTGCCATCACGGTCTCGTACGGTCGGTGCCAGGACTCGCCGACGTGTGCCTGCGCGCCGAGATGGAACACGTAGGGCCGGTCGGGAGCGGTGTCTCTCAGCTCCCGAATCAGATAATCGACCGAGGTCTTGTCGGTCAGATCTGCGAAGTGCACCTTGAGGCGGTTGCGGAGGTGCGCGATGTTGTTGAGCGCTCCGCTCGAGGTCGCCCGCACGAAGACGTGAACCGTGGCGCCGAGCTCGACGAGCGCCTCGGTGAGATGAGAGCCCATGAAGCCGTCGGCGCCCGTGACCAGCGCCGTGCGACCTTCGTAGACGTCCCCGAACTCGTGGCGGAGATCGTCGAGCGCGCCGCCTGTCCAGAGGGTGTCGTTCGGCATGGTGCGTACGCTTTCGCGTCGGTGGCCAAGCGTACAGACTCGCCCGGCTTGGGCTCGTTGGCGAGTGCTGCGCTGACGGCGGCCTCGACCCTCGTCGTCTCGGCCTTCGCGGCGATCATCGGGGTCATCATCGCGCGCGAGTTCGGGCGCACCGACGAGACCGACGGGTTCTTCGCCGCATACGGCCTCTTCATCGTGATCGCCCTCGCGGCCCAGTCCATCCGCATCGCAGTGCTTCCGGCGCTCAGCCGTGCGCGCGACGAACGGCGTCTGGCCGGGAACTCGCGGGCTTCGCGACCGCTCTCGCGGTCGTCGCAGTTCCGCTCGTTGCTCCTGGCGGAGTTCGTCGCGGATCCGCTGGGCGGACTTCTCACTGGCAACGAGCTCTGACGCCGCGCAGGACGCCTGTGCAGACGCTCTGCGCTGGATCGTCCCCGCCGCGGTGTGCCCATCTCTTCGCCGGACTCGCGGCGAGCGGTCTCGCGGCGCTCGACGACTACGTGACTGCGGCGTTCGGGTACGCAGCGGGTAGCGCGGCCGGGCTCGTCCTGATCCTCCAGCGCGTCGACGCTGACGGGATCGTGGCCGTGGCCTGGGGCATGGCGCTCAACGGCGCGATCGCGCTTCTCGTTCCTGTCGCCGTGCTGGTGGCGCGCTCTGCGAGCGAGCATGCCTGCGACGGCCGTTCGTCCCGCCGGGCTCCCGCTTTCGTCTCGGCTCGGCGTATTTGCGGCCGCCGCGGCGCTGCCGATAGCGCTCCAGCTGCTCTATGTCGTGTGTCTGCCGTTCGCTGGTCGTCTGGGGCCCGGCGCGGGCACGAGCTTCGGCTACGCGTACCTCGCGGCGGCGAGCCTCGTCAGCGTGACGGCGTTCTCGCTCGGCCTCGTAACGTCCGTCCCGTTGACGCGCCGAGGGCTCGCGGCAGGGGTCGCGCTGTCCACGTCGTCTCCGCAGCATGGGTCGCGCTCACCGTGATCGGAGCCGCGGTCGGAGCGTTCGCACTCGCCGGCGGGGGTATCGTCGAGGGCGTTTTGGGCGACGCGTACTCGGGAGACGTCGGCCGTGATGTCGGGCGACTCGTAGTGCTCTTGAGTCCGTGGATGATTGCCTCGGTCGGCGTGAACGTCGCGTTTCCGCTCGCCTTCGTCGCGAGCGCGTGCGGGCGCTGCCGTGGATCGGTGCGGCCGCACTCGCTCTGCAAGTCCCGCTTGCCTGGGCTTTCGCGGAGCTCCTCGAGCTCGACGGCCTCGCCATCGCGCTCGCCCTCTCGACGCTACTCGTTCTTGGGCCCTGCTGAGGGAGCTCGGGGCTCTTTCGAAGGCAGGCGCGCGACCTGGCGCGCTGCGACGGGAATCGTTGCAGGCATAGGAGCAGTCGCATTCGCTCCGCCTGCACTCCTCCTTGCTCCCCGCGCCTCCGTAACGGTGGGGCTTCTCGTCTACGTCACCCTCTTCGCGCTCATCCGACCGCGTGCACTGATGTTGAGCTGGCGGTACCTACGTGCTTTGGGCTGACCGGCTGCCTGACTGATCATTTCCTATTACCGCCGCCCCGCCCAAGAGTTCGGCGACATCGGCGTCGACCATCAGCCTCACGAGCTCTTCGAACGTCAGGGTCGGCGACCATCCCAGCCGCTCTCGAGCGGCTGACGCGTCACCGATCAGATTCGCCACCTGGCCTTTGGCGCGACCCAGCTCGGGATCCAAGCCAAGGTGACGTTCGAGGTCTAGGCGTAGCATGTGAGAACGCGGTCTCCGCGAAAGCACGGACGTATGCGCCTGTCCGGTCGCGATTACATAGTCGGCCGGCTCGTCGGCCTGAAGCATGAGCCATGCGGCTCGCACGTAGTCGGCCGCGAAGCCCCAGTCGCGCTGGGCCTCGACATCGCCCAGAACGAGCCGATCGGAGAGCCCGAGAGCTATCGAGGCAGCCGCGTTGGTGATCTTGCGCGTGACGAACCGAGCAGGGCGTCGAGGTGACTCGTGGTTGTAGAAGAGCCCGGAGCATGCGTAGAGGTCATGACGCTCGCGGTACCCCCTGATCAGGAAATCCCCGAACGCCTTCGCTGCGCCATACGGCTCGACTGGAGCGTAGGGAGTGCCTTCGGTCTGCGGAACCTCGGTCGGCCGTCCGAACACCCAGGCGGAGGACGCGTGAAAGAAGCCGGAGAGCCGAGCGCGTCGAGCGGATGCCCTCGAGCAATCGTGCGATCGCGAGAGCGCCCAGCTCCGCGGTTCGCACAGGGTCGTTCCAAGCATCCGGCCCGAACGAGACCGAGGCGAAGTTGTAGAGCTCGCTCGGCTCGTAGGTCGCCAACGCGTCGACGATTGCTTCCGTGTCTGCGAGGTCGGCCTTGACCAGCTCGATGCGGTTGCGGACGCGCTCGAGATTCGGCATCTCGTCCGACGGGTCGCACCGGACGATCCCGACGACTTTGTACCCCTCCTCGAGCAAGAGCTCCGTCAGGTACGAGCCATCCTGGCCGGCAGCCCCGATGACGAGAGCGCAGCGGAGACGGCTTCATGCCGCCGACCGTGCGGGTTTGAGGAGTCGCAGGTACACGACTCCTTCTCCTGCGGTCTCGATCAGCGGTCGAGCTGGTCGAGGTCTCGAAGTTGGCCGGGCAAACGAAGCGAAGAAACGGACCGGCGATGTACGTCCACGGAGCGTAGGAGTTGAACCAACGCTCGACGCGAGGGTTCCGCAGCGTCGCGAACTCACGGATCGTGACCTCCCACGGCCGTTCGCGTGATGAGCTGCTCGACCTCCCGCGGGACGTAGTCGTGCTTGAAGAACACGCCTCGACCCTCGACCACCGGGCTCGCCTGGCCGTACCAACGGTCTTCGATGAACACGTCCTTCGGCTCCGCCGCGACGTCAGTCGTGAGGTGGAGGGCGCCCCCGGGCTTGAGGACGCGCCACATCTCCGAGAGCGCGACGGAATCCTTGCCGACGCCGATGTGCTCGATGACGGACACGCAGATGCAATTGTCGAAAGTCTCGTCGGGGAAGGAGAGCGCGGTTGCATCCTGGACGTCGAGCTCGAGGTAGGGGTCGATCGTCCGCCACGCGGTGATCTCGGCTTCGAACAGGTCGATGCAGACCCAGCTCCCGCTTCCTTCGGCCTGAAGTAGCGAGGGCAACAGCTTCGGACTGGAGACGTCGAGACATCTTCCTGAGAAGTCGCCTCGGCGATGCGTCCGAGCTCGTAGTAGCGTCGGGGATCGAGCGGAACGACCAATCGGACGAGCCCTATTCGTCTCGCTCGCCACCCATGCCGTGCCTCGCGCACGATCCAGCGCAGTCCGAGTGCGTAGCTGTGACGCCAGAGTCGCTTCCAGCCGCGTACCTCACCACGCCGAGCGGTCACCCTGAGCTGCGCTCGTCGATCACGCGCACGTCCGGCAGCGGGACGATGAACCTGCCGCCGCGGGCGAGGAACTCGTCTTCACGCTCCAGGAACTCGTCGAGGAAATGCCAGGGAAGCACGAGGTAGTAATCGGGCCGTAGTGCGCGCGATTCCTCCTCGGAGAGGATCGGAATGTGGGTACCGATCGTCTCCGATCCCCATTTGTCCGGGTTCCGGTCCGCTGCGCATTCGATCAGCGACGGGCCGATATCGGCGAATTGAAGGATGGTGTTTCCCTTCGTCGAGGCGCCGTAGACATGGATCCTGGCACCGTCTGCTCTCAGCGTACGCAGGAGAGCCGTGAGATCGTCGCGCACCTTGAGCGCGCGCCGAGCGAACGTTTCGTACGGTGCGGCGGTCGCGAGTTCGAGCTCCGCTTCTCGCTCGCGCAGTTGCTCGAGTGTCGTGGCGTCCTCGGAGCTCCGATCGTGGCGTCCCGCGTGGCCCGCGAAGATCCTGATGCTGCCACCGTTGACGTCGTTGAGCTCGGCCCGGACGATCTCGAGCCCGGCATCGCCCAGCAGCCGCTCGATCACCGCGACGGAGTAGTACTCGAGATGCTCGTGGCAAATCGTGTCGAAGCTCGACTTCTCGAGCATCGTAGGCATGTACGAGAACTCGCTCACCCAGATGCCTTCGTCGTCCAGTGATCGCGCGATGTCTCCGACGAACTCGCCGGGCTGCTCGAGGTCGTAGAACATGGCGATGCTCGTGACGACTCGCGCCTTGCGGTTCGGAAACCGCTCTGCGAGCACGCGCTGGGTGAAGAAGTCGTTGATCACGTCGTACCCTTTTGCCACGGCGTACCGCGTTACATCGGAGGGATCGATGCCGAGCAAGGTGACGTCGGAGGGCCCATCCCGGTAGCCGTCGAGAAGAGTCCCGTCGTTGCAGCCGATGTCGACGACCAGGTCCCCTGAACGAAGACCACCGACCACTGCGACGGCCTGCGCGGCAATCCCGTGCAGGTTCTCCGTCATGGACCGGTTGATCCCGCTTCGGTACCAGTACGAGCTGTAAAGGGTCGAGCCGGGCACCGTGTGTCGCAGCTGAACCAACCGCACGCGCCGGGTGACTCGAGCGGATCGCAACGCACCAGTTGCAGGGGGAGCTTCGGTTCGGGCATATGCGAAGCTCCTGGTGGCCTGAACGCGCCCGCGATGCATTGGTCTCCGAGGTCGATGATCGGCGTGAGCGGAGTCGATCCGCAGATACGGCATGTCGTCCGGGTGGCGAAGCTCTCGGCGATCGCGTCGGTCTCCATGAGCCGTGCGTCTACGTCCGCGAATGGGACGGACGACTCGAGTCCCTGTCGTCGCCGCGCCAGAGTCCCGCGATGCTCGTCGAGAGTCGAGTGCGTCACCTGGTAATCGAGGCGGCGGAACTCGACATACGCACGGATCGCCTTGACGTACGCGGATGGGCGAAGAACGCTCGCCATGGCCACCGAGCATGATCGAGCACAACGCCAGCCGCCTCTCGGCCATCGCGCAGAGCCGAGTGGCTTCAGGAACGCCCAGCCCGCGCCACCAGCGCCAGACGCGAAGAAAGCTGAAGGTGTACTGCCAGCGGAGCTGCCACATGTGGTTACTGAGCGCGCGTCGCGTCATGCTCGACGTCGAGAGCACCAGTGCGACGAGGCGCTCTGGGATGAGCTCGACGCCGCCGCCAGCGAACGCCAGCTCCGACAGGAACCGACGTCGTTTCCGTACGGATACCGCTCGTAGTCGTAGTTGCGTGGGTTCTCGACTTGGATGTGCCGGTCGAATACCTCACGGGCGGCGTTCGTCTCGTATACCGAGCAGATCTGAGTGAGCGGGAACCTCCGCAGGAAGATCCCCTCCGAGTACTCGACAGGCGTCGCGGGGCCGCTGTCCATGGCGTAGTACGGCAAGACGCTGCCGTACTGCTCGATCTCCGCGCTGCAGGTGACGAGCTTGCGACCATCCTCACTGGCTCTTCGCGCGCCGCCCATCATTCGCGTGCTGAACGAGGCTTTGAGCACGTCGTCGGCCCAGACGAAGCAGCACCAAGCGCCGGTGATCGCGTGGAGCGGGACGCGCCAGGCGCGAACCGGGCCGCTGTTCTCTTCGGAGGTGAGGAGTCGCGTCTCGATCTCGGGGTCCGCCGCCGCGAGGAGCCGTCTCGGCGATCTCGCGCGTCTCGTCTCGGCTGCTCTCGTCGTAGACGACGACCTCGAGTGGCCGGTGGCCCTGTGCGAGCGCGCTTGTCAAGCGTGCGCTCGATCGTCTCGCTGCTCTGAAACGTCGGGATCATGAGCGAAAGCTTCATCGACTCGGTCGATACTGAGTCGTGCGGGCGCTTCAGTAGGGCCGCGACGTAGACGGCCTCGTGCTGGCGTGCCGTCTCGTCCCAGGTGAACCCGGCCGCGTGTACGAGCCCGCGCTCCGAGAGCTCCTCTCGTCTCTCGTCGGCCTGCAGGATTCCCGCTGCGATCGCGTCGACGTCAGTGGGATCGAAGAGCACAGCGGCGTCGCCGCACACCTCTGGTATCGCTCCCGCGTCCGCCGCGGCGACCGGGCAGCCCGAGGCCATGGCTTCCAGTGGAGGCATGCCGAACCCTTCGTACAGGCTGGGGTAGACGAGACACGCCGCTCGCCGGTAGAGCGACGCGAGCTCGGTCGGCGATACGACGCCCAATCGCTCGACTGCCTCAGGCAGTGGATCTAGACGCTCGAGCCCGCCGCCGGTGAGCACGAGGCGAAGCCTCGGCCGTGTCTCGTGGAGTGCAGCAAACGCCTCGAACAGGCGCGTGTGATTCTTGTGGGGCCACGGGCGCGCCGGATAGAGGAGAAATGACTCGCGCTCCTCGTCGCCGGGCTTGAAGAGCGTGTGATCGATCGCGAGAGGGATCACGTGGACGCGATCGGGCCCGAGCTCGAGGAGCTCGATTGCGCGCTGACGTACGAACTCGCTCGTGACGATGACGGCCGTTGCCCCACGTGCCGCGCGGTCGTAGGCGATTCGGCGAAAAGAGCGTCGCGCGGGGCCGAAGAAGTCGGGCAGATCGCGATGCTGGATATCGTGCAGCGTCACGACCGTCGACGCTTTCGTTCGTGGAATGGGAACCGTCAGCGCGTAGTGGACGACGTCGAGGTCGGCGAGCTTGGTGCTGACCTCACGTGTGCGACGCGCCCGGAACGCCATCGCCGGGATGCGAGACGGACCACGCCGGGCGACGGGTGAGTCCTTGACTTCGATGGCCGGCAGGCCTTCCGCCGCGTCCTTCGCGTGCGCGGGCACGAAGACGGAGTACTCGAGGGTTCCGATTCGCGCGAGCGCGCGCACGAGCTGGCGCGCGTACGTCTCGGAGCCACCGAGGTCGTTCGGCGCGAGCGTGAGCAGAGAGATTCCGACGCGCACTTCTCTCGATCCTACTGGGCCGGTCCTACGGCCCGGCTAGAATGCCGCGATGCCCGCTGATGGAGCCAAAAATGGCGAATCTGCAGGGGTTTCGGTCGACGTAGACGAGCTCTTCCGAAAGCTCCGCGAGGAGGTTCGGCGTTCTGGGGCGGACCCGGGTGCCGCAAGTGGGAGCCAGGAGGAGCGCCGTGCCGTTCGCGCGGAGGCCGAACGCCTGTGGCCGGTGTCCGCCGATCGCTCACTTCGCCTCCGACCGGGCGTTCGCGGCGGGCTCGGTACTCCCGTCAAGGCAGTTCTTCGGAAGCTGATGCGGTGGTACGTGGAGCCGCTCGCCTACGACCAGCGCTCGTTCAACGCGGCGTCACTTCGGTTGGTCGACGATCTCTCCGAGCAGGTCGACCGTCTCCAGGCCGAGGTCGAGGCACTTCGAGCCGAGCGGCCGTGAACATCGCCGTCCTGCGGCCGCAGGTGCCCTTTGCACGGGGCGGAGCGGAGATCTTCACCGACCGGCTCGTGGACGAGTTGCGGGCACGGGGACACGAGGCGGATCTCGTCAGCGTTCCGTTCAAGTGGTATCCCGGCACGCGAGTGCTCACGCAGGCATTTCTCTGGCGAATGCTCGATCTCGACGAGGCCGACGGAAAGCGCATCGACGTCGTCGTGGCCACGAAGTTCCCGTCGTACCTCGTACGGCATCCCGACAAGCGCGTCTGGCTCGTCCACCAGTTCCGTCAGGCGTACGAGCTCGACGGCACCGAGCTCGGGCAGTTCGGCGACTCACCTGAGGACCGAGCCCTGCGTCGGAAGATCCAGGCGCTCGACCGGGTTGCGCTCGGCGAGGCCACGCGGCTCTTCGCGATCTCGCAGAATGTTGCCGGGCGGCTCGAGGCGTCAACCGGACTGCAGGCCGAGGTTCTTTCGCACCCGCCGCAGGCGCTCCAGTTCCACTGCGACGGATACGGCGACTTCGTCCTCTCCGTGAACCGGCTCGACCGCGCGAAGCGGATCGACCTCCTGCTCGAGGCGGCTGCGCTCGACCCGGGGCTCGAGGTCGTCGTCGCCGGCGACGGGCCCGACCGCGAGCGGCTCGAGCGGATCGCTCGCGATCGCGGGCTCGACGGCCGCGCTCGGTTCGCAGGGCGTGTCTCGGAGGAGGAGCTCGCGGATCTTTACGCCCGCTGCCTGGCCGTCTACTACGCGCCGGTGGACGAGGACTACGGGATGGTGCCGCTCGAGGCGTTCCTCTCCGAGAAGCCGGTGCTCACGACGACGGATGCAGGCGGCCCGCTCGAGGTCGTCAGCGACGGCAAGACAGGGCTCGTGGTGTCCCCAGAAGCCGGCGAGCTCGCCCGCGCGACCGGCTGGCTCCGCGAGCACCGCGACGACGCTGCCTCCTTCGGCCGAGCGGGCTACGCGATCGCTGCCGGTGTCACCTGGGACCGTGCGATCGCAAGGCTCCTCTCGTGAGGGTTGCCTACTTCAGCCCGATGCCGCCTGAGCAAAGCGGCATCGCCGACTACAGCGCGCTTCTTCTCCCGGCCCTCGGCGAGCGGCTCGACGTCACAGTCGTGAGGCGTGGGCGCCGGAGGGCTCCCAGGGGAACGGACGTGTCGCTCTACCACGTCGGTAACAACCCGGATGCACACGCCTGGATCGTCGATGCGCTTCGCAGAGATCCCGGTGTCGTCGTCCTCCACGACTTCGTGCTTCACCACCTCGTCGCGGGGATGACTGTGGGCCGGCGCGACGGACACGCCTACCTCGACGCGATGGAGCACGAGTACGGCGTCGTCGGCCGCCTGCTCGCGCACGGCGTCCTGGACAAGCGGATACCCCCTCTCTGGGAATCGCGTCCCGCCGACTTTCCGCTCGCGTCCTTCGTCCTCGAGCACGCGACGGGTCTCATCGTCCACTCGCGCACCGTGTCTCGACCTCGTCCGCGCCTCCGGCTTCACAGGGCCAGTGTGGCGAGTGCCGCATCCCGCCTGGCCGGTGCAGCAGGTGGAGCCTGTGCGGGTTGCAGCAGGCCCGGTCATCGGCTGCTTCGGGGTCGTGAACGCGAGCAAGCGCGTTCCCGAGCTCCTCCACGCCACGGCGGCGGTGCGTGCGGAGCATCCGGACGTGACGCTCCTGCTCGTCGGGCCGACGTCGCCGGGCTTCGACCTCGAGCGCCGGTTGCAGCGGGTCGGGTTGTCGGAAGCGATGGCCTCGTGCGCGAGGGGTGGGTGGACGAGGCGCGGCTCTGGGCGCTGATGGCCGGGGCGGACATCGCCGTGAACCTGAGGCATCCGACGATGGGCGAGACGTCGGGCAGTGTGATTCGCGCTCTCTCGCTCGGCAAGCCGCTCGTCGTAAGCGATGTGGGGTGGTTCTCGGAGCTTCCAGACGAGGTAGCGCTCAAGGTTCCGACCGACGGTGAAGAGCTGGCAGTCCTGACCGCGGCTCTCGAGCTACTCGTGACGCGACCGGACGTGCGCGCGGCCATGGGTGCGGCCGGCGTCGAGCTCGTACGCCGCGAGCACGAGCTGGGCCGCGTCGCGGAGCTCTACGCGGCTGCGCTCGAAGAGGCCGTCGGTGGCGCCGCCGTCGCCGACGCGGTGCTACGCGATGTCAGCGAAGCAGCGGCGGACGTCGGGATCTCGGGGGACGCGGCCGAGGCGAGGGAGATCGCCCGCCGCCTCGCCGAGGTCGAGCTTGGATAACGCCCTTCGTCGAGTCCCGGCTTGGGCCTGGCTCGTCGCCATCGTCGTCGGCTCTGCGGTGTTTCGCGCAATCCTCGGTCGCGGGATCGTCGCCCCGTTCATCATGGTCGACGAGATCATCTGGTCCGAGGTCGCACGCGGCATTGCGGACGCGGGTGAGCCGCTTCTGCGAGATCAGCCGGATCCGGGCTACAGCATCGTGTACCCGCTCCTGATCAGCCCTGTCTACGCCCTCTTCGAGAGCCTGCCCGACGCCTACGCGGCCCTGAAGGTGCTGAACGCGGTGCTGATGTCGCTTGCCGCGGTGCCTGCGTACTTCCTCGCCCGGCGGGTCGTGCGCGACGGGCTCGCTCTCCTTGCCGCGCTCCTCGCGGTGGCGCTTCCATCTCTCGCCTACACGGGAACGGTCATGACGGAGAACGTCTTCTACCCACTCTTCCTCGTGGTCACGCTCATGCTCGTGCTCGTCCTGGAACGGCCGACGACGACGCGGGTCGTCCTCCTCTTCGCGCTCCTCGGGCTCGCTTTCGCGACTCGCGTACAGGCGGTTGCCTTGCTTCCCGCGATCCTCATTGCGCCATTCGTGCTCTCGATCTTCGAGCGTCGCGGACTCGGCTCGACGATCTCGCGCTTCCGCTCGCTGTACGGAGTCACGGCGGGTCTCGTCGTAGCTGCCCTGGCGATCCAACTCGTCGGCGGGCGCTCGCCTCAGGAGTTGCTCGGCGCCTACTCGCCCGTCGACGAGGCGAGCTACGACCTCGGCGAGGTCCTCCAGTACCTCGGGTGGCACGTCGCCGAGCTGTCTCTCTACGTGCTCGTGATTCCTCTCGCCGCGACGATCGTCCTTGTGGGCCGCGCGCGGTCGCTCGACCAGCGCCTGCAAGCATTCCTCGCGGCGACGGTCTCGTTGACGGTCTGCCTCGTTCCCGTCGTGGCCGCGTTTGCCTCGCGATTCTCCGACCGAATCGAGGAGCGGAACCTGTTCTACGTGGCGCCACTCTTCTGCATCGCACTGCTCGCCTGGGTTGAGCGCGGGGCAGCGCGCCCTCGAGTGCTCGCAACGGCCGCAGCGATCGTCTCCGCGCTACTCGTCGTCGCCATCCCCTTCGATCGGTTCCTGACGACCTCCGCGATCACGGACACGTTGATGCTGCTGCCGTTGTGGTCGCTCCAGGACCGGATCGGAGAGGACTGGATCGCTCTCGCCGCAGCCGCGCTCGCTGCGGGCCTCGCTGCCGCGTTCCTCTTCGTCCCGCGGCGCTACGCACTTGCGCTCCCTCTTCTCGTGCTCGGCCTCTGGATATTCGCCATTCGTCCCATCTGGTGGGGAACCCACGGCTTCGAGCGGTTCTCACGTGGAGCGCTCTTCCAGGGGATCCGGACGGCCGAGCCGCGACTGGGTAGACCGCGCATTGCCCTCTGACGCGCGCGCGGCTTTCCTCTGGACAGGGCGAACCGACCGGCTGACCGTGAACGAGACCGAGTTCTTCAACCGAGGCGTCGGGCCTGTGTACTACGTCACCGATCCGACACCTGGCGGACTTCCGGAGACGCGCGTGAGAATCCACCCGAGAACGGGTCGCGTGACGCTCGCCGACGGTGCTCCGGTGCGGGACCGGTTCCTGCTCGCGGACTCGTCGTTCGAGCCGGACGGCGAAGCACTCGCGCGAGACAAGGGGTGGGGCGTGACGCTCTGGCGCGTGAATGCGCCGCTCGTATCGGCGGTTCGGATCGACGGGCTGTACCCGAACGACACCTGGTCCGGAAAGACGGTGACGTATCTGCGCCGTCGGTGCGTTCCTGGACGCCTCGCGGTGTCGCTGTCCAGCGACCCGAGTCTCTTCGTCGAGCCGCAAACAGTGGTTGCGCGCTCGAACGGAGCCGTCGTAGGACGCGTCCGACTTCGACCCGAGGGACGAGCTGTGCTGAACGTTCCCGTCTCTCCGCTCCCCGGTACAAGCGACTGCCGAGTCGTCTACACGGTCACGCCGACGGCCGTGCCGGCCGAAGTGATCGGCGGCGAAAACACGGATCCGCGCGTGCTCGGGGCGCACTTCAATCGCTTCGTCTACAAGCCTGGGCCGTGAGAATCGCATTCGACGTGAGCCCGCTGTCGCACCCGCTGCTGGGGATCGGGAACTACATCCACGGGTCGCTCGCGGGTCTCGCAGAGGTTGCAGCGGGCAAGCACGAGATCGTCGCGTTCGCGCCGACGAGCATTCGCGGCCCGCAGCGCATTCGGGACGCCCTCACGCGAATCGACGTAGAGCTGCGGACCTGGCCGCTCCCGTTCTCGCATGCGCTGAGAACGGGCTGGAGCGTCGCTGGCCACCCTTCTGCGGAACGGCTGATCGGCCAGTTCGACGTCCTTCACTTCAGCGACTGGATGTATCCCCCGCAGCGAGCTGGAGTCCGGGCGACGACGATCCACGATCTGGTACCGCTGCATCACCCCGAGTGGACGACCGCTAGGACGCGCTCGATGCACGGCCGCAAGTACCGGAACGCCGCCGAGAGCTGTGACGTGGTATTCGTGAACTCGGAGTACACGGGCCGTGATGTGATCGAGTCGCTCGGAGTCTCGGCGGATCGAGTCAGGGTCGCCCGTCCCGCCGCGAAGGACGTGTTCCGCCCGGACGGGCCGGCGGCCCAGCTCGACGGTCCGTACATCCTCACCGTCGCGACGCTCGAGCCACGCAAGAACCTCCAGACGCTCGTCGAAGCCCACCGCCTGCTCGGCGGTGACCTTCTCCTCGCAGTCGTCGGTGCAGAAGGCTGGGGCGAGCAGCCGCTGCTCGACAACCCGCGAGTTCGGCGGCTCGGGTACGTCCCGGACGAGGAGTTAGCGCGGCTCTACCGGGGTGCTGCCGTTGTTGTCTACCCCTCCCGCTTCGAGGGCTTCGGAATCCCGGTGATCGAGGCCATGGCCTGCGGTGTCCCCGTGGTCGCGTCGTCGCACGCGTCGCTCGACGAGGCGAGCGGGAATGCAGCCGTGCGCGCGAATCCCGACGATCCCTCTGCGATCGCCGGTGCAATCGAGCGCGCGCTGGCCGAGCGTGAGCGGCTCGTGGTCGCCGGGCTCGAGCACGTGCGGAGCTTCTCGTGGCGTGCCGTCGGCGAGACTTTCTTGCGCGGCTACGAGGACGCGGCGGTTCGATGAGGCGAGGTACCGAGGTCGTGGTCGTCGTCCAGCGCGAAGGCGAGTACCTGGTCCTTCGCAGAGCTCCCGAGCGGCTTGGGTACTGGAGTCTCGTGGCTGGTGAGGTCGAGCCCGGTGAGACGCCGGCCGTCGCTGCACGACGCGAGCTTTGGGAGGAGGCGCGTCTCGATGCAGAGGTCGTCGAGCTCCCTGCAGCGCTCTCGTATTCGCTCCTCGACGACCCGCCCGCTGTCCGCGCGCGGTATGTACCGGGGGTCGACACCGTGACGGTCCATCCGTTCCGAGCTGAGGCGTCGCCTGGATGGGAGCCTGTCCTCGACGCCGAGCACGACATCTACCAATGGTGTAACGCGGAGGACGCGGTGCAGCTCCTCGGATACGAAACGCTCACGGAGGCCGTCCGCGCTGCAGAACGGGCGGTCGCCTCGTGAGGGTCGGAGTCGACATGTCGCCACTGATCCAGACGCGAGCCGGCACGGCTCGTCATGTCCGCGGGCTGCTCGGCGCGCTTCGCGGACGCCCCGATCTCGACCTCGAGCTCCTCTCCTTCGGAGGCACCGGACGCACTTCGAGCGTCGTGCGTGACGCGCTTTGGTATCCGGTGGGCATGTCGCGGCGAGCGCGAAAGCTCGACGTGCTTCACTGCACGACGTTCAGAGGGCCACGCGGTGCGCGCGTTCCGACCGTGCTTACCGTCCACGACCTGGCCATCCTGCGCTTCCCCGAGGCGTTTCCTCGCTGGCACCGTCTCTACGGGAGAGCCGGACTCGCGCGCGTCCTCAGCGCCGCGGACGCGATCATCGCGGTGTCCGAGTTCACGAAGCAGCAGACGGTCGAGCTCATCGGCGTCCCGGAAGAGCGAATTCGTGTGATCCCGAACGGTGTCGACTCGGTCTTCGGCGTGGACGGCCCGCGGGCGGACGGCGAGTATGTGCTCGCGGTTGCGACGCTCGAGCCACGGAAGAACCTCGCCAATGCCGTCGAGGCAGCACGCCTGGCCGGGGTCGAGCTGCGCGTGGTCGGCGCCCGCGGCTGGGGTGGCGTGGACGTTCCCGGTTGGGTGGGAGAAATCCCCGACCCGGAGCTTGCGGCTCTCTACCGCGGTGCGCGCTGCGTGCTCTACCCCTCGATCTACGAGGGTTTCGGGCTCCCGGTGCTCGAGGCGATGGCGTGCGGCACGCCGGTCGTGACCTCGCGCGGAGCCGTCATGGAGGAGATCGCCGGCGGAGCCGCCGTCCTAGTTGACCCGTTCGACCCGTCCTCTATCGCCAACGGCATCGCAAAGGCCGAGGCGAGCCGCGACAAGCTCGTTCCGCTTGGTTTCACCCGTGCGCATGGGTTCACGTGGAAACGGACCGCCGACGCCGTAGTGGCTCTCTGGAGGGAGCTCGCGTGAAGGTCGTGGCACTCGACGCCGACGTCCTTGGCCGACAGCGAACGGGCGACGAGACCTACGTCCTCAACCTGCTCCGCGAGCTCGGGCCGCTCGCGCCCGAAGCTGGGATCAGGCTCGTTGCCCTCACGCGTCGACCGGATCTCGTGCCGCCCGGCGTGGACGCCATGGAGCTCCGAGCTCGTGCACAGGAGCTTCGCATGGCCTGGTCGTTGCCACGTGCGCTTCACGCCTCGAAGCCGACCTCTGTCATACGCAGTACGCCGTACCGCTTCGTGTGCCGTGCCCGTGCGTCGTAACCGTCCACGACCTTTCGTTCGAGCGTAATCCGGAACTGATGAGTCGGAAGGACAGGCTCGTGTTTCGCCGGATCGTGCCTGCATCCGTTCGCAAGGCGGAGCGTGTCTTCACCGTCTCCGAGCGCACGAAGGACCGACCTCGTGGAGCTTTACGGCACACCGGCGGACAAGATCGTCGTGACCCCGAACGGCGTGGATCCGATTTTCCGGCCGCTCGCTTCAGGCGAGGAGCCGCCACGTGACAGAGTTTCGCAAGGCTCGTTTGTCCTCGTAGTCGGGGCGATCCAGCGGCGCAAGAACCAGCTCGCGGCGCTGGACGCCGCCACCGCTGTCGGCCTACCTCTCGTCGTTGTGGGACCGGAAAAAGATCCTGACGTCGCCGCCGAGCTCCGGCGGCGCGGTGCGCGACTCGAAGGCTACGTCACTACCGCGCGCCTCGCCGAGCTCTACCGCGGCGCGGTCTGCCTCGTGCAGTCATCTCGCTATGAGGGCTTCGGGCTCCCGGTGCTCGAGGCGATGGCCTCGGGAACGCCGGTCGTGGCAGTGCCCGATCCTGCTCTACGTGAGGTTGCCGGCGACGCAGCAGTGTTCGTGGACGAGGGCGGTCTCGCGGACGGAATCCGGCAGGCGGTGGAGGCCCGCGACCGTCTCGTCGCGGCCGGCCTCGAGCGTGCCCGTGCGTTCACCTGGCGCGCCGCGGCGGAACGAACGCTCGTTGTATACCGCGAGGTGCTCGACGCATGAAGGTCTCCGCGGTCGTCGTCTCGCACGGGCACGGCGTAGAACTCCAGGACTCGTTGCCCGCGCTCGTCCCGCAGGTCGACGAGATCGTGGTGATCGCGAATGTGACGGGCTCGGTCGGGCAGGTGCCCGACGGCGTAAGCGTGCTCGAGAACCCGCGCCCGCTCTCACTTGCCGCGAACGTCAATCTCGGAATCGCAGCGACCTCCGGTGACTACGTGCTGAACGCGAACCCCGACGCGATCGCCGAGGCGGGTGCCGTGGCCGCGCTCGTCGCCTTTGCGGACTCCCACCCGCGCTGCGGCATTGCGGGGCCGCAGATGCGCTGGCCGGACGGGAGCTGGCAGCCGTCGCGTCGTCGTTTTCCGACCGTCCGCGGCACCGTGATGCGCCGGACGCCCCTGAGGCGGTTTCGGCCCCCGTATGAGGCGCAGCGCGAGCACTACTCCCTCGACGACCGGCCTACCGAGCCGGCACCGGCGGACTGGATGCTTGGTGCGTTCTTGCTCATGCGGCGCTCGATGCTCGACGAGATCGGCGGGTGGGACGCCGGTTTCCGGCACTACTGCGAGGACATCGATCTCTGTTATCGCGCGATGCAGGCCGGCTGGGAACGTTCGTACGTCCCTGACGCGGTCGTCACGCACGACTACGCCGCCGTCATCGACCGGCGCTTCCTCTCTCGGCACACGCTCTGGCATGCGCGCGGGATGGCGCGCTTCGTCCGCAAACATCCGGAACGCCTGCTCGCTCTATGAGCGCGAAAGAGGATCAGTACGCTCGGCAGGCCGACGCCTGGACCGAGCGAGCGTATGCGAATGCGACGGCCTATCTCGCGCACCGGGCGGACCTGATCACCACGCTCGGACCGCGCCTCGAGCCGGGTGACGAGGTGCTCGATCTCGCGTGCGGAGACGGCGGCCTCGGCGAGCTCTTGGTCGCGCGCGAGCCTTCGCTATCGCGGCGTCGACTCGACTCCGGAGATGGTCGCCGAGGCGCGGCGACGCCTTGGCGCGCGCGCGCCGGTGGAGCTCGGCGACCTCAACGCGTACACCCCGCCGAGTCCGGTCGCCGCGACGACGATCTTCCGCGCCATCTACTACGCCATGGACCGGCGCGCCTTCTTCGAGCATGTCGCCGCGTACACCGAGAAGAAGCTCGTCTTCGACCTGAATCCGCGGCAATACCGCCCGGACGATGTCGTGAACGACCTCCGTGCCGCGGGCTTCGGCCGGGTGGTGCTGAGACCGTTCTTCATCCCACAGACGATTGCGTTGCCACGGCATCTGCCGCGAGAGCTGCGAGAGCGCTCGAGCGCTCGGGTCCGCTCGCGCGGCTCGTGCTTCGAGCCCGCTTCACCTATGTCGTCACGGCGTTTCGTTAGCGGAAGAGCGGCTGGAAGTGGATGTCGAGCACGCCTCCCAGCTGACGGCGGTCGCTCTTCGAGGGGTCGAACTCATTTGGCGAGAACGTCGGTGCCATCGTCACTTCGACGCGCCACGGGACACTCGGAGCGTTGAGGAGAACACCGTTGGTTTGCAGTCCTTCACGAGGAACGTCCGCGTTTCGGTGGCACCCCCGATCGCCGGTTGCTTGTCGGGGCCGATCGCGACTGGGCCGATACGAACGGTTGCGGTGCCCGCGCCTCGGCGTCCCGGGTCCGGGCACCAGCCGAGCCGGGAGAGCTTGACTACAGCGAATCCCGGCCCGTCGCCGGAGACGTCATATCTCGTGTACGAGGCCCTGGCGACGTGCTCCCCGTTCATGCCGATGATCCACCCGTCCGACTCACGGCCTATCAACGCCTCGTTGAGCTTGGCCGGACGGCCGTCGAGGCGGTAGAGGGTGGCGTTTTCGCGCTGTGCGACGATAGGGGCCTGGAGCGTGACGCCGTTCACGGCGAGCGCGTAGTCGGTTTCCGGAGATGGCGTCAGGGTCCCGTCCGTGGCGTCCAGATCCGGTGTGAGGATCGGAGCGCCCACCCTGATCGCCGTACCGTCGAGGCTCCACATCTTCCGGACGGCGGGATTGAAGAACTCGGTCAGCCAGATGTTCGTGGGGTCCGAGATCTGCTGCCCGAGGACGACGACCGAGCCACCACCGGTCGCTCGCTCGACCCAGTCGTAAGGCTTCGGAAGATTCTGTGCGACCTGCCTCGAGAGGATCCGCTCGCCTTCCGCGGCGTACACCTGTGTCGTCATGCTCCAGCTGACGACGGCGATCGCAGCCGTACCCGCCAGAACGCCGAACGCGAGCGACCCGCGCCGTACGAGCCGCAACGCGACAGCAATCCCGAGCGCGACGAGCGAGACGACGACGAGGGCGTCGCCGATCGTATCCTCGGACCAGCCGAGCTCCCTGTTCGCGAAGGCAAGGATTGCGAGGCCATGGGCCTCGTAGTACGGGTACTGGAGCACGATCGGGACGGCGTTGACCACGTAGAGCGTGGCGACTGCGGCAACGGCGATCGCCCAAGCTCTGCCCACGCCACGCGTGAACGCCAGTGCCGTCGCGGCGAAGAGGATCGGAGCGAGGTAGATGACGTTCCGTTCGTAGACATAGGTCGCGAACACCGTGGAGACATACGCGCCCTTGATGCCCGCGTACCAGACGAAGGCGCCGAGGGCGGCCGCGCTCGTGACCACGAAGGCGCGCGTTTCACGATCGCGCGGCTCCCCCTTCGGCCGGGCGAGCGCTGCCACCCCGACGATCAGCGGGAGAACGCCGATCCCGATCGCGAGTGCGCCGATGGCCCACGTGGCGTGCTCGAAGATCCGGTCCTTGTAGATGAAGGTCGTGTCCCGCCAACTCGTCGACAGGTGGCCCATCAGCGCCGAGAACGCGAGGACGGCGCCAAAGGCGAGAGTGATTGCGCCTGCCCAGTCCCATCGCGACCAACCGGCCCGCCAGCGGCGGCCGGGCTCGGACTCCCAGGCGAGCCAGAGCAGCCCGAGTGCAAGGACGGCGAAGAGAACCGCGAGCTGCGTTCGCGTCCAAGCGGCCGCCGCGCACACCGCCACTGCTGCAGCGAGGCGTCCCCAGCTCGGGCGTGCGAGCACCCGTGCGATCAACCAGAGCGCGAAGGTCGCGAGCGGATAGGCGAGCGGCTCTTCGACGAGGATCGAGGAGTACGCGAGCGCGGGGACGACCGTCGCGGCGCCTGCCGCTGCCAGAGCGGGCCAGCGAGACACCACCATCCGCGCCAGGCCGTAGGCGGGAAACACGGTTGCCGTCATCGCAAGGACGAGCACGACCTTCGCCGTGGCGTACGAGGCCGTTGCCGAGCCGAGCCACCACACCGGCGCCAGCACGTAGGCGACGAGAGTCGCGAGGCCGTATGGCTCCCCGCGCCGGGCCGGCTCCCCGGTCTCCGCGATCGCGCGGGACAGCTGCGTCAGCTCGAGCTCGTCGGTGAAGATCGTCGGCACCGGGTGTCGCGAGGCCTGCCACGCATACAGCGCGGCGAGCCCGAAGTACACGACGAGCAGCGGGACGGCGGACTGGAGGCGAGCGAGCAGATCCGGGCGGGAGGTTCCGCCCGCGTTCGACGAGGACGTCACGGCCTTGCGGCCTCGACCTGCTCGGGGCTCGAGAACTCGACATGCCGACGGACGATTCGGCAGGGGACGCCGGCCGCCTCGGATGCGTGCACAACCGCATCGAGACGATCCTGCGCGGCCGCCGGGATCGTCACGAGCACCTCGTCAGCCCGGGTGCTCGCAATCGCGCGATCCGCTTCGTCCAGGCTGCCGACGACACTGATCCCGAGGATGCGCCGCCTACGCACCCGCGGGTTGTCGTCCAGGAAGCCGACGACCCGTGCTTCTCGGCCCTCGCGCAGCTCCCGCGCCAGTCCGCGTCCGGCGCGACCCGCGCCGGCAATCAGCACCCGGCGTCGATCTCCGCGGTGACCTCGTGCCTCCGGGAGGAGACGAAGCGTCAACCGTGAAGCCCCCGACGAGCAGCGTGCACAGGATCGCATCGACGACGAAGATCTCGACTGCCGGGAATGACCCGATCGGGCGAAGTGCGATGAGGACGACGTAGGCGACAAGCGAAGATCCGATGCACCCGACGGCGATGGGGAGGACATCTCGTGCGGTCGCGAAGCGCCACACCCGCCGGTAGACGCCAAGAGCGACGAAGAACACGTACCGCGAGGCGAGAAGGATCGGCAGTGCGGAGAGGTAGACCGAGCGCTCGAAGTCCGTTCCGGTTCCCTCTACTGCAAGCAGGTACGCAGCGAGGAACGAGCTGCAGATGAGCACGAAGTCGACGAACACCTCGAGCAGCCGGCGAGGCTCGAACACGAGCGCTCGCCACAGCGACGGCTCCGGACCCTCGGCGCCGCGGCGGGAACGCTCCTCGAGATCGCTCAGAAAGCTGCCGAATTGGACGAGCAGGACGAACGTCACGAGCACTCCGATCGCGGTCAGGCGACCGTTGTCGAGGACGTTGTACGCGAGCGCGGTTGCGCCGATGGCCGACGACACGATGGCAAGCAGAAGCACGGCTTTCGTCTCGGAAAGCCCGTAGTACACGAGGCGGTGTGACGTGTGGTCGCGTCCGCCCTGTGTGACTGGCCGTTTCTCCACCAGCCGCGCGATCGTCACGAGCGTCGTGTCGAGGATCGGGATCGCTAGTACGAGCAGCGGGAGGAGGATCGTCGCGACCGTGGTTCCGGCCACGGTCCAGCTCGCCGCGAGTGCGAGCGAGGCGAGACCGAAGCCGAGCACCTGGGCGCCGGAGTCGCCCATGAACACCACTGCGCCGCGCCGAGGCCGTAGGTTGAACGGAAGGAACCCTGCACATGCGAGCCCGAGCGCCAGCGCGAGCACCAGGATCGTCTCGTTCGCGTGCTCGGTGAGCGCGTCGATTGCGAAGTAGCCGCAAGAGACGATCGCGAGCGTTGCCGCGAGGCCGTCCATGTTGTCGAGGAGGTTGAACGCGTTCGTGATCCCGACGAGCCAGAGGAGACCGATTGCCCAGGCAAGGATGTCGTTGCCGACGATCTCGACGTTCAACCCGCTTGCGAGCACGATGACCGCAGCCGCGGTCTGGGCAGAGAGCTTCGCGATCGGGCTCAGGTGGCGGAGGTCGTCGACGAGTCCGACGACGAAAACGAGCGTGACGCCGGCGAGGATCCCGCCGAGCTCGCCGCTCCATTCGACCGCGCCGATTGCGAGCGCGAGCAGGATCCCTCCGGCGAAGCCGGCGAAGATGCCGACGCCGCCGAAGGTGGGTGTCGGCTGCTCGTGCCAGCGTTCGTCCGTCGGGACAGCGACGAGCCGCCCGCCGGCCGGCGAGCGGAGAAGGAGCCAGAGAACCGCGACCGTGAGAGGGAACGCGGCAACCGCGACGATCGCATCCACAGCTTGAGAAGGGTAGTCGAGCATCCCGTCGGCCTAGACTCCTCCCGATGTCTGTTTACGCCGACGTAATCCGCTATCGCGAGCTCTTCGGAAGCCTGTTCCGACGCGATATCCGGGCGAAGTACCGAGGCTCGTTCCTCGGGCTCGGCTGGTCGCTTCTGCACCCGCTCGTGCTCATGCTCGTCTACCTGCTCGTTTTCTCCGTGCTCTGGCGGGTCGCGGAGGTCGGAAGCGACGACTACTGGCTCTTCCTCCTCTGCGGGCTTCCCGCCTGGGTGTTCTTCGCGACCGCCGCGCAGGCCTCGTCGCGGAGCCTGCTCGAGAACGCGAATCTCATCCGCAAGGTGCGCTTCCCACGTCAACTCGTGCCGCTCTCGATCGTCGGCACGAACCTCGTCTCGTTTGCCGTGATGCTCGGCGTCGTCGTCGTGCTGAGCCTCTGGCAGGTTCCGGAGGCGCGCGCGACGGTCTGGCTTGCGTTCCCGCTCGGGGCCCTCTTCGCGTGCATCGTCGCCGGGTTCGCACTCACGGTCGCCGCCTTGAACGCCCTCTACCGTGACGTCGAGCACCTGCTGCAGGCCCTCCTTCTGCCCTGGTTCTTTCTGACGCCGATCCTGTACAGCCTCGAGCAGCTACCCGGGGTGGACGACTATCCGGTCGCGGAGTTCGCTCTCCACTGGGTGAACTTCTTGACGCCTCCGATCGAGGCAATGCGCGCGGTGTTGTTCTACGGCGATGCCCCCGGGACCGCAGACACGATCTACACCGTTGCCGCCGCCGCCGTCGCTCTCGCAGTGGGTGCGTACGTCTTCAGCCGCTCTGACGACCGGATCGCGACCGAAGTCTGACAACGGCTCGGCCCTCGAAGAGCCCATCGTTCCCGACAGTAGGCAGGGAGGCCCTCGTGAGTTTCCGGCTCGAGCCCGTCGAGCAGAGACGGGAGGAGCAGCGGGCGGCCGAAGCGTGGGTTCCGTCCACCTCCGGTTGCCCAGGGCGCAAATCGCCGCCTGTCGCCGCGTGATTCCGCTGCGATTGCGCCGCCGACGGCGGCGTACCCGTCCTCGTGCGCGTCGAGCAGTCGTCGCGACCAGTCGGAGGAAGGGGTCGATCCAGCAACGAGGTGCGCGACCGCCAGCGCTTCCTCGGTGACGATCGGCTCCTCCTGGGCCGCGAGGGCCGCATCCGTCTCCGGATCAGGCCCGTCGTGAATCTGGACGCCGAGGCGCCGCTCGGAGATGCGCGGCTTCACCTCGACAGGAAGATCGAGCGGCGCCGATCCGACCTCCTGGAACCAAAAACGCAGTTCCTCGACAAGATCGAACGCGAGTCGGTAGTTCCCGTGCGGTCGCGGCGCGACGACCGTGGACTCGAGCTCGACCGTCTCGCCCGGCTCGACGACGCGGGAGAAGGACGTGCGCGGGCCGTCCCACACGATCGCGTTGCCGAGTGGGTCGAGCCAGTGGTACGAGAGCTGTACGCCCTCCCGCCCGCGAGAACGCCAGGGTGCCGAGCCCGCATTCTCGAGGCGAACGCGTGCCTTTCCGGCAACTCCCGCGCGAGGCTCGTCCAGCTCGTACGCCAGCCAGCGAACCGCGAGCGGCCCCACAGGGACCGCGTGCTCGCCGACGCGCTCCATCGCGAGGGCTAGTGTAGGTCCTGCGATGGACCCAGGCGAGATCAGCGTCGAAGGTGTCTCGCGCCGCTTTCGCATCCACGCTCGCGAGGCCCGGACGCTGAAGGACCTGTTCGTCCAGCGCGGGCGCACGCAGGGAACCGATGTCTGGGCGCTTCACGATGTCTCCCTCGGTGTGAAGCGTGGAGAGGCGGTCGGGCTCATCGGACGGAACGGCTCGGGCAAGACGACGCTGCTTCGACTCGTCGCCGGGATCATCAAGCCGACCGCCGGGCAGGTGCGAACCGAGGGGCGGATCGGATCGCTACTCGAGCTCGGCGCCGGGTTCCATCTCGACTTCACCGGGCGCGAGAACGTCTTCCTGAACGGCGCGATCCAGGGCCTCCGCCGCGCGGACATCAAGCAGAGGTTCGACGAGATCGTCGCGTTCGCGGAGCTCGAGCATGCGATCGATCGGCCCGTACGGACGTACTCGTCGGGGATGACGATGCGGCTCGGCTTCGCGATCGCCGCATTCCTCGACGCGGACATCCTGCTCCTCGACGAAGTGTTCGCCGTGGGCGACGAGGCGTTCCAGCGCAAGTGTTTCGGCCGCATCTTCGCGTTCAAGCAGGCTGGCGGCACCATTGTTTTCGTCTCGCACGACGCGTCCGCGGTCGAGCGTCTTTGCGAGCGGTCGGTGTTCCTCGACGTCGGCCGGGTTGCCTTCGACGGCCCCACCCGGGAAGCTGTCACTCGCTACAGGCGAGCGCTCGCCGATGACGCGAACCCGGCCGAGCGCGGGGTCGGCCTGCGTGAATGGGGCTCCGGCGAGGCCACGATCGAGTCCGCTGTGCTGGTCGGAAGAGAGGGCGCAGACCGTCTCCAGTTTCTCTCCGGGGAGCCGTTCGTCCTCCAGGTCGGTGTCGCCGCGCCGGACGGCGTCCCCCCGCCGCGGCTTCAGCTCGAGCTGCGCGACGACGCGGGGTCGCTCGTCGCCGGCCATGCAGTCGACCTCCGCGGTTTGGGCTGGGCGGGTGGAAACGGCCGGCGAAGCGTCCGCTTCGAGATCGGCGAGCTTCCACTCGCGGACGGCCGGTTCCACCTTCGACTCGGCCTCACGGATGAGAGCGGTGAGCACGTCTACCACTGGCTCGACGACGCACTGGTGTTCGTGGTCTATCCGGGGGGCGACGAACGCGGCGTCGTGCGCTTTGAAGGGAGGTGGATGCTGGAGGAGAACTCAGCCACCCGATGAGCAACGCTCGCCTTCGGCTCGCGTTCACGGGGGAAACCATGTTCCCCCGCGTGCCCCCTTCTTCCTGAAAAAGTGGGGAACCTCCCGGTTCCCCACACCCCTCCACACTCATCGGCTCGAGAACAGCCGATGAGTGCGCGCACCTGCCCCGACTGGCCGGAGCTCATGGAGCTCGCGCCGGACCTCCAGTTCAAGCACTACACCGTCGCAGAGGCTCAGCTTCCCGCCGACGCGCTCTCGCAGATCTCGCATGTTTCCCTCAGCGAAGTGGAGATCTGCTGCGATCTCGAGCATCACGTCTTCAACGCAGAGCACACCGATGCCCAGGTGTGCGAAGGCCTGCGCGCGTCGCATTGGTACGACGTTCGCGAATGGGCGACCTCGGGCCCCGGCACGTCCTCGAACGCCGCCTGACGCCGCAGGCCGCCGGCCGCTCCCGGCCCCGCGTCAGCACTTTCTGGGGCTAAGCGGGCCTCCGCGACCGGCTGACGACGCTCGCTGCGCGATCCGGCGGGCTCGCCTCGTGTCCGTACCACTTGGAGTGTCCTGCGCGGCGAGCCCTTGGCTCACCTGCGAGCGCCGCCCCTGCGACGCCAGGGAACCTGAGTACGCTTCGGCGCGTGCCGACGATCGTGATCCCGTACCGCGGCGACGCGAAGCGACGGCTGTCTTCTCCGATACGTGCTGCCGCAGCCGTCGCCATGCTCGGGGACGTGGTCGCAGCTGCCGTCGAAGTTGGCCAGGTTTTCGTCGTGACCGACGATCGCTCGGTCGTCCCTGCGGGGGCGAAGATCGTCGACGATCCTGGAGATGGTCTCGGCCCGGCTGTGCAGGCGGGGCTTGCGGTGGCCGAGGGCCACGTGCTCGTCATCAACGCCGACCTCCCCTGTGCAACGCCCGCGGCGTTTTACAAGCTCGCGTCGCATGGACTCGCTCTCGTCGAAGCTGCCGATGGAACGACGAATGCGCTCTCCCTTCCCGATCCGAGCGTCTTCGCTCCGGTCTACGGGACCGGAAGCGCACAGCGGTTTCGCGCGCACGCACCCTTCGTCACGGCCAGGATCCCGGAGCTCGAGGTCGACGTCGACACCGACGCCGATCTCGAGCGCCTTGCGTCACTCTGTCGGCCCTCGCACGCGCGCACTCCTCGCCGTTCCGGCGTGAAGGTCGTGCTCCTCTCGGGAGGTGGCGGGGGCGCTCGCTTCGCACGCGGCCTCGACGACGCGCTCGAGCCTGGTGAGCTCACGGTCGTCGGCAACGTCGGCGACGACCTGGAGATCCTCGGACTCTCCGTCTCGCCCGATCTCGACAGCCTCCTCTACATGCTCGCCGGTCTGATCGACGAGAACCGCGGCTGGGGCCGTGCGGGAGAGACGTGGAACGCGCTCGCTTCGGTCGACGCCTGGGGAGGGGAAAGCTGGTTTCGGCTAGGCGACTTCGACCTAGGCCTCCATCTCATGCGCACGTCGGCGCTGCGGGAAGGAGTCGCACTCTCGGAGATCACGGCGCAGCTCTCCTCTCGAGTCGGGCTCCAGAGTCGGATCGTTCCTGCGACCGACGGCAGGCTCAGAACGCACGTCGTGACTCCTGCAGGCACCTTCCCGTTC
Source organism: uncultured Thermoleophilia bacterium (assembly GCA_963827525.1). Lineage (GTDB taxonomy): Bacteria > Actinomycetota > Thermoleophilia > Gaiellales > Gaiellaceae > GMQP-bins7. The sequence continues at coordinate 154,497 of CAWHBH010000005.1, forward strand.
CAGGAGTGGTTCGTCGGCCGCGGCCACCGCGACGAGGTCGACGCCGTGGAGTACGAGGGTGCAGACGACGCGGAAGCGGCGCCCGGCGTGCTCGAAGCGCTTGACGTTGCCGACGCGATCTTGCTCGCCCCCAGTAACCCGTATCTCTCGATCTGGCCGATCCTCGCCCTCCAGGCGATCCGGGAGGCGATCGAGCATCGCAAGACGCGCTGCGTCGCGGTCAGCCCGCTCGTCGGCGGAGCGGCGGTAACCGGACCGGCCGGCCGTATGCTCTCGCGCATGGCAGGCGGCACCAGTCCACGCCATGTAGCAGACCGTTACGAGGGCCTCATAGACGCCCTCGTGATCGACGAAACCGATGCGCCGGCCGAAGCCGCCGTTGAGCTGATCGTCACGCAAACCCTGATGAGGGACCGCGAATCGGCACGACGTCTCGCGGACGGACGCGTTGGAGGCGGCGTGCGGGTAGGGGTAGTCGGTGGAACAGGACCGTTCGGCAAGGCGCTGGCGATCCGGTTGCACGAGGCCGGCCTTGATGTCGTCATCGGCTCGCGCGACCGTGATCGGGCGGCCTCTGCCGCGGCCGAGCTTGGCGTCGACGGAGCCACGAACGACGACGCGGTTCGGGCAGCTGATCTCGTCGTTCTCGCCGTGAAAGCGGACGCCGCGCTCGAAACTGCCCGCGAGCTCCGTAGCGCGATCGGCAAGACGCCGGTCCTCTCCGTCGCTTCCGAACTTCGCTTCACGCCTCGAGGCGTGCTGCCATCCCCGGACGGAGCTTCGCTTGCCGAGAGGCTGCAGGAAGAGCTGGACGCGCCGGTACTTGCCGGCCTTCACTCGCTCGCGGCCGCGAGCCTGAGCGGAGAGGAGCCGCCGGACGAGGACGCCTTCGTCTGTGGAGACGATGCCGACGCCAAGGCGCTTGCGCTCGATCTTGCGAGCAAGGTGATCTCAGGACGCGCGCTCGACGCGGGGCCGCTTGCGAGCGCTCGTGCTCTCGAGGGGCTCACGGCAGTCATTGTCAACCTGAACAAGCGCTACCGAGCGCACGCCGGCATCCGGGTCACCGGGATCTCTTGACGGCGGAGATTCGCGTCATCCCGCTCCTCGGCATCCCGGAGCTCGAAGAGGGCGACGATCTCCCGAGGCTGCTCGTCGAGGCTGCGGCTCCCGCTGGTGGGCTCGAACAGGACGACGTCGTCGTCGTGGCGCAGAAAGCCGTCTCGAAAGTGGAGGGCCGCATCGTCAATCTGTCGGAGGTCGAGCCATCGCCGAAGGCACACGAGCTCGCGGGCGACAACGACGATCCGCGCCGAATCGAGGTGATCTTGCGCGAGAGCCGAGCGATCGTGCGCACGCGCCCGCCTCTCGTCATCGCGGAGACGCGGCACGGATTCGTCTGCGCGTCGGCCGGTGTCGATGCCTCAAACGCAAAAGGGCCCGACACGCTGGTCCTACTTCCGCTCGATCCCGATGCTTCCGCCGAGCGCCTCCGTACCGGGATTCGCGAGCTCACAGGGATAGACGTCGGCCTGATCGTGTCGGATTCGTTCGGGCGCGCGTGGCGGCGAGGCACTACGGATGTCGCTCTTGGCGTTTCGGGAATAGTCGCTCTCATGGACCTCGAGGGTGAGCGCGACTCGACGGGATACAGGCTCCACGCAACCGAGATAGCGGTGGCCGACGAGATCGCGGGCGCGGCGCAGCTCGTCATGGGCAAGACGGACGGCATCCCTGCGGCGACCGTCCGAGGCGTGAAAGCAGCTGGAGCCGGTAGTGGCAGCGATCTCCTTATGCCGCGCGAACGCGACCTCTTCCGCTAGCTTGGATTCGTGCCCAAGCCCAAGTCTCGTCCTGCCTTTGGTAGCCGTCGCTGCCGCTGTCATCATCGCCAGCCCTATCAGTGCTGCTCGCCTCAAAGACCATCGTCAAGGTTCAGCTCAAGGAGTTCAAGGTCCTGCCAAGCCCGCTTAGGGCGAGGCGCGGATTCGTCTCGTTCTCCGTCAGGAACACGGGCGGCATTCCGCATGAGCTCGTCGTCCTCAAGACAAACACGGCGCCTGCGAAGCTTCCCGTCAAGTGGTGGCAAAGCGGTAGAGACGGGCCGGGTCGGTCGAGGTCGGCCCGATCAAGCCCGGAGCGTCGAAGCGCCTGAACCTGACACTGAAAGCCGGGAAGTACGTGCTCCTCTGCAATCTGCCCGGTCACTATCAGGCAGGCCAGCGCATCGGCTTTACCGCGACCTAGCTCGCGGGAGGCGCGCGATAGACTCGCCTCGTGCGCACGTATGCGATCTGGGGAACCGCGACCTCGCCGGCCCACGAGGAGTGGGTTCGCACTATCGGCAAGCAGTTCGAGAAGGACGACTTCGTCCCCGTTGACGACATCGCCGAGGCCGACTTCGTCCTCAACATGTTCGACGCGGCCGATCCGAAGGCGTTCAGGCGCGCGTCGCGGGGGACCTATTCTGCCGCGTTCTACGAGCTCCCGGAGGCCCCGGAAGATGCGCTCAAGGAGAACTACCCGATGCTCGTACGCACGCTTTCGAACGTCGTCCTCCTGCGCGTCCCTGGCAAAGGAGTGTGGTTCACCACAATGGAGCGCGGCACGTATCACGTGCCCGACGACTCCGCGAAGATCTATGAGCGACTCGAACCGCTCGCGACGTCCCGGCTCGTGATCGACAACGAGTGGGTCCCGGATCTCGAGCCCGAGCTCTGGGACGGTGACGAGATCACCGCCGACATCGGGGAGGCCGGCCGGCGCCTGGACGAGCTCGATCTCCTGCCGTCGCCGTTCCCGGTCGAGGAGTTTCTCTCGGGGCGCGATCTCCGACACGTGATGCGGCTCTACAGCGTCGGTGGCCTCTCGTACGGGAACCTCTCTGCGCGGAAGGACGAGACGCGGTTCTGGATGAGCGCAAGCGGCGTCGACAAGTCCCAGCTCGAGACCATCGGGAGAGACTTCTTGCTAGTGAAAGACTTCGACGACGAACGAGGCGTCATCGTCCTGAGCGTCCCGCCCGGGATCGAGCCCCGTCGCGTCTCGGTCGACGCGATCGAGCATTGGATGATCTACCAGGCGCACTCGGAAGTCGGGGCGATTCTGCACGTCCACGCGTGGATGGAGGGAATCGCCGCGACCGACGTGAACTATCCCTGCGGAACGCAGGAGCTCGCCGTCGCCGTCGCCGCCCTCGTGGCACTCGAGCCTGATCCGGCACACGCTGTCATCGGTCTCCGAAACCATGGCATCACCTGCACGGGCGAGAGTCTCGCCGAGATTCTGGATCGCGTTGCGCCCAAGGTTCTGCGCCAGGTCCCCATGACCTAGGGACCGGCCGAGGCGAGCCGCCCAGGGCGAGGCATGTCGCGCCTACGATCGCAGCCGCAGACCCGTCAGCACTGCGAGCCCCGGCGCGACCAGGACGTCGTTCGCGAGGCACCACATGCAAATCGCGTCGATCACGAACAGTTGTAGCGCCAACAGGTAGACGCTGAAGAGGAGCCCGACGAACGCGATCGATGCCGCGGAAAGTCGCGCAATTTGCGCGTCCCACGCGATCAGCGCAAGGATCGCGCTGTACGCGACGAGTCCCAGAACCGCCACCGGGAGCCCCGCGATCACCGCGTATTGCGAATCCTGCACCGTTTCGCAACCGCCTCCCGCGATGCACGCGACCGCGGAGCCGGCGTAGTGAGCCCACGTCAGGTAGCCGGCGACGGCGATCCCGGCGACGGCGAAAGCCGCTGCCGCGAGACGCAGAGTCCGATCGTTCAACTCTGGAGTGCGTCGTCGAGCGCGGCGCGCATCTCTTCGATGTTGAGCCGGATCTGCAGTGTGTACGGCTCCGCGTCGCCGATCTTGACGAGGAACGTCGGCGTGCCGGGAATGCCGGCTGCCTCGGCCTCGCCGGCGGCTGCCTCCGCTTCCTGGGTGATCCGGTCGCTGTCCGCATCCGCGAAGAGCTGGTCGACGTCGAGCCCGGCGATCCCGCCCGCGACCTGGCGGAGAAGGTCGTCCGTCACCCAGCCGCTGTTCTCACCGCCCTGGTTGCGATAGAGGGCCTCCTGGAGCTGCCAGAGCCTGTCTTGCAACCCGGCCGCGAAAATGAAGCGAACCGCCTTGACCGAGTCGGGCCCGATGAACGGGAAGGCGCGGAACTCGGTGTTCACCCTGCCCGGTCTCACGTACTCGTCGACGACCGTCGGAAACATCTCCTCGGTGTAGAAGCGACACCCTGGGCACTGCGGGTCGGCGTACTCGATCAACGTGACGTTTGCAGCCGGATCGCCTAGCACGCGGTCGGCCTGCGGAATACCGGCGAGGTCGATGCCCGGCGTTGGCGACGGCGGAGCCGGCGTTCCGTCGTTTCGAAACACCAGCGCCACGACGATGAGAGCGACCGCAGCTGCCGCCGCAAAGGCGAACGCAAGGACGACTGAGCGTCGGGACGGGCGCGTGTTCGAGCCGGGGTTCATTGCGGCCATGGGTCAGTCTGCCCCATAGCTCGGGCCATCGGAACCCGAGAACTGCAAGGGCCTCTGACTCGGTGCCGCGAGCCGGTGTAGGTGCACGAGATCGGAATACACCGTTCGATACACCTTCGGACGAATGGCCGTCCCTCGAACGAGTGAGTAGGTTCGTGGCCATGATCGAACTGGCCACCGACAGGAAGACGGCGCCCATCACGCCGCGTCAGCGTGAGGTCGTCGAACTGATAGCAGCGGGGTGCTCGAACGAGGAGGTCGGAGCGCGGCTAGGGATCTCCCCCAGAACGGCGAAGGCGCATTGCGACGTGCTTCGACAGAAGCTCGGCGTACGACGTCGTCGCCAGATTCCGATCGCGTTCCGGCTTCTCACAGGCGAGGATCCGCTGTCTGCGGGGCGCCGCTGGTCACTTGCGGCCCGGCTCCCCCGCTGACCCACGGGCACCCGCGACTGTCAACACAGTCGCGGGTGCCCCCTCCCAGCTCCAGGGTGGTAGGGTCGATCCCCCGATTGGGGCGAACTGGGTCAGGAGATGGCGACGACGGCGACAATCCCCGAAGTCCGAGCCCTCAAGCGCCGCAGGATTATCGAGCGGCCACGACTCTTCGGGCTGCTCGACGAGTCGAAGGCGCGTGTGCGAACCCTCGTCGCTCCTGCGGGTTACGGGAAATCGACACTCGGCGAGCAGTGGGTCGCCCGCGACGGACGTCGCGGAGCCTGGTTTACGGCGCGGTCGTCATCGACTGACGTCGCGGCGCTCGCCCTAGGTCTCGCTCGGACGTGCGAGGCGCTCGTTGAAGGATGTGATGCCCGGCTTCGCGAGCATCTTCGCGCCCTTCCTGCCCCTGCCGAGAACGTCGAAACGCTGGCAGAGATCCTCGGAGAGGATCTGGACGGCTGGCCTTCGGACGGCTGGCTCGTCATCGACGACTACCACGAGATCGCGATGGAGCCCAAAGCCGAGCGCTTCGTCTCGGCATTCGTCTCAGCATCGAAAGTCCAGTTTCTGATTGCGAGTCGCCAACGTCCTGAGTGGGTGTCCGCGAAGACAATCCTGTACGGGGATGTTCTCGAGCTCAACCAGACCGCCCTCGCCATGGATAGTCACGAAGCAGCTGACGTGCTGGTTGGGCGAAGCGCTCCCTCAGCATCTGGGCTGGTCTCCCTCGCGAACGGCTGGCCTGCAGTGATCGGACTGGCAAGCGTCTCGCTTGCGGAGATCGAGAGCGACGTCGAGCAGGTTCCCGAGTCGCTTTACAGATTCTTCGCTGAAGAGGTGTTCAGCGCACTCGGTGCCGATGTGCAGCAGGGCTTGACAACCCTCTCCGTGGCTCCCGTGCTGGATCGCGAGCTTGCGGGAGGGCTTCTCGGGGGAGAGAGCGCCGATTCCGTCTGTGCCGCGGCGGTGGACGTTGGGATTCTCGTCGAACGCGGGCCCCAGCTCGAGCTTCACCCCTTGGCGCGCGCGTTCCTCGAAGAACGAAGCGCGCAGCTTGGGCTGCTTCCCCGAACGGGGGCGGCGGCCTCTTGTCTCGAGATCTACCGAAACCGCCGGGACTGGGATGCGGCATTCGATGTGATCGCTCGTTCGGGACCGGCGGGAGAGATCGAGCCGCTCATACGCGCAGCGCTCGACGAGTTGTTGGACACGGCTCGCCTTCCGACGCTGCAGAAGTGGTTCGAGTTCGCGTCCGAAGCGGGTCTCGAGTCGGGTGTGCTCTCCGTCGCGCGGGCGGAGGTGGCGCTTCGTTACGGCCGTCACGTGGAGGCAATGGCTCATGCCGAGGCTGCCGCGGGCAAGGACTCCGAGCTCGCGTTTCGCGCGTTGTCCGTAGCCGGGCGGGCAGCGCACCTCGCGTCGCGCGAGGAGGATGCACTCGAGCTCTATCGCCGCGCGGAGGCAGCGGCATCGACCGATGCCGAGCGGCGCGACGCCAGGTGGGGTCAGCTCATGTGCGCCGTTGAACTCGAACTGCCTGACGCTGGTGAGTCACTACGCGCACTCAACGCGGGGGTGCATCTAGGCGACGTTCGCGAGGTTGTTAGGTCCGCAACATGCGGGCTGAGCTATCAAGCCAAGCACGGAGCCCTCGATCTCACCGACGCAGATGCCGCTTCCGGGTTGTTAGATGGCGTCAGCGACCCGCTCCTCGTTTCGTCCTTCCAGAGCACATACTCGGCCGTACTCGGCCTGGTCGCTCGATACGAGGAGGCGTTAGAGGCAGCCGCCGCCTTCCTGGCGACGATAGAGCGCTACCGACTCGACTTCGCGCGGCCATACGCTCTGTGCGCGGCGGCGCTCGCGTCGGCGGGTTTACGTCACTGGGATCAGGCTGATGCGTATGTCAGCGAGGCGATCCGGATAGCGCGCGACGAGCCGGGATGCGCACGCTCACCAATTCTGCGTCTCTCAACGCCTGCGTATCTTGGCGCAGCAGGCGCGTCACCAGGAAGCGCTTGCGATTGAGATCCCTAGCGTCCGCTCACCCCTTCCGGCTGCGAGGGCCGAGGTGCTGTGCTCACGAGCGCTCGTCCTCGCGTCGGTGGGCCGAGTGCGCGAGGCTCGCGCGCTCGTCGACGACGTACGCGGGCTGTCTCACGCTGTCGAGCCCGCAGTCCTGGTCGTCGCCGTTGATGCGATCTGCGCTCTCAAGGTGCACGACGCTGATGCGATCGAGCGAGTCGTGGATCTGGAGCACAATGCATTTCGGACTGGCGCCCTCGATCTTCTGGTTACTGCGTACCGATCGACGCCTGAGTTGCTGACCATTCTCTTGCGAGCTTCGTTACAACGAGATCGACTTGTCGGCCTGATCCGCTCCGTCGGAGATGAGGACCTCGCGCGAGCGGTCGGCCAGTCGATCTTCACCGGCGGCGATCCGCGCGACAATCTGTCACGACGCGAACGCGAGGTCTACGAGTTGCTCATCGAGCGGCTGTCGAATCGCGAGATTGCGAAGTTGCTCTACATCGAGGAGTCGACAGTCAAGGTGCACGCGCAGCACATCTACGACAAGCTCGGGACGCGCTCACGCACTGCCCTCGCCGTTCAGGCGATGCTTGAACGCGCCGATCAGGCGACGTTGGCGACTGACGTCGTCTCTTCCGACGACGAGTCGTCGTGAGCGCTCTGGGCGAACTCGCGGAAGTCGCGGCGATGTGCAAGCCGGTAGTCCTCGGCGGCACTGGCGAGGATAGCCTCGAACGCAGCTACCACTGCCGTGTCGAACTGGCTGTCCACTGCCTGTGCGAGCCGGAGTCGAGCGACACGGCTCGGCATCGCATCGCGGTACGGGCGATCCGAGGTCATCGCGTTGTAGGCGTCGGCGACCGCGATGATGCGCGAGACGAGCGGGATGTCTTCGTCGACTCGTCCGTCAGGATATCCCTGGCCGTCGATCCGCTCGTGGTGGTGTCGGACAACCGTGGCGATCTCCGAGTACTCGTCGACATGGGCGAGGATTCGTTCCCCGATCGCCGAGTGCTCCTGCATCTGCCGCCGCTCCTCCAATGTGAGAGCGCCCGGTTTTTCGAGTAGGCCGGGCGGGAGCCCGATCTTCCCGATGTCGTGGACGAGCCCACAGAGGTACGCGTGTTCCTGGATCTCCGTGGCCAAACCCATGCGTTCGGCTATGTCGCGCGAGTAGATCGCGACGGCGGCGGAGTGACCGGCGGTGTAGCGGTCTCGCGCGTCGAGTGTGGCAATCAACGCTGCCGCGAACTGGAGGTTCGCGCGCTCGAGTGTTTCGTTAACGGTTGAAAGGTCGTCCGCGAGGCGCCTCTGTTCCTGGTAGAGGCCGTAGAGGCGCTGGGCGGCCATCGCGGGACTAGGAAGAGCGCAAGCGTCCATGGCGAGACTCGGACGTACATGAAGGCGAGCAGCGCAACGACTGGGGCGTAGACCGGAGCCGACAACAGGACGATGGGCACGGACGTCCGAATTGAGTCTTGAATCGGCCTTCCACGGACACGTCGCCGTAAGAGCAGCGAAGAGAACATCGAGAAGCTCTCTCCAATCACAGCGCCGACGATCGTTGCGGCGACGAGCCCTCCAAACTCCGATGGAACAGCCGCCAGGGTCGCCTGCGCGGCGAGGCCCATGGCGGCACCACCAATGAGTCGCGTGCTCGTGTACGTCGCCCACTTCAGGCGCGGGTGCGCGATCGCGGTCGCGACGCGACGATGAGCTCCGGATCTCCGAGCATCGAAGCCGCACCCACGGCGGCGGCCGCAAGCGGGCCGAAGAGCACAGCCGCAAAGAGGGTCGGGTAGGAGGGAGATCGACTGTTCATGGGTTTTAGTTAGCCCACGTTGCGTGACGGCGAAGCGAACGCTGATTCGTTCGGCAACAGCTGCCGCCGCCGCAAGCGCGAGAACGGTCAACGGGCGCTTCGAGCGTGTAACCGGAGGCGAACAGTGCAGCCGCTGTCATGACAGCGGCTGCCGCTACGAGGAGGCCACATACACGAGGGTCTGTCGCTGCGGCTGCTGGCTCAGTTTTCGGCAACCCTTGAACTATCCCTCGAACGGGGTATACCATGCGGGTGCCGTCAGTTCCCAATCGAGGAGTCATTGCCTATGCCCAGAGGTAAGAAGATCTGGTAGTTCCGTCGCATCCTCGGTTCTCCGCCGGTGGTGGGCATCCCTCTTTCGGGGGTAACCCCGAGGGAACGGCCCGGATGGAGGAATGGGATGCTGACGGGTCTGTGTAGCTACGCAATGAGCCCACGCCGGAAGCCAACCGCTACGGCGTGGGCTCTGCTTCGCGATTGAAGCTTCGCAAGCAGGTGTCGGACGTGCGATTTCACCGTCTCTTCGGACAGGAAGAGGCGTTCGCCGATCTCGCGGTTGACTAGTCCATCCGCGACGAGTTGAAGCACCTCGATCTCTCGTGCCGTAGGGTCCTGGCCGACCTCGCGCGTCGTCGGAGGGGTGAACGGAATTACCGCCCCGTGCCGACGCGAGCTTCGGCGTGCCGCGGCCGCCTCGAATCTGCGGCTGTGGTCCCGATACCGGTTCAGGATTTCCTTACGCTCAGCGGCGTCCACGTTTCCGGTATCGGCGCTCGCGCTGCCCCGCTTTAGATCACGCGGGTGGGTTTCGCTCGAAAGGGGGAGTCCGCACAGGTGTCAGACGACTCGCTCAGCGGGCGCGATCCGGCCTGCCTTGATGTCCTCTGCGTAGTGACACGCTACGAGATGGCCTTCGAGCTTCCGTAGCACGGGTTCGTCCTCGGCGCACCGCGTCGGCTGAACAAACGGGCACCGCGTATGGAACCGACACGCCGCCGGCGGGTTGGCCGGGCTCGGCAGGTCGCCCTGGACACGGATAGCCCGACGATGCTTCTCGACCGCTGGATCCGGGATCGGAATCGCCGAGAGCAGGGTGATCGTGTACGGGTGCAGTGGGTTGTCGTACAGGTCGTCCGCGGGCGCGACCTCGACGACCTTGCCGAGGTACATCACGGCTATGCGGTTCGAGATGTGGCGAACGACAGCCAGGTCGTGCGCAATGAAGAGATAGGTCAGCCCGAGCTCCGACTGGAGCTTCTCGAGCAGGTTCACGATCTGCGCCTGAATCGACACGTCGAGAGCGGAGACCGGCTCGTCGCAGACGACAAGTTCGGGATTGAGCGCGAGCGCGCGAGCCAGACCGATGCGCTGGCGCTGGCCACCCGAGAACTCATGTGGGTAGCGGTCGACCGCGTCGGCCGGGAGTCCCACGACTTCGAGCAGTTGTTGTACGCGAGCCGTGATCTCCTTCCCGGACGCGATTCCGTGAACCCGCAGCGGCTCACCCACCATGCGGCCGACGGAGTGCCGGGGATTGAGGGACGCGTACGGATCCTGGAAAACCATCTGCATGCGCCGACGGACGTCTCGCATCTCTCGGTCCGACGCGGACGTGATGTCCTTCCCGTCGAAAACGATCCGTCCGGACGTGGGCTCGTAGAGGCGAATGAGGGCTCTGCCCAGCGTCGATTTCCCACAGCCAGATTCACCGACGAGTCCCAGCGTCTCGCCACGCTCGATCGTCAGCGTCACGCCGTCCACCGCTTTTACGTCTCCAACGTGTCGGTCGAGCAAGATCCCGCTGCGAATTGGAAACCACACGCGGAGGTCGTCGATCTCGACGAGCGTCCGCCCGTCGCTTCCGTTCGTCACGCTGCGTGCCCGCCCGCCCGGATTCGTTGCCATTCGTCCGCCGCCACGGGGTTGAAGCACGCAGCCTTGTGGTCGTGCCCATGTGAGGTCAGTTCCGGGAGCTCCTGTGTGCAGACCTCCAGGCGGAATCGGCAGCGGGGAGCGAACGGACAGGCAGTCGGCCGGTTCAGCATGTTCCGGGGTTGGCCGGGAATCGGGTGCAGCGCGAGCTGCCTTCCGACATCGAGGCGTGGGACGCTCTGGAGGAGGCCGAGCGCGTAGGGGTGGCGTGGCTGCGCGAACACCTGATCTGCGGTACCGGTCTCGACGAACGTTCCCGCGTACATGACGTTCACGCGTTCGCACATGCCGGCGACAACTCCCAGGTCGTGCGTGATCAAGCATGAGCGCGGTTCCCCGTTCCGTGACCAGCGTGCGCAGGAGGTCGAGGATCTGCGCCTGAATCGTCACATCGAGCGCCGTTGTCGGCTCGTCGGCGATGAGGAGCTTCGGCTCGCACGCGAGCGCCATTGCGATCATTGCCCGCTGGCGCATTCCGCCTGAGAACTGATGCGGATAGTCCCCGACACGCGATCTCGCGCTCGGTATCCCCACCTGGTCGAGAAGCTCGACGACTCGCGCGTTGGCTTCGCGGGTCGACATGTCGAAGTGAGTCGTGAGCGCCTCGCGAATCTGCCCGCCGATTGTGTGGACCGGGTTCAGGCTCGTCATCGGATCCTGGAAGATCATTGCGATCTCTTTGCCGCGCACACCGCGGAGCTCCCGGCCCGACATCTTCAGAAGATCTCGTCCGGCGAACATCGCGGAGCCGGCCGCCACGCGGCCAGCGCGGGCCAGGAGGCCCAGGAGAGCGAGTGAAGTGACGCTCTTTCCGCAGCCCGACTCGCCGACGATTCCGAGCGTCTCGCCCTTCCCGATCGAGAACGAGATGTCATTGACCGCATAGATCGTCCCGCGCTCGGTCGTGAACTCGACGCGCAATCCGTCGACCGAGAGGAGCGGCTCAGACACGTCCGCGCAACTTCGGGTCGAGAGCCTCGCGCAGTCCGTCGCCCACGAGGTTGAAGCCCATGACGATGATGACGATCGCAAGGCCCGGAAGAATCGCGAGCAACGGCTGCGGTCGAGGTACTTCACCGTGTCGGTGAGCATGGTGCCCCACTCGGGAGTCGCGGGATCCTGCGGGCCGAGGCCGAGGAACCCGAGACCAGCTGCGTCGATGATCGACGTCGCAAGCGCAAGAGTTCCCGCGACGATCACGGGTGAGATCGCGTTCGGCATGATGTGCGAGCCCAGGATGCTCCGGCTCGGGACGCCGATCGCGCGTGCCGCGAGCACGTAGTCGGTCTCGCGTTGTCCGAGGATCGATCCTCGCATCAGCCGCGCGAAGATCGGGACGTTCACGATCCCGATCGCGAGCATGACCTGGAGCAGCCCGCCGCCGCCGAAGAGCGCGACGATCCCGATGGCCATCAGGAAACCCGGAATCGCGAGCATGATGTCCATGAGCCTCATGATCGGGGTTGTCCAGCCGTCGGAAGTAGCCGGCCATCGAGCCGAGGATCATGCCGAGAGTGAGTCCGACGGTGACCGCGACAATCCCGATAAGGAGTGAATAGCGTGCCCCATAGATGAGCCGTGAGAGCTCGTCGCGCCCAGGTCGTCGACGCCGAGCAGATGCTCCCGAGACGGTCCCGGGCAACATCCCTCGCTAGATCACGGCGAGATCCTGCTCCTGCGGGTCGTACGGGGCGAGCAGCGGCGCGAAATATGGCGACGAAGATGAAGAAGCCGATCACGAAGAGGCCGAAGACGGCGCCAGGGTTGCGTTTATCCTGCGAAACGCGTCGCGCGAGAGTCCGGTCGGCGGAGTCTGCTCGAGCGCGAGCTCGGTGATCTCGGCGACTGACATTGTTATCTACCCGGCCAGCCGAACCGAGGATCGAGGAGGCCGTAGGAGATGTCAACGAAGAGGTTGACGAGGACGACGACGATCGCGATGAACAGAATCCCGCCCTGGAGAACCGGGTAGTCGCGGTGCTTGATCGCCTCCTGCAGCCAAGTGCCCATTCCCGGGAACGCGAATACCGTTTCGGTAAGAATCGCTCCCGAAAGCAATAGGCCGACCTGGAGGCCGATGACGGTGTCAACGGGCAGCATGGCGTTGCGAAAGACATGGTGCCGGTCGACAGTGCGTCGGGGGCAGACCCTTCGCTCGTGCCGTCCTCACATAGTCCTCGTTCTGCACGTCCAGCACCGAGGCGCGCGTGATTCGCGCGATGATCGCGAGGGGAATCGACCCAAGTGCGATCGCCGGAAGGATCAGGTGCTTGATCGCGTCCCAGGCGGCGTTCCAGTTGCCGGTAATGATGCCGTCGAGCACGTAGAAGTTGGTCGGGTGTTCGGCTGTCGATGAGAACGTCTTGCCGGCCGACACTGGGCAGCCAGCCGAGATTCACCGCGAACCCGCACTTGAGCAGGATCGCGAGGAAGAAGATCGGAATCGAGACGCCGATCAGCGACGCGAAGAGGCTCGAAGTGGTCGAAGATCCCGCCGTGGCGCTTTGCCGCGAAGAAACCGAGCGGAACGCCGACGGCGATCGCGAACAGCATGGCCATGAGGGCGAGCTCGATGGTTGCCGGGAATCTCTCCCTGATCTCGTCGGTGACGAGCCTGTGCGAGACGATGCTCGCCCAAGTCGCCTTAGGCGAGCGTCTGCAGGTACCGCACGTACTGGATGTAGATCGGGTCGTCGAGTCCGTATTGGTCCCGGGCTTCCGCGACCGCCTGCTCGTGTCGCGCGCTCGCCGAGCATCGCCTCGGCAGGCGATCCGGGGAGGGCTCGGATCCAGAAGAACACGAGGATCGAGAGCCCGATGCAGGATCGGGAGGAGCAGGAGGAGCCGACGGACGGTAAACCGAAGCAACTCAGGTTTCCGCCCGTCGGCTTCCGCCGGCTGTTCCTGCTTAGCCGCTGATCCGAACACTCGCGAACGGGTCGTTCAACACCGGGCTCGCCACGAAGCCCTGAGACGTTCCTCTCAAACCCGAGCGCCGGCCTCGTGTGCACGTACGGCACGGCCAGGAGGTTTTTCATGATGAAGTTGTGGATTCGCCTGTGGTACTGTGCGCTCCGCTTTGCCGGGTTCGGTCTCGGCGGCCGCGTTGGCAGATCATCGCGTAGAACTTGTGTTCCGAGGGCGTCTCCAGGCCGAACTGCTTGGCCGCGAAGAAACCACCGATGAAGTCGTCGGATCGCCGAAGTCCCCGTCCAGCCGAGCATGAAGAGCGCTCCAGCCTCGCCGGCCTGGACCCGGGCGAGGTAATCCGGGCGCCAAGGCGCACTCTTGGCCGATCACCTTGAATCCCGAGTTCTCGAGACTAGCGGCGAACGCCTGGAAGTTCCGCTGCGGATCCGGCATGTACGGACGCGACACGTCGGTCGGGTAGAGAACTCGACCTCGACCGGCAGCGTGAGCCCAGCTGCTGTGAGCGTTGCGCGAGCCTTGGCCGGGCTGTACTCGTACGTGGTCACGTTGTTCGAGTAGCCGAAAGGAGGCTTGGTGGCTGGAATTCCTTCGCCACCGTGCCGCGGCCCGAGTAGAGCGACCGCACGACTCCGGCGCGGTCGAGACCGTAAGCGAGCGCCTTCCGGACGGCGAGCTGATTGAAGGGCTCCTCCGCCTGGTTGATCCCCACGTAGCCGACGTTGAACGGCGGCCGGTTGGTGATCTTCAGCTTGCTGTTCCCCGTGATCGTCCTGATGTCCGAGGGCGCGACGTTGTCGTACCCCTGGATCTCGCCGGTCTGAAGTGCCTGCAGACGTGCGGTGTTGTCCGCGATCGCGCGGATGATCAGCCGGCTGATGCCCGCCTTCTGCCCCAATAGGAGTCGTTTCGCGCGAGGACTCGATCTTGTCGCCGATCTTCCACGACACGAGCTTGAAGGGGCCGGTGCCAACGGCGTTTCCGCCGGCAACCCCACTGCCCGGTCGGGCGTAGACGCCGTCAGAAGTGAGCGCGACCCTTGTTGGCCCATACTCTTGCCATTGCGGCCGGGCTCTGCATGGACAGAGGCGCCGTTCGTCAAGCACGTTCGAGGAAGGGGCCATAGACACGCGTGAGTCGAACGACGGCCGTGACTGGCCGATCGCCGCGCAGCTTCTGATACAGCGCCTTGCCCCGGTCCTTCCGGCTTGAAGCCGCTTGAAGATGCCGTTGTAGTAGTACGACGCCGACGGGTTTGCCTGAGCGCCCTTGAAGTTGTACCAGCGGTTGAAGTTGAAGCAGACGGCCGCGGCATTGAACGGGGTCCCGTCATGGAACGTAACGCCGCTGCGAAACGTAAACGTGAACGTCTTGCCGTTATTCGGACGACTTCCAAGCCGTCGCCAGACCGGGGCGAGCGTCACCGTTCCCGGGACTGCTCGATCAGAGGCCCTCGTAGATCTGATACGTCAGCGCGAAGCGACTCGCCGTCGGAGATGAAGGGCGAGTCGAGCAACGTCGGCTCGCTCGACGCGGCGAAGACAAGCGTGCTGGTCTGCGCCTGTCTCTCGGCTGATCCCGACGCCACCGCGGCCACTAGAAGTGCGAGCATGACGAGCACCCGCGGCACTGAGAATTTTGCGCATTCCTTCCCTTCCTTTCCCTCGATATGGGAGCGAACCGGCAGGAGCTTACTACCGCCGCTATTAAGTCAGACGACGAGCGGCCCCGAATGTCGGGGCCGCTCTGACATAACGGTGTCTGTTGGCGACTACGCGGCCAAGTCCGGCGAGATCGCGTCAGGCCGCGAGGCCTGCTAGATCACGAAGGGCCTCGAGGCGCTTGAGCGCCTGCCCTTCGAGCTGCCTTACGCGCTCGCGCGTCAGGTCGAGCTCGTGGCCGATCGCCTCGAGCGTCCACGGCTCGCCCTCGAAACCAAAGCGGAGCTCGAGGATCCGCCGCTCGCGCTCGGGGAGAGCGTCGAGCGCACGCCGGATGCTCTGTCGGCGGAGCGACTCCTCCGCCTCGTCGAACGGGTCGGCCGCTTCGCGGTCGGCGAAGAGGTCTCCGAGCTCACCCTCGTCGTCGGCGCCGACCGTCTGGTTCAGCGAAACCGACGCGTGGGCGGCACCGAGCGCCTCCTCGACGTGCTGGATCGGCAGTCCGGTCGCCTCGGCGAGCTCCTGCTTGGTCGCCTCGCGCCCAAGCTCGACCTCGAGCCGACGTGCGGCGCGGGACAGCTTCTGCTGTCGCTCGACGACGTGCACGGGCACGCGGATCGTCCGCGCGTGATTCGCGACGGCGCGCTGGACGGACTGGCGAATCCACCAGGTCGCGTATGTCGAGAACTTGAACCCGCGTCGCCAGTCGAACTTCTCGACTGCGCGGTTGAGGCCGAGCGTTCCTTCCTGGATCAGATCGAGGAACGGCACGCCGAGCCCGCGGTAGCCCTTTGCGATGGAGACGACGAGTCGAAGGTTCGACTCGATCATCACGCGCTTCGCAACGGGGTCGCCACGCTCGATCCGCTTGGCGAGCGAAACCTCTTCCGCAGCGGTAAGGAGCTTGTGGCGACCAACGTCCGCCAGGAAGAGCTGGAGGCTGTCGGCTGCGCCAGATACGGCTCCGGCCTCGTACTTCTGGGCCGCGGCCTCCTCCTTCTCGGCGTCGACGTCGGGCTGCGTGATCTCGATGTTGTGCGCCTCGAGCTCGCGCTGGAGCAGCTCGGCGTCTTCCTCGCCGATGTCGTGCTCGAGCACGAACGCCTCGAGCTCGGGCGCCTCGAGTTGGCCCCCGTGCTCCTCGGCGCGTTCGATCAGAGCCTTTACATGCTCCGACTCGAACAGATCGATCAGCTGGTTCTGCGTCAAGTTCGTGTTTCAGTCCTTTCGAGCTTCCTGAGGGGAAGTAACAAACTTACGGAGTTTACGGCGGCTTTCGGTCTTATTCCAGCGTGATATGTCGACGACTGTGCGTCACAAGCTCGAAACGCTCCCGCCCTGCTCTTGTATTCCGCTTCTAATGCCCAAGCGGTTCACGGCGTAAACGCTCGGAGCCCGTAGGCCCACGTAACCTGAGACGTCCGTCGCCTCAGGCAAGTTAGATCATGACCGTTCCGGCGGACGGCGAAAACCCCCTTCGCAAAGCCTTTACGCGCTCTTAGCGCGTCTTTCTGCGAGGAGCTCGGTCGCCCGCTCGAGAGTGACGCCGTCCGGTGAGTCCCCGCGCCGCAGGCTCGCGTTCGTCTCACCGTCCGTGACATAGGGCCCGAACCGCCCGTCGCGGACGACGATCGGGCGGCCGCTGGTCGGATCGGCGCCGAGCTCCTTGAGCGGCCCGCTCGCAGCTCCCTTTCTCCCCCTCCGCCGTGGCGGTTGCGCGAGGAGAGCAAGCGCTTCTTCGAGTGTCACCGTGAACAGCTGTCGCTTCGGTCTCGAGCGACCGAGACTCCGCCCCTTTCTTCACGTAGGGCCCGTAGCGGCCGTTCTGCGCGGTCACTTCGTCGCCGTCGATCTCACCGACAACGCGGGGGAGAGAAAGGAGTTTGAGCGCGTCGTCCAGCGAGACCGTCTCGGGTGACATCGATGCGAACAACGACGCGGTTCGCGGTTTCGTGTCCGCGCCCTCCGGCAAGACCTCCGTGACGTAAGGGCCGTATCGACCGGTGCGAACGACGAGCTCGTTGCCGCTCTTCGGGTCCGTGCCGAGCGAGCGACTGTCGGGCTGGGACAGGAGCTCCTCGACCTTGGTGGGAGTCAGCTCGTCAGGCGCTACGTCCGCGGGGAGGCTTGCGCGTTGCTCCCCATGCTCGAGGTACGGGCCATAACGGCCCACGCGCACGACGGCGTCGCTTCCTGGAATCGCGATGGAGTTGACGGCGCGAGCATCGATCTCGTCCAGGTGATCGGTGACGAGCTGATGGAGACCGGGGTCGTCCCCGTTGCCGAAGTAGAACTTCGTCAGCCAGTCGACTCGCTCCTCTCCTCCGGCGGCGATCCGGTCGAGGTCGTCTTCCATCCGTGCGGTGAAGTCGAAGTCGACGAGCTGCGCGAAATGACGCTCGAGCAGGTTGACGACGGCGAAGGCGACGAACGTCGGGACGAGTGCCGTCGCCTTCTTGAAGACGTAACCCCGGTCGACGATCGTCGAGAGGATCGCGGCATACGTCGAGGGGCGTCCGATCCCCCGTTCCTCGAGTGCCTTTACGAGCGTTGGCTCCGTGTAGCGCGCCGGGGGCATCGTCGTGTGCCCCTCGGGCTCGAGCGCGGTGGCCGACACGTCCTCTCCGACTGTCAGCTGCGGGAGGACTCGCTCCTCGTCGTCCGCGGAGGGCTCGTCGCGACCGGGCTCGTAGGCGGCAAGGAAGCCTCGGAACGTGATCACCGTCCCTGATGCCCCGAATTCGGC
Source organism: uncultured Thermoleophilia bacterium (assembly GCA_963827525.1). GTDB lineage: Bacteria > Actinomycetota > Thermoleophilia > Gaiellales > Gaiellaceae > GMQP-bins7. Next base: position 172,547 of record CAWHBH010000005.1, read on the forward strand.
GTCTTCGCCCGTCGAGCTGGTTCCCGCGATTCGCAGAGACACGGTCTGACCTCGCGCGTCCTCCATCTGCGAGGCGAGGGTCCGCTTCCAGACGAGGTCGTACAGCGCATGCTCGTCGCGGCCTAGCTCTCGCTGGAGGTCCTTTGGCGTGCGGAACGAGTCACCGGCCGGCCGGATTGCCTCGTGCGCCTCCTGTGCGTTCGCCACTGCTCGCCCATAGCGGCGGGGCTTCTCGGGCACGAAATCGTCTCCGAACAGCTCGCGTACTTGCGTTCGCGCAGCTTCGAGAGCGGATTCGGAAAGTGTGGTCGAGTCCGTGCGCATGTAGGTGATGTATCCGGCTTCGTAGAGCCGCTGCGCCACGCGCATCGTCGTCTGGGCCGAGAAGCGCAGCTTTCGGCTGGCTTCCTGCTGCAGAGTCGCCGTCCTGAAGGGAGCAGCCGGCTTGCGTCGGTACGGCCGCTCGTCGACCGAGCGGACTCGGAACTCCGCATCCTCGAGCCGTGCGGCGAGCGATTTCGCCTCCTCCTCGTCGAGCCGAACGAGGGAGTCCTCGCGGAGCGCCCCCGATGCGGCGAAGTCGCGCCCCTGGGCGATCCGCGCGCCATTGACTGCGAGGAGACGAGCTTCGAAGGCACCAGGATCGAACGTGGCAACGAGATCCCAGTACTCGGCGGACGTGAATGCCATCCGCTCGCGTTCGCGCTCGACGACGAGACGGGTTGCCACCGATTGGACACGCCCGGCGGAGAGCCCGCGAGTCACCTTCTTCCACAGGACGGGTGACACCTCGTAGCCGTAGAGGCGGTCCAGGATCCGCCGCGTCTCCTGAGCGTCCACGAGGCGCTTGTCGATGCTCCGCGTCTCGTGGAGCGCCCTGGCGATCGCTTCGTTCGTGATCTCATGAAAGACCATGCGGCGGACCGGAACCTTCGGCTTCAGGACCTCGACGAGATGCCAGGCGATCGCCTCGCCTTCTCGATCCTCGTCTGTCGCGAGCAGGAGCTCGTCGGCGCCGGCGAGATGCTTCTTGAGCTCGGTGACGATCTTCTTCTTCCCCGGATCGATCACGTAGTACGGCTCGAAACCCTTGGAAACGTCGACCCCGAGGGCGCCGAACCGCTTCCGCTGTGCTTCGGGGACGTCGGAAGCGCGGTCGGGCAGATCCCGGATGTGCCCCACGCTGGACTCCACGGCGAAGTCGCCGCCGAGGTAGCCGGCGATGGTCCGCGCCTTGGCGGGCGATTCGACGATGACGAGGCTCTTCGGCATTGGCGGAACACCTTAGCGCTCGGTTCAGGCTGAACGGCTACGACGGCCCGAGCCGAGCGCTCACGCTGCGGTCGAGCGTCGCAATCTCGCGATACTGCGCTGCGTGGCCCGACCACATCGCCCGAGCTGGTTCTACTACCTCGTCGCAGCGCTCAGCTGGCCGGTTCTCAAGACGCTGTTTCGTCACAAAGCCAACGGGATCGCAAACGTTCCACGAGACGGCGGCTTCGTAGTCGCCGCGAACCATTTGTCGAACTTCGACCCGTGGCCACTTGCGCTCGCTTTCTTCCCGCGTCGCTTCTTTCGCTTCATGGCCAAGTCGGAGCTTTTCTGGTTCCCCCTTGGTGCGGTCATCACGGCGGGAGGCGGCTTTCGCGTGCGTCGGGGCGAGCGGGACGAGGAGGCCATGGACACCGCTGTCGCGCTCGCGAAGGAGGGGCACGTGGTCGTGATGTTCCCGGAAGGCACGCGCCGGAGGAAGGGTCTGCGTAAGAAATACGAGGCGCGGTGGCATACGGGCGCGGCGCGCATCGCGCTCGAGGCCGGCGTACCGCTCGTTCCGGCCGGTATCACCGGAACGGATCGGCTTGCTCGGCTTGGGCCGCTCCGAGTGGCGTACGGCCGTCCAATCGAGCTCGACGATCTCTCCAGCCTCTCTCCGGCAGACGCGGCGCAGGTCGCGACCGATCGCTTGCAGGAAGCGATCGCCGAGCTGGAGCACTCGCTTTCGTGAGGCCTTTGCTCGTGCTGGACGGCGACTCGTTCGCCCATCGCGCGTACCACGCGCTGCCGAAGACGATGCGCCGGACTGACGGCGGGCCGGGCAACGCGCTCATCGGGTTCACGAACATGCTGTTGCGTCTCTGGCAAGACGAGCGCCCGCGAACGATTCTCGTCGCGTGGGACACGCTCGATTCGCCGACCTACCGGCACACCGCACTCGAGAGCTATCAAGCGGGCCGCGTCTTCGACGCGGAGCTGCTCGAGCAGCTCGACCTCCTTCCGGCCCTCGTCGCGTCGGCCGGGTTCGCCTGTGCGAAGGAGAAGGGCTACGAGGCCGATGACTTCCTCGCGGCCGCTGTCGAAAGCGAGGAGAAGGCTGGCGGTGAAGTCCTCGTGGCAACGTCGGACCGTGATGCTTTTCAGCTGGCGAGCACGAAGACGACCATCCTCCAACCCGTGCGCGGAGCTGCGCCGGCGCGTATCGGCCCAGCCGAGGTCCGTGAGCGCTACGGGGTGGATCCCGAGCAGGTCCCGGACTTCATCGCCCTACGGGGCGATCCCTCGGATCGGATCCCAGGCGCGCGCGGAGTAGGGGAGAAGCGAGCCGCCGATCTCCTCAGCCAGTTCGAGTCGCTCGAGGCAATGCTTGCGGATGGCCGATTCGCAGCGGAGGCAGAGCTGCTTCGCCTCTACCGGCGCATTGCGACAATGGATCGAGCTGCACCGCTTCCTGCCCTCCCGGACGTCACGCCCGACTGGCCAGCCGCCGCCGAGCACGCCCGCCGGCTCGGGCTCCCGGGCGTCGCCGGCAGGTTCGAGGAGGCGAGCACGTGGACGTGATCAGCCATCCCGCGTTCGCTCGTCTGCACTCGCCCAGCGATCCTGAGTATTTGGAGATCCCGCAGAGGCTCGCGAGGCTTCATGACCGCTTCCCCGTGTTCGTCACCGGACAGCCTGCCGAGCGCGCGCACATCGAGCGTGTTCACAAAGGCACGTACATCGACGCCGTGGATGCGATTCACGAGGAGGTGTGGCTCGACGCGGACACCGCCGCCGATGCAACCACGCCAGAGGCGGCGCGCCTCGCCGCGGGATGCGCGATTCAGGCGGCCGAGACCGGCGGATTCGCGCTCGTTCGTCCACCCGGCCACCACGCGCTTGTTGCGTCCTCCATGGGCTTCTGCATCTTCAACAACGTCGCGATCGCGGCACGCCATGCACAAGAGGCGCTCGGGCGTACACGGGTCGCGATCATCGATTTCGACGTTCACCACGGGAACGGCACCGAGGCAATTTTCCGCGAGGACTCGTCAGTGCTCATGATCTCGCTGCACCAGTGGCCGCTCTGGCCGGGGACAGGCGGCCCTGGGTCGAGCTACGAGCACACCCTCAATGTTCCGCTGGCTGCGGGATCGGGCGATTCCGATTACATGCAAGCGTTCGGCGAGCTCGTCGAGCCGTCGGTTCCGTGCGTTCGAGCCGGATCTCCTGCTCGTATCGGCAGGCTTCGATGCCCATTCCGACGATCCACTGGCGCAGATGGAGGTCAGTGCAGACGGATTCCGCGAGCTCGGCCGGCGCTGCGGAGCGCTCGCACCCCGAGTCGCGGCAGTTCTGGAGGGTGGCTACAACCTCGAGACCCTCCCCGCGCTGGTCGAAGCGGCGCTCGAGGGCTTCTCAGCCGAGGGGTAGTGGTGCTCTGACGGGTCAGACCCGTGAGGTCAGACCTCGGTGCTGAGCTAGCCTCGCGCCGTCTCGAGCCGTTCGAGCGCCTCGCGGCGCGAGGATACGCCGAGCTTCTTCAGGAGGTTCTTGACGTGAGACCGGACCGTGTGCTCGGAGATGAAGAGCCGCTCTGCGATCTCATCAGTACCGAGGTGCTCGTCCAGGAGGAGCAGCACTTCGACCTCCCGAGCTGAGAGGGCGCGGGTGATCGCCTCGGGGATGCCGTCCAGCCTTCCTCCTTCGCGAACGCGGTCGAGCAGGCGTCGCGCGACGCCTCCGGAAAGTGCTGCGTCGCCTCGCGCGACACCGCGGAGGAAGGTGGCGATCTGCTCGGGAGGCTCGGTCTTGAGGAGATACCCGGACGCCCCTGCGCGGATCGCTGCAAGCAGGTTCTCCTCCGCGTCGGAGGCGGTGAGCACGACGATCTCGCACGTCGGCACCTGCTCGCGGATCTGTGGAAGCGCGGTGAGCCCGTCCATTCCGGGCATCGTGAGATCGAGCAGCACAAGGTCGGGCTGAAGGGTTTCGGCCTGGACGATCGCGCGTTCTCCGTCCTCGGCAGCGCCCACTACGTCGAATCCCTGCTGCGCGAGCAGCGCCGCGAGGGCGTCCCTGGTCAGCGGGTGGTCGTCGACGATCAAGATTCGCTCGGCCACGCCCCTCTTATCGGCACGACTCCCCGTGCCGACAAGGGAACCGTGGACAACGTTCGGGCCGAGAAATACCGATCGTGGCTCATGGGCGAGATTCTGCTCGTCGGTCTCCTCGCCTCCGGAACCGCACTGTTTGCGGCGAGCGAGTCGCTGCAGTCCGCGTACGAGCTCCACGACGCCAGGCTCGCGTTCGACTCCGCGGTCGCCGTGGTCGCGGTCATCGTCTGCGTGCTCGCATCCGTGCGCTTCCTCGTCGACGGCCGCACTCTCGACCTGCTGCTCGCCGCCGGGTTCTGGAGCATCGCTCTCGGCACCGTCGCCTTCAGCCTGGTCCCCGTGCTCGGCGGAGGCTCGTTGACTCCGGACGCGGCATGGGCATTCGTCGGCGCGCGGCTCCTCGGGGCTGGGCTGATCGCGCTCGCCCCCTACGTCGACGGACGCATGTCGGCGCGCCGTCGCTCTCTTCTGGCCATGGGCGTGGGCGTCGTGCTCGTGCTCGCAGTCGTAGCCGTCGGGGCTAGTGGTCCGGAGTGGAGAGCCGATCCGCTCGAGGTCGGCGTCGTCGCGGGCTCGTACGTTCGGCTAGCGGCTGCCGTGCTCGCTTCCCTCTGGCTGGTAGCCCTGATCGGCTTCGGCCTGCGCTACAGGCGCTATGGCCGCGATCTGGACAGCTGGATGTGTCTTGCGGCGACGCTTGCGCTCTTCGCCGACCTGCATCTCGTCCTCACGCCGGTGGTGTCGAGCGACTATGTCCTCCAGGGTGACTTTCTCCGTGTCGTCGCCTATGGAATTCTGCTCGTCGGCGTGTGGCGCGCGATCTCCGAGGCCGAGTTCGGCCGCGCGGTCGCGGACGAACGGGCCCGCGTAGCGCGCGAGATCCACGACGGGCTTGCCCAGTATCTCTTCGCGATCTCGACGCAGGTCAGCATGCTCGAATCGGGCGCCCCGCTGGAACAGGTCCTCCCCCGGCTCAAGCAGGCATCGACTGCAGCCCAGCAGGAGGCCCGGTTTGCCGTTCTCGCGCTCTCGTCGGCAGGAGGGTCGGCGAGGTTCGACTCGGCTCTACGCCGGTACGTCGAGGTTCTCACTGCTGATGGGGAGCTCGACGTCGAGCTCGATGTGGATCCCCAGGTACGGCTCGCGCCAGACGAGCAGATAGAGGTGTTCCGGATAGTCCAGGAGGGGTTGGGGAACGCTCGCCGCCATTCCGGAGCCGGGCACGTCGAGGTCTCCATCTCGCAGCAAGGCGGGCGGCGCGTCGTATCGGTGTCTGACGACGGGATCGGCTTCGACGAAGCGGACGCGGCGTCCGGACAGGGTGTCGCCAACATGCGGCTTCGGGCCGAGGCGATCGACGGACACCTGAGCCTCACGTCCGCGCCGGGGCGCGGCACGGCAATCGAGGTCGTGCTCAGAGCGGCTTAGATCCTCCGAGGGCGATGCCACGAGTGGCGCTGGTGTCGCCGGCTGGGCGACGCCGATCATCGAGTCGCGGGACACGAGCCCTACCAGCTCATCCTCGCTCATGGCCTCCGTTCCGACGGGACGTCGGGGGATCACGAGGTAGCGGATGTCTGCGGTCGAGTCGACGACGCGTAGCTCCACGTCGCCGTCCAGCTGAACGCCGAACTCGGTCAGTACTCCGCGCGGGTCGGAGACGGCGCGCGACCGGTACGGCAGGCTCTTGTACCAGTCCGGCGGTGGGCCGAGCAGCGCCTTCGGGTAACAGGAGCAGAGCGTGCACACGACCAAGTGGTGCAGCCGTTCGGGTGTTTTCGAGCGCGACGACGACCGGCGATGGCCCAGGGTCGAGGCCGAGCTCGAACGCCGCTGCGCGTGCATCGGCGACGAGGCGCTCCTTGAACTCGGGGTCGACCCAGGCGCGCGCGACGAGCCGTGCGCCGTCGGCGGGCGAGCGCGACACGAGCCAGTCGATCCGCGTGCGCACGTCCTCGAGGTTGACGACGCCCTTCTCCACGAGCAGCACCTCGAGTGCGCGAACTCGCGCAGCCGCGGGTGCGTCGTCCCCGTTCGAGATCGGATCATGCGAGTGGTCGTGGTCGTGGTCGTGGTCGTGATGGTGTGGGCTCATTCGGCCTCCTCCAACCAGTGCTCGAAGACATCCGCGTACAGCCGGTCGGCTGCGGTCTCGCGATAGTTGGGCCAGACATCGCGCTGCGCGAAGCTCACGAGATAGAGCTGCCGCTCCGGCAGCCCGTTCGCGCCGTACGCGCGGGTCTCAGGGTTCTTGAACGCCGCATGTGCGCGCTCGACCGTCCCAGGCTTGCCCTTCAGGTATGCCGGCGTGCGGTGGTGGCCTTGATGCGGACGCGCTGCAACCCGCACTCGCTGGCCGGAGCGGTACCTCACTTCTCGAGCCTCGAGTCCAGCTCGCCCGGAGCGAGCACGCCCTTCTCGGTGAGGATCGCCTCGACCGAGTAGAGCCAGCGCTCGTAGTACGACGCCGTCTCGTACATGCTCGGCGGCATGCTCTCGATGCCGCGTCGGAGCTCGTCGACGTTCATGACGTCCTGCTGGATGAGCGTGCCGACCAGCGAATCCATGAGCAGCTCCCAGTCGGCGAGCTCGTGCTCGGTGCGATCTATCGGCGCGTCGGTCGACCACCCTCCACGATCGTGCACGGCACGCTCGACGCGCCGATCGTACCGCCGTGACACTCGAGTGATCCCGCCGACGATATCCTCTCGGTGCTTTGAGCGGTAAGTTGGCGAGTTCGGTGCTCGTAGTCGAGACTCCACACGGCCAGGCCAACGTCCACCTCCACCCCGTCGAGGAGCCACGCGCTGCACTCGTGCTCGGCCATGGCGCAGGTGGAGGCGTGACGTCGCGAGATCTCGTCGCCGTGACGGACGTCGCCCGCTCGGAAGGGGTCAGCGTCGCCCTCGTCGAACAGCCCTACCGGGTCGCCGGGCGACGCTCACCCGCACCCGCGCGCCAACTCGATGCCGCCTGGATTGCAGTGGTCGAGCGGCTGACAGCGGGCGAGCTGCGCGGTTTGCCGCTGATCGTGGGCGGACGCTCGCTGGGCGCCCGCGTCGCCTGCCGTACCGCCGAAACCACTGGCGCCGTCGCGGTGCTGTGTCTCGCCTTTCCGCTGCAGCCGCCGCGCCGAGCCACAGGCTCTCCGTCACCGAGTCGGCTCCCCGAGCTCGACCGCGTGCAGGTCCCCATGCTGGTCGTGCAGGGCGCACGAGACCAATTCGGGATTCCGCCTGCTGCCGCGCGTCGCACCGTCGTCCAGGTGTCGGGCGACCACGCCCTGCGGACGGATCTCGAGGCCGTGGCCGCGGCGGTACGTGGGTGGCTCCCAGGCATCGTCCGAGACTTGGCGCCGCCCGCAGCCGTCGGGTGAAGCGCTTGTTCATGCACCGGTGATGCACAGGACAAGTCTCGGCATGAAAAAGCCCCGCAAAGAGCGGGGCTTTTCCGTAGCAGGCCTGTAAGCCGGATTCTGTCGCGGGTGACCATCTCTCTCTGCGGCGTACCCGGTCCCTCGGCGGGCCACGTCAACGGGACCTGCTTCGCCTTGCACCGGACGGGGTTTGGCAAGCCGGCCATGTCGCCACGGCCGCTGGTGGGCTCTTACCCCACCGTTTCACCCTTACCGGCTTCGGTTGCCCTCGGCCGGCGGTCTCCTTTCTGTTCCACTTTCCGTCGGCTTTCGCCGCCTGGGCCGCCTCTCACGAGACGAACCAGCGTCCTGCCCTGTGGTGTCCGGACTTTCCTCGAGCCCTCGGAAGGACCCGCGGTCACCCGGCCTGCGTGACCGATGGTAGCTCGAAATCCGGCAATTCCCAGCCCTCGGCGAGCACGCTGCCTTCGGCCAGCAGCGAGCGGCATTCGGGGCACGCAAGCGCTCCTCGGAGATGAAGGACGAACTCCCCGCACACGAGGCACTCGAAGCTCACACCTCGAATCAGCGCGGCGAGCTCCTGGTCGAGCGTGCGATTCAGGGGCGCCAGGTTGACGGCCTCGAAGGTCACCCGACGCTCCTGAAAACGCCCGTGACCTTTCCGAGGATCTCGACGTGCTTCGGAAACAACGGCTCGAGCGCGCTGTTCTCGGGCTGCAAGCGGATGCGGCCGTCCTTCTCGCGATGGAAGGTCTTGACGGTGGCTTCGTCGGCCGTTTCGTCGTCACCGACGAGAGCGACGACGATGTCGCCTCCGCGCGCGTCGGGCTGTCGGTGCACCACCACTATGTCTCCGTCGAGGATCCCGGCCTCGATCATCGACTCGCCTTTCACGCGCAGGAGGAAGTCGGCATTTCGTCCGAGCGCCCCGGGGACGGCGATCTTCTCCTCGATCGCCTCGTCCGCGAGGAGCGGTGCACCAGCGGCGATGCGGCCGAGCAGTGGCAAGACCTGCATCGACTCCGCGACAGGAGACGCCTCGGTGCGGCGGCGTCCAATCAGCTCGATCGCTCTCGGTTTCGTCGGATCGCGCCGAAGAAGGCCGGCACGTTCGAGATTCGCGAGGTGCGCATGGACCGTCGAGGGGGACGCAAGGCCGACTGCGTCGCCGATCTCGCGGACCGTGGGCGGGTAACCGTGCTCGTCCACGTACTCGGCGAGGAACTGCCAGATCTCCTGTTGGCGTGTCGTGAGCATTGCGGGCCTCCGGTCGTCGGGGGACGAACGTATGTTCGTTGCCAGAGGCTAGATACCTCTTCGGACGGCGTCAAGCCCTTCGTGCGACGAAGACCTCGTGCTCTCCGGCGAACGGGTCCTCGACCTCGACCGAGATCGGCTCGAGACCGGCTTCGCTCAGCAGTCGGAGCCATACGCCTCGCTCGAAGATCCCGAGCGTGTGGTGGTCGTGCTCGATTCGCGGCGGCTGGCCAGGCTCGCGCAGGATCACGGCGAAGTCCACCTCGTACGTCGTGTCGTCCGGATCAGGGTCGTACGTCCAATCGAGGTAGCGGAGCGAGCGGCCGTCCGGACCGTCGTGCCCGCCGTGATCGGTGCCCGGAGCGAATGTCTCGCGAACCGCGTCGGGCACGATCAGCGTCGACACCACCCGGACGCGTGTGCGCTGCAGCGGTCTCGATCGCCGCACCCAGATCGTGCTCAGTCGTCAGGTATGCGACGGCGTCGTGGACGAAGACCACGTCGAAGGTGCGGCCGAGTCGCATCGTGCGCATGTCGCCCTGGATGTGCTCGCACTCCGGGTTGATCGTCCTCGACAGCTCGAGCATCTCCGTCGAGAGATCGGTCAGCGTGCAGTCGAACCGGGCCTTCATGTGGCTCGCGTTGTTTCCGCCACCCGAGCCGAGCTCGAGCAGCGTCCGGGCGCTCCCAGCGGTAGCCGCGTCGATCACCCGAACGTAGTACGAGGCTTCCTCCTCGTAGTCGGCCGGATGCGTGAGGAGATGGAACCAGGGAGCGAGGTCGGAGTAGATCCTCATGCGTCCCCATTCAAGACGAAGGCGGCCCGGGGAGCCGCCTTCGTGACACATGCGCTGGAGAGGACTTGAACCTCCACGGCCTAAATGGCCACTAGGCCCTCAACCTAGCGCGTCTACCAATTCCGCCACCAGCGCGCGCCTGTGACGATTCTAGAGGAGGTGGAACAGGAGCACGGTGTTGATCCCGAACACGGTCGCCACGACGACCGTGAGTCGCGTCAGGTTCTGCTCGACGATATGCGTGCCGCCCTGCGAGTGGGGCGTGAACCCAAGGCCGCCCATTCCTGCTTCGCGGCCCGAATGCATGAGGACGAGAACGATCAGGAAGGCGCTGAGGAGCACCTGGAAGACGGCCATGATCTGGAGCCAAGGCATCGGGGCGCAAGGGTAGCAGCGGGGTTAGGCTCTCCCGATGGCCGCTGAGGACGAGGCACGCGCACGGATACAGAAGCTCCTGGTCACGGGCGACAATCGCCTGAAGCAAGGCGTGGCGCTCGAGAAGGTGCGGGAGAACTACGAGGAGGCGCTTGCCGTCGCGCGCGAGGCCGGGATCGAGGAGACGGTCAGGCCGCTCGTCGAGCTCAGGCTCGCCGACCTCGAGCGGCTCGGACGAGGATCGCCTCCACCCGTTCCGCCTGCAGCCTGACGTCGTGATCCTTTGCCGCGTCGCGGCCTGCGAGGTTCGGTCGCGGGAGCGCCGCCGCCTGAGACAGAGCCGAGACGAGCGCGCGCTCGTCCAGCGGATCGACGAGCACTCCGGCTTCGGGAGTCACGAATTCCGGAGGGCCACCGACGTTGGTGGCGACGACCGAGCGTCGCGGACGCCATCGCCTCGAGCGTCGCAAGCCCGAAGGGCTCCACGAGGCTCGGCTGGCACAGGACGTCGCACGCTGCCACCCAGGCTGGAACCTGTTCGTGGCTCACTCTGCCGGCGAGACGGATTCCGGTGCGGCCTTCGAGCGCTGCGCGGAGCGGGCCGTCGCCCACGAAAGCCAGCGTCCCCTCGCCTTGCTGCTCGAATGCGCGCGCGAGACGGAGAACATTCTTCCGTTCCGTGAGCGCACCGAGACACAGAAACGAGGTTCCCTCGGCGGGCCAGCCGACTTCTCGTGCGGGCCTCGTCGGCATCGCGCGGCTACGAATCGCTCGAGGTCGACTCCGCAGTCGACGACCTCGGTCTTGCCGGCGGCCTGTGGTATCGCGTTCTCGAGCTGGTGCTTCAGCCACTCGGACACGGCGACGACGGCGGTGGCGCGCCGGACGACGTACCGCGTCGCCATGCGCGCGCCGGGCACGACTCCTATGTTGGCCACATCCTGTCCATGGGCTGTGACTACCAAGGGCGCGCGAGACGACAGAGCGGCGACGAGTCCCGCTGGCACTAGGAAATGCGCGTAGACGACATCGGGTCGAAACTGCCTCGCCGCACGGAGCGCGTCGCGCGCGAGACCGAGGTGCCGTCCTCGACCACCGGTGCGCCGATCGACGACTGCTCGCGCGAACTCGTGTCCGCGGCCCGCGAGCTCGCGCTCGAGGTTGGCGACGAAGACTCCGAGGTCGGGATCGTCCGGCCCCGGATACATCTGGGAAACGAGAAGGATTCGCAGGGAGGCGCCCAGATGCTTGATCTACCCGCGCGTGACCTGGAGAATCCCCAGGCACATCTCGTCGGTCGTCCCCTCGCCCCAGAGGATGTAGCGAGGCGTCTTCGGAACACCGTGCGCGCCGTGCATGCGCTTGTGCACGTCGTGGCGGCACGTCACCCGAACCACGTCGCCCGGCTCGGCCTTCACAGAGCGCACGAGCGTGTACGCGTTCTGCCAGTGGAAGTCCCAGCGTGGGATGTCGAGGAGGACGCGAGCTCGCGGCGTTCCCGGGTTCAGCTCGAGCCGGATCGACGCTCCGAGCAGGTGCATGTGGCCCGCTGCGACGTGAATCGTGGTCGGGGCGGAGATTCGGCGATCGCACGTCGAGACTGCGCTCGGCTTCGGGTTCGCGGCGCTCCCGCGGCACAGGATGAGGAGCCCGGCAGGGGCGAACGCGGCCTCGAATCCGTACTTCTTCGAGAGATCGAAGAGAGCCTCGTTGCGATCGCAGAGTCGACCCTGCTCTCCTCGCGCGCAGGCGAGCTCGACCGGGCCTGGCAAGAGCATCGTCTTCAGTGGTGTGAGCCCGGCGGACGCGGGCGCGACCGTCAGAAGTGCTCGCGAGCGATCCGGTGACCGTCCGTTCAGGAGGTTGTAGTGCACTTGCATCACGATCTTGCTCCCGGCCGGCAGGGCAACGCCGGTGCCCTCGGGCAGGCGGTTGCCGCCCCAACCCGGCGCCCAGGCAGCGATCCAGTTGGCGTCGTTGAGGGAGTCGACAGCGCCTCCGTCTCCAGCGGGAAGGCCGGTGCCGCCAAAGCACGACCACCCAGGCCCCGTCGCATCGGCGTCGAGTTGCTTGGCAGCTGAGACCTGCGGGGGCGCGACTCGGAAGAGGATCACGTGATGTACGACCCTGGCCTGGCCCGGATCGATCCGGGCGGAGGTCACCGACATGTCACCGTTCTGCTTCGGGTCGAGGAGGAAGCACCGGTAGTCATCGGTGACTCCCTTCGGCGCAGAAGGCCTGTACGCAACCGGCATGCGCAGGTCGAGAAGCTTCTCGCCGGCGCGCACCTCGGGCGGTTTCGGGGCCTGAGGCCGACGAGCTGGACCATCGATCTTCCCGCCCGCCTTCGCCCAGGCGAGGATCGTGGCGCGTTGCTGAGCGCTGAGCGTGCGCGAGTCCTGACCGATGTAGTCGGGCGAGCGGGCGCCGGGCGGCCATGGAGGCATGGCACCCGACTTGATCGCGGTCGCTATCACGATCGCGCGCGACGAGATCTGTCCTGCCGTCTCGAGCGGGAACGGAGCAATACCGCCGGTCTGGTGGCAGCCGGCGCACTTGTCGGCGATGATCGGAGCGACGTCGCGCTTGAAGCTCGGTGCCGCAGCGGGCTCCGCCTGCGTGCCGCCACCGCGGGAGGCTGCGAACGCCGCCAGCGGGACCGCGAGAGCCAGCAACGCTGCTGCGACGACTGCGGGTCGGACGGCGCTACGCATGCCGGGCGTCATATGTACCCCAAAGCTCGCGGAGCGCGCCGCAGATCTCTCCCACGGTGCAGCGAGCCCGAAGCGCTTCGCGGATGGAGGGAAGGAGGTTCACGTCGGTCTCGGCTACCCGCTTGACCTCTGCGACCGCGCGCTCGGCGAGGACTGAGTCCCGCTCCGCGCGTACCTGTTCGGTGCGCTCTCGTTGCAGGCGCTCGATCTCCGGATCGACGTGGAGCAGCTCGACCTGCTCCGACCCGCCCTCGGTGAACCGGTTTACGCCGACGATGACGCGCTCCCCTGACTCGACCTCGGTCTGGTGGCGGAACGCGGACGCCTCGATCTCCGCCTGTACGAAGCCCTGCTCGATGGCAGCGACCGCGCCGCCCAGGTCGTCGACTCTCGTCAGCAGCTCTCGAGCGTGCTGCTCGAGCTCCGCGGTGAGCGCCTCGAGGAAGAACGAGCCGCCAAGGGGGTCGGCGGTGTCCGTAGTTCCGGCTTCGGACGCGAGGATCTGCTGCGTACGAAGGGCGATCGTCGCTGCGTGCTCGCTCGGCAAGGCCAGTGCTTCGTCGAAGGAGTTCGTGTGGATCGACTGCGCGCCGCCGCACACGGCGGAGAGCGCCTGGATCGCGACTCGCACGATGTTGTTCTCGGGCTGCTGGGCGGTCAGCGTCGAGCCGCCGGTCTGGGCATGGAAGCGGAGCGCAACCGCGCGAGGGTTGGTCGCGCCGAATCGATCTCGCATGATCTCGGCCCAGAGACGTCGCGCGACCCGGAACTTCGCGATCTCCTGGAAGAAGTGGTTGTGCGCGTTGAAGAAGAACGAGAGCCGCTCGCCGAATGCGTCAGGCGAGAGGCCCGCTGCGACTGCCGCCTCGCAGTAGGCGATGCCGTTCGCGAGCGTGAATGCGAGCTCCTGCGCCGCACTCGCGCCCGCCTCGCGGATGTGGTAACCGGAGATCGAGATCGTGTTCCACTCGGGGAGCCGCTCGGCGCAGTACGCGAAGACGTCCGTCGCGAGCCGCATCGACGGCCGCGGGGGGAAGATGTAGTTCCCGCGCGCGATGTACTCCTTCAGTACGTCATTCTGAACCGTGCCGCGCAGCTTCTCGCTGGGCAGGCCCTGCTCCTCGGCGACGAGCTCGTACAGGAGCAGGAGCAGCGCAGCCGGCGCGTTGATCGTCATCGAGGTCGAGACCTCGCCGAGCGGGATTCCCTGGAGGAGAACCTCCATGTCGGCGAGTGAGTCGATCGCGACCCCGGTCCGACCGACCTCGCCCTCGGCGAGTGGGTCGTCCGAGTCGTAGCCGAGCTGCGTCGGCAGGTCGAACGCAACCGAAAGCCCCGTCTGCCCGCGTTCGAGGAGGTACCGAAAGCGTGCGTTCGTCTCTTCGGCCGAGCCGTAACCCGCGTACTGCCGGATCGTCCAGGGGCGACCGCGGTACATCGTCTCGTAGGGGCCGCGCGTGAACGGGAACTCGCCCGGGAGCTCGAGCTCTCCGGGTGGGAGGTCGTCCGCGGTGTAGACAGGCTTGATCTCGATGCCGGAGTCGGTCAGCCGGCGGTCGGTGGTCGCCACGGCCGCATCGTACGGCGAATTGCTCGCATCAAAGGACGCCGCCTGCTCGCTCGATCGCGTCGAGCGCGATCCGGCGGCCCGTCTCGATGTGCGCACGAATTGCGTGCTCGACCGCGACGCGGTCTCCTGTGACGAACGCTTCGACGATCCGGCGGTGCTCGGTGACGAGATTCGCGTGGTCCTCGACGTGCCCCGCGCGAATCACCTGCATCAAGAGGTTGACGGAGAGCTCGCGATAGAACTTCGAGAGCAGCGCGTTTTCCGCGAGGTCGATCTGGTACTCGTGAAAGGCACCGTTCGCCGAGTCCCACTGCTCGTGCGAGATCGCGGCGGCAGTGCCTTCGAGCAGGCTCTCGAAGACGTGCAGGGCCGGAGCCTCGAGCCTGCCCGCGGTGAGCTCTGCCGCGAGCAGCTCGAGCGCGAGCCGCACCTCGTATCCCTCGGCGAGTGCCTTCGCGGTGACGGGCGTGACGTAGTAACCGCGACGCGGGCGTACCGTCAGGAGGCCCTCGGCGACCAGCCTCGTGAGCGCGTGGTGGACTGGGCTTCGGGAGACGCCGAGCTCGGTGGCGAGCGCGTGGAGGCTGAGCTTCGCCCCAGGTGGGTACTCGCGCGTCAGCAACTGCCCGCGCAGCTCGTCGTACACCCGCTCGTTGAGATTCACCCCGGTCAGCGCGGTGGCCACCTGCGGGACCTAACATGTCAGGAGCCAAGAGGCAACCGGCGGATACCCTCACTCCATGAAGGTGGACGTGAGGCTGTTCGCGGCGCTCCGCGAGCGCGCTGGCTCGGCGAGAGTCGCGGTCGAGCTCGTGGACGGTGCGACCGTGGGTGACGTTTGGCCGCTCCTCGCCCTCGGCGACGAGCCTCCCGGGATGCTGTACGCGGTCAATCGTGCGTACGCCGATCGCGCCGAGGAGCTCTCGGAGGGCGACGAGGTCGCGGTCATCCCGCCCGTGTCAGGAGGAGATTTCCGGCTCTCTGAGCGAGGCGGCTGTCCGTCGACGCGGCGGTCGACGGAGGTCCGTGACGATGGAGCCGGTGCGATTGCGACCTTCGTCGGCACGACGCGAGCCCATTCCCGTGGACGCGATGTGCTTCACCTGGACTACGAGGCGTACGAGGGTATGGCGGAGCAGGTCATGGCTGATCTCGCTGACCAGCTCACGCGCCGGCACGATCTGTGCAAGGTGGCCATTCACCACCGGGTCGGGCGCGTCGATATCGGGGAGATGAGCGTCGTGATCGCCGTTTCCGCTCCGCATCGCGCTGCCGCTCTCGCCGCCTGCAAGGAGGCGATCGACGAGTTGAAGGTGTCCGTCCCGCTGTGGAAGAAAGAGACCTACGTGGGTGGTGAGGAATGGATAGGCCAGGGGTCGTAGAACGCGAGCCGGATCCGCGCTTCGATCCCGTCGATGCGCCCGAGCCGCCGAGCTTTCCGAATCCGGAAACGTCGGCGGACGGCGGTCGGGGTTACGAGCCGATGCAGCCGCGGTGGGGTATCCGCGACGTCCTGCGGAAGCTCGCCGCGCCGCTGATCGGCCTCGGATTCCTGCTCGTGAAGTTCGGCGGGCTGCTGCTCAAGCTGAAGGTCGTCACGACCGGGGCGTCGATGCTCGTGTCGGTCGCTGCGTACGCGTGGCTCTGGGGGCTCCCATTCGCGATCGGCTTCGTTCTCCTGATCTTCGTCCACGAGCTGGGCCACGTGATCGAGCTACGTCGCCAGGGCGTGCCCGCGAGCGCGCCGCTCTTCATTCCGTTCCTCGGCGCAGTGATCGGGATGAAAGAGCTCCCTGATGACGCGTGGAAGGAGGCGCGCGTGGCGCTTGCCGGGCCGATTCTCGGGTCCGTCGGGGCTGCGGCGTGCTGGATCGCCGGCGAGGCAACCGGCTCCGAGCTTCTCGTCGGGCTCGCGTTCGTCGGGTTCCTCCTGAATCTCTTCAACCTGATCCCGATCGTGCCGCTCGACGGCGGCCGGGCTGTCGGAGCCCTGCACCCGATCTTCTGGTTCGTCGGACTCTTGATGATGCTCGCGCTCGTGGTCCTGCAGCCGAACCCGATTCTCATCCTGATCGTCATCATCGGCGGGCTCGACCTGTGGCGACGCTGGCGCGAACGCGGCGATGCTGCCCATTACTACGACCTCCCGGTGTGGCAGAGGGTGACGGTCGGAGTCGTCTACCTGGGGCTCGTGGCGGTCCTCGCTCTCGCGATGTCCGCGACATACGTCGAACGCGATCTGTGAACCACCAGGGCGGACAGCTCGACCGCCGCGTCCTTCGACGAAGTCACGAAGCACTCGCCGCCGACGTATCGCTCATCGCGTCAGAGTTCCTGGCCGGGTTTCAATTGATCCAGGAGATCGATCGGCCGGCAGTGTCGATCTTCGGCTCGGCACGTGTTGTCGAGGGCTCCGCAACGTACGAGAGCGCACGCGCGACGGGTCGTGCGTTTGCCGACGCCGGATTTGCGGTCGTCACCGGAGGTGGGCCTGGCGTGATGGCTGCCGCGAATCGTGGCTGCAAGGAGGCCGGCGGACTTTCGGTCGGCTTCGGGATCGATCTACCACACGAGCAGGGGCTGAACCACTGGTGCGACCTCTCGCTCATCTTCGAGCACTTCCACGCTCGCAAGGTGATGTTCGTCAAGGCGGCTGAGGGCTTTGTCATCTTCCCCGGCGGCTTTGGAACGCAGGACGAGCTCTGGGAGGCGCTGACTCTCATCCAGACCGGCAAGATCGGAGACTTCCCGCTGGTGCTCTTCGACTCGGACTATTGGGGAGAGCTCTTCGAGTGGGTCCGCGACGAGATGCTCGACGACGGGCTCATCTCACCCGGGGACCTCGAGCTGCTCCGCATCACGGACGACCCAGACGAGGTGGTCGAGCTCGTCGTCTCACACTACGACCGCCGGGTCGCCGAAGGGTCGGCTTGACGGTCGACCGACGCCGTTCGCCGAATAAGGGAGACGACCGATCTCGAGCCCCGAGTCGGTGTCGTGCTCGGCAGCGGGCTCGGCGGTCTCGCGGACGCGCTCGAGAATCGGGTCGAGATCCCGTACGGCGAGATCCCGGGTTGGCCGGTCTCGACGGCTGTCGGTCACGCGGGCGTGCTGGCTCTCGGGGACGTGGACGGAGTCCCCGTCGCGGTCATGCGAGGGCGCGCGCATCTCTACGAGGGCATGGGCGCCGACCGAGCCGTGTTCGGCGTTCGTGTTCTCGGAGCGCTAGGAGTTCGGACGCTCGTGGTGACGAATGCCGCGGGCGCGATCAATGAGACGTTCCGGCCGGGGCAGCTCGTGCTGATCTCGGATCACGTGAATCTCCAGGGCACATCGCCCTTGGTCGGGCCGAACGACGACGAGCTCGGGCCGCGTTTCCCGGACATGAGCGACGCGTACGACCCGGAGCTGCGGCGTCTCGCGCACGAGGCCGCGGCCCGGATCGGCCTCGAGCTGCCTGAGGGTGTCTACGCCGCCTGGCTCGGTCCCCAGTTCGAGACGCCCGCCGAGATCCGCTTCATGCGTGCTATCGGTGGCGATCTAGCAGGCATGTCGACGGTCCCAGAGGTGATCGCTGCGCGGCACCTTGGCATTCGCTGCCTCGGTGTCTCCGTCGTCACGAACATGGCGGCCGGCGTTCTGCCCGAGAAGATCGACCACAGCGCCGTGCTGGAGGTCGGAGCGCGCGCCGCAGGCTCGCTCACTGCTCTCCTGCGCGAGCTCGTTCCTACACTTTCCACGTGAATCTGCGCGACCTGCCATCGGTCGACGACCTGTTGCGCGACGAGCAGCTGGCGTCCGAGCCACACGAGCTCGCTGTTGTGGCGGCCCGCGTCGTCCTGGATCGCGCCCGAGCTGAGATTCGAACAGGCGTCAGCCCGGGCTCGCTGGTCGATGCCGTGCTCGCCGAGCTTGCGGACGCGCGGGAGCCGTCACTTCGCCGCGTTCTGAACGCCACAGGCGTTCTCGTCCACACGAACCTTGGCCGCGCTCCTCTTGCCGACGCTGCGCTCGCGCGGGTCGTGGAGGTCGGACGCGGCTACTCGAACCTCGAGTACGACCTCGAGCGCGGTGAGCGCGGGTCACGCCAGGATCACCTCGCGTCTCTCCTCGGCCGGTTGACCGGCGCTGAGGCAGCGCTCGTCGTCAACAACAACGCGGCGGCTGTCCTGCTCGCTCTCGCCGCGCTCGCCGAAGGGCGTGAGGTCGTCGTCTCGCGCGGCGAGCTCATCGAGATCGGCGACGGCTTTCGGATCCCCGAGGTGCTCGCGCGCTCCGGTGCGCGTCTCGTCGAAGTAGGCACGACGAACCGAACTCGGGCGGCCGACTACGAGCGCGCAATCGGGCCGGATACTGCGGTCCTGCTTCGCGTGCACCAGTCCAACTTCCGCGTCGTCGGGTTCTCCGAGCAGCCACGAGCTCGCCGAACTCGGGGAGGTTGCACGAAGGCACGACCTTCCGCTCGTCGACGACCTCGGGTCGGGGGCGCTGTGGACGGTGGGTGACGAGCCGACTCCGGCCGAGAGCCTTCGCGCCGGGGCAGACGTCGTCTGCTTTTCCGGCGACAAGCTCCTCGGCGGGCCGCAGGCCGGCGTGGTGGTGGGGCGGGCGGACCTCGTCGAACGACTGCGTCGGCATCCGCTGCAGCGGGCCCTGCGAGCCGACAAGCTCACGCTCGCCGCGCTCGAGGGGACGCTCTCGCTTGCTCTCGACTCGGTGACTCGGGACGAGATCCCTGTCCTTCGGATGCTGCACGAGCCGCTCGAGACAGTTCGCGCGCGAGCCGAGCGGCTCGCAGAGCTCGTGGATGGCGAGGTCGAGGAAACCGTAGCCCGTGTCGGCGGCGGAGCGCTTCCCCTTGCCGAACTCCCGAGCGCTGCGTGCGCTGTCGAGGAGATGCTGGCCGACCATCTCCGGTGTGGCGAGCCGCCGGTAATCGCAGTCGTGCGCGACGGTAGAACGCTTCTCGACTGCCGCACCCTCACCGACGCGGAGGTCGACGAGGTCGCTGCCGCGGTCGCAGCTGCGCGTTCGTGACCTGGCGTCCGGACGCTGCGTGCGCGATGCCCGACTTGCCGGAGGTGTGGGACGAACAGTGCCGCTGACCGTAGGAACAGCCGGCCACATCGACCACGGGAAGACGTGGCTCGTTCGGGCGCTGACCGGCAAGGACACGGATCGCCTCCCCGAGGAACAGCGGCGCGGGATCTCGATCGACCTCGGGTACGCGCCCCTCGAGCTCGGCGACGGTCGCGCGCTTTCGGTCGTCGACGTGCCAGGGCACGAGCGGTTCGTGCGGACGATGGTGGCAGGCGCGACGGGAATCGATCTCTTCCTGCTCGTCGTCGATGCCGGGGAGGGGGCGCGGCCGCAGACGCATGAGCACCTCGCCATCCTTCGATTGCTCGGGGTCGAGCACGGCGTCGTCGCCGTGACGAAGATCGATGCGGTCGATCTCGAGACGCTCGACCTCGCCGTTGCCGAGAGCAGCGAGCTCGTACCCGGCGCCGAGGTCGTGCAAGTGAGCGCCAAGACCGGTGCCGGGCTCGACGAGCTGCGCGCCGCGCTCGGCCGTGCGGCGGACCGAGTGGAACGCGTGCGCGCGGACAGACCCACGCGCCTGTACGTCGACCGCTCGTTTTCTCTGCGCGGGTTCGGCACGGTCGTCACGGGCACGCTGTGGTCCGGCTCGATCGGCGAGGGAGACGAGCTCCGCCTCGAGCCGGCCGGCCGCTCCGTACGCGTCCGCAGCGTCCAGGTCCACGAGCGCGACGTCGAGCGGGCCGAGTCCGGACAGCGCGTCGCAGTCAGTCTCCCGGGAGTCGAGCGCACGGATCTCGGACGGGGGGACGCTCTCGTGTCTCCTGGCGCGTACCCCACGTCGTACCGCTTGGACGTCGTCCTCGACGAGCTGGAGCCGATCTCAGCCGACGCTCGACTGCAGGTTCACGCAGGGACGGCTCACACTGCGGCCCGCGTGGTCCGAGTCGGCGATCGCTTTGCCCAGCTGAGGCTCTCCGATCCGGTCGTCGCCGCTCGCGGCGATCGCGTGATCCTTCGAGACGGAACCACGGTCGGCGGTGGGACGGTGCTGGATCCGGCGCCGCCGCGGCACCGCGACGAGACACGGATGGAGCTCCTCGAGCGCGGCGACGTCGCAGCGACGATCAGTGCTCCCGTCCTCGTCGAATCGCTGCGCTACGTTCTCGACGGCGAGCCGGAAGGCGTTGTTCGGGCGGGGCCGTGGGCGTTCTCCGCGCAGTGGCTGTCCGGGCTCGAGCAGGACCTTCGTGCTCGCTTGGCGACGGCAGATCCGATCGAACCTGGTATCGCTCCGCCGAGCACACCCTGGACGGCCGACGT
This sequence comes from uncultured Thermoleophilia bacterium, assembly GCA_963827525.1. Lineage (GTDB taxonomy): Bacteria > Actinomycetota > Thermoleophilia > Gaiellales > Gaiellaceae > GMQP-bins7. The sequence continues at coordinate 193,369 of CAWHBH010000005.1, forward strand.
GCTACCGCTGCTGCCGTTCGAGCGACGGGGCGCGAAGCTCTATCTCCCTGGCGCAGTAGCCACCCTCGGTGCTCGTAGCGACGAGGCCGACGCGCTCGAGCGCGAGCTGGCGGTCGCCGGCGTCCGAGCCACGAAGGTAGCGGACGACGAGCTCGTGCGCTTCCTCGAGGCGAGCGACCGCCTCGTGCGACTCGGTGACGGATATGCGATCGGCGCGGGCGCCTACGAGGTGGCGAGGAACATGATGCTCACCGAGTGCCGAGCCTCGGGGGGGATCACGCTCGCGAGGTTCCGCGACCTTGCCGGCATCGGGCGTCGCGACGCCCAGCTGCTGCTCGAGCGATTCGACCAGGATGGCCTGACTCGCCGCGTCGGCGATCGCCGCGCATCCTCCGGCGAGCTGCGGCGGCTGTGCAGGCGCTGCGACCAGCGCACGCTACTCGGCGTTCAGAGTGATCCGGCCCCTGCTGTGGAGCCGCAGACGTCATACCGTGACCGCCGTGCGGTGGCTCGTCGACCAGCGCTTCGTTCGACTGGCAGGCGTCGGCGTCGAGGCGCTGGCGCTGCACGACAGGATCTCATGATCGTCAGCCGCGTGTCTCGATGCGGACCGCTTGCTGCTCGAGGAAGCTCTGCAGTACCGGCGTCATCGGGCAGACTGGGATCGCGCAATGGAGCGAAGGGTCGCTCGTCGTCCTCGCACGTCGCATCGAGCCCGGACGCAACAGCTTTGCGGCCGCACTGCGCTAGGCCTACCGCGTCTGCGGGAAGCCGAGGTCGACCTTGCTCGTGGCGGGATCCGGCCAGCGGCTCGTGACCGCCTTCGTTCGCGTATAGAAGTCGATCCCCTCTGGCCCGTAGATGTGCCGGTCGCCGAACAGCGAGTTCTTCCATCCGCCGAACGAGTAGTACGCGACGGGCACGGGGATCGGCACGTTGATCCCGACCATCCCGACGTTCACGTCGAACTGGAACTGGCGCGCGACGCCTCCGTCACGGGTGAAGAGCGCGACCCCGTTGCCGTACGGGTTCTCGTTCACCAGCCGGAGCGCCTCGTCGTACGTTCCGACGCGCACCACGGAGAGCACCGGCCCGAAGATCTCGTCGCGGTACGCGTCCATCTCCGGCGTGACGTTGTCGAGCAGCGAGACGCCGAGGAAGAAGCCGTCGCCCTCTGGGGCCGTCTCGCGTCCGTCGGCGACGATCGTCGCTCCTTGTGCAGGCCCCGACTCGAGATACGACGCAACCTTGTCGCGATGCGCGCTGGTCACAAGCGGGCCCATCTCCGAGGTGGGATCGAGGCCGTCCCCGACCTTGACGCTCGGCAGCCGCTCCTTGATCGCGCCCACGAGCTGGTCGCCCGCATCCCCCACGGCAACCACGACGGAGATCGCCATGCAGCGCTCGCCCGCCGAGCCGTAGCCGGCGCTCACCGCCGCGTCCGCGGCCATGTCGATGTCGGCGTCGGGCAGCACGATCATGTGGTTCTTCGCGCCGCCGAGCGCCTGCACGCGCTTCCCGTTCTTCGTGCCCGTCTCGTACACGTAGCGCGCGATCGGTGTCGAGCCCACGAAGCTCACCGCGGCGATATCGGGGTGCTCGAGGATCCGGTCGACCGCGACCTTGTCGCCGTGGACGACGTTGAAGACGCCGTCCGGAACGCCAGCTTCCTTGAGCAGCTCGGCCGTGAGGACCGAGGCGGAGGGGTCCTTCTCCGACGGCTTCAACACGAACGTGTTCCCACAAGCGAGGGCGGGAGCCCACATCCACATAGGCACCATCGCGGGGAAGTTGAACGGCGTGATCCCGGCCACGACGCCGAGTGGCTGGCGGATCGAGTAGACGTCGACGCCGGTGGAAGCCTGCTCCGAGTAGTCGCCCTTGAGGAGCGTGGGGATGCCGCAGACGAACTCGATGACCTCGATCCCCCGCTGCACCTCGCCCATCGCGTCGGAGAGCACCTTCCCGTGCTCGGCCGTGAGCAGTCGCGCGAGATCTTCGCGGTGCTCGTCGAGAAGCTGATAGATGCGGAACATGAGGTCCGCTCGCTTGGAGAGCGACCACTTGCGCCACTCGGGGAACGCTGCCTTCGCGGCCGCGACCGCGCGGTCGATCTCCTCCACCGACGCGAAGTCGACCTCGCCGGCCTGCTCCCCCGTGGCCGGGTTGTAGACGGGGCCCTTTCGTCCCGAGGCGCCCCGCACGCTCTCCCCGCCGATCCAGTGACCGATCAGCTTCAGCTCCGTCGTCACCGCTGCGTTCATGGCCCGCTCCTTCTCGCTCTTTCGACGAAGCCTAGCGCTGCTAAACGGGAATGATCAGGCTCGCGAGGTCGCGCGGGTAGTACGTGAGGATCTCGATGCCTTCTTCGGTCACGAGGACAGTGTCGGAGTGTCGGAACCCGCCGACGTCGGGGGCATAGAGGCCGGGCTCGACGGTGAACACCATGCCTGGTCTGATCTCGGTGTGATGGCCCTGAGTCGAGGAACGGGCCTTCGTGGTAGCGGAGGCCGATTGCATGGCCGGTGTGGTGGCGCGACGCATCGCGTGCAATAGATCTCGGAGTGGTGAACGAGCAGCCGACACCAGGCCATGCCGACAGTCCCGTCATGCTGCTCGACCTCCCGAGGACACCTTTGGACATCCCTGAGGACACCCTGCCGCCCGGGATGCCGACTAGGTCAGAGCCGTTCGAGCCTCGCTCGAATCGAAGCGACCACTTGCTCGGCGTTCTTTCGCCTGCGCTCGGCCTCTTGTGCCGACCGCGTGGCCTCGTCCAAGTCCTGCTCTGCGCGCGCGAGCTCGTCGCGAAGTGCTCGTTCGCGTTCGCGCCGTTTCTCGTCCTGTGGCTTGGTGCGGCTCGTGGGCGCCGCACTGCGTTTTCCCCGCGCGGGTGCTTTGACCATCCCGGCAAGTGGCGCAAAGCCAGTCGTCTCCGTCTCTTCGATGAGGGCTCCTCGAGCTAGAGCCTCCCGCGTCGCGTCGTCTGCTGCGGCATTACGAAGCAGATCGCGGACACGACGGCGCATTGCCTCGGTCGGACGCTTCCCACTCGGGGCAACGTGGGCGAGGGCCACGTCGGCCAGCAGCTTCAGTGAATCCTCGAGTTCGGCGAGCGTCTCCCTGAATACCGCGGGATCACCGCCGACTTGGGTCTTCTTGACGCGCAGAGCGGCGTCTGCGGCTGCTCGAGCAGCTTTCGGACGGGCACGCGCGGCGCGGTTCACTGCCAGCACGACCGGCGATGGCTTGCGGAGCTGGGCGACAGTCGCTGCTTCGTCGGAGCGGCCGGCGTCACGCAGCTCCCGCGCGAGCCGTTGGCGCTCGTCGACGAACTCGTCCGGTCGAACTGCCAGCAGCTTCTCGACCTCGGCAGGTTGGTCATTGCTCATGGTCACTGCACATCTTGCTCCAAAGCACCACACGGGCCGAATCGCAGCTGTGACGATACGTGCCGCAGGCCACATCGAGGGCTCGGCCGCACAGAGACGCGCCGCGCGCTGATTCGCCATCCGCGGCCTCGTCGCGATGTTGCGAGGAGAGCTACCTCCACGTCGGCGAACGTGCCGCCTGCGTCGATCCTGGCCACCGACGGCCCGCCATCATTTGGTTGCTTGCGAGCTCGGGGTACGTGGGCGACCGCGCTGCGGTAGGTTGGAGAGATCGGACCGCTTCCTGCGCCGATGGAGAGGAGTTCACGTGCCAAAGATGGTTATGACCCACGCCGTTGTCGACGTCGAGCGCTGGTTGAAGGGCAAGGAGGGGCGCGCTGCGGCAATCGGGTCGGCTGGCGGTAGCAATGTGAGCGACTACGTCGCGGCCGACGGGACGAACAAAGTTGTCGTCACCGCCGACGTCAACGATCTCGCTGCCGTGCAGGCGATGCTCGCCTCGCCGCCACCCGAGGTAGCGGCCCGGATGGAGGAGCACGGCGTCATTCCACCCATCACTGCCTACATCGAGGCGTAGCCCCGCCGGAAGAAACGTCGTCGCGCGTAGGGGGCACGCGGCAACTGCCTTCAACGTTCCCTTTGGGGGTGGCTCGGGCTCTCCAGGATCACCCACGAGGGTGTTCACTCCGCCGGCCTCGAGCTCGCGGTCCTCGATCCGCAGACAGTCGGCGCGTTCAGGATCGTCGCCGCGCACCGCCTCGACGAAGCGCTCGGCCTCCGCTCGCCCGGAACGCGCTCGATCGGGAGCCGACGCCCGAGGAGTTGCCGGCCGGCTGGTCGCGACCTTGGCGATGGAAAGGCCTCGGCTCGCGCTGTGAGGAACCACCGGCCCAGCGAAGCACCCCGCTGCAAGACTTGCCTCCACATACATCACAACCACGGTCGAGGAGGAAACACATGGCAGGCAAGGCGGACTTCACCGAGGACGAGTGGAAGGAGCTTCAGCAGGGCGTCACGGGCGCCGGATTGCTTGTCTCCACGGCCCACCGTGATTTCACTGACAGCTTCGGTGAGGCGAGCACCGTCGCGAAGCAGCTCGCCGCCCATCGCGAGAGCGAGAGCCAACTCGTCCGCGAGCTCTCCGGGACCCGCGGCACCGGCTTCGGTCTGGTCGCGTCGCCCAAGGAGGTCGCGGAGGGAACGATCAACGCCCTCGGCGCTGCGGTGGCGGTGCTCGGCGAGAAGGCCCCGGACGAGCTCGAGGCCTATCGTGGTCTCGTGCTCGACGTCGCGACGGCGGTGGCGGAGGCGAAGGGCGGGGTAAAGGACGAGGAGAAGGCGGCGATCGAGAGGATCACGGCCGCGCTCGGAGCCGTCTAGCACCACTCCCCGGAGAAACGGGGTGGTGCGTGGCGAGACTGGCCGGACGGCGGAGCATCCTTCGAAGCGCGTCCTCGAGTGGCAGTTCGGCGACTCGCGGGCGGCGTCCTCAGCAGCCCAGCGAGCCCGGCGCTCGATCGCTCGGCGGAAGCAGACTGAGCGTGAGCTTCCGTAGTCACGAACGTATGTTCCTTTTTCGTCGGATGACTTTGAACGATCCTTGAGCGGCGTCATGCTCTCTATCGGGGAGCGCGGCGCTTGCCGCGTAACCGAAAGGAGGCACTTATGCCAGGGCCTGTGACCGCGCGGTTCGTAATGGAAGAACGATGAAAGCGCTTCGGACGATCGTTCTCGCTGCGCTGTTCTCACTCGTGGTGGTGAGCAGTGGACAGGGGGCGCTTACGAGCAACACGCAGATCCCCACTTCGTTCACTTTCTTCGACCTGTGTACCGGTGAGGATGTGGCTGTCTCAGGGCGCGACCACGTCGTGACCACATCGACGATCACGGACAACACACTCTCCGGAACGTTCCACTCGGACTTCAAGGCAACGGGGATCGGTCAAGCCTCCGGGCTGACGTATCAGGAAGCAGTCGTCGCGAACATGGCGTTCCAGACGAACCTGATCAACGGAGAAGCGACGCGAACCTTCGTTGGCCGGATCAACATCCTTGCGCCAGGCGCTCAGAACAACGAGTCGAGCCCGATCTTCATGCATACGACGATGGACGCGAACGGGAACGTCACGTCGCTCAAAGTGGAGGTTCCGACCATCGCTTGTCGATAGCACCGGCTTGCCTCGTGGGTGGGCGAGAGCTAGCTCCGCCGCCCGCCTCGAGCTCATGTTCCCCGATCCCTGCATATCGTGACCGTCGAACTACTGCCGATTCGAGTGCGGATTCCAGCTGAGGTGGGTCTCCGAGGCGGTCTCACCTCCGAGGGACTGCGTAGCCTGTCTTGCGATGCTTGTCGAGGACACTACGGCATTCATCGAGCAGCTCGAGGTCCCGAAGGACCGTAAACGCACGGAGCAAGCATCGCCGCCGGGTGGCGCAGGCGGAGCTCGAGATGCTCGAAGCTGTGCGGGACGTGCGAGTCGCCGAAGAGGCGCTCCAGCAAATGGAGCGGACATTCGCTCGTGCAGTCGAGCCCTCGTCGGTGACGTACCCGTCGTCGGCTCTTGCGCGGTCGGGGTGCCCGGTCACTCGAGCGAGAGATAGAGACGGTTCGAGCTCACCTCGAGGCGAAGCGCGACCAACTGCCTGCGAAGCAAGAAGCGCTTGTTCCGTATCGAGCAGAGAGCTCGCGAGCGCGACGCTGCTCGCCGAAGCGCCAGGATGTTCCGGCTTCACTCGGCACGGCACCATCTGGACTGCTCCGCGCCACTGTTTGCGCGCCTCATGGCGTCTCAGCGTCGAGCTGCCCGTCCTGGTGACGAGAAAGGACGGCTGGCGCTGGTGGTGGTACCGCGATCGGTTCTGGTGGGACGACGAAGGACTCATCGGCGACCGACGTCGCGAACATCGTCCTCCAGACGGACCTGGATCGAAAGCAGCAGTCAGATGCGGTCGCCCAAGCGCGTGTGGTCCTCCTCGGCGAGGCAGGCGCGCCTCTCCCGGAGGAGCACGTCTCAGAGTCGGTAAGACTCGCAGTCTGGCGTCGGGATCTGGGCCGCTGCGTCGACTGTGGCTCCTTCGAAAGCGTCGTGTTCGACCACATCGTCCCGATCTCGCAGGGCGGCTCAGACACGGCAGCGAACGTCGAGCTGCGCTGCCGATCGTGCCGCGTCCAGTTGGCCCGCAACGAGATGCGCACGAGAGTCACGCGCGCGCGAATCGATGCAGTCCCGTACTACCGACACGAGCGCGCGTCTGCCTGAGAGGTGCGTTCCTCGCAACTCCACAGCGCGACGGTAATCGTCGGGCTGGCACCGATGGCTCGAGCGGAGCTCGCGAGTGCGGGGTCTCGGTCAGCGTGTAGTTCCGGTACTTCGCAGGCGAGGACGCGCGCGCCGGGCGCGGCTCCTGCCAGCGCCGCGTGAGGGTAACGAACGATCCGCGCAAGGTCCCCGCGATCTCGAGTGCGCGGAGCGCGGCGGTGAACACGATGCCGATGAGCTTGACGGCTTCCACGACATCACCGTAATGCGGTGAATTGCCACTCGAGCCCCGAACATCCGTGCAATTGAGCCGCGGTAAAGGCGGTTTGACGGAGCGGCGCCGGAGTCGAACCGACCGAGCCGTGGGTTGCACGACCGCACGAGTTTTGAAGACCCGCTGGGCCACCGGGCCCATGCCGCTCCGCCGCGCAGGCTAGCGGCGTTACTCCGAGCGGGGACCCGCGGTACGCTCGAGCTCATGGCATGTCCGGGCTCATGGGGACCGCCAGGCGCTGCCGCTGCTGCTGGAACTACCGGCCTCCGGCCTGTCCGCTGATTCATCGCCGATCGTCTCGTTCATGGTCGTCGCGACAGGAACCACTACGTGCTCGATGCGGTTGCCGGCGCCGCTCTCGGAGTCGCGGCGAGGCGAGCGCTTGGGTCGTAACGGTGCCTGGCACTGTGCGTGACGAGTGATTGCCGATCTCTCCACAGGACGATCGGTGCCACCGGCCTGGAAGGTGGCGCTCGCGCTCGGCGTAGCGGCTCTGCTCGTTCTCGGGGTCGGGCTGCTCATCGCGCGAGCTGCCGGTTTCGCAGAGGTTCGAGATGCGATCTCGCAGGCCGATTCGAGATGGTTCCTCATCTGCTTCGCCGCGCAAGTCGTGGCACTCGCAGGCTACGCCGGTCTCGTGCGCGAGGCGTTCCGGTGGGACGGCGGCCCTGAGGCGGGCCCCGGTCTCAGCGCCCACGTCATGTTCGCGAGCATCGGCGCGACGCGAGTCTTCGCCGCGGGAGGAGCGGGCGCCATCGCCGTCGCATACTGGTGCTTTCGGCGTGCGCGCTTTTCTCAGCAGGAGGCGCTCGTGCGCGTGCTCGGCTTCAACATGCTGTTCTACGTCGTCTTTGGCGCGACTGCCTGGATCGCCGCGCTCCTGTGCTCGCTTGGCGTCTGGGGCGATGCTCGGCTCACCGTCACCCTTCCCTGGCTCGTCCTCGTCCCGTTCTGCTTTGCCGCGGCACTCTTCGCCACGCAGCCGGGGCGAGTCGAGAGGCTGGCGGCGTCCGGCGGATCGGTCGTGCGCCGTGCGCTGTCGTACGTCGTGTCGGCGACCGCATGGGTACGAGAGCTTCTGCCACGCCGTGCAGGACGGCGATCGCTCGTCTCGTCTCTCGGCTACTGGACCGGGAGCATCGTCTGTCTGTGGGCAGCACTCAACTCCGTCGGTCAGTCGCTGCCGCTACCGGAGCTGGTCCTCGCGTTCGCCACCGGCCACGCGGCGATGATCCTCCCGCTCCCCTTGGGCGGCGTGGGTGGTGTCGATGCTGCGATGACATACGCGCTCACGCTCGTCGGCGTTCCACTTGCTCCCGCGCTGGTCGGCGTCGCCGTGTACCGACTGTTTGCGTTCTGGGTGCCGACGATCCCTGGGCTCGTTGCGCTCGTGCTTCTGCCTCGTGCCGGGAGAGGGCTGGAGCGCGCCGCCGCTACAGCGCGTACCTAAGTGCTTCCCGTCGTAACTGCGATCGTGACTCGCCGGCGAGAACCGAGCAGGCCTAGGACGCAGGGAGGGCCAATATTCAGCAATATTGGCCCGACTGACGGACGACGGCACGCGACGTGTTCGCAGCCGCGCGGGGTGCGGGCGTGGTTACGGCGGGGAGCACTAGGATCGGGTCGATGCGGCTTCTCCTCGGCCTCGCGGTGCTCGTGCTGGCGCTTGCGTCGGCTGCGGGCGCGGCGACCCCGGTCACAGCGACGATGACGACCAGTGCGAAGATGCCCGTGGTCGGTCAGGCGTGGCGTTTCGCCGTTACGGTGGAGAGCGCTGCCGGACGACCTCTCCCGGCGCGAATGCGCCTCCAGGTCCTGCGAAGGCGGACTGTCATCGGCTGCTGGAAGCGCGCGGCGATCAGGCCGTGCTCCGGTGCGAATGCCGGAACGTGGATCCGCTTCGAGGGGAAGCGGTCGGGGGTGGTCGCTTGGCCGGCACGATGGCTCGGCATGAAGCTGACGTTTCAGGCCCTCGTCGTCGCCGACAAGAGGATGTTGCGACTGCGGGCACCGATCACGATTCAGCCCAAGCCGTAGTCGCCGCGTTTGCAGCCATGAGCGGCCCGCGCTGTCAGCGCCTCCAGCTGGTGATGTCGTAGCGCTCGTCGAGTCGCTCGACCACCTTCTCGGCGATCAGGTCGCCTGCGGGCCGCTCGAAGTGCACGCCGTCGTCGGCGCGCATCTTCACGAGCTTCCCCGTGTCGTCTTCGATGTACTGCGAGAAGCCGCCGTCCGCTCCTGCGAAGAAGAAGTAGGTGTCGAGATATGACACCCGGCCGGGCCGCTTCGCCGCCTCCGTCTGGACGATTGCGTTGATCGTGTCGTAGCGCTGCGTTTGGGCCGGGTCCCGAGAGATGGGAAGCCCGATCCAGACGAGGAAACCACCGTTCCGCGTGATCGTCTCCATGATCCCAGCCACGCGGCGTCGGTACTCGGCTCGCCAGCTCGGGCTTCCGAACGAGCCGATTTCCTTCCCTTCCGGAAGGCCGGTCATGAAGCCGTGGTCGTCGTTGCCGCCGAACATGAGGACGACTGCACGGGGCTTCTTCTTGCGCATCTCGTCGCGGACGTGCGTGAACCAGTTGAACACGTCCGGGCGCTCGAGCCCGCTGGCGATTCGTCCGTCGATCTCACCGACCGAGGCGACCGCCCGGTTCCCCGCCACGGCGCGCAAGAGTGACTGTCCGGGAACGATGACGAGCGAGTCCCCGGCGATCCAGACGCGGAGCTTTCGGCTCGGCGAGAACTTCACCCGCTTCGGTGGCTCTGGCGGCTGCTCCGACACGGCGGGCTCCTCCGAAGTGGGCTCGGGTACCACGACGGCGGTGTCGATCTCGTCGTCGTCCGACCGGCCCAGCACGGACTTGAGGGCGCTGCGCGGACGGTCGAGGAAGAGGGCGCCGCTCACACTCTCGAGCGGTCCCGTCACCGCGAGCGCCGTGTCGCGCTTCCAGCCATCCGGCTGGATTGCGGCGGACTTGTGCAGTCCCGGGGCGTTCAGGAGCAGTGCAATGAGCAGCCCCGCGAGCGAGACGATGATCGCCGACCCTGCCGAGTGCAGGCGTCTGCCGCCCTCGGCGGTTCGGGGTCGTGGCCTTCGCTTCCTGGTCTCGCGTTCGCCCATCAGAACTGGAAGTAGATGAACGGTGCCACGCCTTCGGGCCCCATGGCGTGGGTGACCAGCAGCGCGAGCGACAGAACGCCAGCCTGCGCAGGGACCGGAAGACGTGAGAAGCGAGCCATGATGACGAGGGGCAACCGGCGAGGAAGGTACTGCGAGCCGATGCCGACAGCGATCGCGGCGAGGACACCACCGGTGACCAGCGGGGAAGGCTCACCCCAGGCGGTGAAGAGCCGCACGATGAGGTCCCAGGCATCCTCGAACGAGTCCGAGCGGAAAAAGATCCACGCGAAGCAGACGACCTGGAACGTCACGAAGCGATGCCAGGCGCGACGCCCCTGTGTCCACGGCCGCTCGACGAAGCCTGGCCGCTCACGCCACCAGCGCTCGATGACGAGCGCCGTCCCGTGGATCGCACCCCAGGCGATGAATGTCCAGCCAGCGCCGTGCCAGAGCCCGCCGATCAACATGGTCAGCATGAGGTTGCGATAGGTGAAGAGCCGGCTGCCACGGTTTCCCCCGAGCGGGATGTAGAGGTAGTCGCGCAGCCAGCGCGACAGCGTCATGTGCCAGCGCCGCCAGAAGTCGGAGACCGACGTCGCCGAGTACGGAGCGTCGAAGTTCTGAGGGAAGGTGAACCCGAGCAGGAGCGCGATCCCGATCGCCATGTTCGTGTAGCCGAAGAAGTCGGCGTAGATCTGCACGGCGTAGGCGTAGACGCCGACGAGCACCTCGAGGGACGAGTGCTGGTTCGGCGCCCCGAACACCTCGTCGACGATGTTCGAGGCGAGGTAGTTGGCTATCACGACCTTCATGAAGAGGCCGGTGCCGATGAGGAAGAACGCTCGTGAGGTGTCGACGTAGCGCGGGTCCCGCGGCGTTTCGATTTGCGGGATGAGCTCGGCCGGCCGCACGATCGGCCCGGCGACGAGGTGGGGGAAGAACGAGAGGTAGGCGGCGAACTTGCCGAAGCCGACCGGCTCGAAGTCGCGGCGGTAGACGTCCACGACGTAGCTGATGCCCATGAACGTGAAGAACGAGATGCCGACGGGAAGGAGAACCGAACGCGCCTCTAGCGGGACATCGACACCTGCTAAGGCGAAGAGGTTGTTCGTCGACGTGACGAAGAAGTCGTAGTACTTGAAGTAGCCGAGAAGCGCGAGGTTCCCCGTGAGCGCGCCGGCGAGCAGCCATTTTCGCCCACGTGCATCGCGGCGCCCGTGGATGGCGAGCGCGAAGACCTGGTTCCAGACGATCGAGAAGGCGAGCAGGAAGCAGAAGCGCCAATCCCAACCCGCGTAGAAGACGAAGCTCGCGAAGATGATGAACGGGCGCCACCGCTCCCCTCGCGGCATCAAGAGCCACGAGAGCGGCAGCACGATGATGAAGAAGATCGCGAAGGTGGCGGTCGGAAAGAGCACGACGAGCGGTCAGCGCTGCAGATGCGTCGCCGTCACGAGTGGTGACCGTGCGGCACGAGGTAGTGCCACCTACTCGGACGGGGATGAAGGCAGGCGCGTGGCTGTGCTCGCTTCGACGTCGGCGATCTCGAGGGCAGTGAGCTCGACCGGCGGCGCGAACCAGGAAGGGTCGTCGGACCGGGTTCCGACTCTGCTTAACAGAGAGTCGTACAGGATCGCGTCGTCGCGTATCGCCGCACGTGCGGAGGTCCACTCCGCGAGTGCGACGAGAAGCCAGGCTCCCACCATGACGGCGACGACCGCAGGTGCACCCAGTCCGGCCACTGCCGCAAGAACGGCGACCGCAACGAGAAAGAGAATCTCCAAGACGAGCCAGGGAACGGCGGCACGTCGTAGCCCCGGCGTGTCGAGCGAGCGAACCCAGGCCGCACTCTCGCGCTGGACTGGTGCGTGGTCGTCCCAGCCGGGTTGCTCCCCGTCCGGCAACGGAAGCGATCGGGATTCTGCTCGGAGCGCTTGCAGCTCGGCTTGGAGCCCACCGACCTGCGTCGCGAGCGCTCGTACGGCGTCGAGCAACTGCTCGCCTTCGGGGCCAGCGGGCTCTCGGGAGACCTGGGTCGTCTCGGAGGGGTCCGCCATGCCCGTCCCGCTAGCTCTCGTCGGGCTGCTTCATCTCGTCGAGCGCTGCGTGGCCCTGCTCGTGGACGTCCGCTCGGCGTTCCTCCACCGAACCGTCGGGCATGTCGGGAGCGGCTTCCGGCTCGTCCGACTCTCGCGCTTCGGCGAGCTTCCTGCGGAGGTCGTCTGCAGGATCGTCCGCGGCCTCGGGAGTGGCCGCCACCTCGTCGTCTGCGCCGCGTCGTCTGAACCAGTGCACGAGCGCGGTGACGCCGATCGTGACGATGATCCACTTGAGGAGCTTTCGCATGCGCCCGATGGTACAGCCCTCCGCGGCGTGTTTCAGCCGGGTCGGGTCTAGGCGGTGGAAGGTTACGCTCGCCTGGTACGATTCCGCGGCTTCCTGCCTCGCACCGGCCCGCCCGTTCCCGGCGGTGCCTTTACCGGCGAGGCCGATTCAGACCGAGGGAAGGAGAACCGGGAACCGTGAACGAGTACGAGATTCTGCTGCTGCTCGACGTCGACCTGGAGGACGATCGCCAGGGTGAGATCGTGACCCGTGTGCGCGAGCTGATCGAGAAAGGCGGTGGCGCCTGGGACCTCCACGACGTCTGGGGTCGACGCAAGCTCGCCTTCGAGATCGACCACAAGGGCGAAGGCACGTACCACCTCTTGCAGTTCACGTGTGACGCTGCGACGCTCGACGAGGCGTCGCGCGTGCTTCGCATCGACGACGGGGTCATGCGCCACATGGCGACACGTCGAATCAAGGGGAGTCCCGCGCGGCCCGTAGCGGTAGCCGCGCCGACGCGCGAGGATGCAGAGATCGCATCCGACGTAGAGGAAGAGGAGGAGTAAGAGATGGCTGGTGACATCAACCGCGTGACTCTCGTGGGGCGCCTGACGCGTGACCCGGAGCTCAAACATCTACCGTCAGGTACGCCGGTGCTGGAGATGGGCGTCGCCGTCAACGGACGACAGCAGGACGACGCCGGCAACTGGGTCGACAAGCCGAACTTCTTCGATGTGAAGGTCTTCGGAAATCAGGCCGAGATGCTTTCGCAGCACCTCGCGAAGGGGCGGCGTATCGGTATCGACGGCCGACTCGACTGGCGTTCCTGGGAGGCCCAGGACGGCACCAAGAGGTCCAAGGTCGACGTGGTCGCGCAGACCGTGCAGTTCCTGGACAGTCGGCAGGACTCCGAGAGTCCCGCATACGTGCCCGCGGGCGCTGCGGCCGCGAGCGGAGACGACTTCCCGACCTCGCCGGCCGACGACGACATCCCCTTCTAGGAGCGACATGGCATCGAAGAAACAGCAACCACGTCGGCGTACCGGCCCGACCACCGCCCCGGGAAGGCGAAAGAGCTGCCATTTCTGCCGGGACAAGGTCGCCGAGATCGACTACAAGAACATCGCCCAGCTCAGGCGCTACATCTCCGAGAAGGGCAAGATCCGCTCGCGCCGGATCACTGGCGCCTGCCGGCGGCACCAGATCCAGGTCGCCACGGCCGTGAAGCGCGCCCGCGAGATGGCCCTCCTCCCGTACGTCGGTTAGGGAATTCGTCCCGATGCAGATCATCCTCCTCACGGACGTCGAGAAGCTGGGCCTGCGCGGAGACGTCGTCGACGTCGCACGCGGCTATGCCCGCAACTACCTCCTCCCTCGGCGGCTGGCCGAGACGGCGACCCCGGCGCGGGTGGCCGAGATGCGCCGCGTGGACGAGCAACGCGCCAGGCACGAGGCCCGTACCTCCGAGCAGGCGCAGGACATTGCGGAGCTCCTCGGCAAGACCGTTCTCCGCTTCGAGGTCAAGTCCGGCCCGACCGGCTCGCTGTTCGGCTCGGTTACTCCGTCCGACGTCGCCGACGAGATCTGGCGTACGCGCAAGGTGCGGGTCGATCGGCGCAAGATCTCGGTGGATCCGATCAAGCGCATAGGTCGTTATTCGATCCCGATCGAGCTCTTCCAGGACGTCCACGTGGAAGTCAAGACGCTCGTCGTCCCCGAGGGTGGAGAGCTCCCGCCGGAGGAAGAACTCGCCGCGCTGGAGGCGGCCGAAGCCGCTGCTGCTGAGGCGGAAGCCGAGACCTCACCGGCGGAAAGCGAGGCTGCGATTGCGGCGGCGCTTGCCGACGACGAGCCGGAGGCGCCACAGGCTGCCGAGCTCGAGGTTGCCGGCGAGGCGGAGCCCGGAGTGGAGCATCCCGAAGCTCCGTCGTCCGAGACCGAAGACTAAGGCCCTTACCGGGGGGAACCTGGTCCTCGCCGACCGGGACGCCTACGTAGAGAAACCATGGGATCCTTCGGGAACCTCCCGGTTTCCACAGGCTCCCCTGGCGTGGCGGACAAGGCGCTCCGCGCCTTCCCCGGATCGCTCCACAGGGCTGTTGAGAGATCCCGGAACTTCCCGCTCCGTGCGCATGTTTCCGGCTGGACAACTCTTCCCGGTCTGTCGACAGGCCATCCGGAGGCGGGGATAACCTGGGAACGTATGTTCCGTTCTCCCTGCACGGGAGCGGACTCGTGCCCCCGCTGGACGAGGCCGGTCCCGACGGCTTGACTCCTGCTCCGTGAGCCACGCTCGCCTTCCACTCGCGTTCGCGGGGAACAAAGCATGGGAAACCATGCTTCCCCCAGCGAGACCCGTGCTTTCTGAGAGCGTGCGGAACCTTCGGGTCGTCCACACGCCTCCACTCTCAGGGGCCGGACACCAGCCCGTGAGCACCGCCCGGCTCGACCAGGTCAGCGAGCGCCTGAGCGCGATCGTCCCCCCGCAGAACCTCGAAGCCGAAGAGTCGGTTCTCGGCGCGATGCTGCTCTCGCCGACGGCTGTCGGCACCGTCAGCGAGATCCTCGGGGCATCCGACTTCTATCGCGAGAGCCACGCGAAGGCGTACCGGGCAGCGCTCGCGCTGTGGTCGAAGGGCGAGCCGGTGGATGCGATCACGCTCTCCGACGAGCTCGACGAACGTGGCGAGCTCGAAGCAGTCGGAGGGCAGTCGCGAGTCGCCGAGCTCGCGGCGCTCGTGCCGTCGACCTCGAACGTCGAGCACTACGCGCGCATCGTCAAGGAGATGTCCACCCTGCGCGGACTCGTCCGCGCAGGACAGGAGATCACCCGCCTCGGTCAGGAGCGCCCGGGAGAGGTCGTCGATCTCGTCGATCGTGCCGAGCAGATCGTCTTCGAGCTCGGACAGCAACGCGTCACGAGTGACTTCGCACACATCGAGGTGCTCCTCAAGGAGAGCTTCGAGCGCATCACGCAGCTCTATGAGGCCGGAGCCGAGATCACCGGAGTCCCCGCCGGCTTCCGCGAGCTCGATCTGCTCACGTCGGGCTTCCAGCCTGGAAACCTCGTGATCCTCGCTGCACGCCCGTCGGTTGGGAAGTCGTCGCTCGGCCTCTGCATCGCCGTCAACCTCGGCGTTCGCCACGAGACGCCGGTCGCGCTCTTCACACTCGAGATGTCGAAGTCCGAGGTGACCCAGCGGATGATGTGCAGCGAGGCGAAGGTCGAGTCCCAGCGCCTACGGACAGGGAGGCTCGCTCCGGACGACTGGCCACGACTCACCACCGCGTGCGACAGGCTGATGAAGGCGCCGATCTACGTCGACGACTCGGGCTCCACGACGATCATGGAGCTCCGCTCGAAAGCGCGCAGGCTCAAGTCGAGGGAGCCTTCACTCGGCCTCATCGTCGTCGACTACCTCCAGCTCATGACCTCGGGCTCGAGTGCCGAGAACCGTGTTCAAGAGGTCTCGCAGATCTCGCGCGCTCTCAAGGTGCTCGCGCGCGAGCTCGAGGTCCCGATCCTCGCGATGTCGCAGCTCTCACGTGCCGTCGAGCAGCGCCAGGACAAGCGACCGCTCCTCTCCGATCTGCGTGAGAGCGGGTCGCTGGAGCAGGACTCGGATCTCGTCATCTTCCTCTACCGCGACGAGTACTACCTCGGTGAGGAGTCGGACCAGCAGGGGATCGCCGAGGTCATCCTCGCGAAGCACCGCAACGGCCCGACGGGCACGGTCAAGCTTTCGTTCCTTCGCCGGTACGCGAAGTTTGCCGATCTAGCTGCGGCCTAGAGCCAGCTGGCTGCGTAGCGTGTTCGGTGCACTAGCCGTCTCGATGCCTAATCGGAAATTCGCGCGGGCCGGTTGCCGATCAAGCGGCTAGCGCCGGATCGCCACTCTCGAAGCGGGGAGAGACTCGGCTCGTGCTGGTCGGGGTCGAGTTCCCGCCGACGTCTGCCGAGTGGACGTTCTTCGTCGCTGCGCGTCATTCTGGTCGGCCCGCTCCTCGTCGAACGCGTCGGACTTCCCGGCATCGTCGGGGTCATCCTCGGCGGTGTTCTCGTCGGTCCAGTTCGTGCTCGGTTGGGTCCAGCACGACGGCATCTTCGAGTCGCTCGGGGAGCTCGGGATCCTGTTCTTGATGTTCCTTGCCGGGCACGAGCTGGACCTCGACGAGGTCCAGTCCGAATCCCTTCGAGCGGGCGGTTTCTCGGCCGCGGCGCTTGGTTTCCCGTCGGGTCTGAGTAGCAGCCACATCTAGGCTTCGAGGTGTGGCCGAGGTAGCCGTCACACACCCACCCGAGGGACGCCGCGTTCTCGCCGGGTACTTCACGCTAGCCGGCCTCTACACGCTCTCGGCAGCGGCGATCTGGGGCGTGAACACACTCTTCCTGCTCGACGCCGGCTTGAGTTTCTTCGAGGTGTTCGTCGCCAACGCCGCCTTTTCCGCCGGGATGGTCGTGTTCGAGATTCCGACGGGAGTCGTCGCCGACACGCTCGGGCGGCGCGTTTCGTTCCTGCTTTCGGTGTCGGTGCTCGCGGTGACGACACTCATGTACGTCGCCCTGGCGCAGGTCGACGCCGGGGTCGTCGCGTTCGCGGCCGTCTCCGTCGGAATGGGTCTGGGATTCACGTTCTACTCGGGTGCGATGGAGGCGTGGCTGGTGGACGCGCTCGCCGCGACCGGCTACCGCGGAGTCCTCGACCGAGTGTTCGCACGCGGACAACAGATCACCGGTGCCGCAATGCTCGTCGGCACCATCGGCGGTGGTCTGCTCGGCCAGGTCGACTTGGCGCTTCCCTATCTCGTGCGCTCTGCACTCCTCGCGGCAGTGTTCGTGGTGGCCTTCGTCGTGATGCACGATGTCGGCTTCACTCCGAGGCGGGTGACGGCGGCCGAGCTTCCGGGCGAGATCGCGCGAAACGCGAAGGCGGGAGTCGAGTTCGGCTGGGGCCAGCGTCCGCTGCGCCTGCTCATGCTCGCGTCGCTCTTTCAGGTCGGGGTCTTCACCTGGGGGTTCTATGCGGCGCAGCCCTATCTCCTCGAGCTGCTGGAGAGCGACGCGATCTGGATCACCGGATTCGTGGCCGCGGGCATCGCCCTGTCGACGATGGTGGGCAACCAGTTCGTCAACGTCGCGTCGCGCTACTGCGGCCGCCGCACGACGCTGCTCCTCGGGGCGGCTGTGGTGCAAACGTCCGCCGCTGTCGCCGTGGGTCTGGCGAGCTCGTTCTGGGTTGCGGTGGCAGCGCTGCTCCTGATGACGGCGTCCGTCGGCGTGACGAGCCCTGTCCGCCAGGCCTATCTCCACCAGGTCGTGCCTTCGGAGAAACGTGCGACGGTCGTCTCGTTCGACTCGATGGTCTCGAGCGTCGGCGCGATCGGCGGGCAGGTCGGGCTCGGCGCGCTCGGCGAGGCCAGGTCCGTCGGCGCGGCGTTCGTCGCAGGAGGCGTGGCGACCGCCGCGGCGCTGCCTCTCCTCGCGAAACTGCGGCAACTTGGCGGAGCTCCCGATCGCCTCGAAGGTCAGCGAGCGGGAGCCGAGAGCGCGTGCGCGGCGTCCGGGCTGCCGGCGGTGTCGACGGTCGAGACGGAGGCGCTCGACGAGTCCGAGCTCGCCGCGGCCGCCGTTCGGGCCTGACCGCATCTCGTGCAAGACTGGCGCGCGTGCCCGCGACCGTCATCGTCGGTGCGCAGTGGGGCGACGAGGGCAAGGGGAAGATCGTCGACCTGCTCGCCCTCCAGTCGGACCTCGTATGCCGCTATCAAGGCGGCCCGAACGCAGGCCACACGATCGTCGTCGGAGGCGAGACCTACAAGATTCGGCAGATCCCGACTGGGATCATCGCGGCGAAGCGGAGCGCGATCGGAGGCGGCTGCGTCGTCGACCCCGGCGTTCTCGTCTCCGAGCTCGACGAGCTCGAGGCGCGAGGACACCGCACGGAGGGGCTCCTCTTCGTCTCGGGTAACGCCCACCTCATCATGCCCTGGCATGTCGCGCTGGACGGTGCGCGCGAGCGCCGGTTGGGCCGTCTGCAGATCGGCACCACGCGGCGAGGGATCGGCCCGGCCTACGCGGACAAGGCGACTCGGATCGGGATTCGCGTCCAGGATCTGCTCGACCCCAAGATCCTTCGCCAGAAGCTCGAGCTGGCCGTCGCGGAGAAGAACGTCTGGTTGGAGCGCGTCTACGAGCTCGAGCCCTTCGACGTCGAGGAGGTCGTGGAGACGCACCTCGGGTTGGCCGAGCGCCTGGGGCCGTACGTTGCCGACACGTCACTTCTCGTCGACCGCTCGCTGCGAGCCGGAGAGCGCGTCCTCTTCGAGGGTGCGCAGGGAACGCTTCTCGATCTCGACCACGGCACGTATCCGTTCGTCACGTCGTCGAGCCCGATCGCGGCAGGCGCAGCGGTGAGCTTCGGGATCGGCCCGAACCGCATCGACGAGGTTCTCGGTGTCTCCAAGGCATACGTGACGCGCGTCGGCGAGGGCCCGTTCCCGAGCGAGATCGAAGGGCCGGACCACGAGCGCGTCCAGGCTCTCGGTCAGGAGTTCGGCACGGTGACCGGTCGCGAGCGTCGGTGTGGCTGGCTCGATCTCGTGGCGCTCCGCTTCGCCGTTCGGGTGAACGGGATCACGTCTCTCGCGCTGACCAAGCTCGACGTCCTCTCGGAGTTCGCCGAGATCCCGATATGCGTGCGCTACCAACTGGAGGACGGGAGCCAGACGGAAGAGTTCCCAGCTCATCAGAGCGACTTCCATCACTGCCGGCCCGTGTTCGAGACGCTTCCCGGGTGGGAGACGCCCGATCGAGGACGACCTCCCTCCGGCGGCGCGCTCGTACGTCGGGTTCGTCGAGACGGCGCTCGGGGTTCCGGTGACCCTCGTGGGGACTGGCGCCGCGCGAGAGCGCGTGCTGGCGCTCGGCTAACTCGAGTACGTACTCCTACAGGCTCTTGCGCTCGAGAAAGAGTTCCGTGAACTCGCAGCAGCGCTCCTCGTCGTCGAAGCGGCAGAGGAACACGTTGTGGAACTCGCGTACGACCGTTCGCGTATCCGCGCCGAAGTAGCGCGACACGCCTGTCGCGACCGCCCGATCACCCTCGATTGCCCACGGCCGGTAGGCGGCGCTCCAGGACCCCGGTTCATCGCGGTCCGAGAGCCAGTCGGCGACGATCGCCGTGCGTCCCTGCAGGCTTTCATTCCCCTCGTCCCACGGGTGGTACCGGTAGCTCGCCTCCTCGCTGAACAGGGCGCCGATCGCTTCCTCGTCGTAGGTTCGCCACGCCTCGACGTAGTCGTCGAGCCAGCGTTGGAACGAGGTGTGATCCACAGGCGGCACTCTACGCCCGCGCCGCGGCGAGCAGGTCAGGCGGCGACACTAGACTCGACCACGATGCGTGTCCTCCTCGTCGGCTCGGGCGGCCGTGAGCACGCGCTTGCCTGGAAGCTCGCCTCCTCGCCGATGCTCACCGAGCTGCACGCCGCACCGGGCAACCCTGGGATCGCGCGGCTCGCGGCCTGTCATCCGATCCGCGCCGAGGATGCCGAGAGCTTGCTGGGTCTCGCACGGTCGCTTGCCATCGAGCTCGTCGTCGTCGGGCCAGAAGTGCCGCTCGTCGTCGGTCTGGCCGACGTCCTTCGCCGGTTCGGTATCGCCGTCTTCGGGCCAGGGAAGCGCGCAGCCGCGATCGAAGGCTCGAAGTCGTTCGCGAAGGATGTCATGGCGGTGGCTGGCGTTCCGACTGCAGCGCCGCTCGCGATCGCCCGTCCGCCGTGCGTCATCAAGGCCGACGGTCTCGCTGCGGGAAAGGGCGTCTACGTCTGCCGGACCGAGCAGGAGGTCGATGCCGCATTGCGCGCGGTGAGCTCCCTCGGCGACAAGGTCGTCGTGGAGGAGCTGCTCGAAGGGCCCGAGGTCTCGCTCTTCGCGATCTGCGACGGTCGAGGCGCGCTCTCGCTCGTCTCGGCGCAGGACTTCAAGCGAGCGCGTGACGGCGACGAGGGGCCGAATACCGGTGGAATGGGTGCGTATGCGCCGGTGTCGGGCGTCGGGCGCTCCGAGGTCGAGGAGCTCGTCTCATCTGTTCATGTTCCCGTGCTGGCCGAGCTCGAGCGCCGGGGGGCGCCGTTCGTCGGCTTGCTCTATGCGGGCCTGATGCTGACGTCGGACGGGCCGCGGGTCCTCGAGTTCAACTGCCGCTTCGGCGACCCCGAGACGCAGTCGATTCTCCCCCTGCTCGAGGGAGACCTACTCGAGGTGCTTGTCGCAGCGTCACGCGGTGAGCTCGGCGTTGCCACTGCTCGAAACGGGCGCTGCTTCCGCGGTGACCGTCGTGCTGAGCGCCCAGGGATACCCGGAGGCGGGAGACCGCGGAACCGAGATCGTCGGGGTCGAGGAGGCCGAGGCCATGGGCGCTCTCGTATTTCACGCGGGAACGGCGCTTCACGGAGAGCGGCTGGTGACAAACGGCGGTCGGATCCTCGGGGTCACCGGCCTGAGTGAGACGATCGTCGGAGCACGGAATGCGGCATACGCGGCCGTGGACCGCATCGAGTTCGCGGGCATGCACCACCGTTCTGACATCGCACTCGCCGCAGCGGGCGGCCTCACGTTCGGAATCGGCGAGAAATCTGGAGCCTGAACCGTCTCGTCCCTGGGGCCACCCCGCGCCTCCTCCCACTTTGAGCCTAACGTCGAATTGCACGCAGGTGGGGAACGGGATCGTGCCAGGATCGCAACAGCTCGCCCTCAGGGCCGCCGACTAGAATCGACTCGGTGATCTCCCGCTACTCCAGACCCGCCATGTCACGCGTCTGGTCCGAGGAGGCAAAGCTCGAGCGCTGGCTCGCCGTAGAGCTCGCAGCGCTCGATGCATGGGCGCAGGTCGGGGTCGTGCCGAGGTCCGCGGCTCGAGAGATTCGTAGTCGCGCGCGCACTCCGAGCGCCCAGCGCGTTGCCGAGCTTGAGCGAACGACCAACCATGATGTTGCTGCTTTCGTGGACGCCGTCTCGGCTGACCTCGGCGCCGAGGGCCGCTGGCTGCACTACGGGTTGACCTCGTCGGACGTGCTCGACACCGCCCTTGCGCTCACCGTGCAGGACGCGGGACAGCTCGTACTCGAGGGAATCGGCCGAGCCTTCACCGCGGTGGTCGCGCGGGCCGAGGAACACCACGAGACTCTCACCATCGGAAGGACGCACGGCGTCCACGCCGAGCCCACGACCTTCGGGCTCAAGCTCGCGGGCTGGGCCTTCCAGCTCGAACGAGACCGAAGCCGGCTCGAGCATGCTCTCACCGGGATGCGGGTCGGCAAGCTCTCCGGCGCCGTCGGCACGTACGCGACGACGACACCAGATGTCGAGCGGATTGCATGCGAGGCGCTCGGGCTCGAGCCTGCGCCGAGCTCGACGCAGATCCTGCAGCGCGATCGCCACGCCGAGCTGCTGTCCGCTCTGGCGCTCGTCGCATCATCGCTCGACCGCTTCGCCCTCGAGATTCGGCATCTCGCTCGCACGGAGGTGCGGGAGGTCGAGGAGCCGTTTGCTCCCGGGCAGAAGGGGTCCTCTGCGATGCCTCACAAGCGCAACCCGATCGTCTCCGAGCGGATCTGCGGACTTGCGCGCCTCGTGCGAGGCTACGCGCTCGTCGGGCTCGAGAACGTCGCCCTCTGGCACGAGCGCGACATCTCGCACTCATCAGCCGAGCGCGTTGCCCTGCCCGATGCATTCCTCGCAGTCGACTACATGCTCGACCGTTTCGCCTGGCTCGCCGAGGGCCTCGTGGTGCGACCCGAGCGGATGCGGGCCAACCTCGAGGCGACCGGTGGTCTCTTCTTCAGCCAGAGACTGTTGCTTGCTCTCGTCGAGTCGGGTCTCGAGCGGGACACTGCCTATCGCGCGGTGCAGCGGCATGCGATGCGCGCGTGGGACGAAGGGCTCGACTTCCGCGATCTCGTTCGTGCGGACGGGGAGATCGCCGACCGGGTGGACCTGAGTCAGGTCTTCGAGATCGGTGCGTTCACGAAGTACAGCGACGTCGTGTTCTCACGCCTACGAGCTCTCGTCCCAGAAAGCGAGGTGGTGCCAGCGTGAGCCCCGAAGCCGTTCACGTCGGAAGCGGCAAGGTTCGCGAGATCTACGCGCTCGGGGACGACACGCTCGCCCTCGTGGCAAGTGACAGGATCTCGACGTTCGACGTCGTCCTTCCGACTCCGATTCCGGACAAGGGGAAGGTGCTGACCGGGCTCTCGGCGTTCTGGTTCACGCGGACACGCCAGATCGTCCCGAACCACCTCCTCGGACTTCGTGAGGACGGTCGCACGATGATCTGCCAGAAGCTCGAGATGCTTCCGATCGAATGCGTCGTACGTGGGTATCTCGCCGGGTCGGGCTGGAGTGACTACCGGCAGACTGGCGCTGTGTGCGGGCACGTCCTTCCGGGCGGGCTCGAGCAGTCGGCACAGCTGCCGGAGCCGATCTTCACTCCGGCTACCAAGGCGGCAGAAGGGCACGACGAGAACATCGACGAGCGGCACGCCGCTGCTCTGTGCGGGGTCACCCGTTTCGCGGCCGCGAAGGAGGCGTCTCTCGCGCTGTATCGATACGCGTCAGCTCATGCGGAGGCCCGCGGGATCATTCTCGCGGACACGAAGTTCGAGCTCGGTGTCGCTCCCGATGGATCCATCGTCCTCGCAGATGAGGCGCTGACGCCTGACTCGTCTCGGTTCTGGCCGGCTGAGAGCTATGAGGTCGGAAGGCCGCAGCCGTCTTTCGACAAGCAGTTCGTTCGCGACTGGTGCGAGCAGACGGGCTGGAACAAGGAGCCGCCCGGCCCCGAGCTTCCCGCCGACGTCGTGGGCGGAACCCGCGCTCGCTACGTCGAGGCGTTCGAGCTGCTCACCGAGATCCAGTTCGATCAGTACCTCGCTCGGCCGGAGGTCGTCCTGTGAAAGCGACCGTTCTCGTCCGGCCGAAGCAGGGGATCCTCGACCCTCAGGGCGATGCGGTCCAGCGCTCGCTTCGCAAGCTCGGATTCGACGTCTCGAGCGCCCGCGTGGGGCGCGTCGTCGATCTCGAGCTCGGCGCTGACGACGCCGCTGGAGCACGAGCCGCGATCGAGCGAATGTGCTCGGAGCTCCTCGCCAATCCGCTGATCGAGAGCTTCGAGATCCAGCTCGACGGCGCATGAGCCCCAGACCCGTCGTCGCCGTCATCCTCTTTCCGGGCTCGAACGATGACCGCGACGCCGCGTGGGCACTTCGGGCGGTCGGAGCCGAGCCCATGCTGGTATGGCACGAGGAGCCCGATCTGCCTGCCGGCACCGGGGCCGTCGTGCTTCCGGGCGGCTTCTCCTACGGCGACTACCTGCGCACCGGAGCGATTGCCAGCCTGTCCCCCGCGATGGGCGCGGTGCGCAGCTTTGCAAGCGACGGCGGCCCTGTACTCGGGATCTGTAACGGGTTCCAGATCCTGTGCGAGTCGCGACTCCTCCCAGGCGTGCTCCGTCCCAACAGGCAGCTCGAGTTCGTCTCCCGCGATGCACGACTCCACGTCGAGAACGCTGACACGATCTTCACTCGCCGCTGCACGGCCGGCCAGGAGCTCGTCATCCCGATCAAGCACGGCGAAGGGGCGTGGTACGCGGACGAGGGCACGTTCGTCCGGCTCGCAGCGCGGGGCCGGATCGTGCTTCGCTACGACGAGGACGTGAACGGCTCGCTCGGCAACGTCGCCGGCGTGATCAACGAACGCGGAAACGTCATGGGCCTCATGCCCCATCCCGAGCACGCCGTCGACCCGCTGCTCGGCTCCGCAGACGGAGGGCTCCTGCTTGCCGCACTCGTCGACGCGGCTGGAGCACACGCGCTTGCCGTCGCTTGATCGGTAGACGAGCGCAGCGGCAGCAGAGCGGCCGACGCTAGCGGGAAGGGCCTTCGGATGTTCGTGCGACGGGAATTCGCGCAAGCGGACTCCGGTCATGCGCACGGTCACAGCCCAAGGGCTTCTCGCAGAACGGGCGCGCGCTCGAGCGCCGCCCGCAGTCGCTCGAGGTCGCGCGCCCGCATCGTGACGGGACCCCGGCGAGCGGATCCCGCAGTCGTGTACGCGTAGCGGATGAGGCGCTCGCCGTCACGCGTCTCGAGAAGTTGGACGACGACGGAGAACCGCTTGTCGCCGACCCGCTGAGGGACGGCCACCTCCTCGACGACCTCAGCCGCACCCCAGGGTGTCGCGGCCGCCCGTTTGTTCGCCGTCGCTACTGCCATATCGCGAGCCTAGGCCTGCACCGGTCACAGGTGGGGAACGGCTTCGTGCCAAGATGGTGACAGTCGTATCCTCCGCGCGTGCACGACGTCGTCATCGTGGGCGCCGGGACCGCGGGCTGCGTCCTCGCAGATCGGCTTACCGAGAACCCGGACTTCTCGGTGCTACTGATCGAGGCGGGCTCACGCTCGCGAAAGCTGGAGATCAAGATTCCGGCTGCGTTCTCGAAGCTCTACCGGACGGACGTCGACTGGGGGGATTCGACCACTCCTCAGACCGAGCTCGCTGGGCGCGAGATCGTGTTCCCACGCGGGCGCATGCTGGGAGGCTCGGCTGCGATGAACGCGATGATGGTGCTTCGGGGACATCGGGCGGACTACGACGCCTGGGCGGCAGCCGGCTGTCCCGGCTGGTCGTGGGCCGATGTCGAGCCCGTGTTCTCCCGAAGCGCAGGAGCTCGCTTCCCGCTTGCGGAGCTTCCCGATCGGCATGTGCTCGCCGAAGCTTTCGTACACGCGGCCCAGGCAGTCGGCATCCCGTTCACAGCGGACCTGAACGCGGAGGAC
Source organism: uncultured Thermoleophilia bacterium (assembly GCA_963827525.1). Lineage (GTDB taxonomy): Bacteria > Actinomycetota > Thermoleophilia > Gaiellales > Gaiellaceae > GMQP-bins7. Next base: position 218,581 of record CAWHBH010000005.1, read on the forward strand.
AACTCGGGCGTCGGGTTCGTCCCCGTCTCCCAGCGGCGAGGACGTCGTTTCAGCGTCCTCGACGGCTACCTGGCCAACGCACGAAGACGACCGAACCTGACCATCGTGACCGAGGCGCTCGTCACGCGTGTCGTGATCGAGAACGGTCGGGCGGTCGGTGTCTGCTACCGCCCTAGTGGCGAGGAGAGCGCCGAGGAGGAGGCACCTGGCAACGAGGTAGTCGTCTGCGCCGGGGCGATCGGCTCGCCTCACCTCCTCCAGCTTTCCGGGATCGGCCCACGCGCACCGCTCGAAGACGTCGGAGTCGAGCTTGTCCACGAGTTGCCCGGGGTCGGGGCGAACCTCCTCGACCACCTGGCGAACGGCCTGCTCGTGAAGACGAAGGGTGTGGAGACCCTCGCATCCGCGGAGTCGTGGCGAAACCTCGCGAGCTGGGCAATCCGCGGTCGAGGGCCGCTCACGTCCAATCTCGGCGAGGCCGTGGCGTTCGTCCGCACACGGCCGAACCTCGTGGCACCCGACCTCGAGCTCCTTCTGGCTCCCGTGCTGTTCGAGGAGGAGGGTCTCAAACAGCCGACCGAGCACGGCCTGACCCTCGCGGTCGTCCTGCTCAAGGCGAACAGCAGGGGAACCGTGACCCTTCGTTCGGCAGATCCGCGCGTCCCGCCCGCGATCGACCCGCGCTACCTCACCGATCCGAGCGGCCAGGACCTCGCAACGCTGCTCTACGGACTCCGGCTGGCGCGGCGCGTCCTCGCCTCCGAGCCGCTTGCGAGTTTCGTGGAGAGCGAGATCCTGCCCGGCGAGGGCGCACGCTCCGACGACGACCTCCGTACTCACATCCGGCAGCTGTCCCAGACGCTGTACCACCCGGCCGGGACCTGTCGCATGGGGTCGGATCCGCAAGCCGTGGTCGATCCCGAGCTCCGGCTGCGTGGGATCGAGGGTCTGCGCGTGGCCGATGCTTCGGTGATGCCGGCGCTCCCGAGCGGCCACACGAATTGGCCGACCGTGATGATCGCCGAGCGCGCGGCGGACCTGATCGCCGGTGCGACGACCGCTAGATGCCTGATCGATGCGCGCAGTCGGCGGTCACGACCAAGCCAGGCGCCGCACTGCGTCGTGCAGGCTAGAAGCCTGTGCGCGCGCGAGGGTGGCGATCCGGCGCGTGTCGTGGCCGTCAGCCGGCCCGCGTGAATTCCGATCAGGCATCTAGGCGGCCTGCTGCAGGTGTCGCCGCCAGTCGCGCAGCAGTCCGTGCACTGCCGCGGCACCCACGATTTGCTCGTCCGGAAGCGGGAGCTCGGCGGGAAAGAGGATGAACGCCCGCGTCTGCGGGCCACCCATGCCGCCGTGGAACGAGATGAGCTCCTCGAACGCGCAGCCCTCGTCGAGCTGAGGGTCGTAGAAGCTCCCGATCATGATGTCGGCAACATCGGCGAACCCGTCGGTGCGCCGGAGATGCTGCGCGGCGTTCGCTGAGAAATGCGCGAGCGGGTCGTCGCCCTCGACCCGGTCGTCCGCCAGATAGCGAGCGCCGCCACCGCCCAACGCGACAGGGCCATGCTCGGACGAGCGCACGAGCAGCCAGCCGACGTGAGGGTGTTCGCGGAGAGTCGGAATGAGGCGGGGATGCCGCTCCTCGATCTCCTCGAGGGTGAGGCGGCGCTTCTCCTCCATGAGGTAGACGAGGCCGAGGTTCCCGGAGCCCAGCACGACGACGTCTCGGTCGGAGACGTCGTTCTTCGGCTGCTTCTTCTCCTCTTTGTCGGATGTGCCCGTCGCCTCCGTGATGGCGTGACCGACCATGGAGCTTTGCTCGTCACCGCCAGAGAAGTCCGCGACGTCGCCGCTCGTAAGCGAGCGCTCGACGAGATCGTCGAGCCCGTAGCCGTTTCGCTGCTTGAACGTTGCGCCCTGCGTCTGTCCGTGATCGGAGAGGACGACGATCTCGTACGGGCGTGGCGCGTACTTGCGGGCCCGCTCGATACGGCCGAATTGCTGGTCCAGCTTGCGCAGCGCCTCGAGGGTGTCCGCACGCTCGAGGCCGGAGTGGTGCGCGACCTCGTCGTAGCTCGAGAAGGTCGCATACATCGCGGGTCGGCCTTTCATCATGTCCGTGAGCACGCCGAACACGATCAGATCCCGCACGACGACGCACATCGCCGCGCGCATGAAGGGATAGAGGCCGCCGCGGTGGCCGCGCGGGCGCACGTCGCGGCGGATCGCGCGGAACGCCGCGATCCATTCGAGGATGACCTCCCAGAAGAAGAGGACGAGCACCCGCGTGACGTTGAAGCCGTTGGAGAAGAAGGCGCGATAGCCCGGGTTCGCGCCCTTTTCGGCCTCCATCCGGCTGACGGTGAGGATGACGTGATCTGCCTCGCCCGACAGGAGGTTGCCGCGGCTTGCGCCGCCGTCGACGAGCAAGCCGTTCCCGGCGTGGCGCCGCTCGATCTCGGCGCAGTCCGCCGGCGCCGAACAGGTCATCATCCTCCCGGTCTCCTTCTCGACCCAGCGAAAGGCCGGGATGTTCTCGTTCGAGCCGAGGAGGATCCCCGCCTGGCTGGCGCCGGTTTGCGAGGAGAGGTCGGTCTCCCATTCGACGAAGCGGTGGCTGCTGTCCGCGATCCAGCTCGCCATGTTCGGCGCGTTGCCGTCCCGCATCGCACGCTGGATGACGGGCAGAGCGAGACCGTCGATCTCGAGGTAGATGATCCCCGGCACGTCGGTGACGACACGCTCGCCGGACCTCCGGGCGATCCGCTGGATGACCCGAATCGTGTACGTGTCGTCGTCGTTCGTCCCGAAGAGCACGTCCAGCACGACGGAGACGGCCGAGGTGAGGAGTGCCGTCAGCAACGCCCATCCGAACCCGTCGACCTCGATCGTGTTGTCCGTTATCCGCGAGGCGAAGAGCAGCATCAGCGCGTCCAGGATCAGGACGAGCAGGAAGCCGACGGCGAGCGTGTAGGGGAGGCGGATCGCCGCGACGAGCGGCAGCAAGAGCTGCGTTCAGAACAGCGATGACAAGCGAGACGAGAACGGCGCCCCAGAAGGTCTGGATGTCGACGTTGGGAACGATCCAAGCGGCGATGAAGAGCGATGCGGCCGCGACGAGCCACGAGAGCAGCAGACGGACCGGTCGGATCTTCGGGCGGACGTCGCTCAGGCGAGGCGGCTGCTGGTACTCGGTGGACGTGCTGCCCGACATCGGAGGGTGACTCTAGTGCCTCGGCTCGGGAGGCAAGTCAGTCAGCGAACAAGCCCGGTCGATACCGTCGAGCGCGAGCCGTTGTCCTCGAGTGGGGCGACGCTCACGAGAGTCAACCCCAGATCGTGGATGCGCCTGAGGATGCCTGCGAGCTCCGCTTGGTCGGCGATGCTCCCAACGATCGCTGTCTCACCGGCGCGCGCGTCGAGCTCCATTCCCGCGAATGCGTGTGCCACGGTGTCGCCGAGCTCTCCCTTGACGACGATCTCATAGGAAGTTCCCACGTTGTGCATCGTCCCTCGCCACGCGGTGGGATGAACAGGTTGGCGCCAGGATCACCCGGGTGAATCGGCGGAACCGATCAGCCCGAGCGCATGTCCTCGGACGACCGCGTGCTCCCGTGAAGTGACGGCGAGCTTGCGGTAGATGCTCCGCGTGTGAGTCTTGATCGTGTTCACGGAGAGAAACAGCTGTCGTCCGATTCCGCGCTGCGAGAGATCTGTCGCGAGCAGGCCGAGCACGACGAGCTCGGCCGGGCTCAACGGCTCGGTTCGGACGGCGATGACCGCGCTTGCGGCGCGGAGACTTCGCTTCACACGGGCGGCCAATAGGGGCAGTTGGCCTGGGTCGGCGAACGTCTTGATCTCGCCGGCGGCGTCGCGCAACGCCGCTTTGGCCTCGCTGGTGCGCCCGTGACGAGCCCGAACCTCCGCGAGCACAAGCAGTGCGTGCGCGTGCGAAACGCTCGGTTCGGGCGCCCGAGACAGACGCTCTCCGCGCGCGGCGGCCGCCTCCGCCTCTCGCAACAACCCGCGCGCTGCGAGGGCGCGGCTTCTCGCGAGATGCGCGCTCGCTACGCTCGCCGCCCTCGTGAAGTGGCGCGTGGCTGCGTGCTCGAGCGCACGCTCCGCGGTAGCAGCCGCCTCGTCAATCCGGCCCGCGTCGGCGGCGACAAGGGCGAGGGTCCCGAGCGCGCGCACGACGCCGTGGGGGCGCTCCGGCGCATTGATCGACGCCACAGCGAGCGACGCGGCAGTGGAGGCCTCCGCTTTCTCTCCGCGCAGGTAGAGCGCCCACGCGAGCGTGGCGAACGCGAGCACGTTGTGCTCGTCGTCGTCCTGTTCCTCGGCGAGCTCGATGGCTCGTTGCGCGTGTCCGGCAGCGCCTCCGACATCGCCGTCGATCGCGAGGGCTCGTGTCAGCGCGACAACCATCTCGGCTCGAGTGGTCCAGGACTCGGGCGCCTCGACTCGTGCACGCTCGGCGATCGAAAGCCAGCGCGCGCGGTCGTATGCCGGCGCACGGGTGCCGACCGTACCCAGCGCCGACGCGGCGACGAGCTCGGGATGGGCGAGCGCGACTTCCGCGGGCAAGCGCTCGACGAGGCGGGCGAGAGTCGCGCCCTCGCTGCGGCGAAGCAGCTCGAACCACACGTCGCCGAGGATCGCCGCGGCCAGGTCGCAATCTCCGGCCGCGAGTGCGTGCTCGACCGCCTCCTCGGGGAGATCGCGCGCTCGGAACCAGGCAGCTGCTCGGCGATGGAGGTCGGGGACCACGGCGGGTTCGGTACGGTCGAGCTCCAGAGTGAGAAGCTCGTCGAGCAGGTGATGGAGGCGGAACCAGTCGCCGTTCTCGTCGAGGGGTACGAGCAGGAGATTCGACTTCGACATCTCGGCAAGCACCGCCCGCGAGTTGTCGAACCGAAGGACCTCGTCGCAGAGCGGCGCGCAGAAGCGGTCGAACACCGATGTTCGTACAAGGAACTCCCGGGTCGCGCCATCCAGCCTCGAGAGGACCTCGTCCGTGAGGTACTCCGCGACGTAACGCTGACTCCCGGCGAACTCGCGCGCACGCCCTCGTGGATCGTCTTCGTCACGCAGCCAGAGGGCGGCCAAGATAGAGGGCGACCGGCCACCCCTCGGTTCGCTCGGCGAGGAGAGCCACCTCCTCGTCACCGAGGTCGAGTCCCTCCGTTCCGACGAGGAGCTCCCAGGCCTCGTCCTGCGTGAACGCCAGATCGGCGGCACGCAGCTCGCCGAGAACGCCACGGCCCCGGAATCGCGCGAGGGGGAGGCGAGGATCGACGCGCGATCCGGCGATCACTCGTACTCCGGGAGGAAGGTGCTCGAGCGCGTACTCGAGCAGCTCGAGGCACTCGCCATCCTCCACGACGTGGAGATCGTCGAGGACGATCGCCAGCGGCGCTGCTTGGGCGAGGTCGCCGAGGAGCTCTTGCAGAGCGTCGCTCGGGTCGACCCCTCGTGCGCGGATCATTTGCGCCGATCGACGGCCGGCGCCCGACCTGGCCTGCTCGACGGCGTCGCCGATCGAGGCCCAGAGGCGCACGGGGTCGTTGTCACCACGTTCCAGAGTGAGCCACGCAACGCCCTCGCTGGAAGGGCGCTTGCTCCACGCCGTTAGCAGCGACGTCTTCCCGTATCCGGCAGGCGCGCTGACGAGCGTCAACGCCCGCGAGGAGAAGTGGTCGAGCTGTCGAGACGAGTCGGGGGCGCGCGATCAGCCCCTCCCGCTCCACGGGGGCACGAACTTCGTCTGGAGCACCGTCGGTACCGACCCGGACGGCACCCGGGCCGATTCCCTCAGCGACATGGAAAGGAGTATCCCACCGTGCGAAGGGCACGCAGGCTCGAATGCCTGCATTGGAGGTTAAAAGGTGGTGAAAGGGGAAGCCGCGCCGCCGCGGCTTCCCCTCACGCACTAGCTAAGAAGCTGCGAGCGCCTTCGCCTTGATGGCGTCGAACTCGGCTTGGCTGATCGCGCCCGAGTCGAGGAGCCCCTTCGCCTTCTCGATCTCGGCCGCGGCACCGCCGCTTCCTGCGACGGACTTCATGTACTGAGTCGGTCGCCTGACTGTTGAGCCTGAGCGCGCTCGATGTTCCTCTCTGCCATCCCGTCGTGGTTGGCGATGATGTAGACGAAGACACCGAGGAACGGCAGGAGGATCACGAAGATGATCCAGAGCACCTTCGAGCCTCCGGACATGTCACGGCGGCGGAAGAGGTCCGCGAAGACCGTAATCAGGATCCAGAACCAGATCACCCAGGCGAAGAAGACGAACATCCACCAGAGCCCTTCGAGGAACGTGTAGTCGGCAAGCAGCACTGAAAGCCCTCCTAGGTCGAAGATTCCGCCGAATACATATCCTGTTTGGCCTCGGGCGACAACCACGGCCACTGAATCACCCGGGTGTACTGACTGCAGCGACGGTCTCGATTCGCCAGAGTTACGAGGACACGACAGCCAAGGAGGACAGCATGGAAGAGATCGGCCCCGTCGACTACGCGATCATCGCTTTTCCGGGGAACAGGTTCCGCGGGGAGATCGCACCCGCGATCGCCGACCTCGTCGATGACGGAACGATCCGCATCATCGACATCGCATTCGTCGGCAAGGACGCGGACGGAACCGCGGTTGCGATGGAGCTGACCGAGCTCGATCCGGACGTGCAGGAGGGGCTCGAGAAGCTAGGCATCGAGGTGGGCGGCCTCTTTAACGAAGACGACCTCATGGGCGTTGCCGCGAACCTGGAACCGAACATGTCGGCCGCATTCCTGCTCTGGGAGAACGTGTGGGCGAGAAAGGTCACCCAGTCGATGCGCGATGCGGGTGGGGTACTGATCGCGTTTGAGCGCCTTCCACACGACGTGATTCAGGAAGCCCGCGAATGGGCGCTCGAGCAAGCAACGGCATAGAGAGGAGACACTGAATGTTTGGACGCAGAGGACCGAGCTTGGTTCGCGCAGCAGCCACGACTGCAGTCGTGGCCGGAACAGCAGGAGCCGTTCGGCACAGGCAGGATCAGAAGTACGCCTCGCAGGATCAGGCAGCCTACGATCAGCAGATGGCGGCGCAGCAGGCGGCGGCACCTGCCGCGGCTGCGGCCGGCGGAGCTCGACGACGCCGCCGAGATCCAGAAGTACGCAGCGCTGAAGGGGCAGGGCCTGATCACCGAGGAAGAGTTCGAGGCCAAGAAGAAGCAGATCCTCGGGATCTGAAGCTGATCGCAGGTGGGGGCGGCGAGCTGGCCGCTCCCACGCGTCCGGACTCGGTGGGTCGCTGCCGACGCGGCTTTGGCGACGCCGGCCTATCCTGGCGTCAAGCCAGTGCCCTGCGGTCCTGAACCAAGTAAGCGACGATCAGCGCAGCCGGGAAGAAGATCAGGCTGAAGATGAAGTAGCCGACGAAGCTGTGACCTTTGCGCGGCGACGCGAGCAGGCCAGAGGCGATGGCGATCCAGATGATGAGGGCAGATGACCCAGCCACCAGCCGAGTGAGCAGCGAGCATTCGACCTCCGTCATCGGTGCCGCTCAGCGTGCCGCGTTCGCCCCGCAAGCGGAACTCGAGTCTAGGAGTGAGCGCGCTACCACGCTCGTCCGACGGCGCTTTCACCCGGGTGAAACTTAGATGGGTGGGTAGTAACGCCAGGCCCTCGAGTTCGAGAATCGAGGCTGTGACAGACACGACGATGCCACGCGGCGGCGCTGCTGGTGCCGGCGCATCCTCGACGTCTCCGGACCGGGCCGGCCTCGTCCTGGTCTCGCTGATCCTCGTCGCGGCGGTCGCCAACCTGAATCTGTCTGTCGCCAACGTTGCGCTTCCCGACATCGGGAAGGCGTTCGACTCCTCGCAGGTGACTCTCAATCTCATCGCGGTTGGCTACTCGTTGGGTCTCGCCGCCTCGGTGCTCTACCTCGGCGCCGTCGGCGACCGCTACGGGCGGAAGATGATGCTCGTCCTCGGCACTTCGCTGGCGGTACCGATGTCACTGCTCGCCGCCTATGCGCCTTCGGACGAGGTCCTGTTCGTCGCCCGCGTCGGTGGGGGTCTTGCAGCCGGCATGGCGTACCCGACGACGCTCGCCCTGATCACGGCCCTTTGGTCGGGTCCGGCTCGCACGAAGTCGATCGCGCTGTGGTCGGCTCTCGGCGGAGCGATCGCCGCTCTCGGCCCGCTCGTCTCGGGTGCATTGCTCGAGTACTTCTGGTGGGGCTCGGTGTTCCTCGTCACGCTGCCGCTCGCCGTCGTCGCGCTCGTGATGGCGTTCCTCTTCGTGCCGAGCCACGTGAACGAGACAGCGGATCCGGTCGACAATCTCGGGGGCGTCCTCTCGGTGCTCCTCGTCGGGGCGCTCATTCTGTCCATCAACTTCGCGCCCGTTCCGAACGAGGGAGCCCTCGTGCTCGGACTGGCCCTCGTCGCCCTCGCGGCTGGAGTCGCCTTCTACCTCAGGCAGCGCCGTGCGAAGAACCCGCTCTACGACCTCGACATCGCCGCTCGCCGCATCTTCTGGGTCGCCGCGTGCGCGGGGATCATCGTGTTCGGCTCGCTGATGGGGGCTGCATTCGTGAGCCAGCAGTACCTGCAGAACGTGCTCGACTACTCGACCCTCGAAGCCGGGGCAGCAATCCTCCCGGCGGCTCTGCTCATGGTGATCGTCGCGCCGCGTTCGGCCAAGCTCGTGGGTGCGTACGGGGCGCGCTTCACACTCCTTTGCGGCTACGTCTTTCTGTTCCTCGCGTTTCTCGCGATGCTGCTCCTCTGGGACGAAGGCGCCCCGTATTGGCAGATCGCGCTCGCCTACGGGTTCATCGGAATCGGAATCGGGCTTGCAGGAACCCCCGCGTCGCACTCGCTGACCGGCTCGGTGCCGGTAACCCGCGCCGGCATGGCGTCGGGCACAGCCGATCTTCAGCGCGACCTGGGTGGGGCGATCATGCAATCGATCTTCGGTGCGCTGCTGACGGCCGGCTACGCCTCCGCCATGGCGACCGCGATCGCGGGGGCGAGCAAGGACGTCACAGACAGCACGCAGAGCCAGCTCACGAAGTCATTCGCCGGGGCCGAGGCCGTCGCCGAGCAACACCCGCAGTACGCAGACCAGATCACGGCAGCCGCGAAGACGTCGTTCCTGCAGGGCGATCAGTGGGCGTACACCGCCGGGCTGGTAGCGGTTGTTCTGGGTGCGGCCCTCGTCTTCTTCATGTTCCCGAGGAAGGACGAGGAGGAGAGGCTTCTGGCCGAGTACCACGCTGCAGACACGAGAGGAGCGGAAGGCGGCGTGACAGGGAGCGTCAGGAGCACCCGGGCGACCGAGGCTGCGAGTTTCGACTGGCCGCGATCGAGTTCACGGACAAGCGTTAGGTGGAGCGGTTCACGCGGCCGGCTAAGCGCGTCCGCCGCGACGGAGAGGCCGTCGCGCGCACGCTGCGCGACGGCCCGATCCAGGAGACGCCGTTAGCGAGCGGGGTCGATCTCGGCCTGGCTCTCGCTCCAGCGCGCGGTCAGCGCGTACAGCACGATGATGTTCAGTGCCACCACAGTCAGTGACCAGAGCGGGTACTGGCTGTTGCCGAGGAAGCCGAGCTGGGCGATGAAGTTCAGGCCGACGACCACGATCGCGAACCAGCGCGCCCACCCCTGCCCGGCCGCCAAGCCGAGGCCTGCGAGAACAAGCAGCACTCCCCAGATCACCATGGTCCAGCCCCAGCCCGTCAGGTCGAACACGAGGAAGCCAGACCCAGTGACGACGTAGTACTCGTCCTCGAACAGGGCGATCAGACCCTGGAAGAAGTCGATCGCGCCGACGATCACCAGCAGAATTGCCGGCGAAGCCGATCCAACCGGCCATGCTCTTGGAGTTCATCCATGCCTCCCTCTGGGAACGTCACGAGCCGCGTCTGACGGGAGCTCACGCTGCCTTCGCGTCTATGCGGCGTGGGATCCGGTAACAGTCGCACGTCGTTGCCGGGGATGCAATCAGCGGACGGCCCGACCCGGTTGTGGGAAAGCGGAGGCGACCACTCGACACGCCAACGCGCGGGACGCCCCACCGAGGCTTGAGCGAGCGCAAATCGGCCTGTGCTTGGGGGTACCGCCAGCGATAGAGAGCCGTCGGGCTCGAAGCTGCCCAGAGGCGCCGTTTCAGTAGGTCACGCGGGGCGTCCGGCGCGGCTACTCCAATAACAGGGCGACGGTCTACACGACCGCTCAGGTTCGAGAACTAGTGTTGCCGCGTGCACTGGCAGCTCGCGACGCTAGCTCTGATTTTGCTCGGCTTCGCGGCGATCTCTGGACGCATTCGGGGGACCTCGATCACGGCGCCGATGGTGTTCACCGCTGTCGGCATGCTCGTGGGAGCAGAGGCGCTCGGGCTTCTCGATCCCGAGCCTGCGGGCGAGGGGGTCAAACTGTTGGCCGAGGCGACGCTCACCGTCGTCCTCTTCGCCGATGCATCGCGCATCGACCTGCGCGGCCTCCGTGCGGAAGTGGGCGTGCCTATACGTCTGCTCGGAATCGGGCTACCGCTGACGCTTGTCGCAGGCTTGCCGTCGCAGTCGTCCTTCTCGGCGGGCTCGGGCTGGCCGGAGGCCCTTCTGCTCGCCGTGATCCTGGCGCCGACCGATGCGGCGCTCGGACAGGCCGTCGTCACGCTCGGGCGCTTGCCGTCTCGCGTCCGGCAGAGCCTCAACGTCGAGAGCGGCCTCAACGACGGGATCTGCGTGCCGCTCTTCTTCATCGTCCTCGCGATCGCACAGGCGGAGGAGACCACGGCCGGATGGAGCGACGCACTGCGGCTCGTCGCGGAGAAGATCGGTTACGGAGTTCTTGGCGGAGCGCTTGCCGGAGCCGCCGCCGCGGCCGTCGTCGTTGCAGCCGGGAGTCGCCGGCTGGTGGACGCAGCGTGGCTCCAAGTGGTGCCACTCGCCGGCGCTGCGCTCGCGTTCGGATTCGCGGAGGCGATCGGCGGCTCCGGCTTCATCGCGGCTTTCGTCGGAGGAGCGTTCTTTGGCGTCCTTCGGCAAGGGAGAGGAGGTCAGGTCTCCTCCCTGATCGAAGAGGCCGGCGCGCTCCTCGCGGCTGTGACGTTCATCGTCTTCGGTGCAGTGCTCCTCGCTCCGGCTCTCGGTGACGTCACCTGGCAGATCCTTTTGTACTCGGTGCTCAGCCTCACACTCGTCCGGATGCTGCCTGTGGCGATCTCCCTTGCTCGGCACGGGGGCGCGTCGGCCGACGATCGGCTTCCTCGGCTGGTTCGGGCCGCGCGGGCTCGCCTCGATCGTCTTCGCGCTTCTCCTGCTCGAAGAGGGCGGACTGCCCAACGACGAGCTCATCCTGACCGTGACGTTCGTGACGGTCGGCCTGTCGGTGCTCGCTCACGGCGTCACCGCAGCACCGCTCGCGCAAAGGTACGCCGACTGGATCGAGGCGAATCCCAGGCCGGAGCCGGCTCTGCTCGAGGCGCCCGGAGGCCTGGAGCCTCGCTGGCGCGCTCGGCTCGACACTTGAACAATGGATTCGCCCAGGTGAATCGACCCGGCCGCCGGAACCGATTTGCGTTCAGTCTGTGACGATCGCCGCGACCCGTGACTTGGCGAAACAGCTGCTCGACTAGCAGCGAGATCACGAGGCCGAGTTCGATACCACGAAAAGGCCTGAGGCAGTCGGACCCGGAGGCGACGTTCCCACCAATCGAGCCGTTGCGGCCGCCCGCAAGCGCACCCAACGTGCTCGTCATCCTGCTGGACGATGTCGGTTTCGCCGCCTCGAGCGCGTTCGGCGGCCCGTGCGCGACGCCAACCGTCGAGCGGCTCGCTGGCGCTGGGCTCAAGTACAACCGCTTCCACACGACGGCATTCACCCGGGTGATCTGCACTTCGTAACCGGGACAGCAGGATAGGCTCCTTGCATGGACGGCCTGCGATGACCGATCCGACGACGGAGTTTTTCGAGGAGCTACGCAGTCGCGGGCACGAGCCGCGACTGAGAGGAGCGACGGGCACATATCGCTTCGAGCTCGTCGACGGCAAGAAGATCGATCGCTGGCTGGTGACGTTCTCGAAAGGCGACGTCACCGTCCTCCACAAGGGTGGCGACGCGGATTGCATCGTCCGCGCGGACCGGGCGCTGTTCGACCGGCTCGCATCCGGGGAGCTGAACGGGGTGGCGGCAGCGCTTCGCGGAGAGTTCCAGGCTGAGGGCGACTGGCGACTGCTGGTTCTCTTCCAGCGCCTGTTTCCCGGGAAGGCTCCTCCTGCGAAGAAGCGGCGTGCGGGCTATGCGCGGAGGACCGCATGAGCGACGGGCTCGTGAAGATCCTCGACGGCAACACCTTCGTCGTCAGCGACGCGAACGGTGACATCGAGGCCTCGCTCACCGATCCGACCGGTCTCTTCTCCTTCGACACGCGCTTTCTCTCGAAGTGGGTGCTCACGGTGGACGGGCAGCGGCTCGGCTCGCTCTCGGTCGACGATCTTCAGTACTACGAGGCGCGCTTCTTCCTCGTCCCCGGAACCGGAACCGTCTACATCGACGCCAAGCTCTCGGTGATTCGCCAGCGCTCGGTCGGCGAGGGGTTCCACGAGGAGCTGACGATCCTCAACCACGCGGACAAGGCGGTCAACCTCACCGTTCGCATCGAAGCAGGCTGCGACTTTGCCGACCTGTTCGAGGTGAAGGACGCGCTGCAGAAGAAGGGCACCTACTCGGCGCGCGTCCAGGGTCGAAAGCAGCTCGTTCTCGGGTACGAACGTCAGACGTTCCGGCGGTCGACGACGATCTCTGCGACGGCACCGGCCCGGATCGACAAGGGCGGACTGACCTTCAAGGTACGCATCGAGCCCCACGGCGAGTGGAAGACCGATATCGACGTCTCGACGGTGCATGCCCGGTCGAGGGCAGATCTCGGGCGACGGTAGCGACCGGCGGCGGGCGAAGGTCTCCATGCAGCGGAACCTCGAGCGGTGGCTCGAGGAGGCGCCCAGCGTCCAGTGCGACTGGGATCCGATGAGATCGATCTACCGCCGCAGCCTCGTCGACCTCGCGGCACTGCGCTTCTCGCCACCGATCGCCGGCGGCCGCAGCCTGCCGGCGGCAGGGCTGCCCTGGTTCATGACGATGTTCGGCCGAGACAGCATCTTCACGAGCCTGCAGGCGCTCCCGTTCACGCCCGAGCTTGCTGCGACCACGCTGGGCGCGCTCGGCAACTGGCAGGGAAGCCGTCTCGACGACTTCCGCGACGAGGATCCCGGCCGGATCCTGCACGAGATGCGCTACGGCGAGATGACGGCGTTCGAGGAGCGTCCGCATTCGCCGTACTACGGCGCCGTCGACGCGACGCCGCTCTACGTCGTCCTGCTGGACGAGTACGAGCGCTGGACGGGAGACCGCAAGCTCGTCCGCGATCTCGAGCACGAGGCCCGCGCCGCCCTGAACTGGATCGACGAGTACGCAGATCTCCAGAACACCGGCTACATCTGGTATCGGCGCCGCAACGAGGAGTCGGGGCTCGAGAACCAGTGCTGGAAGGATTCCTGGGACTCGATCTCCTTCCGCGACGGCAGGCTGCCCGGCTTCCCGCGCGCGACGTGCGAGCTCCAGGGCTACGCCTACGACGCGAAGGTGCGCGGAGCGAGGCTGGCGCGCGAGATCTGGAAGGATCGGGACCTCGCCGATCGGCTCGAGAAGGAGGCAGCCGACCTCAAGCGGCGTTTCAACCGCGACTTCTGGGTCGAGGACGGCGAGTACTTCGCGCTCGCGCTCGATCCGGACGGCAACCAGGTCGACGCCCTCTCCTCGAACAACGGCCATCTGCTCTGGAGCGGCATCGTGGACAAGTCCAAGGCGAAGGCCGTCGCGCAGCATCTTCTCGGCCCGCGTCTGTTCTCGGGCTGGGGCGTTCGCACGCTGGCGGAAGGCGAGGGGCGCTACAACCCGATCGGCTACCACGTCGGCACCGTCTGGCCGTTCGACAACTCGTTCATCGCGTGGGGCCTGCGCCGGTACGGCTTCAAGGACGAGGCTGCGGAGGTCGCCGCCGGGATCCTCGACTCCGCGGAGTTCTTCGAGGGTCGCCTGCCCGAGGCGTTCGGCGGATACGAGCGCGAACAGACGAAGTACCCAGTGCAGTACCCGACTGCGTGCAGCCCGCAGGCGTGGTCGACTGGGACGCCGCTCCTGCTGCTGCGGACGATGCTCGGGCTCGAGCCGCTGGGCGAACACCTCGTCGTCGACCCGGCGCTTCCTCGCGGCATCGGCCATCTCGAGCTGCTCGACATTCCGGGCCGCTGGGGCCGAATCGACGCGTTCGGTCGCGGCCGCGTGGACGTCCAGCGGAAACGATCAGCGCGCCCTTGACGTCCGTCGGTCCTGGGCGTGCGGCTTACCCGCCGACCAGAACAGCGGCGCCGACGGCGCCCGACAGATCTCCGAGCTCGGTGCGGAGGACGACCGGCGGGTTGTGCGACACGAACAAGTGCGGGGCCATCTGCTCGACGACTTGATCGACGAACGGCTGACCGAGTCGGTCGCCGAGGCCGCCGCCGACGATGATCGCCTCCAGGTCGAGGAGGTTCTGGGCCGATGCGAGACCGATGCCCAGAGCCCACGCTGCGTCGTCGATCAGCTTCTTCGTCATTCGATCGCCCTTCGCGAGCGCTCTCGCGTAGACGCCGGAGCTGAGGCGCTCGCGACCACGCTCTTTCATGATCCGGAACAGTGTCGTCTTTTGCCCGCGCTTGACCAGACGCCTCGCGCGGCGCTCCATGCTGGCTCGTCCGGCGTAGGCCTCGAGACAGCCACGACGTCCGCAGGAACACCGCAGGCCACCTGGCTGCACGACGACGTGACCGATCTCCCCGCCGGCTCCCCTGCCGTCATGGAGCTCGCCGTCGAGGATGAGGCCCCCTCCGACGCCGGTGCCCACCCAGACGCCGAGCAGGTTCTCATAGGGTCGACCCGCTCCTCGCTGGTACTCGCCGAGGACGCCGAGGCTGACATCGTTTCCGATCCTCACCTTCTTCCTCCCAAGCGCCTTTGACACGAGGGGCCCGAGCTCCACGCGGTCGGAGAAACCGGGGACGTTCGCGGCGAGCAGCACTGCGCCGGCCTTCGCGTCGACCTCGCCGGGGGTGCCGATCCCGATGCCGCGAAGGTCCGACTGCGATGCTCCGGCGCCCTCGAGCGACGCTCGGATGGTTCCCACGATGGCCTCGATGACATCGGCTGGATCTCCGGTCTGCGGCGTCAGCACACGCGCGCTACCGACGACTTCCTCGTCCCGCAGGACGACGGTCTGGATCTTCGTTCCGCCGAGATCGACGCCCGCGGTAACTGGCTTGGCGGCGCTCTTGGACCGGGCCGAAGTCACCACGAAAGACCCTAGCCGAGCCCGTCGTCGGGCGGCGGGAGGTATCTCGCGCTCGACAACATCCTGTCCTCCACCTCCAGGATCCAGGTCGCCGCCTTCTTGAACTCGAGCGGTCCATCGAGGCGCACGCCCGCGGCGATGAGCTCCTCGATTGCGTCCATCATCACGTCCGCGTGGGTGCAGACTGCAGCCGGGCCGTCGTGCGCCAGCAGGAGCATGAGCTCGAGCGCTTCACCGACGGGCGCGCCCTCCCGGAGCTCCTCGGCCAGCTCGAGCGGAAGGTCGAGCGCTTGCGCTAGTGGCTCGAGCGTCTGGACGCAGCGGACATGAAGGACTGGTGAGGAGCCGCGTGAACGGCTGCCCTGCGTAGAGCGCCGGCAGCGCCTTCGCCTGCTCGAATCCCGCCTTCGTCAACGGGCGCAGATGATCCGGCTGATTCCATTTGGCCCGGTTCTTGGCCTTCGCGTGACGGATGAGGTACACGGGCGTCACGTCGGCGCCTCGAGGTGTGCGAGGAGCTCTGCGTCGCGTTCGTAGCTCAGGAGGTCCGGCGCCTCCGCGACCGAGACCCAGCGCGCATCGTCGACCTCGTTCGCTGCGGCGAGCCTGCCGCCGATCGCCGTCATCTCCCAGTAGCGAACGGTCTTGGAGCGTCCCCGCGAGTCGTGATAGCGCGTGATCCCGAGCTCACGGTCGAGACGGCAACGAAGGCCGGTCTCTTCCTCGACTTCGCGGAGAGCCGCCTCCTCCTCGCTCTCACCGCGGTTGAGCTTGCCCTTGGGGAACGCCCAATCGTCGTATGCAGGTCGGTGCACCAGGACGACCTCCACTGTGCCGTTTCTTCCAGCCCGGCGCACGAGCCCACCTGCGGCGCGGACGACCTCGCTCACATCCACGAGCGGAGCTTCGGCGACTCGAGCTCCTTCCATGCCTTCTGCCAGCGCGCACGACTTCGCTGGCCAGCCGCGCGCTCGAGCCCGGCGAGCTCTCCTGCCGCGAAAACCCCGTGCATCGAGCGGCTGCGCCGAGCCCAATCGCGTAGCCAACTCTCGGCGACGACGGCGTCGTTCACATCTCCCAGCACCTCCTGGAGTCCGGCCGCGGCAGCGGCGAAGGCGCGAGCCTGGCTCCCGACGAGCGGCGCCACGGCTTCGGAGGCATACCGAACTCGCTTGGTCTTGATCCGGATCAAGTGGAGCTCCTCGTCCGTGGGGACGTCACCGAGCGCCTTCACGCGCTTGGCCAGCGATCGCCACGGCCGTCGCACGAGCGCGGGAAGGACCGCGGGAGCCGGGAGGTCTGCTTCGAGGAGGAGCGACGGTGCGTTTGCTGCGGACACCAGCCGGTCGAGGAGCGAGAGATAGCGGTCGCTGCGCAGCGTTGCAAGCAACTGGGCATGCGCCTCGTCGCGGGAGGCTTCCAGCGTTTCCAGTACGCGAGCGATGCCACGGGAGTTCGACTCCGGGAGCTCGGCGGCGCGCTCTCGCATGCGCTCCAACATGACGTCGCCGTCGCGCACGGATCCGAGGATCTCGGCGAGCCAACCGAGCTCGTCGCGCAGGGCCGACGCCCATACGGGGTCGACCAGCGACCCGAACGTTCGCAGGTCGGAGCGGAGGCGACGTGTCGCAACGCGCGCTTGATGCACCCCCTCCGGGTCGGCGTCGAGGCGCATCACGGGATCGTGTTGGATCAACCGAATCACCGAAGCCGCGATCGCGCGTCGCACGACGTCTCCGGCCGTGGCGCCCGACGCAAGCTTGGGGAGTGGGACCTCCGGAGGCTGCGAAGCGCGAGGGCCGAGCGCTCGGATGTACTTCGGGGTCGTGTCGGGCGCGCCCGCTCCGGCCTGTTGGAGCCGCTCGACGATAACGTCCAGCAGCGCGGGAGGCATCGCTTCGGAGACCTCGATCTCGAGCTCGCGGAATCTGGCAGCGAGGCGGCGACCCTCCAGCACGGAGACCTCGTCGTCGAGAACCTCGGCGAGAACGCGACCCTCTGAGTCGTGGAGCTCGAAACCGCTCCGCACGGTCTTCAGCCGGGTCTGGGGTCGCAGCTCGGCCGACCGGATGAACGCGCGCACCAGGTCCACGGCTGCCGCCGGAGGCTTCCGCCCGTTGCCCGGGAACTCGAGCTCGGGACGCACGAGGAGCGCGCCGTCGCTCTCCGCTGGGAGCTTGACCGTCCACCCCTCATCGATGCGATGCCGAAGATTCACTCCCCAGCGCGCAAGGCGCAGGTCGTCGGTGTCGAGATACGTCGTCGAGAGTCGCTGGGCCTCTCGAGGCACCGGAGTCACCCCGTCGGCGAGCCCGTCGAGGCTCGGCATGCGAAACGACGGCGCGGCTGCCAGCTTCACTTCGCGCTCGGTCCCCGGCACCGGCGCATCGTAGACGCCGTGCAGAGGCATTGCGCTCACTCGGTTGGGATGCTCGCGTGGCGAGCAGTTAGCTCGACGAGACTTCCTTCGACTCGGTCTCGCCCGCCCCGGAGTCGCTGAGGGCGGTTACCGAGACCTCGTGCGCCTCACCGTCGCAGGGGATTTGAATCTCCGTCGTTCCGCTCGGGCCGGTCTCCGTTGCCGTCTCGCCGTCGACTGCGAGCTCGGCAGCCGTTGCGCTCTGCGTCGACCACGAAACGCTGATCGGCGCCTCGGTCGCACCTGCCGCACAGTCGAACACGCCCAGCGCAAACGACGTGACTTCCGCTGTGGCCGTCGTGTCCGTCGTGTGTCCGTGGTGTCCGTGGTGTCCGTCGAGGCCGGGCAGCTCGTGTCGTCCGTCGTGCCGTCGGTGCGGATCGTGCCGCACAGGGTCGCGCCGTCGAGGTTCGCCCCGCTGATCGTCGCGTTCGTCAGGTTCGCGCGAGTGAGGTCGGCATCGGAGAGGTCGGTGTCGACGATCTGCGCGCTGCTGAGATTGGTCTCCGTCAAGTTCGCGCCGCTCAGGTTGGTGTCTTGGAGATTGGTGCTCGACAGATCGGCTCCCGAGAGCTCTGCCCCTTCCAGATCCGCACCCGATAGGTCGGCGCCCGGGCACGCGGTGGCGGCCTGGATCACGCAGCCGTTCACCGAGGAATCGGGGCCGTCCGACCCTCCGCAGCCTACGATGGCGAACGCGGCGATCGCGACCACCAAGACTCCAACCATGCGGCTTGCGCCCACCATGAACCTCTCCTCGGTCGTTTACGACGAAGCGTGGATCATGACGTAACGGCAGCGTCGGGCTAACGAGTCCTGCGCGCGCGTGTGCCGCTAGGGTCGCGGTGTGGGCGCAGGCCGGGAGAAACAGGTCGCCGCCGAGGCGGCTGCGAAGCTCGTCGAGGACGGGATGAGCGTGGGCCTCGGCACCGGCTCGACGGTCGCGTTCCTGCTCCCTGCGCTCGCCGCGCGCGGACTCGATCTACGCTGCGTCGCCACCTCACCACGCACGGAAGAGGCGGCGCGAGACCTCGGCATGCGAGTCGAATCGTTTCAAGGGGCCGATGCACTACCTCGGCTGGACGTGGCGATCGACGGCGCCGACCAGGTCGCCCGATCGGGCTGGCTGATAAAGGGAGGAGGCGCTGCCCACACGCGCGAGAAGGCGGTCGCGGCGGCTGCTGACCGGTTCATCGTGATCGTCTCCTCGGACAAGCTCGGAGATCGACTGTCGCCGCCGGTTCCGCTCGAGCTCCTCGAGTACGGGCTTGCTGCCACGCTCGGTCGGCTGGGCGAGGTAAAGCTCCGCGACGTTCCGCGCAGCCCCGACGGAGGCGTGATCGCCGACTACACGGGCGACTTCGACGACCCGGCGGAGCTGGCCGCGCGACTCTCCGCGACGGTCGGCGTCGTAGAGCACGGATTGTTCCCGGCGGAGATGGTCGCGGACATCGTCGTCGGGCATGGGGAGCAGGTCGAGATCCGCAGCCTGCGGTAGTCCGTCAACTCCCCGTAGCAGCGGCGTCGGCGATGATCAGCGCGCGCGCGGCGGACGACGCGTCCGGCCGGGATCGACGTGTCGCCTGCGCGGAGCCGTCGACAGGGCGTCGACCTTGTCCTCGCCCGTCACCAGCCAGAGCACCTGCTTGGCTGCATTGAGCGTGGGGTAGGTCAGCGTCATCCGCTTGCGCCCCTGGTAGACACCCGTGACGGCGACGCCGCGATCCGTGACTTCGAGCACCGGATCGCCAGGTACGAGGGAAGCGGTATGCCCGTCCGGGCCGAGACCGAGGTGGACGAGGTCGAAGCTCTCCGGGAGCGATCGCGCATACTCGGCAGCCGCCGCCTCGAGGTCGGCATCCTCGACCGGCATCGGGCGGATCTCGGCTCCGCTCCCGGGCGGCAGACTCGCAACCAGCCTGCGTGAGGTTGCGGTCGGGATCGTCGTCGGGTGCGACGCGCTCGTCGACCTGGTAGATGGCCGTCTGTCTCCCATGGCATGTCCTCCCGGCGAGGTGGGCGAGCATCGCCCACGGCGTGCGCCCACCGCTCACCGCAAACGTGAAGCGTCCGTGTCGGCGGCCGCCGCGCGAGCTCTCTTCGCGACATACGCTGCCGCGCGCTCGGCGACGGCGGCGGCGTCGGGGAGGACCTCGATCTGAGGCTCGGTCACGAGGCCTTTCTCGTCGTGTCCGCCGAACTCCTTGCGCATCGCCGAGAGCAGCCGGTTCGCGAAGTCGTCGAGGTTGCGCGAGGCGAAGCGCGAGTAGAGCGCGGTGGTCAGGACTGGGGTTGGAATGCCCTCTTCGATGGCTGCGATCGACGTCCAGCGGCCCTCCCCCGAGTCGGAGACTCGACCGGCGAACTCCTCGAGCTTCGGGGACGCGTACAGGGCCGCTGCTGTGAGGTCGAGCAGCCAGGAGCCGACGACACTGCCGCGCCGCCAGACCTCCGCAACATCGGTCGTGTCGATCTCGTACCGGTAGTGCTCGGGATTCTCGAGCGGTGCGGTCTCGGCGTCCATCTCGCGCTGCCGCTTGCCCACGTCCGCGTTCGCGATGACGTTGAGGCCTTCTGCATACGCGGCCATGAGCCCGTACTCGATGCCGTTGTGCACCATCTTCACGAAGTGCCCCGCGCCGTTGGGGCCGCAGTGGTAGTAGCCGTGCTCGGCCGAGCTGGGCTCACCGATTCGACCCGGCGTGCGCGGAGCGGAGTTCAGACCCGGCGCGATCGAATGGAACAGCGGGCCGAGGCGCTCGACGACCTCCTGCTCGCCTCCGATCATCAAGCAGTAGCCGCGCTCGAGGCCCCACACGCCGCCGCTCGTGCCCACGTCGACATGGTGGATGCCTCTCTCAGCGAGCTCGGCCGCGCGGCGGATGTCGTCGTGGTAATGGGTATTGCCGCCGTCGATGATGACGTCGCCTGGCTCGAGCACCTCGGCCAGCGCAGTGATGACGCTCTCGGTGACCGCGCCAGCGGGCACCATCACCCAGGCCACGCGCGGCGGTGACAGCTTCGAGGCGAAGTCCTCCAGCGACGAGGCGCCCACCGCCCCTTCGGCGACGACCGCGGACACCGCGTCTGGCGTGCGGTTGTAGCCCACGCATTCGTGTCCATCGCGCAGCAGCCGGCGGACGATGTTGGCGCCCATCCGGCCCAGCCCGGCCATTCCGAGTTGCATGGGGGTGTCCGTCGCCATGTGAGGCTCCTTGACTAGTGGGAGGTCATGGGTGATCCGAGAACGAAACGCTCGACTGCGTGCGCGAAACCGTCCTCGTCGTTGGTCGTCGTGACGCGGCGGGCCGCCCTCTGAACTTCGCGATCTGCGTTGCCCATCGCGATCGAGAGACCCGAGAGCGCGAACATGAGCACGTCGTTCGGCATGTCCCCGATGGTCGCGATCTCGGCAGTCGGGATCCCGTACTTCGCAGACAGGAACTTGACGACGCTGCCCTTGTTCGCATCCGGGTGCGTGACGTCGACGTAGTACGGCTGCGAGCGCGCGGCGGAGACGTCGTCGCCGAACTGCTCGCGCGCGGCGACGGCGGCCGCGGCGACGGTGTCGTGGTCGTCGCTGACGCCGACGATCTTGGCAATGTCGCTCTCGACGCCGTCGAAGCTCTCGACGAGTGTCGGGGAGAACTGGACCGTATGCGCTTCGCGGGCGACGTGAGGACCGTCGAGGTCGAGCACGAGCCAGTCGGCGCCCTGGTAGACCCAGACGGTGAGCCCGAAGGACTCGAGTAGGGCGATCACCGGCGCAACGAGGTCGTCACGGAACGACCTTCTCCTCGACGACATCCAGCTCCGGGTCGACGACGAGCCCGCCGTTGAACGCCGCGAGCGGTGTCCGAAGCCTCAGCGGCTCGACGAGCATGGACATGCCTCGGGGCGGACGGCCGCTCGTGACCGCGAAGCCGATTCCCGCATCGTCGAGCGCGTGTACGGCCTCGATGGAGCGGTCCGTGAGCGTCTTGTCCGTCGTCACGAGCGTCCCGTCGACGTCCGCGAGCAGCATGCGAATGCTCATCTCAGCGACCGGTAGCGCCGGATCAGTTCGTTCGTCGATGAGTCGTGTGCGAGCTCGGGCTCGGTCTCCGACTCGAGCTCGGGGATGATCCGCTTCGCGAGCTGCTTGCCGAGCTCGACGCCCCACTGGTCGAAGGAGTTGATCCCCCAGACCGTCCCCTGCGTGAACACGCTGTGCTCGTACAGGGCGACGAGCGCGCCGAGCGTGAACGGCGTCAGCTGCTCGGCGAGGAGGACGTTCGACGGGCGGTTGCCCTCGAAGACCCGATGCGGGACGACGGCCTCGGCGGTGCCCTCCGCGCGCACCTCGTCCTCGGTCTTCCCGAACGCGAGCGCCTCGGCCTGCGCAAACACGTTCGACATGAGGATGTCGTGGTGGTCGCCGAGCGGATTCAGGGTCTTCCCGAAGCCGATCAGGTCGACGGGGATCAGCTTCGTGCCCTGATGGATCAGCTGGTAGAAGCTGTGCTGTCCGTTCGTCCCAGGCTCGCCCCAGAAGACGGCGCCCGTCTCGTAGTCGACGCGCCGACCGTCGAGCGTCACGCGCTTTCCGTTCGACTCCATCGTCAGCTGCTGGAGGTACGCGGGGAAGCGGCGCAGGTACTGGTCGTATGGCATCACGCCCATGGTCTGGGCGCCGAAGAAGTCTCCGTACCAGACGCAGAGAAGCCCCATGAGCGACGGGGAGGTTGCGCTCGTACGGGGTCGTGCGAAAGTGCTCGTCCATCGCGTGGAAGCCTGCGAGGAGATCATGGAACCCATCCGGCCCGATCGCGATCATCGTCGACAGGCCGATTGCCGAGTCAAGCGAGTAGCGACCGCCGACCCAGTCCCAGAAACCGAATATGTTCTCGGGGTCGATGCCGAACCGTGCGACTGCCTCGGAGTTCGTCGAGACGGCCACGAAGTGCTTCGCGACGGCGGCCTCGTCACCGAGCGCGGCGAGCGCCCAGGCACGAGCCGAGTGGGCGTTCGTCATCGTCTCGAGCGTCGTGAACGTCTTCGAGGAGATGACGAACAACGTCTCGTCTGGCTCGAGGTCGCGTGTCGCCTCGACGAAGTCGGTCGAGTCGACGTTCGAAACGAACCGGAACGTCAGGTCGCGACGGGAGTAGTGGCGCAGCGCCTCGTAGCGCCATGGAGGGCCCGAGAGCGGAACCGCCGATCCCGACGTTCACGATGTTGCGGATCGGCTTGCCCGTGTGCCCCTTCCACTCGCCCGAGCGAACGCGATCGGAGAACGCGGCCATGCGGTCCAGCACCTCGTGGACGTCGGTGACGACGTCGCGCCCGTCCACGACGAGCGAGCTGTTCCTCGGCATCCGCAGCGCGACGTGGAGGACCGAGCGGTTCTCGGTCGTGTTGATCCGGTCACCCCGGAACATCGCCTCGGTGCGCTCTGAGAGCTCCGACTCCTCGGCGAGCTGCAGGAGCAGCCGCAGCGTCTCGTCGGTGACGCGGTTCTTCGAGTAGTCGAGGTAGATGCCCGCGCCCTCGGCGGTGAGCCGCTCTCCCCGCGTCGGAGTCCTCGGCGAAGAGGTCGCGGAGATGGAGGTCGCGGATCTCGGCGTGGTGGCGCTCGAGCGCCGCCCAGGCCGGACGTTCGCGAAGCGGCGTCATCGGAGGGCAGAGGCGTCGGGCGTCGTCGTCACGCCGAGCATCCGCGGGGTCAGCCTGCGCGTCACGGCAGCCACGGGGTCCTCCAGCCTCCGTACTCGCGTGTGAGCTCGTCCGCCGAGGCGGGCCCCCAGGTGCCCGGCTCGTAGACCTCGACGGGGGGCGGCGAATCGAGTAGCGGTTGGACGACGCGCCAGGTCTCCTCGACCGCGTCCTGGCGGGCGAAACTGCTCGCGTTGCCGCGTATCGCCGCGTCGAGGAGCACCTCGTACGGCGTGGGCCCCTCGCCGCCCATGCTCGCGAACTCCATGTCGAGCTGGACCGAGCGGAGCGCGTGTTGCTCGGCGTCCTTCGCCTGCATGCGCAGGCGCGCGCCGGGCTTCGGCCCGATCCGCAGCACGAGCTGGTTCGCCTCGGGGCGTGGCGCATCCTTCGGGACGAAGCCGAGCCAGGGCGTGGTGTTGAAGACGACGCGTACCTCCGTGACCGTCACGGGGAGCGCCTTCCCGGCGCGGATGAAGAACGGGACGCCAGACCAGCGCCAGTTGTCGATCTCGAGCCGCAGCGCGCAGTACGTCTCCGTCTTTGAATCGGGCGGTACGCCGTCGACGTCGAGGTATCCGCGGTACTGGCCGCGCACGTAGCGCGAGGGATCGGCCTCGGCCATCGCGTGGAAGACGTCGCGCTTGCGGTTGTTGATGATGTCCATGCCGTGGCCCGTGGGCGGCTCCATCGCGACGAGGCTCAGGACCTGCAGGAGATGGTTTTGCACGACGTCTCGCATCGCACCGACCGGGTCGTAGAAGTGCCCGCGGTCTGCGACCTCGAAGTCCTCTCCCATCGTGATCTGCACGGAGGAGACGAACTGCCGGTTCCAGACCGGCTCGAGGATCGTGTTCGCGAAGCGGAGGTAGAGGATGTCCTCGACGGACATCTTCCCGAGGAAGTGGTCGATGCGGTAGAGCTGGGACTCGTCGATGTGCGCGTGCAGTTCCTGGTTCAGGGCGCGAGCCGACGCGAGGTCGTGGCCGAAGGGCTTCTCGACGACGACCCGCGCTTTCTCGGTCAGGCCTGCCTTCGACAGGCCGCCGACGACGATGCCGAACAACGAGGGCGGGATCTCGAGGTAGAAGACCGGGAGCTCCGCATCTCCGACCGCCTTCGCGACCTGGGCGTACGTGTCGGCGTCCGTGAAGTCGCCGTGGACGTATGACAGGCGCTTCGCGAGCCGCTCGAAGACCTCCTCGTCGATCTGCTCGCCCGTCGCGACGATCGATTCACGAGCACGATCGACGAGTTGCTCGAGCGACCAGTCGTCGAAGGCGACGCCGACGATGGGGCACTCGAGGAGGCCGCGCGCCTCGAGCCGGTACAACGAGCGATACGTCATGACGCGTGCGAGGTCGCCCGTGATCCCGAAGATCACGAGCACGTCGGCAGGCCGAGGCCCGCCGTTCGTTCCTCCCGACTCGTGCTCCCGCTCTCGTCGAGTCCGTACGTAACCGTGATCCGGGGGACCGCTCGTGAGCTGAAGCCCGCCCACGTCCAGTTGACGACTGCCTTCGCGCGATCCTCGCCGGTCGAGAGGAGCGCCAGGTGCACGGCCCCCCACGCGAGACGCCGCCTTGCCCTTCATCGTCCGCCGCCCGTGCATCTGGATGACGGCGGCGCCGCGACCGATCGTCGCCATCGTGCCCTTGTCGTAGTAGTCGAACGGCTCGGTCGTCCTTGCCCTCGACGAGGCGCGCGATGTTCTCGCCGGCGTACTCGCCCGACTGGAGCGCGACCGAGCCGAGCTGCGGCAGGACCTGCGTTCTTCTTCGTGTCGGTGATCCAGGCGATGTCGCCGACCGCGAACACCTCGGATGTCGGCGAGGCTGAGGTCCGGCTCGACGCCGGTACGCGGTTGCCGAGCTGCGAGCTCGAATCCCGAGCGACTCGACGAGCGGGTTACGCCTGGAGGCCGGCGCCCCACACGAGCGTGTGCGCGTGGAGCACCGCTGCCGGACTTGAGCGTCACGCGCGTGGGCGTGATCGACTGCGACGATCTCGCGGAGTCAGCACCTCGACGCCGCGCTTCTCGAGCGCCTTCGCTCGTGTAGTTGCGGAGCTTCGCCTTGAACATCGCGAAGAGCTCCGTGCCGGCCTCGACGAGGATGATGCGCGCCTGCTCCTGAGGCAGATGTCGGGATAGTCCTTGACGAAGAGGTTCGCGGTAGAGCTCGGCGAGGGCGCCCGGCGCTCTCGATGCCGGTCGGACCGCCGCCGACGACGACGACGTTCAGAGCGCCGTCGTCGACGAAGCGACGGGTCCTTGTCGGCCGCCTCCCAGCGCTCGCAGGATGTGCTCCTTGCAGGCGCACGCGCGTCGGCGAGCGTGTACAGCGGGAAGGCGTGCTCGGCGGCGCCCTCGACGCCGAAGAAGTTGACCTCGGCGCCGAGCGCCAGCACGAGGTAGTCGTAGGTGAGCGGCGCCATCTCGGCGAAGCTGCACCTCGCGCTGTGGCGAGGTCGATGCCCGTCGACCGTCGTCTGTGCGACGCGTGACGTTGGGCTGCTCGTGGATCAGGTCGCGCAGCGGAGTGGCCGACCGTCGATCGTCTGGAGCAGATCGGTCGCGACCTGATAGAGGAGCGGCTGGAACGTGTGGTAGTCGTGCTTGTCGATCACGACGACGTCCACGTCCACGTCTTTCAGCGTTCGGGCAGCGCCGATTCCGGCGAAGCCCCCAACGCAGTGACGACGACGCGAGGACGTGCCGCATCGGTTCGCTGGCTCGCTCACCTGCAGAGCATTTCAGACTTCCCGGCATGCACTCCAGCGGGGAGCAACTTACTTGGGTGATACAACTTCGCGGACGCGGCCTAGGTTGTATGATCGGCCGTGCGATGAGATCTGCTTGCCGTCACCACGGTCGACCTCGCACGCATCCAGTTCGCGACGACCTCGCTCTACCACTTCCTCTTCGTCCCGCTGACGCTCGGCCTGGCGCCGCTCGTCGCGATCATGCAGACGCTCTGGTATCGCGACGGGCGACGAGGCCTGGCTTCGCCTGGACGCGCTTCTTCGGGACGCTCATGCTGATCAACTTCGCGATCGGCGTCGCGACCGGGCTCGTGCAGGAGTTCCAGTTCGGGATGAACTGGTCGATCTACTCGGAGTTCGTCGGCGACGTCTTCGGCGCGCCGCTCGCGATCGAGGGACTCGCGGCGTTCATGCTCGAGTCGACGTTCCTCGGCCTCTGGATCTTCGGCTGGGACAGGCTGTCGAAGCGCGTCCACCTCGCCACGATCTGGATCTTCGCGCTGGGCTCCTGGCTCTCCGCCTTCTTCATCATCGTCGCCAACTCGGGGATGCAGCGACGCGTCGGCTCGACGGGCACGGACGAGCGGGCCGAGCTGACCGATGTGTGGGAGCTCCTCGCGAACAGCTTCGCGATCTGGGCCTACATCCACGTCCTGCTCGTCGGGCTCACGACAGCGGCTGTCGTCATCTTCGGTGTCGCCTGCTGGCACCTCGTACGCGGCCGGAACCAGGAGCTCTTCCGTCGTGCGGCGAAGCTCGCGCTGATCGTCGGCGTCCCGATCTCGGCGGTGAACCTCGGAGTCGGGAGCCACCTCGGCGTCGTGGTGACCGACTACCAGCCGATGAAGATCGCCGCGACCGAGGCGCTCTGGGAAACGGAGCAGCCTGCGTCGTTCTCGATCTTCCAGATCGGCGGTTTCACGGTCGACGACCAGACGCCGAGCTTCGACATCGAGATCCCGAGACTGCTCTCGATCCTCGCGACCGGCTCGCTGCGACGGCGAGGTACAGGGGATGAACCCGCTGCAGTCGGCGGCGGAGTCGGAGTACGGCGCGGGGAGCTACATCCCGCACGTTCGCACGACGTACTGGGCAATGCGGATCATGGCGTACTTCGGGACGCTGGTCTTCGGCGTGCTTGCCCTCGGAGCGTTGTTCTACTGGCGTGGGAGGCTCGAGTCGGCGAAGCTGGTTCCTGTGGGCTCGGCGTCCTGGCAATCCCGCTCCCGTATCTGGCCGCGCTCGCCGGCTGGGTGCTCTCGGAGGTCGGAAGGCAGCCGTGGATCGTGCAGGGTCTCCTGAAGACTGTCGACGCCAATTCACCGAGCGTCTCGACGGCCACGATCGCCACGAGTCTCGGGGTTTTCGTGGTCCTGTACGTCGCCCTCCTCGTCGTCGACTTCGTCCTCATGCGCCGCTACGCTCGCGTGGATCCGCCCGAGGTCGGTGGCGAAGATGACGAGTTCGCGGTTCCGGCGGTGACGTACTGAGTGGACCTCGAGACCCTCTGGTTCGTCCTCATCGCCGTCCTCTGGGCCGGGTACTTCGTGCTCGAGGGGTTCGACTTCGGTGTGGGGATGCTCCTCCCGTTCGTCCCGCGCACGGAGGATGAGAGGGGTGCGCTGCTCAGGTCGATCGCCCCCGTCTGGGACGGCAACGAGGTGTGGTTGGTGGTTGCCGCGAGGCGCGACATTTGCAGCATTTCCCGCCTGGTACGCGACGATGTTCTCCGGCTTCTACCTCGCCCTCCTCCTCGTCCTCTTCCTCCTGATCGTCCGCGTCGTCTCGTTCGAGTGGCGTGCGAAGAGCGAGAGCCCGCGTTGGCGGTCCGTCTGGGCCGTCGGCGAACACCATCGGGAGCTTCGGAGCACCGCTTGTGTGGGGAGTCGCGCTCTCGTGCCTCGTCTACGGCGTCCCGATCGACTCTGACGGTCACTACGCCGGCGACATCTGGGATCTGTTCAGCGTCTACACCGTGTTCGCCGGTCTCGCAGTCGTCGCGCTGTTCGCGTTCCACGGCGCGACGTTCCTGACGCTCCGCATGGAAGGAGAGCTGAGGACCCGCATCGAGGGCGTGGCGCGGCGGCTCGCTGTCCGGGCAGCAGCGTTGGGCGCCGTCTATCTCGTGTGGACAGTCGTGGTCGCGATGGATCGCAACGACAAGGATCTCTTTCCGCCGGCGCTACCGGCCGCGCTCGGCGTCGCTGCCCTGGCGCTTGCTGCGTTCTTCGTCCTGACTGGGCGATACGGCAAGGGATTCGTCCATGACCGCGTGTGGCGTCGTTGCCTTGGTTGCAACGCTCTTTACGAGCCTCTGCCCGCGCGTGATGGTGTCGAGCCCGGACTTCGGAAACAGTCTCACCGTCGACGGCGCGGCGTCCACCCACTACGCGCTGACCGTGATGAGCGTCGCGGCGCTGATTCTCGTGCCGCTCGTCCTTCTCTACCAGGGCTGGACGTACTACGTCTTCCGCCGTCGGCTGGGCGGAGAGACCACCGTGTCTAGTTGACGAGGCCACTCTTCGTGCCCGTCATCCTCGGCACGCCGCGCCAGGGCCGGATGAGCGAGCACGCCGCGAAGCTCATGTGGGCGCGGGTCGGCCAGCGTTCCGGCGTCGAGACGGAGCTCATCGACATCGCAGCGCTGCCCATCCCCGTGGACGACGCCGGCGAGGCCGTCAAGGACTCCGCGTTCGCAGAGAAGATGAATCGCGCGGACGCACTCGTGCATCGTTACGCCTGAGTACAACCATGGTTACCCCGGCCTCTTGAAGCACGTCCTGGATACCAATCTCAAGGAGTACATCCACAAGGCAGCCGGGATCGTCGGCGTCTCCGCGAGTGTCTTCGGCGGTGCGCGTGCGATCGAGAACCTGATTTCGGTGTTACGGGAGCTCGGGCTCGTCACGATCTTCTGGGATGTGAACTTCACCACGGTCCGAAGCAGGTTCGACGAGGACGGCAACCTCCTCGACGAGTCGTTCCTCGACATCGACAAGTTCCTCGACGAGCTCCTGTGGATGGCGGAAACGCTTCGATACGGGCGAACGAATGTCACGATCGGAGGTGGGAGTTGAGCGGCCCTTCGATGACGTGCCCGAAGTGCGGCACGGAGATGAACCACCAGGCGGACAAGCTGGTGGACCCGGTGACGCACGAGGAGGCTGCGGCCATGACAGGGGCTTTCGACGGTGTCCTCATGATCGTGTTCGCCTGCCCGAACTGCGGCTGGATCGACTCGCGCCGCGAAGCCGGATCGCACTCCACCGGCTGAGAGGCTTGATGTGACAGTCTCGCGGCGTTCTGGCCGGAGACGCTACTTGTAGTAGCGCGTTACGAGGCTACTCTTCGTGCCCGTCATCCTCGGCACGCCGCGCCAGGGCCGGATGAGCGAGCACGCCGCGAAGCTCATGTGGGCGCGGGTCGGCCAGCGTTCCGGCGTCGAGACGGAGCTCATCGACATCGCAGCGCTGCCCATCCCCGTGGACGATGCCGGCGAGGCCGTCAAGGACTCCGCGTTCGCAGAGACGATGAATCGCGCGGACGCACTCGTGATCGTTACGCCTGAGTACAACCATGGTTACCCAGGCCTTTTGAAACACGTTCTCGATACCAATCTCAAGGAGTACATCCACAAGGCCGCCGGAATCGTCGGCGTCTCCGCGAGTGTCTTCGGCGGTGCGCGCGCGATCGAGAACCTGATTCCGGTGCTACGGCAGCTCGGGCTCGTCATGATCTTCTGGGATGTGAACTTCACCACGGTCCGAAGCAGGTTCGACGAGGACGGCAACCTCCTCGACGAGTCGTTCCTCGCCATCGACAAGTTCCTCGACGAGCTCCTGTGGATGGCGGAAACGCTTCGATACGGACGAACGAATGTCACGATCCGCGGTGGGAGTTGAGCGAGTTGAGCGCCCCTTCGATGACCTGCCCGAAGTGCGGCACGGAGATGAATCACCAGGCGGACAAGCTGGTGGACCCGGTGACGCACGAGGAGGCTGCGGCCATGACAGGGGCTTTCGACGGTGTCCTCATGATCGTGTTCGCCTGCCCGAACTGCGGCTGGATCGACTCGCGCCGCGTAGCCGGATCGCACTCTCCCGGCTGAGAGGCTTGATGTCACAGTCTCGCGGCGTTCAGGCCGGAAGACGCTACTCAGCTAAGTCAGGCCTGAGCAGGACGGCGTCAGCCGAGAGCACGCTCGCCCAAATCCACCCTTGCAACCCTCGACGTCACAAAATCGGGCATCAGTGCCGCAACCTCAGCCAACGGATCCCTACCCCGTCGCCGCACTCTGTCGTCAGATCAGCCGAGGCGCTTGACGGCGGCTACGATCGACGATTCGCGACGACCCCGCGCTACACACGGAGGTGATCGGATGAACGACAAGCCGAAGTGGCAGGTCGCGCGCCTCGACGATATCGAGCGGCGCGGCAGAGATATCCCGGTGCGCGAGCACCTCGGGATCCACGCATTCGGAATCAACGCCTACACGCCCGGCGAGGACGGCACGCTGATCAACGAGCACGACGAGTCCGGGTCGCGCCAAGAGGAGCTGTACATCGTGCTCGACGGGAAGGCAACCTTCGAGGTCGACGGCGAGACGGTCGACGCGCCCGCAGGGACATTCGTGTTCGTCCCGCCGGAGTCACGGCGAAAGGCGACCGGGGACGGAACCGTCCTTGCTGTCGGCGCCACACCCGGCGAGGCGTACCAGGGGATCGACTGGGGTGAGGCATGGCCATTCCACAGCGAGTCCATGAAGGCCTATGGCGAACAGCGCTACGCCGACGCGCTCGAAGCGGTCCGCGGTGCCCTCGAGCGCATGCCGGACCACGCGGGCTTGAATTACAACTACGCGTGCTTCGCAACGCTCGCGGGCGACACCGGCGACGACACGTTCGCCCACCTCCGCCGGTCCGTCGAGCTGTTACCGCGGTTCCGCGAGGACGCGCGCAGAGACGACGACTTCGCCGCCGTACGCGACGACCCGCGGTTCGAGGAGGCTCTTCGCTGAAGCGCGTAGGTCTCGCACCGTCGACGAGCTGAACCTAGTCGGGTGACCGTTGGCGTCAACCGCGACTTCGCACCCGGTCGCGGTGAGGAGATCGAGGAAACGATCCGGCGCCTCGACTGAGGTAGGAACGGAACTGTGTGTGTCGTCATACGGCGGCGTGTCATCGTGCCCGCCGTGTCACTTCGGGATGCTGCGCGCGCCGGCGGCACGGGCGAACTTCATGCTGGCGGGCCGCCCGGATGCCTTCCCGCGCGAACTCAACATCCGCGAAACAGCGCCTTACCCGCGTCGTGTCACCGCGCCAGTGTACGGCGACGCTCTGGCGTCATTCCGGAACACTGGCCATCCGGCGGCGACCTCCTCTGGGCCGCTACGCGCCAGGCGCTCGGTACTGGACCTGCTCTGCCTTGCGCAGGGCATCCATCGTTTCGTCGACGGTCAGAAGGACTGTCGTTTCGAACGAGCTGAGCGCACCGCCGCCACCAATCGCTAGTGCAACCGCGGCCATTGACACGTTGTCGGGGGCCTCCCACAGGTTGTAGCCGTCGTGCTTGCCGAAGGCGTACCAGAACCCGTGGAGCGTCCCACCGACCGACTCGATGTACGACTGAGCGGCCTGTCGACGGTCCTCTGGGTGTCCGATCAGCTTGGCCCAAGTCTCCGGCGTGTAGCTGAACCTCGAAAGATAGAGCGGCATCGTCCCCTCCCTTCCTTCGCCGACCCGGGCGAGTCGCCGTTAGGCGTCGAAGTATGACTAGGAGGTGAGCGGTCTCTGGCCTGAGGCGGCCCAAGGGCGAATTCGTTTGCGACGAGGTCGTCGGAGTAGCGGCGATCCATGGGTAAGGGACGTTGTCTGAACACTCGGGCAGCGGCGACTGTCCCGTAATAGCTGTGACCGCCGTTCTGTATGTGGCCTGAGGTTGCTACTCGAGCCTGAGGCTCTAGCCTCGGCGCGTGCGCCCACTCGATCCGCGACTGCTACGTCGCGCGCGCTCGGCGCGCGTGCTGCTCGGAGTAGACGTCGTCATCGGGATCGCCATGGCGCTCCTTGTCCTTCTCCAAGCAACACTTCTCGCGCGAGTCATCGCGCGCTCGTTCGCTGGAGCCTCGCTCGACGAGGTCTCGCGCGACCTCGTGCTCGTCGTGAGCGTCTTTGCTGCGCGAGGTTTGCTGGCGTGGGCGTTCGAGCTCGCCGGGCGTCGCGGCGCGATCGGCGTGCTGTCCCAGCTTCGACTCGAACTCGTCGAGAGACGCCTCCGTCACGAGCCGTCAGCGCTCGACGGTGCGGAGAGTGCCGAGGTCTCCACGGTCGCCGTCCAGGGGATCGAGCCGCTCGAGGCCTACTTCGGCCGTTTTCTGCCGCAGCTCGTCCTTGCCCTCGTCGTGCCGGTGGCCGTCATCGCCTGGATCGTCCGCATCGACGCTACTTCTGCCCTCGTCATGCTGCTGACGCTCCCGCTCGTGCCGGTCTTCATGGTGCTGATCGGACGGCACACGCACCGCAAGACGCGGGCTCGTGCACGGGCGCTGACGCTGCTGGCGACGCACTTTCTCGATGTCGTCCGCGGCCTGCCGACGCTCCGTGCGTACAACCGCGGGGCCTGCGCAGGCGAGCGTCGATCGCCGAGGCGAGCGAGCAGTATCGCGCGACCACGATGAAGACGCTGCGGGTCGCGTTTCTCTCGGGAGCTGTGCTGGAGCTTGCGGCGACGCTCGGCATCGCGCTGGTCGCGGTCACCGTGGGAGTCAGGCTCGTCGACGGCGGCATCGGCTACGAGGCGGCGCTGACGGTCCTTCTGCTCGCCCCCGAGCTCTACCTGCCGCTACGAAATCTCGGTGCTCAGTATCACGCGAGCGCCGACGGGGTGGCGGTAGCAGAACGGCTCCTCGAGCTCACTGAGTCTTCGAAAGCGAGAACCACGCGCTCGGTCGCCCCGAAGGCCGACGACCGACAGCTCGGTCGTGCGGCTCGAGGGCGTCTCGTACGCGTATCCGGCGCGCGCGGGCCAGGTCCTCGACGACATCGACTTCGAGCTCTGCGCGGGCGAGACCGTGGCGCTGGCAGCTCGTGGCGGGGCACGGTCCCAGTCTCCAGGGTGAAGAGCGGTGCGACCGCACGATCGCCGGTTCGTCCCGCTGGTCCTTTCGGGTGCTTGAGCGTCACTGGCTCAACCTCCTTTGGTCACTGTCCGGGTCTCGCCGGCCTGCCGGCCCCGATTGCCGCCCGCTGACCCGTACGCCGTGAGACGGGGGCGTCCGCGAGCTCGAGGCGACGCTAGCAATCCTCGGGAGGCGATCTCGCTCGTCGAGGAGGTTCACCCGGGTGAAGTGAGCTGCGAGTGCTCGCGCGCCGAAGGTCTCCTCGTTGTTTGGCGCCTCAGAGGATCTCGCACCGCTTTGGCGAACCACGCTCGCGATGAAGATTCCCTTCCTCGATCGTTTCTCACACAAGGAGGCCGGTGCTTCCGGCATCGAGCCTGCAGCCGTAGGCCCCGCGGTCGTCCAGATCGACGCGACCGCGCTCTCCCGCGTGTTTTCTGCGCCGATGTGGTTACGCGACTTGGGACTGCTCGCATGGTTCCTCGTCGGCGTCGGCCTCGTGCTGTTCGGGCTCGTCTGGCTCCTCGGGATCACCTCGACGATCGTCGATCCGGTGCTCGTCGGCGCGGTCCTGGCCACGGTCGCCGGCCCTCTGGTCACGAAGATGCAGAGACGAGGCATTCCGCGGGCTGCGGGCGCCGGCATCGTCCTCTTAGGGCTCATCGCACTAGGAGTCGTGATCGGCCTCCTCGTGTTCGGCGGGCTCAACGAGCAGTCCTCGGAGATCAAGGCCGCAGCCTCGGAGGCCGTTGACAAGGCTCAGAGCTGGCTCGACGACGTGGGGATCGAGAACACCGAGCAGACGGCGGACGATGTCAAGAGCGGGACCTCGCAGACGGGCGCGACGCTGCTCGAAGGGGTGGCCGACGGGATCCAAGGACTGACCTCGCTCGTCTTCTTCTTGACGTTCGCGGTCTTCAGCACGTTCTTCCTGCTCAAGGATGGCCCGAACGTCCGCAACTTCATCAACCGCAACCTGGGCGTCCCAGCCGCGGTCGCGAACACCGTCACCGGGAACGTGATCCTGTCGCTCCGGCGCTACTTCCTCGGCGTCACGATCGTCGCCGCGTTCAACGCGGTGGTGGTCGGGATCGGCGCGTATCTCCTGGACGTGCCGCTCTGGGGGACGATCGCCGTCGTCACGTTCGTCACTGCGTACGTCCCCTTCATCGGGGCGTTCGTGTCGGGCGCGTTCGCCGTCATCCTCACCTTGTCCGCACAAGGCACATCGGCTGCGCTGGTCATGCTCGTGATCGTCCTGCTGGCCAACGGGCTGCTCCAGAACATCGTGCAGCCGATCGCGTTCGGCGCAACCCTCGACTTGAACCCGCTCGCCGTTCTGATCGTGACGATCGGCTTCGGGTGCCTCTTCGGGATGGTCGGCCTCATTCTCGGGGCGCCGCTCACGTCCGCTGCGATCCACATCAGTCGCGAGCTCGCAGCAGCCAAGGCTGCCGAGGCCGACGAGGCGGGAGAGCGCGCTCCACCGGATGCGGAGCCGGACCTGCTCGGCGCTTTCTAGAGCCCCACGCTTACCGGGAACGTCGCAATCCAGATCGCGGTTCCCAGGAAGATGACGTAGCCAAGACCGAGGATCGCGATGCGTGATTCGCGGGAATGCAGCTTCGTGCTGATCCCTGCGAAGAAGAGCGAAACGGCGAACAAGACGACCGCGAGCACGTAGTTGTCGGCTCGCTGGATGTCGACCCTAACCTCGTGGGATGCTGCGGCGGCGACCGCCTCGAGCCGTTCCGCCTCCTTCGTCGAGGCGAGTTGATACTCGGGGAGGGCGAATGGGGAGAGCGGCGCGCGCGGGTTCCGAAGCGGCGCGGTGCCTACCCAGGCTTCGAATGCCGGCTCGAACTCGTCCCTGAATCGCTTCCGGTAGAAGTCGGCCAGCTCGGTCTCGCCGGTCGCATAGGCATCGACCCATTGCGTGAAGAGCGAGACGTCGATCTGGACTTGCCGGTTGGCCTCGGCGGCGGCCTTGGACGATTCGAAGCGCGCGGCGATCGACGCACCCTGTGCTTGAGCCTGCTTGCCGTGCCACCGCGACGACTGGTAGCTCGCCCATGCGGTTGCGACAGCTGCGAGCGCGAGAAGGGCGGTGGCGGCGAGCTCGAGCCGGCGTTCCGAAAGCATCAACCGGTCGTCGATCCGTTCGAGTCGCACGGCAGGGCGGCGTCGTCGCCCACGACCGCACGTTCCTCGTCGAGGACGACGAGGGAACGCTCCATCGCGGCAGGCTGTAACTGGCCCAGCCCCGGATGGTAGGGAGAGTCGAGCCCCCTGATGACGAGCAGAGTCACCGTCAGTACGGCCGCGACGGAGCCGATGAGCATGGCCTGCGTGATTGGTCCCTCTGCACTGTCGGCGAAGAAAAGCATGAAGACGAAGATCACCCCGGCGGTCACGAGCAGGACCAGCCAGAGCGAGTCCGGGATCACGTTCGCTGCGCCGTGGATCCGGTCGCGCCGCGCCTCTTCGCGATCGGAGGTCTGATCGAGCCACTTGGAGAACGCGGCCTGCTCGGGAGCGGTCCTTGGGTCAGCTGTCTTCAGCGTCCGGAACAGAGCGACGCCCCAGGGATTGAGCGCTTCCCCGGCGGTGCCGGCCTCCATCCTTGGCCACTCCTGGTGCACGACCGTGCGCGCGTAGCACACGAGCTCACTCGAGACGCGTTCGCGGACCGCGACAGGAAGGAACTGAGCGGTCTCGAACTGCTGGATGACGAAAGGGCTTCGCTCTCGGCCCCGTTTCGCGACTGATCGTAAGTCGTGAAGGCGAGGAAGATGACGAAGCCCGCGAAGACCGCATAACCGGTGGCCAGCACGCCAAAGACGCCCGCGGCCCGGTCCCCGTCCTGAAAGTAGCTCCCTTCGGGTGCGCGTCGACGGACGAGGAGCATGCACGCGATCGCGACGGCGGTCACGGCCACGGTGATGAGGATCGCCCAGACGACGTTCATCGAGGGGTGCAACGATAGCCCTGCCGTACCGAAGAGGAGGCATCGTGAAGTGGGTCACCCGTGAGCGGCCGAAGACCGACCGGATCGCCTGCCCCTGGTTGATCCGGAACTTCATCGATCCCGAGGCGAAGTTCCTGTACGTGCCGGCCGGCGACGTGCTCGCGGTCGCCGAGAGAGGAGGGTGCGCATTCGTACGACGCACCCGGCGCCCGGTACACCCACCGCGACGGGTTGTGCTCCTTCGAGGTGCTCGTCGAGGAGTACGGAATCGACGATCCCGCCATCGCCCTGCTCGCGCGCATCGTGCACGGAGCCGACGTCCCCGAAGACCGCGACGCGACTCCGCAGTCCCGCGGCTTGC
This sequence comes from uncultured Thermoleophilia bacterium, assembly GCA_963827525.1. Taxonomy (GTDB): domain Bacteria; phylum Actinomycetota; class Thermoleophilia; order Gaiellales; family Gaiellaceae; genus GMQP-bins7. The sequence goes on from CAWHBH010000005.1 coordinate 255,284, forward strand.
TCGCTGTCGCCGAGGGTTTCTCTCTGCTCGGTCTCGACGACCACCGCCAGCTCGAGCTCAGCTTGCCGGTGTACGACGCGCTCTACGCGTGGTGCCGGAGCGAGACCGCCTGACCGCCGACGCCCGCCGCATCCTGGCCGTCCAGGCGCTCCGCGCGTTTGCCTATGGGCTCGGCAGCATCCTGATCGGGGTCACGCTCGCCCGCCGCGGCCTCTCGGGATTCGAGGTCGGCGTTGTTCTCGCAGCGCTTCTCGCCGGCGTAGCGCTCGCCTCGATCGCGATCGCGCGCACCGGCGACCGCGTGGGCCGCCGCCGGTGGTACACGGCGCTCTTCCTCGTCATGGGGCTTGCCGGGACCGCGTTCGCGCTGACCGACCAGACCTGGCTTCTCGTCCTCGCTGCCCTCACGGGCACCGTTTCGACGGAGGTGGTCGAGTCGGGGCCGTTCACCTCGCTCGAACAGGCGATGCTCCCGGGCGTCAGCGGGAACGGCGACGCGACGCGCCTCTTCGGCACGTACAACACCGTGGCGACGCTGGCTGGATCGCTCGGCGCGCTCGCCGCCGGGCTCACCGCGTTTCTCGACGTGGAGCCTCAGCGGCTGCTCCTCGTATACGTCGTCGTCGCCGTCGCAGGGGCCGTCCTCACGTTCGGGCTGTCCGACGCGGTGGAGACCGGCGTACGAGGCGCTAGGGCACCGCTTCAGCGCTCGCGCGGAATCGTCCGCCGTCTTTCGGGCCTGTTCGCGCTCGACTCGTTCGGCGGCGGCTTCGTCACACAGGCCTTCATCGCCTACTGGTTCACGGAGACGTACGGAACGTCGCCCGAGGCGCTCGGCGCGGCGTTCTTCGCCGTCGGGCTGTTGCAGGCTCTCTCGTTCCAGGCGGCGGTTCGGCTGGCAGGGCGGATCGGGCTGGTGAACACGATGGTGTTCACGCACCTCCCCTCGAATCTGCTGCTGGCTCTGATCCCGCTTGCGCCGAGCGAGGTCGCCGCGTTCGGGCTCCTCTTCGCTCGCTACGCGCTGAGCCAGATGGACGTTCCAACGCGACAGGCGTACGTCGTGGGCGTGGTCGATCCAGACGAGAGGACGGCCGCCGCGGCATACACGAACACCGCGCGGTACGTCGTTCGCCCGTTCGGCCCGCTGGCCGCTGCACCGATCATGCAGGTCTCGCTCGGAGCGCCGTTTCTCATCGCGGGTGCGCTCAAGAGCGCGTACGACCTGATGCTCTACGCGGCGTTCAGGCGGCGCTCGCCGGAGCGGAGCGACTGACCCGCCGGTTCACACTGAGGTTCCTTCGGTTCCGCCTCGAGGCGGCTCGGAGGCCACGAGCTTGCGGATCATGTCCCCTGTCCGGACTCGACCGGGCTCGATCACCCTGGCGTTCATGCCTCGCAGCCGACGTGCTCGCCCCGCGGGCGAGTTGACGAAGCGGATCGCATCCGATCCGAATCGCCCGCTGAACTTCGCGCACCCGGTGTGCGGCTCCTCGGTCACCTCGATGACCGCCGAGCCGAGTGTGAGGCGCGTGCCCGCCGGAAGATTCTCCGGCCTCAGATCGAGATCGACGTAGAGCTGATCTCCGGCGAGTGGCCAGCGTTCCCGCTCGCGAGCGACGAGCGCGACGACGCGGACGTTCATCAGCGTGAGCTGTGTCGCTTGGTTCACGGGCTTCTCCGAGGCCTGTGCACTCGGCCACCAGCGATCGCCTACGAGACCCTCGTCCAGGTCGAGCACGGCTTCCTCGAGAACTTCCCGCTCGCCCTCTGCAGGCCGGCGGACGATGAGCTCCACGGTCCCCTCGGACGCCGGTGACCGCTGGATCTCGACGAGACCTGCTTCGAGCTCGGCGGCGGTAGCGTGCATCCGGCCCGTCAGTGGTCTGCGCGCCCGATCAGCTCGATGCGGTAATCGTCCGGATCGCGGACGAAGCAGATCCGCGAGCCGCCCTCCCGAACCTGGTACGGCGGGCGTTCGGGCTCGATTCCATGCCCTGACGCAAGCTGGGCAAGAGTCCCGTCGAGGTCGTCCACACCGATCGCGATGTGCCCGTACCCCGTGCCGAGGTCGTACGTGCGACCGTCGTGGTTGTAGGTCAGCTCGAGGACGTTCTGCTGGTCGCCGATGGAGAAGAAGTAGTTCGTAGCTTCGAGCTCTCCGTTGCGGACGATGTCCATGTCGCGGGAGAAGCTGAAGCCGAGTGCCTCGTAGAACCCGCGGCTTCGCTCGGGGTCGGTTATGCGAACCATCGTGTGCAGGAAATCGGCCATGTCGCGAGCGTAGATGATTGGCCGGCGCTGCGGACGCGAAGCGGCCGCCTTCAGGGATCTTCGCGCGACCGAAATCCGCGCGCGCGGATTTCGGTCTTGCGCCAAGCCGAGCCTACCGCGCGAGTCGCCCGTAGGCATCGAGGAGCTCGAGGACGTCGGCGTGCGGGAGCGCGGGGCCGACCCGTCCCTCGCGGCCGACGACCTCCGGCGCGGCCCAGAGAGCGTTCAGCACCGCCTCTTCGGTCGCATCGACCACGGCCTCGAAGACGTCGTTGAGGTGGTGGTCGGGCACAGTCGCAACCGACGCCTCGCCGCGCGGACGCCGACCGGGTGGCGCGAAGGCGACGAAGATCTCCCCGCTTCCGTGATGTGCGATCGATCCGCAGCGGGCGAGGCCGAGACCGGCGCGGCGTGCGACCCGCTCGAGTTGATGACACGACAAGCGGTGCATCGACCGCGACGACCGCGATGCAGCTCCCCGCCTTCGACCGTCGTGTGGCTGGCGGTTGGCGGAGGAGATCCCCGACGGGCACGCCGTCCATGACAAGCCCGGGAGGCGGGTAGAAGTTCGACAGAACGAGCACGCCGATGGCTCCTTCGATGCGTCGGCACCAGGCGGCTCGAGGTGCCTATGCCGGCTTTGTAGCCCTTGGTCATCATCCCCGTGCCGGCGCCGACGGCGCCCTCGGACACCGCTCCGCCCGTAGCGGTCGCAACCGCGCGTCCGACGTCCTCCGCCTCAACCTGGACGAGACGCCCCTCCGAGAGCCAGCTGTCGTCGCACTCCCCGACCACGGGTATCACGAAGTCTTCGGTGCCGACTGCGGGATCTGACGAAACCGCAACCGAGACAGCCCCGTCGTATACGCGCCCGACTGCATGCGTCGACGTGAGGTAGATGGGCGTCTCGATCCGTCCCCATTCGGCGATCAGGACCGACCCGGTGAGCTCCCCGGCGCCGTTCAGGACCGCGGTTCCGGCCGGTACTGGCTCCACGTGGAGCGTCTCGACCGGCGCCGGGAGGATCGCGGTCACGCCGGTGCGCGCGATACCACGCCCTTCTGGCGGATCCGGCTCGTCCCGCCAGACGGTCACATGGCCGACGGAGACACCCGTCACGTCGGTGATGGCATTGAACGTCCCGGCGTCGAATCGGCCGATCCGAAGGCCGAGATCGCGTAGCCGTGGGCCGCGGGACTCGGGGAAGCTCACGGCGCGAGCGTACAGTCGAGTGGCACGCGGTTTATGCTCCCCGCGTCGTCGCGTGTGGACGATTCAGGGTACGGGCGGGCACAACTTCGTTGGTGTCAATGTCGTCAAAACGTCCGGGGCAACGACTCGGGAAAGTGGAGGAGACATGAACAGAGGGTCGAGACGTCTGATGCTCGTCCTGCTGGCCGCGACCGCGCTCGTCGTCGCCAGCGCCGTCGGTGTGGCTGGCTCGGGAGGCGGCGCCGCAAAAGCCGCGGGAGTCGAGGCAGGGGCCGGTGGGAGCGGGATCCTGCGCATCGGCACTACGAGCTACATCGACTCGTTCAACCCCTGGAACTACATCGAGGGGCAGGGACTCAACGCGATGATCATGGCCTATCCCCTGCTCATGGAGACCGACTATTCGAAGAAGGAGGGGTACTTCGTCAGCGGCGACTGGGCGAAGTCATGGAAGGTCTCCGGCGGCGGCAAGGTCTGGACGTTCAAGCTGCGGCCGAACACGAGGTGGTCCGACGGGAAGCCGATGACGGCCGCCGATGCTGCGTGGACGATCAACACCACGCTCAAGTACGCGGACGGCGCGACCGCAGTGCAGGCCACGACGCTCAACCACGCGAAGAGCGCGTCGGCGCCGAATCCGACCACCCTCGTCGTGCGCTACGAGGCTCCGGTCGGCAACGCTCTCTGGCTCATCGGCACGCTCCCGATTGTGCCGCGGCATATCTGGGAGCCCTACGAGAAGAAGCAGAAAGGCGGCAAGGCGCTCAAGACGTTCCGGCCCGAGGGGAAGCTCCCGATGGTGATCGGGGGCGCCTACACGATCAAGCAGTACGAGAAGAAGGGCACGACCGTCTTCATCCCGGATCCGAACTACTACGGGCCGAAGTCGAATGCCGACGCGGTCGCGTTGACGTACTACACGAACGCCGACTCGATGATCGCGGACCTGCGGCGGGGGAACCTCGACTGGATCGACCAGGTGCCGTTCAACGCCGTGAACGCCGTCAAGAAGAGCAAGGGCGTGAAGGTGAACGAGTGGCCGGGCGGCGAGATCACGAACATCACGTGGAACGCGAATCAGCGGAAGCTCAAGAACCGCGAGCTCCTCGACCCCCGCGTGAAGAAGGCGCTCTCGATGTGCGTCGACCGGGACAAGATGATCCAGGTCGTCTTCAGCGGCTATGCGACGAAGGTCGAGAGCCTCGTCGGGCACATCTCGCCTCTCGAGAATCCGAACCTCGGGCCGACGAAGTACAACTGCGGCGCCGCGAACAAGGCGCTCGACGCTCTTGGTTACACGCGAGGCTCGGACGGTATTCGCGTCGCTCCGGCCACGAGTGGCAAGTACGCGCAGGGCGCCCACCCGATGAGGTACGAGATCGTCACCCCGACCTCGACCGACTTCAACATCAACCGCATGTTCGAGATCGTGAAGGAGGGCTGGGCGAAGCTCGGCGTCAGGGCCACGCAGCACGTCGGTGGCGACTCGACGGCGACCTACGCCCTCGAAACGGACGCGAAGTGCGACGCGGCGAAGAGCATCGGCTACTCGAAGTTCGACATCGCGATGTGGGACTGGATCGCGGGTCCCGAGCCCGACTTCCAGCTCTCCGTCGTGACGAAGGAGCAGTGGTGCTCGTGGAGCGACACCGGCTGGGACAACCCGGCGTACGACAAGCTCTACGAGAAGCAGGGCGTGACCGTCGATCCCGCGAAGCGGAGAGCGATCATCTACAAGATGCAGAAGATGGTCTACGACGACTTCGTGTACACGCAGCTCACGAACCACGTGGCGCTGGATGCGACCTCGACGAAGTGGACCGGCTTCAAGAACCCGCTGAACGCATTCTCGAAGTCGTACTACACGAGCCCGAAGAAGCGCTGAGCCTGGCTGACGAACCCGATCGCGAGCGGCACCCCTGATGCGCGGTACCGACTACGTCGTCAAGAGGGTGCTGTTCGCGATCGGCACCGTCTTCGTCGCGATCACGCTCAACTTTGTCCTCTTTCGCTCGCTCTCGGGCGACGCCGTCTCGGCTCTTCGCTGCCGAGGCTGCTCGCAGGAGTTCAAGAACTACCAGCGACGCGAGCTCGGATTGGACAAGTCGAAGTGGGAGCAGTACCAGATCTACCTCGGCGACCTCGCCCACGGGAACATGGGCCGCTCGCTCCGCACCGAGGAGCCCGTGAGGAGCATCTTGTGGGAGCCGATCAAGACCACCGTGCCCATGGTTGCGCTCGGAGTGCTGTTCGCGATCGTCTTCGGCATCGCCACGGGCGTGGTGGCCGCGTGGAGGCGTGGCACGGCGACCGACAAGGCGGCGCTGTGGGGCGGGCTCGGCTTCTACTCGATGCCGCCGCAGTGGCTCGGCCTCGTCATCGTGCTGTTCATCGCCGGCTGGGTCGGGTTACCCACGGCAGGGGTAAAGGATCCGACGCTCGGCATCCTCGACGATCCGGGTGTGATCGAGGTGCTCGTGGACCGCCTCGAGCACATGATCCTGCCGGCCCTGACGCTCGGCCTGGTCATCTTCGGCGAGTACACGCTGATCGTCCGCTCGGCGATGCTCGAGACGCTCGGCGAGGACTACATCCTCACGTCACGCGCGAAGGGCCTCAAGAACTGGTCGACGGTCTGGAAGCACGCCTTCCGAAACGCCCTGCTCCCCGTGATCACGCTCGTCGCTCTGTCGCTCGGCTTCATCATCGGCGGGGCGATCACCGTCGAGTACGTCTTCTCGTACCCCGGGATCGGGCTCCTCATCGTCGAGGCGATCGACCAGCGCGACTACCCGGTGCTGCAGGCGGCGTTCCTGCTCCTCACGCTGTCGGTGATCCTCTTCAACCTGCTCGCCGATCTCCTGTACTTCAAGCTCGATCCTCGGGTGACGGAGTGACCGGATGAGCCCCGTTCAGACTGGGGCGCCGCCCGTCGAGGAGGCGCCCTCTCCGACGCGCTCTTTGAAGTGGCGTGCAATCGCGGCCCCGGTCCTGCGCAACAAGTCGGCGATGGTCGCGGTCTTTGTGCTCGGCGTGTTCGTGTTCCTGGCGCTTGCCGGCCCGCTGCTCATCGACGGCGACCCGAAGGCGAAGGTCGGCGAGGTGTTCGAACCGCCGAGCCGCGAGTTCCCGCTGGGAACGGACGGCGGGGGAGCGAGCATGGTCGCGCTCCTCGTCGCCGGCGCACGGGTCTCGCTGCTCATCGGCTTCAGCGCGGCGGCGATCTCGGCGCTCATCGGCGGCACCGTCGGTATCCTCGCCGGCTTCTTCGGCGGGAAGACGGACACCGCCCTCATGCGGGTCACCGACTACTTCCTCGTGATCCCGGACGTCCCGCTGATGATCGTCATCGCGGCGCTCTTCGGCCGGAGCACGTGGAACATCATCGTGATAATCGGGATCATCTACTGGACGTTCACGGCCAGGCTCATGCGCGCCCAGACGAAGAGCGTACGGGAGCGGGTCTACGTTCAGCGGGCTCGCGCGCTCGGTGCGGGCAACCGCCGGCTGATCTTGCGCCACGTGCTGCCCCAGGTGACGCCGCTCCTCGTCGCCAACACGGTCCTCCTCATCGCCTACGCGATCTTCGCGGAGACGTTCATTACGTTTCTCGGCCTCGGGGATCCGAGCACGATCTCGTGGGGGCGGCTGATCGAGAACTCCTTCACGGACGACGCGCTCATCAACGAGGCCTGGTGGGCGGTCATACCGCCTGGCGTCTGCGTGATGCTCGTCGTCCTCGCCTGCACCATCATCGGCCAGACGATGGAGGATGCGCTCAACCCGCGTCTGCGCACCGGTCACCTGTCCGTGAGGCGCTTCCGCGTGCTTCGCCCCTCCGAGCGACGGCAGGCGTCGTGATCGCACCAGCGCTGCTCGAGGTCGAGGACCTCAACGTCTGGTTCGACCTGCCGAACGGCAAGAAGCTCCACGCAGTCCAGGGCGTGTCGTTCTCGGTGGAGCCCGGCACGAGGCTCGGCATGGTCGGCGAGTCGGGCTGCGGGAAGACGACCACGATCCTCGCGCTCATGGGGCTCCTTCCGCCGACGGCGACCGTGTCAGGGCGTGTGCTGTTGGACGGAGCCGACGTGCTCGAGCGTGGGGAGGAGACGGTCTCCCCCCACCGCTGGAAGGACATCGCGATGGTCTTCCAGGGCGCGATGAATGCGTTCAACCCGGTCAGGCGCATCGGCGACCAGATCGCCGAGCCCATGGAGCTGCACGGCCTCGCGAAGGGCCGGGAGGCCGCCGCCCGCGTCCGCGAGCTACTCGAGACGGTCGGCATCGCGCCGACGCGGGCGAAGAGCTATCCGCACGAGCTGTCAGGCGGGATGCGTCAGCGAGCCGCGATCGCGATGGCCCTGGCGTGCTCGCCGCGCATCCTGCTCGCCGACGAACCCACGACCGCGCTCGACGTGATGGTGCAGGCCCAGGTCCTGGAGCTCCTCACGTACCTCTCGAATGAGCTCGGGCTCGCGCTCGTCTTCGTCACGCACGACCTGCCGATCGTCGCCCAGACGTGCAATCGCGCGGCCGTCATGTACGCGGGTCGGATCGTCGAGCATGGCCCGACTGAGGCGCTGTACCACGAGACACGGCATCCCTACACCCGCATGCTCTGGGCCGCGACGCCGGATCTCGACGCCCGCGAAGACGTCGTCTCGATTCCCGGCGTGCCGCCGAGGCTCGACACCGAGCTCCACGGGTGTCCTTTCGCGCCCCGCTGCTACCTCGCTGCGTCGCGATGTACGTCCGAGCGGCCCGAGCTCCTCCCCGTGGGGGACGGCCACGTGAGCGCGTGCCACTTCGCGAGCTCGGTCGAGGTCGCGGCGTGAGCGGAATCGAAGGCAACGGACGTCCGCTGCTCGAGGTCGAGGACCTGGTCGTCCGCTATCGCGTCGCCCGGGGTCTCAGTGGGACGATCCTGCGCCGGCCCCAGCAGTACGTCCACGCGGTGTCGGGCGTCTCGCTGGCGGTCGCACGCGGTGAGATGGTCGCGCTCGTCGGCGAGTCCGGTTGCGGCAAGACGACGACCGCGCAGGCGATCCTGCGACTGGTGCGGGCGGAGTCGGGCAGCGTGTCCTTCGACGGCGTCGACGTCATGGGCTTGCGGGAGGACGACCTCCGGGCACTGCGCCGGCGGATGCAGATCATCTACCAGGATCCGTACGAGTCGCTCGACCCGCGCTTCCGCGTGTCGACGACGGTGGCCGAGCCGCTCGTCATCCACCGGATCGGATCGCGCTCCGAGCGACGCGACGCGGTGGTCCGTGCGCTCGAGCAGGTGGGGCTCGCGCCGGCCGAGCTCTTCGCGGATCGGTTCCCGCACGAGCTTTCCGGAGGCCAGCGGCAGCGAGTTGTGATCGCCGCGAGCCTCGTCCTCGGGCCCGACCTGCTCGTGGCAGACGAGCCCGTCTCGATGCTCGACGTCTCGGTCCGGGCCGGAGATCCTCGGTGATCCTCGACGAGCTCCGCGACCAGGGTCTGGCGGTGCTGATGATCACGCACGACCTCTCGACGGCCGCGCGGTTCGCCGATCGCATCTGCGTCATGTACCTCGGCCGCATCGTCGAGGAGGGGCCCGCCCGAGAGCGTCATCGAGAAGCCGCAGCATCCCTACACGAAGGCGCTGCTCTCCGTCGTCCCGCGAAGGGATCCTCGACATCGGGCAAAGCTCGAGATTCTCCGTGGAGAGACGCCCAATCCGATCGAGGTTCCCTCGGGCTGTCGCTTCCATCCGCGCTGCCCCGTCGCGATCGGCGCGTGGCGCGAGACCGATCCGGAGCTTCGTGCGATCAGCTCTGGTATGCGCGGAGCACCGGGCGGCGTGCACCTCGTGTAGGGCGAGCGGCTACTGCAGGCGACGCGGGATCGTCCGCTCGAAGCGCCGCTCGACATGGCCGATCCCGTCTTCCCCGTCCTCGACCGCGATGACCTGGATCACGACGTGGTACGAGTTTGCGTCCGACCGGACGTCAAGGTGTGCCTCGGTCGAAACCGATGTCTCGGGCCAGTCGATGCGGTATCGAGCCCTCGCACTGGCCCAGGCACGCCCCGGATCGCTCCTGGCGACTCCGACGAGCCCGTCGTACTGCTCGCTGATCTTCGCGCCGAACGAGGAGTCGTAGACCGAGCCGTAGCTCGTCACAACCCGAGTCTGCCGGCCGACGCGGTCGCGCACGACCCGTCGGACGACGGGTGGCTGCTCCTCGTCCGGCTCCTCGGGCTCCACTTTCTTCGGGGGAGCTGGTTGGAAGGCAGGCGGTGGTGCGACGGCTGGGCCGTCAAGGACCGGAAGCTCTAGCTCGACGGAAGAACGCTCGACCACGAGCGCCCCTCCGTGGGGCGGGGGCCACGTGTTCGGCCAGTCCGAGCCCGCCAACGCAAGCCGCACCCGATGACCTTGCTCGAAGACCCATGATGTCGCTTCGAGCTCGAGCTCGATCGGAGTCGCCACGCCAGGCTCGAGGGGCTTCGGGTCGTCGTGGCTGCCTCGATGCGTGAGATTGAGGATTCCGCGGCTGACGAGGGCCGACGTGCCGTCGGGGAAAACGTCGCAGAGTCGCGCCGACAGGAATGCAACTGGATGCGGTGAGGTGACGGCCAGGCGCAAGTGCGGATGGCCGAGTATCTCGAGCTCCTCACCGAGCGGCTCCCAGTCGTAGGTGAGCGAGCGCGCATCGTCTGCCTGCTGGTCTTCCGGGAGGCCCCACGGCGGCTTGCCTGCACAGGAGATCCAGGCCGCGGTCCCGGTATCGCCTCTGACGCTGATCTGGTCGCGACCGGCACCGGCGGGCAGCAGCACGCGGCTTTTGAGGCGCGTCGCGGGCCATGTCGGCTCGGAGCGCCAGTGGCCGCGCATCTCGGTCAGATCGGGAGCCGGTCGAGTCGAACGGCGCACGAAGACAGCAATCGGCGGCTCCTCGTCGATCCCGTTCGGCTCGTCGCGGAGCCAGCGGGCAAACCAGCGGATCAGCTCGGGCACGAGATCTATGTGCGGGCCGGGGATCGACGTCGCCGTGGACATATGGGCCCACGGTCCGATGATCACGCGACGCGGGCAGCTCATCCGCTCGAACGCGCGAAGCGCGATGTTCGTATAGCCGTCGGCCCAGCCGGCGACGATCATCGTCGGGCAGGTGATGCGCTCGTAGTCCGGGCGGAGCGAGCCGTGCCGCCAGTACGGGCCGTCGTCCTGTTCCTCGAGCCAGCGCAGAAGCCAAGGTTCAGTGCCCTCGATCCGGCGCAGCCACTCGTCGCGCCATCCTTCGCCGTAAACGGCCGGAACGGGTGGCAGTACGTTGCAGGCGGCCATGTAGATCACCCAGTCGACGAGATCCACCGCCTTGAGGACGCCACCCATGTAGTGAACGTCGTCCGTGTACCGGTCGTCCGAGGCGTAGATGGGAACGATCGCTCCAAGCGCCGGGGGGCGCTCCATCGCGACCTGGATCGAGTTGAAGCCGCCCCACGACGTGCCGTACATTCCCACCTTCCCGGTGCACCAGTCCTGCGCCGCGAGCCAGGCGATGACCTCGCAGATGTCGACGTGCTCCTGCGCGTGGTACTCGTCGAGCGCGATCCCGTCCGAGGAGCCGGTTCCCCGGATGTCGAGCCGGCACACGGCGAACCCGCCCTCCTCGCACAGCCGCTCGTACTCGCTCGCATACGACGCCGTGAGGTCGTCCATGCGGTACGGCAGCGCCTCGAGAATCACGGGGGCGGGTAGAGCTTCGGGGAGGAAGAGCTGCGCCGCAAGGCGAGTCCCGTCCTCGACCGTGATCCAGGTGTGACGGCGCTCCACGCGCGCGGATCCTACGGTGCGCGCGAAGCGCCCTGTCCGCGATGGCGGACCGGTGGAGGGGGTCTCGGGAACCGGGAGGTTCCCCCAGCTTCGACCTGGCCGCTTAGGATCGCCGATCGTGCATCTCGCACTGACCGACGAACAGATCGCGCTCCGAGCCGATGCGACCGCCTTCGCGGAAACCCTCAGGCCACTGCTCGAGGAAGATCCCGAATGGCGTCGCCAGGGGATGCTCTCGGACGGCGACTCGCGTGAGGTCACGCTCGAGCTCGGGCGCGCCGGCTGGATCGGGATGACCTGGCCGGCGGATGTCGGCGGGCGCGGGCTCTCGCACGTCGAGGCGGCACTCGTCGAGGACGTGCTCGGCTACCACTGGCTTCCGCTCTCGCTGTACCTCCTGTCGTACAAGACGATCGGTTGCGCGCTCGAACGCTTCGGCTCCCCGGAGCTGAAGGAGCGGCTGCTTCCGCCGATAGCGCGCGGAGAGCTGACCTTCTGCCAGGGGTTCTCGGAGCCGGGGGCGGGAAGCGATCTGGCCGCGCTCACCACCCGCGCGACGCGGCAAGGCGACCGCTTCGTCGTCGACGGGCACAAGATCTGGACGTCGAGCGCGTGGCTCGCAGACTGGATCTACCTCGCCGTGCGAACGGATTCAACGCAGTCGAGGCATCGTGGCATCTCTGTTTTCGTGGCCCCCCTCGACACCCCGGGAATCGAGGTGCGCCGCTTTCCCGTCCTCGGCGGCGGATACCTGTGCGAGGTGTTCCTCGACGGGGTCGAGATCGAGGCTGAGAACCTCGTCGGTGAGCTCGACCGGGGCTGGGACGTCCTGATGCACACGCTCGACTTCGAGCGCATCACGGCCGAGAAGCTCGGGGGCCTCGCCTGGGTGCTGGACGCTCTGGAGAAGAGGCTTGCGGAAACGGATCGGCTCGAGCTTGCCTGGCAGCGTCTCGGAAACCTTCGCGGCGAGCTCGCGGGCGCGCGACTGCTGTCGCTGCGGGCAGCGGATCTGCTCGACCGTGGCGAGCCCGCGAGTGCGGCATCCGCGATGGCCAAGCTCGCGGGCGCGCGGCTGGCTCAGCGGCTTGCGCGGGAGGCAATCGACCTCCTCGGCCTCGAAGGCCTCACGGACGGCCAGCTCTCGGCGCCGCTCGAGGGACGAGTCGGTGGCCTCTACCGAGCGTCGGTCGGCTCGACGATCTCCGGCGGCTCGGCGGAGATCCTCCAGCTCGTGATTGCGCGGCGAGGACTCGGCCTTCCGTGAGTCTGCCCCTGGAAGGCGTGCGCGTTGTCGAGTATGCGCAGTACGTCGCCGGCCCGCTCTGCGGCGTCCTGCTTGCCGATCTGGGCGCGGACGTGATCAAGGTCGAGCCGCCCGCGGGGGACGCATATCGCTACGTGCTGCCGGTAGCTCCCGGTCTCGGTCGGTACTTCGTACCTCTCAATCGCGGGAAACGCTCGGTAATCCTCGACCTCAAGACCGAGAGCGGTCGCAGCTCGAGCCAGCGGCTGATTCGTTCGGCGGACGTCGTCCTGCACAACTTTCCGCCCGAGCGGGCGTCAGGCTTCGGGCTCGACTGGGATGACGTACATGCCTGGCATCCAGGCGCGGTCGTCGGCTTCGTCAGCTCGTACGGCGGCATCGGTCCGCTCGCCGGGGCTCCCGCGTACGACCTGGTCGCACAGGCTCGTGCGGGACTGCTCACCGCACACGCTTCGCCGGGCGACCGCGTGCCCGTTCGCGCGGGAGGCATCCCCATTGCCGATCTCACAGCTGGCTTCCTGCTCGCGACCGGAGTCCTCGCCGCTCTTGTGCGAGCGCGCGAGTCGGGAGTGGGAGAGCTGGTCGAAGTGTCGCTGCTCGCGGCCGCGATGGCGGTCCAGCTTCAAGATCTCGTCTGGCTTCCGGGCGAAGCTGAGGAGAGAGAGGTTCAGGCGGCTGATCGCGCCGACCTCGACGCGCGTGCGGCCGAGATCGCCGGCGGGCTCGCGATGAACCCCTACTACCGCTGCTTCGAGGCGTCGGACGGCTTCCTGGCCATCGCGTGCCTCAACATCGCTCAGCGTCGTTCACTTCTCATCGTCTTCGGTCTGGAGGATCCCACTGTCGACGTGCCTGATCTCGTTCCGGACGATTCGGCGGCGCTCGCAGCCAAGCAAGAGCTCACCGCTGAGATCGAACGTACGATCGCGGCGCGCCCGCTGGGCGAGTGGCTCGAACGGCTCGAGCTCGCGGGCGTTCCTTGTGGCGTCGTTCAGTCTCGCGAGACGATCTACGCAGACCCGCAGGTTGCTGCGGCAGGACTTGTCGGAGAGATCGCGCAGCCCGGGCTCGGCGTCGTTCGCCTCCTCGCGCCGTTCGTACGAGTCGGCGACGAGGTGCGTGGCCCGACGGCCGCCCCCGAGCTCGGCGCCGACACCGAGTCCGTCCTCGGAGCGCTCGCATGAGGTTCGAGATCTCCGAGGAGCGCAAGCTCTTCGCCGAGTCCGTGCGCGCGTCGATCGGTGGTTGGGAGCCGCCGCGCGAGCCCGAGCTCGGCGACTGGCAGGACGACCGCGACGACGAGCTTGCGTCACGTCTTGCCGCGGCGGGCTGGGCCGATCTTTGGGCGACGGGTGATCTCCTCGGAGCAGTTGTGGCCGGCGGTCTCGAGCTCGGGCGCGCAGCAGCCCCGCTCTGCGTGATCGACGAGGCGACGCTGGGCGCGCCGCTCTGGGTCGACGGCAGGACGCGGCACGGCCTCAACTCGGTGTCGCTGGCAATGCCACTACGCGCCGGCGGGCTCGCGCTCGTGGCCCCGCGTTCGGGTGCGCGGACGGAGCCGACGATCGACGGAAGCGGGACGGTTCGAGTCGATGTCGAGGTCGTCGGCGACCTGGAGGCGGTCGCTGCGGCCGCCTGCTGGCATGCGTGGAGCGCAGCGACCCTCGGCTACCTCGCGGGCCTCGCTGAACGCGCTTTAGAGCTCGCGGTCGAGCACGCCCGTACCCGAGAGCAGTTCGGAGGCCCGCTCTCAGCGCTTCCTGCGGTTCGATCTCGCCTGGCGGATGCCGCGCTCGCGGTGGACGCCATGACACTGCTTGCGTGGGCGTCGGCGACCGACGACCGCAGTCTGCCCGCTCCCGAGCTCATATGGGCTGGGGCAGCATGCTGTGACGTCACAGCGAGCGCACATCAGGTTCACGGAGCCCTCGGCTTCGCCCTCGAGACGGGCCTCCATCGCTTCTATCGCCGTGCCCGGGCGACACATGCGTGGGCGTCCGCTGTGTGCGTGGCCGCTCGCTGAGAAAGTCGCACGCACCTGGCTGGCCGGCCCAGGCATACGCGAGGGACTGCTCGAAGTGCTTCAGGAGCGCATAGCCGGTGTGTGGCTGATCTGCGAGTGCTCCGAGTTCGGGGGACGATCCCTCGAACGAGGGATTGCACTCGCCGCCCTCGGTCGTAGCGTCAGTGGGTAGTGCTGATGCTCACCTGGGGAGGGGGGCTGGCTTGACTACCTCGTCTGACGAACCTGTACGGGTCGAGATTCTTGCGCGCAAGGATTGCCCGAGCCGCGGCATGGCCATTGCCGTGGTCGAGAAGGTTGTGGCCGAAACAGGCGTCCCTACAGAGATCGAAGTCGTCGAGATGACATCCCAGGAGCAGGCACGATCGCGGCGGTTCCTCGGCTCGCCGACCGTCCGGGTGGACGGCCGCGACGTCGATCAGCGACAGAACGGGAACAAGGAGTTCACACTCGCGGATCGCGTGTACCGCACCGATCGCGGGCTCGCGGGCTGGCCCGATGCGGAGTGGGTGCGAGAGGCTCTCCTGCGGGCCGTCGCCCAGACGACCTCGAACGGCACTCACGAGTCGTCGTCGAGATCCTCTGCGACGAGCCCGTAGAGAACACCGTCCACCCATTCGTCGTTCCGCCAGTAAGCCTTTCGGCGGACTCCTTCGCGGACGAACCCTGAGCGCTCCGCGTGACGCAGCGCGCGTTCGTTGAAGCCGTAAATCTCGAGCTGGATCCGGTGGAAGCCGAGATCGTCGAACAGGTGGCGCTGGAACAGTCGAGCGGCGGTGTCCGAGGCCTTGCCGCCTCTGAACCTCGGATGGACTGCCAGGCCGCCGAGATCGGCGATGCGGCTCCGCTTGTTCGCGCGATCGAAGCGCATAGTTCCTGCACGCTCGCCGTCGACTTCGATGACAAAGACGCCGAAAGCTTCCGGCTCGGCTTGGGAGCGCACGATCTCGGCCAGCACTTCGTCGCGGCCTTTCGCGCGTACGGCGGCGAGGAACGGCTCGACGTCCTCGTGGGTCACGAGCTCGACGAGGAAGTCGACATCGTCGAGGCGGGCGCGACGGATCGAGACGCTCATGGGAACGCCTTTAGCCCATGAGCGTGGAGGGGTGTGGGGAACCGGGAGGTTCCCCACGCTCTCAGGAAGAAGGGGGCACACGGGGGAAACATGGTTTCCCCCGTGAACGCGAGCCGACGGCGAGCGTTGTTCACGCTGGTTCCTCTCGTGCGCGCGCTCTCAACAACCGCTGGCCCGAAGCGAGCGCGACGCCTGTGAGTATCAACGCGAGCCCGCCGAGCGCCGCGGCGGTGAGAGGCTCGTCGAGGATCGTGGCTCCGTAGAGGACGGCGAAGCCCGGGATCAGGAAGGTGACGAGCGACAGGCGTCGCGACCCGAAGAGGCGCAGCATCCGGAAGAGCATCAGCTGGGCGAACGCTCCGCCGACGATCGTGAGAGCGAGAAGCGACGCGACTACGTCGGCGCTCGGCGCCTCTGTCGGAAACTGAAGCACGGCGAAGGGGAGCAGGATCAGTCCGCCGGCAAGCATCGAGCCGGCGGCGAGCACCGGGCCGGACACCGTCTTGACACGGAGCTGCCCGTAAATTCCGCCGAACGCGTACGACAATGACGCGAGGACGACGGCGAACGTCCCAGCGGCCGCCAACCAGCCGCCGCGCGGGTCGAACCCCGCGAGTACGACGACCCCCAGGAAGCCGAGCGCGACGCCGGCCAGGCGGGCCGGGCCCACGACCTCGTCGGGCAGGAACCGCATCGCGAGCAGAAATGTGAAGATCGGCACCGTCGACTGCGCAATCCCGGCGACGCTGGAGTCGATGTGAGTCTCCCCCCACGCGACGAGCCAAAAAGGAATGGCCGCATTGATCGCACCCAGCACGAACAACGGCCTCCAGCTCTCGCGGAGCTCCGCGTAGGCGCGCACACCGCCCATCGTCGCCGCGAGGTACACGAACAGGATCACACCCGCGATGAGCCCGCGGAATGCCATCATCGGCGCGGGTTCGATGTCTTCGAGCGCGACCTTGATGAAGAGATACGACGCTCCCCAGATCGCCCCGAGCAGGAAGAGCATCGGCCAGTAGCGCTGCATCCGCGGAGGCTACCCACGGCCCCGTGGTCCGACTCCGGATGCGGTCAGGCACGACGGATAAACTGACTGCCTGAGCAGCGTGACGGAACCGGCGCTCCATCGCGCACTCGGCCTCACGGACGGGGAGCACGAGCGCATTCGCTCGCTGCTCGGACGTGACCCGAACGACTTCGAGCTGGCGGTCTTCTCGCTTCTGTGGTCGGAGCACTGCGGCTACAAGCACTCGGCGCTCCTGCTGAAGAAGCTTCCGAGCGAAGGCGAGCGCGTTCTCCAGGGTCCCGGCGAGAACGCCGGAGTGCTCGATCTGGGCGAAGGGCTCGCCGTTGCCTTCAAGGTCGAGAGCCACAACCACCCGTCGGCGGTAGAACCCTTCCAGGGTGCTGCGACAGGAGTGGGAGGGATTCTCCGCGACATCGTGGCTATGGGCGCGCGCCCGGTCGCGTTGCTCGATGGCCTTCGCTTCGCCGAGCCCGACTGGCACTTCTCGCGCGCGGTCGGCGGCATCGGCCACTACGGGAACTGCGTCGGGGTTCCGACGGTCGGCGGCGAAGCGGTGTTCGACGAGGCGTACCGCGACAACTGCCTCGTGAACGCGATGTGCGTGGGTCTGCTTCCCACCGAGCGGCTGATGCGGGCGAAGGCGACGGACGCAGGCCAGTCGATCGTGCTCTACGGAGCGACCACCGGCCGCGACGGCATAGGCGGTGCTTCCGTGCTCGCGAGCCAAGAGCTCGACGACGCCGCCGCCGACAAGCGACCGTCGGTGCAGATCGGGGATCCGTTCACCGGGAAAAAGCTCATCGAGGCGTCCGTCGAGCTGGTCCAGTCGGGGCTCGTGGAATCGCTCCAGGACTGCGGCGCGGCCGGGCTCGCCTCCTCCCTCGCGGAGATGGCCGCCGACTTCGGCATCGACGTCCACCTCGACCGCGTCCCCCAGCGTGAAGAAGGCATGGAGCCGTGGGAGGTGATGATCTCCGAGAGCCAGGAGCGCATGGTCGCGATCGTCCGTCCGCAGATGGTCGACGCGGTCGAGGCTGTGCTAGGGCGCTGGGAGCTCGATCACGCCACGATCGGCGAGATCACTGCGACCGGTGAGCTGCGCGCATTCTGGTACGAGGAGGTCGTCGGCGAGATCCCCGCGCGGCTCTTGACGGACGAGTGCCCGCGTTACGAGGTCGCTCGCGAGGCGCGCAACCCTACCCCGGAGCGTGCGGTCGTCGATGCGCCCTCGACGGGTGACGCGCTCCTCGAGCTGCTTGCCTCGCCGGCTCTTCGCAGCCGTGAGTTCGTCTATCGACGCTACGACCAGCTCGTGGGCTCTCGCACCGTCCGCCGGCCAGGGCTCGACGCAGCGGTGCTCAGACTGCGGCCGTCGTTGCGCGGGCTCGCGCTTTCGCTCGACGGTCAAGGGCGGATCGCCAGCCTCGACCCCTTCCTCGGTGGGGCGCTCGCCGTGCTCGAAGCGGCTCGCAACGTGGCGTGCGCCGGCGGCGAGCCGCTCGGCTTCACCGACTGTCTCAACTTCGGCAATCCGGAGAAGCCGGAGATCGGATGGGAGCTGGCCGAAGCGATCGACGGGATCGCTGCGGCGTGCGCGGCGCTCGGGCTTCCTGTCGTGTCCGGGAACGTCTCGCTTTACAACGAGACGAACGGCCGCGCGATCCACCCGACACCGGTCGTAGGCGCCGTCGGTCTCGTCGAGGACGTTCGCCGGGTTCCCAAGGGCTGGCGCGAGGGCGATGCCTTGTTCGTGGTCGAAGCGTCGCCTGTCTCGCTCGCCGGATCCGAGTACCAGGCTCGCTACAGCGAGGTCGGAGGCGTTCCGGCCCCGCTCCATCTCGAGCGCGAGGCCCGGCTCATCGCGTTCCTGTGGCAGGCGGCTCCGCTCTCGACGCTCGTCCACGATGTCTCGGAAGGGGGACTTGCGGTGTGTCTCGCCGAGGCGGCGCTCCACTCCGGGTGCGGGGCGACGTTGGAGCTCCCCGACGATCCGCTCGACCTCTTCGGCGAGGTCGGAGGTCGCGCCGTCGTCTCCTGCTCGCCCGAGGTCGCCGACTCGCTCCGCGGCCTAGCCCTCGAGCTCGAGGTGCCCGTTGTACGTGTCCGGGGTGGTCGGTGGAGCTACGCTGTTCGGAGTGGAGTTGGCGCAGCTGCGGCGCGCCTGGGAGGTCGATCTCTAGATGTGCGGGGTCTTCGGAATTCGCTCGGAGGAGCGGGACGTCTCGCGTCTCGCGTACTTCGGCCTGTTCGCGCTTCAGCATCGCGGTCAGGAGTCGGCCGGGATCGCGGTCTCCGACGATGGTCGGCTGACCGTCGTTCGAGAGATGGGGCTGGTCGCGCAGGTGTTCAACGAGCAGCAGCTGCAGGCGCTGCCGGGCGAGGTCGCAATCGGGCACACCCGCTACTCGACGACCGGCGCGAACCGGTGGGCGAATGCGCAGCCGCTCATCCACCACGGCCGCGAGCGCACGGTCGCCCTCGGGCACAACGGCAACCTCGTGAACGTCGAGGAGCTTCGCGCAGAGCTGATCGCAGACGGCGTCCTGCTCACCTCGGGGTCGGACTCCGAGGTGATCGCCGCGCTCATCGCCCGCGACTCGGCGCCGCTCGTCGAGGCCATCGCGAACGCGATGCGCCGGCTCGAGGGCGCCTATTCGGTGACGGCGCTCGTCGACGGCACGCTTGTCGCGTTCCGCGATCCCCTCGGATTCCGCCCGCTCACGCTCGGGCAAATCGGCGACGACTGGGTGATCGCGTCCGAGACCTGTGCGCTCGACCTGATCGGCGCCGATGTCGCGCGCGACGTGCGTCCCGGCGAGGTCGTCTGGGTCGACGACGAAGGGCTGCACAGTGCGCAAGCGCTTCCCGCCGCCAAGAGCGCGCTCTGCATCTTCGAGCTCGTCTACCTCGCGCGGCCGGACTCGCGGCTCGGCGGGGTGGAGGTTCACGGCGCTCGCGTGCGCATGGGAGAGACCCTCGCGCACGAGGCGCCGGCCGAGGCGGATCTCGTGATCGGCGTCCCGGATTCCGGCACGCCCGCCGCGATCGGGTTTTCGAAGGCCTCCGGGATCCCCTTCAACGAGGCGCTCATCAAGAACCGCTACGTGGCTCGCACGTTCATCCAGCCGGATCAGGCGATGCGCGAGCAGGGGATCCGGATGAAGTTCAACCCGCTCGACGAGGTCGAGGGGAGGCGTATCGTCGTCGTCGACGACACGATCGTCCGCGCGAATACGACGCGCCAGCTCGTCGCGATGCTCCTCGACGCCGGAGCCGCGGAGGTGCACGTGCGCATCTCGTCGCCGCCCGTCGTCTCCCCATGCTTCTACGGGATCGACTTCCCCGACGAGGACGATCTTCCCGCGGCCCACCGCTCGGTGGAGGAGATGCGCGAGCTGATCGGCGCCACCTCGCTCCACTACCTCTCGGTCGAGGGCATGCAGGCGGCCACGGAGCTCCCGAAAGACGCGGTCTGCCGCGCCTGTTTCACGCGCGACTATCCGACGCGCGTGCCTCCGAAGGTCGCGAAGCTGCGCTTTGAGGCCGCGCCCGCCTAGAGACGTGAGACGCAGCCTCGGATCGGGCTAACGCCTTCGAGACCCGTCGCAAAGGTTCGTCTGCAGCACCTTGCGGGCGGAGCCCCTGGCGAAGATGCGCCAGCGTTCTCCGCGCTTCACGAAGAGGCTGACGGACGTGGTACTACCCGTTCCGTCGGCGCGCCTGGTGGTCCCGGTGTTGACGCGCACGATGCCGGGACCGTGCCCCTTGCGAAACCGCGTGACACGGAACCGCTGAACGCCTGTCGAAGTAGGGCCCTCGAGCGCGACTCCATCGAAGATGACGTCGGCTCGAGCCCGCTGCTCTGCCGGCGTCATGAGAAGACACGACGCACGGGCGGCGGCTGTGAGGACCAGCGCCGCTGTCACGAGGGTGATGAGCGGGAGCACGATTCGTCCGGTCATGACCGCCCTACGCCGCTGGGCACGCGCTCCGTCACACGCTGGCCCTGATAGGTGCTCGTCAGCAGCTGGTCACCCCAGAGCCGACTCGATCACGCGAGCTCGTGCCAGCGCCGGTAGCGCACTGCCCGGCGGACGGCTCGCGGGTCATGACCCCGCTCGATCAGCTCCTGGCGGATCTCGCCCTCCTGCGCAAGCCGCAGGAACAGCCACGCGATGGCGACGATCGTGACGAGAGAGCCCTCGAGCATCATCAGCGATCCGGCGAGGCTCTGGTCGGCGTCGGGCGAGAGCCCGAGGAAGTCGCGGCCCGTGTCGTAGACGTCGTAGAACGGCGCACCGCCCCAGACGAACACGTTTGCGATCGCGGTTCCCACCAAGCGGACGCCGACGATGTAGCCGAGCTTGGCGCCGGTACCGAACCACTCCGGGGCCGGCAGCGTCTCGAGAACCGGCAGCCAGAGCACGATCCCAGCCGTGAAGAACGAGACGTGCTCGACGGCGTGGACGGCGCTGTTCTCGACTGCCGCTTCGTACAGCGTGGGCGTGTGCCAGAGGACGAGGTTCGCAGCCCAGATCGGAAGCGCCACGAGCGGATTGGCGAGCACGCGGAGCCTCATGACTCCCGGAAGCGCGAGGACGGGGCGGAGCACGGGCCCGGTCAGCCCCGCGAGCAGGCAGAGGGGGCGAGGTCGCCGAGCAGCAGATGCTGCGTCATGTGGAAGGAGAACAGCTCCTCCTCGGCGACCGCGGCGAGCGGTGACGCGATGGCGATGACGAGGAGCGCGATGCCCAGGATGAAGAGCGCAATGCGCCAAGCCGGCACGGGCTGGCCGCGCCGAGCGAGCGTGCTCGTCCGGAGTCGCATACGCACCGGCAATGAGCGCGATCGGTGCGAGCTGAAGTGGGTCGATCGTCCAGCTCGTCAGGAGCGAAGGCTCGCTCATGGGCCGTTAGGCCCATGAGCGTGGAACGCGAGCCGGAGGCGAGCGTTGGTCACGACGTCACTGTATTCCGCGCGCCCT
The DNA here is from genome assembly GCA_963827525.1 of uncultured Thermoleophilia bacterium. Lineage (GTDB taxonomy): Bacteria > Actinomycetota > Thermoleophilia > Gaiellales > Gaiellaceae > GMQP-bins7. The sequence goes on from CAWHBH010000005.1 coordinate 276,953, forward strand.
TAGACTCGTGACGTGGGATCCGGCGAGGAGACGTACGCTGCGGCGGGCGTCTCGCTCACGACCGCCGATGCGATCGTCGAGCGGTTGCGAGCTGCCGCCGAGTCCACCGGAGCGTCTGGCTTCGGCGCTTTCGCAGGCCTCTATCCCTTGGACGGAGACCGGTTCCTCGCCGCGTCGACCGACTCGGTGGGCACCAAGCTCATCGTCGCCCGCAAGCGTGGGCGCCTCCGGGCCTGCGGCGCCGACCTCGCCGCTCACTGCATCAACGACGTAGCGACCTCTGGCGCGGAGCCGCTGTTCTTCCTCGATTACGTTGCAGCCAACCGCATCGATCTCGAAACGGTGGTCGAGCTCGTCGAGGGGGCCGCTGAGGTCTGCCGCGAGGCCGGCTGCGTCTTGATCGGCGGCGAGACCGCCGAGCTGCCCGGGATCTACCAGGAGAACGAGCTCGACTTCGCTGGAACCTGCGTGGGGCTCGTGGAACGTGACTGCCTGATCGACGGGTCGCGGATCCAGGTCGGCGACGCCGTCGTCGGGCTGCCGTCTGCGGGCGTACATGCAAACGGCTTTACGCTCGTCCGTCGCATCCTGGAGGAAGAGGACTACGCGGGCGAAGATCTCCTGGCACCGACGCCTCTCTACCTTGACGACGTACGACGACTTCGCGAGGCGACCGAGGTCCGCGGTCTCGCTCATGTCACCGGCGGGGGCATCCTCGGCAATCTCTTGCGCATCCTTCCCGACGGGGTCGGCGCCGACCTCGACTGGAGCGCCTGGAAGCGGCCTCCGGTGTTCGGGTGGCTTGCACGTCACGTTGCCGAGGATGAGCTCCGACGGGTATTCAACCTCGGTATCGGTTACGTGGCCGTCGTCCCCGATCCAGGCGACGAGCACGTGATCGGGACCATCGTGCGCGCGTGATCGGCGTCCTCGTCTCGGGCGAGGGATCGAATCTGCAAGCGCTGCTCGACGCAGGTCTTCCGGTCGTTGCGGTCGCTTCCAACGAGCCGGGCGTGCGCGCCCTCGAGCGAGCCATCGCCGCAGGGGTGGCGACCGAGGTCTTCCCGCTCGACCGGTACGCCGATCGCGATGCCCGCGACTCGGCGATGGCGAGCTGGCTCGAAGGGCACGGGGTCGAGCTCGTCGTCTGCGCGGGCTACATGCGGCTTCTTCGTCCCTCGTTCCTCGAACGCTTCGCAGGCCGTGTCGTCAACATCCACCCCGCGCCGTTGCCCGACTTTCCCGGCGTGCATCCTCTGGAAGATGTGCTCGCGGCCGGCGTCCGTGAGACGGCTGCAACCGTCCACTACGTCGACGAGGGCGTGGACACTGGAGCAGGTGATCGCTGCCGAATCCGTGCCCGTGCTTCCCGGCGACACGGTCGAGACGCTTCGAGCACGCGTGCACGAGGTCGAGCATCGCCTTCTTCCGCGGGTGGTTCGCGAGCTATGCGCGCGCTGATCTCCGTCTACGACAAGGAAGCCTCGTGCCGTTCGCGCGAGGGCTGGCCGATCTCGGCTTCGAGCTCGTCGCGAGCGGAGGCACCGCGGCGGCGCTCGAGGAGGCGGGGCTCGTCGTGACGAGCGTCGAGGACGTGACCGGGTTTCCGGAGATGCTCCACGGGCGGGTGAAGACGCTTCACCCGAGGATCCACGCGGCGATCCTGGCGCGGCACGACGTCGCTGAAGATCTCGGCTCGCTGAAGAAGCACGGGATCGAGCCGTTCGATCTCGTCTGTGTGAACCTGTATCCGTTCGCTCGCGTCGCGGCGCAGCCGGGCGCCGGGGAGAACGAGATCATCGAGATGATCGACGTCGGTGGGCCTGCGATGCTGAGAGCCGCCGCCAAGAACCACGGGTCCATCACAGCCGTTTGTCAGACTCGAGGACTACGACGCGGTACTCACGGAGCTTCGGAGCAGACGGCATGACGTCGGTCGAGACGCGCAAGCGCCTCGCCGCGACCGCCTTTGCGACGACCGCTGCATACGAGGCTGCCATCGCCTCATGGTTCCTGCGGGACGAGCCGTTTCCCGAGACGATTTCGCTCGCGTTCGACAAGGCGCTCGAACTCGCCTACGGCGAGAACCCGCACCAGCAGGCCGCGTACTACGCCGAGCGGGGCCGCAGAACCCACCTTCTCGCTCGCGTCGAGCAGCTGGGCGGGAAGCCGCTCTCCTTCAACAACCTCAACGACCTCTCGGCAGCGCGTCTGCTCGCGCGCGAGTTCGACGATCCGGTGTGTGTGATCGTCAAGCACGCGAACCCCTGCGGCGTCGCTGCGGCCGCCACGATCGAGGAGGCGTACGCGGGGGCTCTTGCCGCCGACCCCGTCTCCGCCTACGGCGGGGTCGTCGTCCTGAACCGCGCGGTGAGCGCAGCGCTTGGCGAAGCGCTCGCAGAGCAGTTCGTCGAGGTGCTCTTCGCGCCCGGTTACGACGAGCAGGCGCTGGAGACGCTCGCGCGCAAGACCTCCTTGCGGATCCTCGACAACACCGAACGCCGGGCGCTCGACAGCCGAGCCCGACTACCGGCGCGTACTCGGCGGCCTGCTTGTCCAGGAACGCGACTGGGAAGTCGCACGGCGCGAAGACATGAAGCTCGTGTGCGGAGATGTCCCGGACGAGCGCTGGGACGACGTCCTCTTCGCCTGGCGCGTCGTCAAGCACGTCGCGTCGAACGCGATCGTGCTTGCGAGGGACGGCCAGACGCTCGGGATCGGAGCGGGACAGATGAGCCGTGTCGACGCCGTTCGGATCGCGGTCGAGAAAGCGCGTGCGCTCGGCCACTCACTCGAAGGCGCGGTCCTCGCCTCCGATGCCTTCTTCCCTTTTCCGGACGGGCCGCAGCTAGCGCTCGACGCGGGCGTCGACGTGCTCGTCCAGCCGGGCGGATCGAAGCGGGACGACGAGGTGGTCGAGACCGTCTCGGCGGCAGGCGCCGCGATGGTCTTCACCCACCGCCGACACTTCCGTCACTAGGCCCAGGGAAGCTCGTCCCAGTACTGCGGGCGCTCGATGCGCTCGTCGCCGTACGAGGCGTACGCCTCCGGCGGCTTGTTCGTCTCGACGGTTACGCCTGCCCGATGCCGGAGCGCAAGCTCCGAGACGGGGTAGACGATCGGGCGGCCCGGCCGGCGGGTCCCGGTCATGAGGAGCACGCACGGGCTCTCGCCCGCCCCGACGAAGATGTGCTCGGTGTTCGGTGGGCAGTGGACGAAGTCCCATGCGCGCAGGAGCCGCTCCTCGCCTTCGACGAGCAGGACGCACTCGCCGGAGAGGACCAGGAAGTCTTCCTGTGTGTCCTCGCGGTGGTAGAGCCCGTTGGGTTGGCCGGGCTCGAGCACCGTGAGTCGGACTCCGAGCTCCGCGAACTCGGCGTCGCGTGATTCGAACATGCAGCTCGCGCCGAAGACGTCGTGGTTGTCCCAGGCAGCGTCGCGCACGTTGACGACGAACCACCCCTCCGTCGCGGGAGCAAGGCCGGATCCGTACTGCTCGAGGCGCGCCTTCTCGACCATGCGTTGCATTATCCCCTCGTGGACGCATTCGACCTCGATGTGCGCCGCCACGTCTACTTCTCGGTCGTCGCCAACGGCCGGCCGCCGACGACCGCGGAGACGGCCGTGGCGTTCGGCCGCGAGGAGGAAGAGATCGCAGACGCGTACCTGCGCCTGAACGACGCGCATGCACTCGTGCTCTTCCCCGACTCTAACCAGGTCTGGATGGCGAATCCTTTCTGCTTCGTGCCGACGCCGCACCGTGTGACGGCCGGCGGAAGGACCTGGACGGGGACTTGCGCGTGGGACGCCCTGGGCATCCCTGGGGCGTTCCACACCGATGGTGTCGTCGAGACGGAATGCGCCTGCTGCGGCGAGCCGCTCGAGCTCGAGGTCGTCGGCGGCGAGCTGACGCTTGGACGCAACGTGCTCGTGCACATCCTCGTCCCCGCCCGTCGCTGGTGGGACGACATCGGCTTCACCTGAAGCACGATGGTCTACCTCCGGTCGGAGGACCACCTACAACGATGGCTCACAAACGGAGGCTGGGAACCTGGCGAGACGATCTCGTCGGTGAAGATGAATGAGGTTGCGCGCGCCTGGTGGTCGACGCGGCTCGATCCCGGATGGATGCCCAGGTCGGCAGCGGAATCACAAGCGATCCTCACCGGCCTCGGCCTCGTCGGCGCGTTCTGGCAGCTCGGCTGACGCGCTCTCGCGTTTACTTGCAACAGTCTGTTACAAGGTCCCTACCGGGAGCCTCGCCGCGCCAGTTCGCCGTTGCTACTCACCTTGCAACAGTCTGTTGCAAACATGTACCTCCCGAGTAGGCTTCCGCCCCGATGACCCGCCGGGAGTACCCAACGATCCTCGAGCTCGTCGGGCGGACGCCGATCATCCGGCTCGACCGCCTCGGCCGCGACGTTCCGGGCGAGCTTCTGGCCAAGCTCGAGTACCTGAATCCGGGCGGATCGGTGAAGGACCGGATCGGCCTCGCCATGATCGAGGCGGCGGAGAAGGACGGCTTGCCTGCGCCCAGGGGGCACGATCGTCGAGCCGACATCGGGAAACACGGGCGTCGGCCTCGCTATGGCAGCCGCGCTTCGCGGCTATCGCTGCATTTTCGTCATGCCGGACAAGATGAGCCAGGAGAAGATCTCGATGCTCCGGGCGTACGGGGCGGAGGTCGTGATCACCCCGACAGCCGTCGATCCGCATTCACCTGAGAGCTACTACTCCGTCTCGGACCGCCTCGCGGAGGAGATCCCTGGCGGATTCAAGCCTGACCAGTACTCGAACCCCGCGAATCCGAGCCGCGCACTACGAGACGACTGGCCCCGAGCTCTGGGAGCAGACGGGCGGCGGAGATCGACTCGGTCGTCATCTCCGTCGGCACAGGCGGGACGATCACCGGCGTGGGCCGCTACTTCAAGGAGCGAAGGCCCGAGGTGCGGATCGTCGCGGTCGATCCCGAAGGATCGATGTTCACCGCGGACGAGGCGCATCCCGAGGGGCCGTACCTCGTCGAGGGGATCGGCAAGGAGTGCTGGCCCGACACGCTCGATCCCGAGGTCGTGGACGAGTGGGTCCGGGTATCCGACCGCGACTCGTTCCTCACCGCTCGACGGCTGGCACGCGAGGAGGGGCTGCTCGTCGGTGGCTCGACGGGCTCGACGGCTTGGGCGGGAATGGAGGTGGCGAAGAGGCTCGGCCCCGACGCTCGCGTCCTGATGATGTTCCCGGACAGCGGGCGCTCGTACCTCTCGAAGTTCTACGACGACAACTGGATGATCCAGTACGGCTTCCTCGAGCGGACGACGCCACCGCCTGCGGTCGAGGAGGTGCTCCGCTTTCGCCGCGTGGGACACGAGGTTCCGGACTTCGTCACCATCGGCTCGCACGAAAAGGTCGGCGCAGCGATCGACGTCATGCAGCGCTACGCGATCTCGCAGCTCCCGGTCGTGCGGAACGAGCCGGTGGACTCGCTCGCGGACGTCGTCGGGTCGCTCCAAGAGCGCGAGCTCCTGGAGCGCGTGTTTCGCAACGCCGACGCCTTGAACGAGGACGTCGCCGTCGCCATGCAACCGCCGCTGCCGGCCGTCGACGCCGACGTGTCGGTCGACCAGGTGTACGAGGGGCTCAGGGGCGGAAGCGGGGCCGTCGTCGTCGTGAGCGGCGGTCGCCCGACGGGGATCCTCACGCGATCCGATCTCCTGGAGTTCCTCGCAGCGCAACGGTCGCAGGTCGAATCCCCCTAGGAAACTCGGCGCGAATCGCTGCGTAGACGGCCGCGATCACGATCAGCGCCCCGGCGAGCGACCATGGGCTCGGGCGCTCGCCCAGGAAAAGCATTCCGAGTGCGATCGCGACCAGCGGGTTCACGTACTGGTGCGTGACGACGAGTGAGATCGGCGCGACGCGCAGGAGCCAGGCATATGCGGTGAAGCCGACGAGCGAGCCCATGACGACCAGGTAGACCCAGGCGAGGACCGAGTCGAGCGCGAAGGTCGCGCGATCGAGCTCCCCGAAATCTCCGAACGCGAGTGCCCCGACCGTGAGGAAGAGGCCGCCCATTGCCATCTCGTACGCAGTGGCCACGAACGGGTCTCGTGGGAGAGAGAGTCGGCCGGAGAAGAACGACCCGAGCGACCAGAACACCGTCGCGCTGATCATCACGGCGAGGCCGAGCGCAGTCGAGCCGGCACCGAGCCCCGGCGCAACGACGAGACCGAGCCCGACGAGCCCGGCGAGCGTGCTGAGCCGGGTTGCGCGCGCAGGGCTCTCCCCGGCGGCGAGGCGCATGACGATGATCTGCAGCGGAACCGTGCCTGCGATCATCGCGGCGACGCTCGAGTCGATCCGCGTCTCGGCGACGTGGACGAGGCCGACGCCGAGCCCGAGCAGGAGGCTGCCTGCGATCGCGCTCGCCCCGAGCTCGCGACGGCTGACGCGAAGGCTCGTCCCACGGAGTGCCAGAACTCCGGCAAGCAGGGCTCCGGCCGTGAGGAAGCGACTTCCCGCTGCGAGCAGCGGAGGCATCGTCTCGACGGCGATCTTGATCCCGAAGTACGTGGAGCCCCACACGACGTAGACGACGAGGAGGGCGGCCCAGACATGCCTGACGGGAGCAGACATCAGAAGGAGAACGTGCGGATGCGCATTCCTGTGAGAACGAGTTGCGGCGAATCGCTACTCCCTCGAGACGATTCAGACCGCTGCTCGTGTCCAACGGCCGCGCTAATTCGAAGGCCGGCGACGGCTCTCTGGCAGGGTGGCGCTGTGATTCTCCGCGAGCCCGCTCTGCAGCTCGACCCGCGCGTGCAGCGGTTGTGGGCACTCGAATGGGCTCTCATCGCACTCGTGGTGGGGGTTGCGACCGGGTCGGCGGCCGTGCTGCTGGCGTTCGCCGAGGAGTGGGTCGCCGCGATTCTCGTAGCCGTCGCCGCTTGCGGCATGACGCTGCTGCTCGTCGTTCTTGCGCTGTTCCAGCCGCGCCTTCTCTACCGGCGCTTTCGCTACGAGATAACCGATCTCGGGCTCTACGTTGCCCGCGGCTCGCTCTGGCGCAGATGGCAGGTCGTACCCCACGCGCGCGTCCAGACGGTCGACACCAAGCGAGGGCCGCTGGAGCGCGCGTTCGGCCTCGTGTCGGTCACGGTTACGACGGCGTCCGCCAAGGGCAATACCGAGATCCCAGGTCTCGACGCCCGAGTGGCCGACGCGCTCGTGCAGGAGCTTGCGCGCCGCGCGGGGATCGAGGAAGGCACGTAGCGCCTTGTCCGCGCGGCGAACTGACGATCCGCCGGTTCACGTGAGCGAGGCTTCACGAGTAGGCCGCCTGCATCCGCTCGCGATTGTCGTCTTCGCGCGGAAGAGGATTGGCGCGAGCATCCTGCCGATCCTCATCGTTGCGTTCACCTGGCGTGGTGGATTCGTGCTGCTGGGGCTCGCCGCCCTTGTCGCGGCCGGCCTTGCTCTGCTCGTCCTGGAGTGGCGCCGGTTTACCTATCGGATCGAAGGCGGGCGGCTCGTGATCGAACGGGGCGTCTTCCGCCACACCACACGCGTCGTGGCGCTCGATCGCATCCGCGGCGTCGACCTGCAGGCGCCGTGGCTCCATCGGCTGCTCGGCCTCGTCCAGGTCGAGGTGGACGCGGCCGCCGGCGGCAGCTCCGGATCCGAGCTGACGCTGGCCGCGGTTTCCGCGCAGGAGGGCGAACGCCTGCGTCTCGCTCTGCTCTCGGCGAGCGCAGAGGAGGCCACGGCAAGAGATGTGCCTCCGGCCCGCGTGCTCTATCGCGCGACGCCCCGACTACTCGTCGCCGGAGGCGTTACGAGCGGTCGCTACATCTTGGCTCCCCTCGCGGCGATCGGGGTCATCGTCAACTTCGCAGACGATCTTCCCGGGGCCTTCGGTGATCGGCTCGTGAGCGAGGCAGCCGACCGGTTTCCCACGGAAGTGCTCGCTGTGACCATGCTCGTCAGCGCGGCACTGCTCCTGGCGATCGTTCTCGCCGCGGCAGGCTCGCTCCTCACCGACTGGAACTTCGAGCTCACGGACGACGGCGATCGCCTGGTCGCGCAGCGCGGCCTGCTGACGAGGCGTTCCGTCGCGATCGACCGGTCGCGGGTCCGCGGGCTCGATCTGCGCGACTCGCCGCTTCGGCGTGCGTTCGACCTCGTCGGGGTGGGGGTGGTCGCGAGTGGCCTCGAAAGCGGGCGGTCCGGCCGGACGGCGCTTGCACCGGTGATCGCGAGCGACGAAGCGCGCGCGCTGGTGCGTGCGATCGATCCTCTCGCTGCGCCGGACGCCACGCTCGATCGTCATCCGCGCGGCGCCCGGACGAGGCGGCTCACACGGGCTGTCGCCGGGCCGGCCGTACTCGGCATCGTGGCCTTGGCGCTGGGCTGGTGGTGGCCAGCAGCGATCATGTTCGTGCTCACGGTCGCAGGAGTGCCGCTTGCTCTCGACCGCTACCGCCAGCTCGGGCACGCCTTCGACGGACACAGGCTGGCGGTGAGTGAGGGCTCCGTGTCGCGCCGCAGGACGTCGCTCGATCCGAGTGCGGTCGTCTCCTATGCGGTGGAGCGCTCGCCGGGCCAGGCGAGGGCGGGTCTGTGCACGGTTGTGCTCCACCTCGGGCAAGGCGCGGGGTCGCGGCGGGTCCTCGACTGCTCGGAAGAGCAAGCTTCGGCTCTGCTCGCCGCCCTCGACGTGCCGCTGTTCGCCCCGTTCGTTACGACCCGGTCGGCGCCGGTCAATCCCAGCGGCGGGAAAGCCTGAACGCCGCGTTGATCAGACCGACATGGCTGTACGTCTGCGGGAAGTTTCCGCTCTGCTCCAGGGTGTCCGGGAGGATGTCCTCGGAGTAGAGCCCGAGACCGTTGTCGAGTCCGAGCAGCCGGTGGAAGAGCTCCCGCGCCTCGTCGGTTCGGTCGATGAGCGCGAGCGCCTCGACCAGCCAGAACGTGCAGACCGTGAATGCCGCATGCGTGTCGCCGAAGTCGTCGGGCGCCGTGTAGCGGCGCAGCAAGCCGCCGTCCACCGACAGACCGTCACGGATCGCATCTACGTGGGACGCCGCGCGGGGGTCGTCCGGGCGGAAGTAACCGAGGTGCACGGCTAGGAGAAGTGCCGCGTCCAGCTGGGGCTCTCCTGCGACCTGCGTGAGCGCGCCGACCTCCTCGTTCCAGCACCGGGTCTCGAGGAGCTCCGCCGCGCGCCCCTCGACGCGCCGTGCGTGTGCAGCCAGGTCGGCGTCGCCGAGCGCCTCGGCGACCTCGACCGCCCGGCGTGATCCCGCCCAGTGCATGAGCACGGAGAAGCTGTGCAGCCTCGTCTTCCCGCGGAACTCCCACAGGCCCGCATCGGGCTCGTCGACTCGTGCGTCGATCTGGTCCACGAGCCCCCGTACCATCTCTGCCGCGGTCCTCGGTGGGATCTCGCCCGAGAAGCGCGTGTCGAGGAAGAGGCGGCTGACCGCGAGCACCATCTCGCCGTAGACATCGTTCTGCACGTGCTCGAACGCCTGGTTTCCGATGCGCACGGGCCCGTCTCCGTGGTAGCCGGCGAGGTGCTCGAGCTCGCGCTCGGGTGCCTGAGAGTCGCCGTTGATCCGGTACGCCGGCTGGAGCACGCCCCCACGTTCCTCGGCGATGTTGCGGAGGTACTCGAGGAAGAGCTCCATCTCCTCGGAGTGCCCGAGTCGCTCGAGTGCGTTCAGCGTGAAGTACGCGTCGCGGAGCCAGCAGAAGCGGTAGTCCCAGGTGCGACCCGAGCCCGGGTACTCGGGCAGGCTCGTCGTCGTCGCCGCGAGGAGCGCACCCGTGTCCTCGTACTGGTGGAGCTTGAGCGCGAGCGCCGAGCGGACGACCTCCTGCTGATAGTCGCGCGGGACGCGTGTCCCTTTCACCCAGCGGCGCCAGTAGTCGATCGTCCGCTCGAGAAAGCGCTCCGCCGTATCCTCGAGGCCGGCTTCCAGCGGCTCGCCCCACGTGAGCACCAGGTGCCGGTCACGCTCGAGCAGGAACGGGCGCTGATCCTCGACGTACGTGAGCGGGAGGTTGGACGTCAACCGGACGTGTGTGGGGAAACCCGTGTACTCGATGTGGTTCGATCCCCTCCAGAACCGCGACTCGATGAGGCCGTACTCGTAGACGGGCTCGCACCGGACTCGCGCGCGCGGCTCGCCAGAGAGGGGGCGCATGATCCGCACGAGCATCTGCGGCTTGAAGTACCGGTCGTAGAGCTGGAAGCGAGGTGCGAAGTCGATGAGCTCGAACTCGCCCCCCTCGCAGCGGATGATCGTGCGCAGGACGTTCGTGTTCTCGATGTACTCCTGGCGCACGTCCGTGGTGTCGATCCCCTCCACCACGAACACGCCACCCTGCTTGCGATCGAGCAGCGGCCCGAATACGAAGCTCGAATCCGGGCGTGGCCAGCAGAGCCACTCGACGGATCCTTCCTTGAGCAGCGCGTTGTACGAGCAGTTGCCGATGATGCCGAGGTTGTGCGTCATGGGTGAGTAGCTATTCGCGGACGCGTAGCGTATCGGTCGCGCGAGAATCCCTAAGGCGGCTGCTTCGCAGCCACCTGCAACAGGAGGACAGCTGGCCCGGCATACCGGTCACCACTCCCTCGTCATCGCCAGCAACCGTCTGCCCGTTCGGCTCACCGTCGCGAACGACAGGTTCGAGGTGCAACGAAGCGTGGGCGGGCTCTCGGCGGCGCTCGGCGCGATGCGCGGCGATGCGACCTGGATCGGGTGGCCGGGGGCCGTCGTCCCGCCTGCCCTCGAGAAGAAGGTCGAACGCCGGCTCGCCAAGGACAACCTCTTTCCGGTCTTCCTGACGGCAGACGAGGAGGAGGACTTCTACGGCAAGGTCTGCAACGACACGCTCTGGCCGCTCTTTCACTACTTCTCGGACCGGTTGCGGATCACACCCGAGGCGTGGGCGCGGTACGTCGAGGTCAACGAGCGGTTTGCGAACACGATCATCGAGCACTGCGAGCCGGAAGCACGCGTCTGGGTGCACGACTTCCACCTGATGCTCGTCCCGGCGATGCTGCGCCAGCGTGCACCGGGGCTCTCGATCGGATTCTTCCTCCACATCCCGTTCCCGTCATCCGAGGTGTACCGGTTGCTCCCCGCCCGGGAGCAGGTCCTGCGCGGGGTGCTCGGAGCCGATTACGTCAGCTTCCAGGTCGGCGACTACGCACGTCACTTCCGCTCTTCGTGCCTGCGGATTCTCGGCATCGACTCCAATCCCGACTGGCTCGAGCTCGACGGCCGCCGTGTCGGCATCGGCGTCGATCCGATCGGGATCGACGTCGAGGGCTTCCGTAAGGTCATCGCCGACCCCGAAACCGCACGCTTCCTCGAGGATCTCGCGACCCAGTACGAAGGCCGTCGCCTGGTGCTCGGGGTCGAGCGGCTGGACTACACGAAGGGGATCCCGCAGAAGCTCCAGGCGTTCGAACGCTTCCTCGAGCAGGATCCAGCGCGCGCTCGAACGACCACGATGATCCAGGTGCTCGTGCCCTCTCGGCTCGAGAGCCCCGAATACCGGGCGCAGCGCGACGAGATCGAGCTTCTCATCGCACGCATCAACGGCCGCTTCGGGCAGCCCGGCGTGACGCCGGTCGAGTACATCCATCGCGACATCTCCAAGCAGGGGCTCGTCGCGCTGTACCGGCGAGCCGACGTGATGATGGTCACAGCCCTGCGGGACGGGATGAACCTCGTCGCGCAGGAATTCGTCCTCTGCCAGTCCGAACCTGGCCTTCCGAGTCGATGGAGGGGATCGCTCCTTCTCTCCGAGCTCGCCGGTTCCGCGCAGGTTCTTCCGGGCGCCCTCCTCGTCAACCCCTGGGACGTCGAGGGGGTCGTGGAGCACCTTGCTACCGCGCTCGAGCTGCCCGCGCGAGAGCGTCAGAGGCGGCTCGAGACGATGGCCGATCGGGTGGAGTCACTGGACAGCCGCCGCTGGGCCGAGGGGTTCCTCACGCGGCTGGGGCGGTACTCGAAGCGCGACCGCCGCCTACGTCGCCCACCGATCCTCGACGCCGAGGTCGAGGGACGGTTGGGGCGCCGATTCGCACGCGCACGGGCCCGCACAATCATGCTCGACTACGACGGGACACTGCGCGAGTTCGAGCGGCATCCGGATCTCGCCCGGCCGACCCCGGAGATCCGAGCGGTTCTGCGTTCTCTCGCGGCGCTTCCCGCTACGGAAGTGCACATTGTCAGCGGTCGGCGAAAACGGACCCTCGAGCAGTGGCTCGGACGGCTGCCGGTGTACCTCAGCGCCGAGCACGGCTACCTCGCGCGCGCTCCTGGCGGCGAATGGCGCACGCTCATCGATCTCGACCTGAGCTGGTTGCGCCCCATCGAGCGACTTTGCGGCGAGTCGCGGCGGACGTTCCCGGGCGCCCACGTCGAGCGGAAGTCGTGCAGTGTGGCGTGGCACTACCGCGAGGCCGAGCGGGAGTACGGATCCTGGCGTGCGCACGAGCTCCTGAACGACCTGGGCCAGCATCTCGCCGGAGCCCCGGCAGAGATCTTGCTCGGCCACCAGGTCGTCGAGGTGCGAGCCCAGGGCGTGGACAAGGGCCTCTACGTGCGCAGCCTGTTCCCGGACGGGAAGGAACCGACGCACTTCGTCCTCGGCCTCGGCGACGACCGCACCGATCACGACCTCCTCGATGCGCTCCCGTCGGGGTCCGTCGCAGGGCACGTGGGCGGATTGCTTCCGAGCAGGCGCGCGTCCGACGGCAAGCGGGAAGACATCCACATCGTCGGCCCGGGTGAGGTGCGCGCGTTCCTGCGGGATCTCGCCGCGAGCATGCGCGAGCCCGAGCGAGCGCCGGAGTAACTCGATACTTGCCTAGACCGGCACGGCTGCGCGGCGGTGGAACGCAGCTGCGTGACCGCGTGCATTCGCCTCGCGCAGCTCCTCTTCGTCGAGTGCCCCGATGCGCAGGAGAAGGTCGAACTCGTCTCGGAGGTGGGTGCGCATCATCTCGGGCCCGTCCGTGGCGATCGTGAAGACGACACCGCCGTCCGCGAACTGCCGGATCGTCTCGCGCACTGCTTCCTCGTCCGGAAGCGCCTTCGTGAGGAGGTTCGAGGTCGGGCAGATCTCGAGGACGGTTCCGAGCTCGCGGAGCGCCCTCATCAGCTCCGGATCTCCCGCGGCGAGGATCCCGTGTCCGATCCGGTCCGGGCGGAGCCGCTCGAGCACTTCGCCCATCTCCTCGCGGCCGGTGTCGCCGCCTTCCTCGCCCACGTGGATCGTGACACCGAGCGCGGCGTCCCGCGCGGCCTCGACCATCGGCTCGATCTGCGTGTAGTCGTAGCGCCCACCACCCGGCCGGGGCCCGGCGATGTCGACGCCCACGACTCCACGCCCGGCCCAGCGGATGGCCTTCTCGACGATGATCTCGTTCAGGCGCCGGTCGAATGTGCGGTCCATCATCAGGATCAGCCCGGCGCGCACCTGTGGGTACTCGAGGCTCGCCAGATCGAGGCCACGGATCGCGGCGAGGATGATGTGGTCGAGGTCGCGCTCGCCGCCGCGGTTTCGCTTCATCGGATTGAAGCGGAGCTCGAGCGTCGTGATCCGCTGGGAGCGGTACGCGCCGCCGATCGCACCGTGCACGGAGCGCTCGACCGCCAACGGGGAGGACTGGATCAGCTCTGTCCAGTGGTAGATCTGGTCGAGCTCGTCGAGGCCCTGGACTCCTCGTGGGTCGGAGACGGTGACGAGCGCGTCGAACTCCCAGAAGTCCTTCACCGGGAGCGCGATTCCCTGCTCGTGGGCAAGGCTCCAGAGGATGTCGGAGGCGACGGAGCCACCGAGATGGGTGTGGAGCTCGGCAAGCCCTTCGTCCGCGAGCGTCATCGCGCGAGTCTACGCCGCCGTCGGTGTTTTCCGACCCTGGACCGGGCACCCTGACGCGTGGTTCAGCCTCGAGCGTCCAGCACAGTAGTCTCGCGCTGTGAGCGTCAATCGGCTCGCGGTCCAGGCGACGAATCACTGCCTGACGGGTTGCGGGATCGGCGAGGTGCTGGGGATGGTGCTCGCGACCTGGTGGGGGTGGGGGGCCGGGGCCTCGATCGCGCTCGCCGTCGTACTCGCGTTCTTCTTCGGTTACCTGCTGACGCTACTCCCGTTGTTCCGGGCTGGGACGGCACTCGGCGCGGCGCTGGGGATCGCACTCGTGGCCGACACGCTCTCGATCACGACGATGGAGATCGTCGACAACGCCGTCCTGCTCATCTGGCCGGGTGCGTTGGAGGCGGGGGTCGGCGACGCGCTCTTTTGGATCTCACTCGCGATCGCGCTCGCGGTTGCGTGGGGGCCGACGTTCCTCGTCAACCGTGCGCTGATCTCGCGTGGGAAAGGCCATGCGCGTGTCCACGGCGCGCACGGCCACTCTCACTGAAGCACTAAAGTGCGTCAGCCGGTGCGGGCCCAGGGGCGCGGGTCGGGAATCGGCGTCAGGGCCGGCTCGACCTGCTCCCTGAGGTGCTCGAACGCCGGCGGGAGGATGAGTTTCTCGCCGAGGTGCTCGGCATCCTCGTCGACGCTGAAGCCCGGGCCGAGCGTTGCGATCTCGAAGAGGACGCCGCTCGGCTCGCGGAAGTAGATCGAGCGGAACCAGAAGCGATCGATGACCGGCGTGGGGCGCAGGCCAAGAGCCTCGACCCGAGCTCGCCACGCTTCGTGGTCTTCCATCGCCGACGCCCAGGCGACGTGGTGGACGGTTCCGGCGCCGCCGACACCCCGCTCGACCGGCGGCTCGTCGTAGACGTAGAGGCCGCCACGGGACGGGCCGCGGGCCTCCCAGACCTGGCCGCCGCGAGCGGAGAAGCCGAGGGCGTCCTCGAGTAGCGCCCGGCTCGCGCTCGGGTCGGCCGAGAATGCGCGGACACCGTCGAAGCCCTGGAGCGCATTCTCCGGAGCGATCTCCGGATGCTCGGCGATCAGGGGAGCGTCATCCACCGTCGACGACCGTGAGCTGGTGGCGGAGACCCTCCGGATCGTCAAAAGTTACGCCCCCGTCGTCACGCACGAGCGAGTCGGTCTCGCTAGCCAGCCGCTGCTCCCAGAAGTCGAGCGCCGCGTCCGAGCCGAGGCGCCAGCCCACCGTATGCACCATCCCCGCGCCCGCGCGACCCCGCTGGATACCCGGGTACTCGAAGAACGTGATGTCGCTTCCGGGGGTCCCTGCCTCGTCGGCGTAGAAGAGGTGGTAGACCGTCGGGTCGTCCTGGTTCACCGTCTTCTTCACGAGGCGCAATCCGAGTACGCGTGTGTAGAAGTCGACGTTTCCCGGGGCGTCCGCCGTGATGCACGTGACGTGGTGGATGCCGTCGATCCGCACGACGTTCAGCCTACCGGGGCGGCATGTGCGAAGCCGAGCGCCGCGGCCGCGAAGCGGCCGCGCTTCAGGGATCTTCGCGCGACCGGAATCTGCACTCGCAGACTCCGGTCTTGCGCACTATCGAGGGCTGTAGTGTCTCGCTCGTGAAGGTCGGGATCGTCGTCCCGTTCTCCTGGTCGTTCTGGGGCGCGGTCGTCGAGCACGCTGAGCTGCAGGCGATGGCGCTCGAGGAGCTCGGCCATGACGTGCGCCTGATCATGGGCAACGACCCGCCCGGGCAGTTCACGCGCGTGCTCCACCCTCGGGTCGGTCGTCACGGCGACCCGCCGCCGAACGTGATCCCCGTCGGACGCTCGGTGATCGTCCCCGCGAACGGGTCGCTCCCGAACATCGTCCTCTCGCCGAGAACGCACTTCCGCATCCGGCGGACGCTCGAGCGGGAGCGATTCGACGTCCTCCACCTGCACGAGCCGATGACCCCGTCGATCTGCGTCTCCGCGCTGACCTTGGCGAGAACGCCCCTGGTTGGCACATTCCACGCTTCGGGCGAGCTCGGCTGGATGAGAGGCGCGACGCCGCTTTGGGGCTTCCTGGTCGACCGAATCGACCACCGCATCGCTGTCTCCGAGCGCGCGCGCGCTTCGCAGAGCCGCTGGCTCCCCGGTGACTACGAGGTGATTCCGAACGGCGTGCTCATCCCGGAGTCGGCGCCCACCGGCGACCGTGAGCACCGAATCGTCTTCGCGGGTCGTCAGGAGCCGAGGAAGGGCCTTCACGTGCTCCTGCGTGCGTGGCCGGAGATCCACCGGCGTTCCGGCCTTCGGCTTACCGTCGCAGGCGCCGATCCACTTGCTGTTCGCCTCCTGCTCACCCGGCTCCGCGTCTCGGACGCAGGGGTCGATGTGGTCGGCTTTCTTGGTCAGGACGAGCTGACGGAGACGCTCCTCGGCGCGAAGGCACTCGTCGCACCGTCGGTGGGCCAGGAGAGCTTCGGCATGGTCTTGACGCGCGCATTCGCCTGCGCGCTGCCCGTCGTCGCCTCGGACATTCCCGGGTATCGAGAAGTTCTCGAGCCACGGGCGTCGGTCGCCGTGGCCCCGGACGACGTCGAGGCGCTTGTGGAGGCTGTCTGCGCTCTCGTCGAGGACGAGCCGCGTCGCGAGGCGATGGGAGAAGCCGCGCGCGAGATCGCCGTCGAGCGGTACGCGTGGCCGACGATCGCGCGACGTCTCGAGGGCGTATACGAGCGCGTAAGCGGCCTCCGAAGCGGCGAGGTTCGGGCCGCGTGACGACCGCCCACCGCCTCTGGCGATCGGGATGGACGCAGGCAGCTGTCGCCGTGCTGGCTCTCTTTCTTGCGACGGTGCTCCTCTGGTGGCGCGGCCCGGACTGGGGAAGCGTCTTCGATGCGTTCCGGTTCGTCATCTGGAGCTGGATCGTCCTCGCGTTCCTGCTCAACGTCGTATCCACGTTGTTTCGCGCTCTCTCGTGGCGCATGACGATCGGGCAGGCGTTGCCGCCGGAGCATCAGCCGCGGATCGACCATGTCCTCTCCGCCTTTGGAGTCGGCCTCCTCGCCAACGCGATCGTGCCCGGAAGGCTCGGCGAGCTCGCACGTGTGGCCACGTTGCGTCGGCATCTCCCCGATGCGCCGCCAGGGACGAGCGCCACGCTCGTCGGGACGGTCTTCGCGCACCGCGTCTTCGACCTCGTGCCTGCGACCATCCTCGTGGTCTGGGTTCTTCTGACGGCGGAGGTGCCGCACTGGGCCGTCGTCGGGTTCGGGATCGCCGCCTTTGTCGGCTTCGCGCTCTTCACCGTCGCCTGGATGGGTGCTCGCCGCCACAACCGGTCGGTCATGAGCGACGGCGCCGGCACGTTCAGGAACTTCGTCGTCATGGCTCGACAAGGCCTGTCGGTGCTGAACGCGCCGGTCCCGCTGGCGGGCGCGATTCTTCTGCAGTGCCTCGGGTGGCTGATGCAGCTGTTGGCGGTGTATGCCGCGATGCAGGCCTTCGGCATCGACGCGCCGCTTCCGGCTGCCGGGCTCGTGCTCGTGCTGATGAACGTGGCGACGATCGTTCCCCTGTGGCCGGGAAACGTCGGTCTCGTGCAGGCGGCGGTTGCGCTTCCGCTCCGCAACTACGGCGTCCCGTATGCCACGGGGTTCGCGTTTGGACTGGCGATGCAGGCGATCGAGATGGCATGTGGCGTCGGCCTTGGCTTGGTCGCGCTCGCACGCGAGGGAATCTCGTTCGCCGTGTTCCGGCGCATGGAGGAGGACGAGCAGTCTGCCGAGGACGCGCTCGAGGGTGTGCACGAGATGGAGAAGGAGCTCGAGCACGAGGACGCGCGTGAAAGCGCTCCTGTGCCCCGCTAGCCTCAAAGGCGTCCTCTCGGCGCGTGCGGCAGCGGCTGCCCTCGGCCGAGGTTTTCGCGAGATCGGCGGCGACGCGACCGAGCTTCCTGTCGCCGACGGCGGCGAGGGATCGTGCGAGGTGCTCGAATTGGCACTCGGCGGCGAGTGGCGTGACGCTGTCGTATCCGACCCGCTAGGGCGTCCCGTGCCCGCGCGCTGGCTTCTCCTTCCGGACGGGCGCGCAGTCGTCGAGGCGGCCGCCGCTATCGGTCTTCCGTTGCTCGCACCGCACGAGCGCGACCCGTTGCGCGCGTCGAGCCGTGGGCTCGGGGAGCTCCTGCTCGCTGCGCTCGCCGAGTCGCCGGCGTCGCTCATCGTCGCGCTCGGAGGGACTGCAACCGTCGACGGGGGCGCAGGGTTGCGGGAGTGCGTGCGCGGGTTGTCCGTACCGACCGTCGCTCTGTGCGACGTCCGGACGCGGCTCGCCGAAGCGGCAAGGCTGTTCGGCCCGCAGAAAGGCGCTTCCGCAGGCGGACATCCCCGAGCTCGAGCATCGCCTCGAGGCGATGGAGGAGCTCAGGCCGTTTGCCGAGCTTCCGGGGTCGGGCGCGGCGGGCGGTCTCGGCGCCGCGTTCGCCGCGCTCGGCGCCGACCTAGTACCCGGAGCTCCGGCCGTACTCGACTTCCTCGGCTTCGACGAACGCCTCGCAGGCCACGATCTCGTCGTCACGGGAGAAGGGCAGATCGACGTGACAACAGCGGAGGGCAAGGCGCCTGGCGAGATCGCTCGGCGCTGCTCGGTGGCAGGCGTACGGTGCGTCGTCTTCGGTGGGCGCGTCCGCGTCGAGGTCGCAGGCGCGGAGACGATCGAGCTCTCGGGAGAGCGGGCTCAGGCAGAAGCCGATCTCGTCGATCTCGGTCGACGGCTCGCGTTGACCTAGGGCCCGCCCAGCGAGTTGCCCGAACGCCTCTACCGCGACTCGGCGGCCGCGAGGCGATCCGCCATCGACTCGAGCATCTTCCACGCGAGCTCGGGACGAGCCTCGACGAACGGCCGGAAGACGAACACGGGGAGCCCGTAGGTCCTGAGGTCGGTGAGCGCGGTCACGGTCGCGGTTCGCGGGCGCCTGTCGATCAGTGCGATCTCCCCGAACGCCGCGCCGGGACCGATCGTCGCGACCTCCTCACCGTGAATCTCGACCGACGCCTCGCCGCTCTCGACGACGAAGAACATCAGTCCGCCCTCACCCTCGAGCGCAATCTTGTCGCCGGCGGAGAACCGCCGCTCGTTGAACTCTTCCGCGAGGCTCTCGAGATCCTTCTCGTCGAGGTCCGAGAAGAGGCGGACATTGCGTAGCAGGTCTGGTGTCGGCTTTGACATGGGGCGATTCATACACGAACCGGATGCCGCTTGTCACTCATTCGGCGTCCGAGGTCGAGAGCTCCTCGATCCGGAGCTCTGCTCCCTGCAGCCGCTCGACGCATGCCTTGTAGAGCTCTTCGCCTTGACGAAAGAGCGCTATCGCGTCGTCCACCGCGACATCGCCACGCTCCAGGCGGGCCACGATGTCCTCCAGCTCCTTCTGCAGCTCTTCGAACGATCGGTCGTCCGTCACGGTTCCACATCCTCGACTCGGGCGCCGAGCCCACCCGAGGCCAGCTCGATCTCGAGCCGGTCGCCCGGACTGACCGTCGACGCGTCGCGGAGAGCGAGCGCTCCCGCTCGGACGATCGCGTATCCGCGACCCAGCGTCGCGAGGGGGGAGAGCGCCTGCAGGCGGGCGCCCGTGTGATCGACGCCGGACCGCCTCCGCTCGAGGAGGAGCCGCGGGGCCACTTGGAGCCGCCCTCGGAGTCGCGTCAGCTCTCGGCCGTCGCGCTCGAGGAGCGCGCGCGCCGATCTGCCGAGCTCGTGGCGCGAGCTCTCGAGCGCTGCACGTAGCTCGCCGACCTCCGGCACCACGAGCGCGGCCGCGGCAGTCGGTGTCGCTGCCCGAGCGTCGGCGGCCAGGTCGCAGAGCGGCGTGTCCTGCTCGTGTCCCACGGCTGACACCACTGGAACGGAGGTCGCGGCGACCGCGCGCACGACTGCCTCGTCGCTGAAAGGGAGAAGGTCCTCGAAGCTCCCGCCCCCGCGCGCGAGCACGATGACGTCCACCTCCGCGTGGGCGGCGAGCGCCCGCAACGCCGCCACGATCGCGGCCGGCGCCCCCTTTCCCTGAACGCGTGTCTCGTAGATCACGGCCTTGGTCGCAGGGAAACGCAGTCCGATCGTGGCCACCAGGTCGCCGCGTGCAGCTGCGTCCGCTCCTGTAAGGATTCCGACGGCCCGCGGGAGTCGTGGGAGTGGCCGCTTTCGGGTGGGCGCAAAGAGCCCCTCAGCAGCAAGCTTCTGCTTGAGACGCTCGAGCGCGAGCAGGTGGCCGCCGAGGCCGATTCTCTCGATCGTCGTCGCTCGTAAGCCGAGCTCGCCCTTCAGCTCGTACAGCTCGGCGCGACCCGAGACGTGGACCCTCTCGCCCTCCTCGAGCGCGAGGTCGAGGCGATCGAAGGCGCGACGACCGATCGTCACCTTCAGTGTGGAGCCGGTCTTCGGATCCTTGAGGGTCAGGAACACCGTCGCCCACGCCTCGTTCCGGCGAAGCTCGGTCACCTCGCCCTCGACCCAGAGTGCAGGGAGTCTGTGGAGATAGGTTGCGATCCCGCGGTTGAACGCAGACACCGTGAAGACCTTGCGATCGCCGTAGAGGATTGGCTGAACCTTGGCCACGACCTCCAGCGTAACGCCGAGGTCTCGCGCGACTGTCTAGAGCAGGATCTCGGCGGCCGTGATCGGATCGCAGCCGCGAGAGAGCATCTCGACCGCATCGTGGAGATCGACCTCACTCACCGTCAGCCGCTCCGCAAGATGAACGGGGTAACCCGCTTCGAGCAGGATGTGCAGGCGCCAGCTCTCGACCTTCGAAGGCTCGTTCTCGTGCCAGAGCGGAGTCTCGGTCGTCTCGGCCATGCGCGCGGATTCGCTGCCGTCAGCGTTTCCTGCTGGATTGGTCTAAGCGGTCGCTCCGGGAAGTACGCCCCCTTCGCGCCTCGCGACACTTCGCATGCCGTCGTCCTCAGTCGGCCAATACCTTTGGTATGCGGCCTCCCTGCGTCCAGGCCTGCTCGGTTCTCCCGGGAATGGACCGGACGTCCGAGAACACTAGACCCCGCGGACGACCGTGGTGACTCGTAGCGCTTCGCGAGCTCGATGATGCGATCGTCGAGTCGCTGTGCGGCGGCTTCCACGGCGCGCTGGAGCTGATCTGCGATCAAGCCATCGGCTCGCCTGAGGAACGACTCGGAGGTCCGATCGAGCTCCTCGCGAAGTCGATCCGCAGCTTCCTCGCGGATCGCGCGCATACGGTTCTCGAACTCGAGGCCGCTGGCTTCGGCCCGGCGGTCGACCTCACGTTCGATCGCCCGCTCGATCTGCTCTACCTGGCCTCGCTCGACCTCGCCGAACGCAACCTCGATGCGCGTTCGCGCGTCGCTCTCGGCGCGGTCGACCTGCTCGACGACGTTGAGCTCGTGCTGGCGGAGGCGCTCCGTGATGTCGTCGATCGCACGCCGGCGGTCGTCAGCCTGCGACTGGAGCTCCTCGAGCGCCTGGGCGAGCGCATCCTTCGCGCTCGTTTCGAGAACTTCCCGCAGGCGGATCGCAGCTGCTCGTTGCTCGTCGACCGTGGCACCGAGCTCTGACGCTTCGGCTTCGATCTTGGACTCGACATCGCCGATCCGCTGTCGCAAGCGCTGCTCGAGCGTGGTTACGGCGCCTTGAAGGGCGTTCTGGGACCGTTCGAGGTCCGCCTCCCAGGCTCGCAAGCGCTCCTCGATGCGCTGCTCGACGGCGGCCACGAGCTCGGCCAGGCGGTCCGAGAGCTCGCGTTCGCGGACTCCGAGCTCGCCGCGACGCTGGTCCGAGAGTCGTCGCTCCTCGGCGACATACGAAGAGAGGGAGTCGGCGTGGGCACGCGAGATCGCGACTCGAAGCTGCTCGCTCTGCGTCGCCGCTTCCTCATCCGCAGCCGCACGCACGGCACGGCGTGCGTCCGCGACGAGCTCGTCCGTCCGTGCCGCCCGTGCGCGGGCGCGCCGGAGGCCGAGCGCGAGCCCGATGCTCAGAACGACTGCTGCGATGAGAGCGCCGAGCAAGATCCAGGCGACGGCGGACACGCAACCATGCTAGACGGCTGCTGGGCAAGTCCTCGGGATGGTTTACCGACCAACCGCCGAGATGCCTGATCTAGAGCCGGAACGCGACCAGCGAAGCTGCGAGCACGACCGAGGCGGCGGCCAGAAGCTGCAGTCCCCGCTCCTCGACGGCGATCAGCCAGTCCGCGTCGATCGTTTCCGCGCTCCCGTCGCGCAGCACGAGAGCACCGCTGACGTCGTCGACTCGCCGCCGAACGAAGCGGACGCGGTTCGAGAGCGTCCTTTGAGCGAGTGACAGCAAGACCGCGAACACGGCGGCGATCACCGCGGCGACGCCGATCTCGCCTGCGACCGCCGCGTACCCGCAAATGACAGGGAAGCCGCCCCACGCCAGTCCGAACCACAGATCGGAGTGGAAGCGTCCGCTCAGCAGCTCGAGGTTGTAGGCCAGGACGAGGAACAGGCCGACCGGGACCAGTGCGACGAGCCAGAGGCGGAACGACAGCGCTCCGATGACACCGATCGCGGACGCCGTCCCGATCGACACGGCCGCCAAGGTCACCAGCACCGAGCTCGGAATCTTTGTCCGCAAAGGGCGACCGCTGAGCTCGTCGAGTGCATGAGCACCGACTCCTACTGCGAGCGCGAACGCGACAACCGCGGCACCGAGCCGTTCCCAGGCGACCTCGGTCGCGAGGCAGCCTCCGATCACGACATACGACAGATGCCAGGCTGTGTAGGGCAGATGCAGGAGCGTCACGTAGTCGCGCCAGCCTCCACGCTCGAGCGCGTAGAACGAGGGTCTGACGTCGCTCATGACTTCTGCCCCCAGATGACGACGCCGCCGCCGAGGCTGAGGCGCCGTACTTCCACCCCGCGAATCCCGGCCGCACGCCAGAGCTCGAGCTGGCGCTCGATCGGGTACCGCTCCCAGTACGTGCGGATCGAGCCGCCGAGGAAGTCACCGACCTCACTCCACCCGTGTCGCAGCACGCGGCCGGCGAGGGGCAGCGCGACTCGGACATAGGCTTCCCAAAGCGGGCGTGCGAGGCCGCCAGGGACGCCGAACTCGAGGGAAACAACAGTGCCGCCGGGCCGTACCACTCGCCCGAGCTCGGCGAGCGTCGCTTCCGGGTCGTCGACGTAGCGGAGCAGGTACGTGAAGGTCAGATGGTCGAAGGAGCGGTCTGCGAAGGGAAGCGAGTCCGCGGAGGCCTCGACGAGCTCGATCGTGTCGCCGAAACGGCGTCGGGCGACGGCGAGCATCTCCGAGCTCTGGTCAACCCCGGTGACCTCGAATCCGCGCCGACTGAGCTCCGCTGCCACGAGACCAGTCCCCGTGGCGACGTCGAGCACGTGCCCTGGAGGCGGCAGGCGCGACACGAGGAAGCGGCGCCAGAGCGGATCCTGACCGAGCGAGAGAGCGGCGCCCGCGCGGTCGTACGACGGGCCTAGTGGCGCAAACAGCTCACGTGCATCGACGGTAGGCATGACGCCGTATTCTGGCGACGTGGCTCTGGCCGACGAGCTCGAGCGGGCAAGCGTGCTCGCGGCAGCCCACGCCGCCCCCGGTGACGTCGTGTCGGGGGTCATCGCCGCCGAGCCGACCCCCGACCACCGGGTGTACGTCTGCTCGTTCGACGACGCCGACGGGAGACGCAGCTGGCTCGCCATCGGTGAGGACGGCGCGCCGGTGACGGCCAGAGCCAGCGTTCGCGCAGCGGTCTCGATCGCGGCGCTCTGCGAGGTCGCCGAGGATGCGGCCGGAGGTGGCGACGTGGACGCGCTCATCGCCGCGCTCGCCGAGATTCGCGAGCGGGAGGCGCCTTCCGGGATCGAGGATGCGGAGGAGGCGGCCCGTGCGCTTCGGAGCGTCCTGGGCAAACCACCGCACGTGGCGTCGCCCCAGCGGCTCGACGAGATCGGCGTGGCGACGCGCAGGCTGGAACGTGAGCTCGACACCGCTGCCTCGTCGCCGTTCACTGCGGCGCTGCGGTCCGCGCAGGATGCGGTCAACGAGCTTCAGCGCGAGATCGAAGCGGGGTATCGACTGGAGCTGACGTAGCGGCGGCCGTCGGGTCGCGCTCGGGCGCGGCAAGCCTCGCCCGTACAATGGCGCCATGGAAGGCAGCGGAGGCTTTTTCCCGTTCGGCGGTGGCGATCCCGAGGAGCTCCTCGGCGCACTGCGTGAATTCGCCGAGCGACAGGCGGAGACCGTGCAGGAGACACAGCGTGAGCAGTTCGCCACGCTCACGCTGAGCACTGCTGTCGAGCTGACCGCCGCAGCGATCGGGCAACTGCAGGTGGACGGTCCATCAGACGCGCAAGCGCTCGCCCTTCGCGATGCGATGCGCGTCCTCTTCCCCGAAGCGGTCGCGCTCGTCTCGGCAGCCCGCCAGGGCTTCATGCGTTCGTCGTAGAGGCGAGGCATGCCCGGCCGGGCTTGGATGCCCGGCGCTTACGTCGTGCCCAGAGACGCCAGAAGGCTCCAGCCCCCATCGACGATCAGCGTCTGGCCGCGGATCATCTCGGCCTCGGGTGAGCAGAGAAACACGACACCGAGGACGCGATGTCTTCGGGCGTGACGATCCGGCCCACCGGGTTCGACCTGCCCATCTCGAGCATGGCCTCGCGGTTGGGGAAGTGCTCGAGCGCGCCTGTTTCGACGACCCCCGCGGAGACGGCGTTCACCCGGATCCCTTGCGGTGCGAGCTCCACGGCGAGGTAGCGAACGAGCGCTTCGAGCGCCGCCTTGGACGCGCCTACGAGGGCGTAGTTCTCGAGCACGCGTATCGACCCGAGGCTGGAGAGCCCGACGATCGACGAGCCGGGAGCCATCGACGGCGCTGCGGCACGCGTCAGCGAAAGGAGCGCTCGCGCATTCGCCGAGAGTGTCCAGTCCCAGTGCTTGTCGTCGGTCTCGAGCGCCGGTCGGATGACGCCGGTGGCAGCGCTGTGGACCAGCACGTCGAGCGCGCCGAGGGCAGCGACGTCCTCGACGACCCGCTGCGACGCCACGTTTCCGCGCACGAGCACGGGCTCGGCACCGAGTGCGCGCACCTCCTCTGCCGTCTCTTCCGCCGCCCGGTCACCGCGCATGTAGCCGATCGCGATCCGGCTGGCCCCGAGCGAGGCGAAGCGGAGCGCGATCGCCTTGCCGATACCTCGCGATCCTCCCGTGACGAGGACGGAGGCCCCTGCGAAGGTCATTCGCGCTTGGGGAGCGGCTCGTAAGCCGGCGCAGAGGACGGGATCGTCTCCCAGCCGATACGCGTGAGCGGCTCCCGTTCGCCGGCTTGGGCCAAGGACGACGCGTGCCCGAGGCGGTCGAGGAGCTCCATCTTCTCTTCCCCGTAGCGCCTCACAGGATGCTCCGCCGGGAGGTCCTCGATGAGCTCGCGAACCCGCGCTCTCAACTGGTAGGCGAAGTGCGGCGTTGCGGGTCCGACGAGCGCATCGATGTCGTCGAAGGTCGGCTCGGCCATGGCGAACAGCCTAACCGTGGAGCGGTTGGCGCGAACTCGTGACGTGGCGATGCCGGGCGCTGTCGGAGGCGTGGCTCGATAGCGTCCGACGATGCGCAGGCCGTCGACCGTGGAGCTGATGCTGCTGGCCACGGTGCTGCTCTGGGCGCTCAACCTGAGCATTACCAAGTACATCCTCACGCACGGCTTCGCCCCGCTCCCGTATGCATCCGTACGCTACGGGCTCGCAGCGGTCATCTTCGTCGTCCTGACGCTGGTTGCCGAGCGCACGCTGCGCATCGAGCGGCGGCATCTTCCGATCGTCGGCCTCGCCGCCGTCGCCCTGTGGCTGAATCAGCTTTCCTTCGTCTTCGCTCTCGATCTGACGACGGCATCGACTATCGGGCTGCTCCTCGGAGCGATCCCGATCTTCACCGCGGTCTTCGGGCTCGTTCTCGGCACCGAACGGCCGTCGCGCCGCTTCTGGATCGCCGCGGCGATCTCTGCGGTCGGCGTCGGGCTCGTCGCTCTCGGGGCGAGTAACGAAGTATCTGCATCGCGCGTCGGGATCTTGCTCGGCATCTCGACCGGGGCGACCTGGGCTGCGTACTCGGTCACGGTCGCGCCGCTCATGAGGACGTACTCGCCCTCGCGCGTGAGCGCGATCGTCATCCCGGTGACGTGGGCACTGCTCGCACTCGTCGGGATTCGGCAGACCGCCGATCAGGACTGGTCGGTCGGCTGGCAGGTCTGGATGCTCCTCCTCCTCGCGACCGTGGGTCCGCTCGTCCTCACGAACGTTCTCTGGTTCCGGTCGATCCACAAGATCGGGCCGGCGAAGGCGACGCTCGCCGCGAACCTCCAGCCATTCGTCGCCGCGGTCCTCGCAGTCATCCTGCTCTCGGAGCCGCTCTCGTGGCTCCAGGTCGTGGGCGGCGTCCTGATCGGCGTCGGGATCCTCTTCGTGCGCCGCAGGGCGCCGGCTCCTCAGGCGACCTAGAATCGAGACCATGAGCGAACACGACTTCATGCCGATCGACGGTTGGGACCACCTCGAGATCTGGGTGGGGAACGCGAAGCAGGCCTCGTACTTCTACGAGAACGCCTACGGCTTCACCCGCACGGCGTACGCGGGGCCGGAGACCGGCGTTCGCGATCGCGCGTCGTACGTGCTCGAGCAGGGAGACATCCGCTTCGTGCTCACGAGCGGGCTGCGCTCCGACAGCGAGATCTGCAAGTGGGCGGCGACGAGAGGGGACAGCGTCAAGGACGTCGCCCTCGCAGTGCCGGACGCCACGAACGCGTATAGGCAGGCTGTTCAGCGCGGCGCACGAGGTGTTGCCGAGCCGCATTGGGTCGAGGACGACCACGGACGCGTCGAGCTCGCCGCCATCGCCACCTACGGCGACAACGTCCACACGTTCGTCAACCGCTCCGAGTACGCGGGGCCCTACCTTCCGGGCTACCAGTCCGTCTCACCGAACGGAACGCCGTCGCCGGGAGTCGGGCTGATCTCCATCGACCACGTGGTCGGCAACGTCGAGCTCGGGCGGATGGACGAGTGGGTCGGCTTCTACGAGCGCGTGCTCGGCTTCACGCAGCTCACGCACTTCTCGGACGAAGACATCTCGACCGAGTACTCGGCACTCATGTCGAAGGTGATGACGGACGGCGAGGGGAAGATCAAGTTCCCGATCAACGAGCCGGCCGAGGGCAAGCGCAAGAGCCAGATCGAGGAGTACCTCGAGTTCCACGGCGGGCCCTGGCGTCCAGCACGTCGCGATGCAGTCGGAGGACATCGTCAAGACGGTCACGGCGCTCCGCGAGCACGGCGTGCTCTTCATGACGACGCCGGACGCGTACTACGACATCGTCGAAGAGCGCGTGGGCGAGATCGAGGAGGACTGGGCCGATCTTCGCTCGATGGGCATCCTCGCCGACCGAGACGAGGAGGGCTACCTCCTCCAGCTCTTCACGAAGATCGTGCAGGACCGCCCGACGCTCTTCTTCGAGGTGATCGAGCGCCACGGCTCGCGCGGCTTCGGGATCGGCAACTTCAAGGCGCTCTTCGAGGCGATCGAGCGCGAGCAGGCGCTCCGCGGGAACCTCTAGACGACCGCCGTGGCCGCGCCGCGGACGCAGTACGCGCGAAGCGGGGACATCTATCTCGCGTACCAGGTCTTCGGAGACGGCGATCGCGACATCGTGCTCGTCCTCGACTGGGCGAGTCATCTCGAGGCGCTCTGGGATCAGCCCCTGATGGAAGAGTTTCTCACTTCGCTGGGGCGCATCGGGCGGGTCCTCTGGTTCGACATGCGCGGGATCGGGATGTCGGACCCGGTACCCGGAGGCGCTTCCGCTCCGGAGGACTGGGTGGAAGACGTAGCTGCGGTAATGGCCGCTGCCGGCTCGGAGCGGGCGACTGTGGTTGCGCAGGGCCATGCAGCCCAGATGGCTCTCATGGCAGCCGCGACGCATCGTGAGCGGATCTCCTCGCTGGTGATCTACAACGGCTTCGCTCGTCTCGCCAGAGACGATGACTACCCCGCGGGCATGCCGGTCCGCGCCCAGGAGGCAGTGCTCGAGCTCATCGCCAGCACGTGGGGCACCGGTGCCGTGGCCGCGGCGCTTGCGCCGTCGGTGGTCGACCGACCCGGAGTGGTCGAGTGGTGGGCGCGCGTCGAGCGATTCGCCGGGACGCCGGGCACCGCCCTCGCCAAGGCCCGCACCATCTACGAGCTCGACGTCCGACACTTGCTACCGCTGATCGCCACGCCCACGCTCGTGATCCACAGCCGCGACAACACGTACATCCGGATCGCTCACGGACGCTACCTCGCCGAAAACATCGCAGGAGCCAGACTCGTCGAGCTCCCCAGCGCGGATCACTGGCCGCTTCCGCAACCCGAGCTGCTGGGCGCGATCGAGGAGTTCGTCACCGGCTCACGCTCCCAGCAGGACGACTCCGACCGAGTCTTCGCCGCCGTACTCTTCGTCGACGTTGCGAGCTCGACCGAGCTCGTGAGCGAGATCGGCGATCGGCGTTGGAGCGCGACTCGAGACCGCTTCGACCAGGTGGTACGAGACGCGCTCACGTCCTACGGCGGCGAGCTTGTCGATACCGCCGGCGACGGCGTGCTCGCGACGTTCGACGGTCCGGCTCGGGCGGTCCGCTGCGCCTCGTACATCCGAGATGCGCTGCGGCGCAGCGGTCTCGAGGTTCGCTGCGGACTTCACGCCGGCGAGGTGTCGCGGCGCCCGGACGGTATCGCCGGTATCGCGGTCAACATCGGCTCCCGTGTGTCCGACCTGGCCGCGCCCGGCGAGGTGCTCGTGACGCGCACCGTCCGAGACCTCGTCGCCGGCTCCGGGATCGCGTTCGACGAGCGCGGCGAACATGAGCTGAAGGGCGTCTCCGAGCGGTGGACGCTCTACGCGGCCGTGGCCTGACGCCGTAGCCTTCGCCCGGATGTCGCCACAGCGGCGAACCGCGCTCGTCTCGGTCGGAGCCGCCTGCCTCCTGATCGCGATCAAGCTCGCCGCGGGGCTTGCGAGCTCGAGCCTCGGCCTGCTTGCAGAAGCTGCCCACTCTGGAACCGACCTTGCGGCTGCACTCTTGACGTTCTTCGCTGTCTCCGTTGCGGTGCGACCGGCTGATCAAGGTCACCCATACGGGCACGGCAAAGCACAGAACCTCGCCGCGCTCGGCGAGGCCGGTTTCCTCGTAGCTGTAAGCGTCCTGATCGCCGGATTCGCGATCGCTCGGCTGACAGGTGTCGTCGACGTTGATGCCGAAGCGACCTGGTGGACCTTCGCTGCGATCGCCCTCGTCATCGCGATCGACGCCTCGCGCACCCTCGTCTCGCTCCGGGGCGCGCGTCTCTACGAGAGCGACGCGCTGCTTGCCAATGCACTTCATTTCGGAAGCGATCTCGTAGGCACGCTCGCGGTTCTCGCGGGCCTTAGCGCTGCTGCGCTCGGCCTCCCGGCGGGCGACTCGATCGCCGCGCTCTTCGTCTCGGTACTGGTGATCACGGCCGCGGTGCGGCTTGCCCGGCGGAACGTCGACGTGCTCATGGATCGTTCGCCTGACGAGGCGACTCGCATCGCACGGCGGGCAATCTCGGGGCTCGATCCTCCCGTGGAGCTACGCCGGCTCCGGCTTCGTCGGGCTGGTGGGGAGCACTTCGCCGACGTCGTCATCGGCGTCGCGCCCGGCGCCGCGGTCGGCCAGGGTCATACGGCCGCCGACCGTCTCGAGGAGGCGCTTCACGACGCCCTCCCCGGAATCGATGTGGTCGTTCACGTCGAGCCGGATGCGGCCGGCTCCGGGCTGCGGGAGAGCGTCCTCGCGGCCGCGCTGACGGTTCCGCAGGTTCGGGAGGTGCACAACCTTTCCATCCTGGAGGTGGAACGGCGCTTCGAGGTCTCCCTGCACTTGAAGCTTCCGGGCGACCTCTCCCTCGACCGCGCGCACGCGGTCGCCGAAGAGGTCGAGGAGGCGATCCTGTCCCGCGTTTTCGCGGTCGCGTCCGTGCAGACCCACCTCGAGCCGCTGAAAGAGGCCGTGGCGGGGGAGGAGATCGCCGTCGACGCCCTGGCGATCGAGGCCGTCGTGGTCGAGGAGACGGGCGCGAAGCCTCGCGACCTGCGGTTCGTTCGCACCGACGAGGGGATCGTCGCCTTTCTCACGCTCGGGCTCGGGAGCAACGCGTCGCTGGCCGATGCACATGGCCGGGCCAGTGCGGTCGAGGAGCGGATCCGTCGCGCCGTGCCCGGGATCGCCGATGTCGTGGTGCATACGGAGCCCTAAATCGAATTGCGCCTCTGCATGTTCCATCCCCTCGACCACCCCTTGGAGCGGGGGTGGGTCGGTCGCGTCGACGGTGAGCACGTGATCCAGCTCGCCGCGCAGACGCTGCAGTCGCTCTTCACGGGCGGCGGCTCTGCGCGCGAGCATGCGGTGTATCCGCTCGGCGGGGTTCGCCTGCTCGCACCCGTGCTGCATCCGCCGTCCGTGCGCGTCTTCGAGGATCAGACGACGTTCGCGTTTGCGAACCCGGCGGCGATCGTTGGCCCGGGCGCCGATGTTCGGGCATCGCGCGACGCACATAGCAACAGTCTGTTGCAAGCAGAGTTGACGCTTCTCGCGAGGGTGGCGGGCGTGGTCGGAGCCGATGGTGCTGTCGCGGGCTTCACGATCTTTGCGGACTGGCGCGAGCCCGGGCGCGTTCCGCCGAAAGATCGTGACTTCGCATCGGGTCTCGGTCCGATCGTCGTGACGCCGGACGAGCTCGACCCTGGCGGCCTCGAAGCGATCCTTCGCATCGACGGACGCGAGCGCGCGCGCGACACACTCGGCGACTTCGACTGGCAAGGCGCGCAGGATCTCGCCGCGGACGGGACCCGCCTCTACCCTGGCGATCTGCTCGTGAGGACCGGCGCTCGCAGCGGTCGACGGCATCCCTCATGGGAGCTCGATCGAGCTCGAAGTACCGGGTATAGGCGTGCTCGAGCAGGCCGTGGGTCGCTGAGATGCAGATCGTCGTCGACTGGGACGGAACCGCCACCGAGGTGGACGGCCTGCACCTGGTACTGCTCGAGTTCGGCGACGTGGGGATCTTCGACGCTGCTGAAGCAGAGCTCGGGCGGGGGTTGACCTTGCACGAAGTGATCGCCTTCGAGTTCGAGAGCATCCGTGCCCCGCTCGAGGACGTCGTCGAGTGGGTGCGTGAGAACGTTCGGCTGCGAGCGGGTTTCGTCGACTTCGCACGGAGTCGCCATCCGCTCGTGGTGTCGAGCGGCTTCCACGAGCTCATCGAGCCCGTGCTCGAGCGCGAAGATCTGGAGCTGGAGGTCCGTGCGAACAGGCTCGATCCCCGACCGGACGGGTGGAAAGCGCTGTTCCGCGACGACATGCCATGCCTCGTGTGCGGGGAGCCCTGCAAGCGCGCGGACGTCGCCGCCCTCGACGGCTTCGTCTACGTCGGCGACGGCTTCTCCGACAGGTGCGTCGCCGCTGCGGCGACCCGCGTCTTCGCGCGCGACGGTCTTGCCGAGTACCTGGCGGAGCAGGGAATCGCGTACGAGGAGTTCACCGACTTCCACGATCTCGAGACGACGCTGGCGCGTGATACGCGACCGGAGTCCGCGCGAGCGGATTCCGGACCTGCGCAGTAACTAGCGTTCATGCGGCCGTGCTCCTCCGAGTTCCCGAGCCGTACGACTTCCAGCTTTCGACCTCCCGCTTCCGCGACTTCGGTTCCGATCGGGCGACGGTCTGGCACGACGGCGCTCTGATCAGAGTCGTCGCCGGGCGCGAAGTGGAGATCACCGCGACTCGCGGTGGTGTCCGTATCGAGCCAGGAAGCCCCGAGGCGAAAGCGGAGGTCGGTCACCTCCTCGGCTTGCCGTTCGAGCTCGACACCTTCCATACCTGGGCGGCGGGAGATGCCGTGCTCGGCCCGATCGTCGAAGCGCTACCCGGCTTTCGGCCTACGCTCAGCCCGAATCCGTTCGAGGCGCTGGTGATCGCGATCACAACGCAGCAGATCTCACTCCGTGCGGCCGCCGCCATCCGTGGCAACTTCGTCGAGCGGTTCGGCGTCCGTTACGACCACGCGTGGGAGTTTCCGACGCGCGAGCGCATGCGACAAGCCCGACCACGCCACTTCACGGTGCTCGGATTCTCGCGTGCGAAGGCCGAGTACGTCCTAGAGTTGGCGCACTCCGATCTCGACCTCGACGGGCTCGCCGCTCTCGACGACGATGAGGTGATCGCCGCTGTCACGTCCATTCGAGGGCTCGGGCGCTGGACCGCCGACTGGTTCCTCGCGCGTCACCTCGCGCGCTCGCACGCATGGCCCGCCGGCGACCTCGGCGTGCGGAAGGCTGTCTCGACGTTCTACGCTGCCGGTCGTCCGCTGTCCATCGAGGAGGTTCGCACCATGGGTGAGCGCTTCGCGCCGTTCCAGAACCTGTCAGCGCAGTTCCTGCTCGTCGGCGCGAGGATGGCCGGATGAATGTAAGACGAGCGGTTCCGGCGGACTACGACGCGATCGCCGCACTTTGGCGCGACTTCGACCACGAGGTCCCTCCGCCGATCCACGAGGGGCCGGCGGATCAGGAGAAGGAGCTCGCCGAGGTGGCCGAGATCCTTGCTTCCGAGATCGCGTTCGTCGCCGAGGACGATGACGGAGCCCCGGTCGGCTTCGCGCTCGCGAGACGACGCACCGCGACTCTCGGCACGCTCACCGATCTCTACGTGAAGCAGGAAACGCGGCGCTCGGGCATCGGCACCGGGTTGATGCGCGAGGTCCTCGTCGCATTCGGCTCGCTCGGGATCGAGCTGATCGATCTCGAGGTCCTGGCCTCGAATGGGGGCGCTCGCTCGCTCTACGGGCGTTGGGGCTTTCGCGACGAGGTCGTCGTCATGACTGGCACCGTGGCCGATCTGGAGAGCCGGCTCGGCGCTCAGGAGTCCGCGTCGTTCGGTTCCATCCACCTCCAGACCGACGATCTGAGCGCGGTGGAGCAGGCGGTGCGCCAGTTCGTCCCGAGGCTTCCAGGGGGATCGCGCGGGTCGCTCGTCGTACCTCCTCGACATGGCTGGACAGCGGTCTACGACGATGTCTGCGACCGCAACCCGGAGCTGTTGCGCCGTCTCGCGCGCGAGCTTTCCGACCGAATGGGCTCGGTCACGCTCCTCCTCGGCATCGAACGAGACGAGCTCTTGCGCATGATCCTCTTCGAGCGGGGGCGAATCGTGGACGAGTACCTCTCGGTTCCGGAGTTCTACGGAGCGCTTCCGCCCGGGGACGTCGTCGGCCTCGCTGCAAACCCGAGGGTTGTCTCGCGTCTCACAGGCGCGGATCCCGAAGCCGTCCGCAGCATCGCGCGCACGGCGCCCGCCCCAGCCGATCTGCCCCCGGCTCGCGAGCTTCTGGCCGAGCTCGCGCTCGCGCTCGGGATCGAGGGCGCAGGCCATGGCTGGGCCGACGCACCAGATCTCGACGGCGTCGTGCGAGTCGAGCGCGAGTGAAGGCGATCCTCCTCCATGCCTGGCCGCTGTCGGAGCGAATGTGGGTGCCGCAGGTCACCGCGCTACGGAAGAACGGCGTCGAACCGCTCGTGCCGCACCTGTACGGGCGAGGGCCCTCGATCGACGGTTGGGCGGCACAGCTCCTGCGCGACTTTCACGGACCACTGGTTGCAGTCGGAGCGTCGATGGGAGGCTACTGCGCGCTCGCCCTCGCCCGCCGAGCTCCCGAGCGCATCGTTGGCATGGTTCTCGCGGGCTCGCGCGCCAGCGCCGACACCTTCGATCGACGCAGGCAGCGGGACGACCAGATCGCCGCGCTGCGAGCGCGGGGAGTGCCTCCGGAGCTCGAAACCGAAGAGTCCGCCGAGGATCTTGCTGTCGCGCAAGAGGCGATCCGCGATCGCATGGATCTCTCAGGGGTCGCGGCCTCCTATGGCGGCCCGCTGCTCGTGTGTATCGGAGACCAAGACGACGTCGTCTCCGTCGAGGAGTCGCGCGACCTTGCGTCCGCGGCACTACGAGGTTCGATCGAGGTCTTTCCAGGAGCCGGCCACTTCGTCAACGTCGATCAACCCGACCGCTTCAACGCCGTCCTCCTCGAGTTCCTGAGCCAATGGCAGACGTAATGCTTGACGAGCTCCGTCGCCGCCTCGGTGGCGACGACTTCGTGCTCCTCGACGTGAGGACACGGCTCGAGTTCGACGGCGCTGCGGGCGCGCATTGCGATCCGCGTCAGGGCCACATTCGAAGCGCGGTCAACCTCCCGCTCGAGCGGTTGCTCGAGTGTCGCAACGCCAACGAGGTCCGAGCTCTGGTCGGACTGGCGGAGGGCGTCGAGATCATCGCCTATTGCCACTCGGGGAACCGCTCCGGCTTTGCCGCGGAGATCCTCCGCGGTGCCGGGTACGAGGCTCGAAACTACGCGGGCTCGTGGCACGAGTGGTCGCGAGATCCCTCGCTTCCAGGCGAGCCGCCGGTCACCTAGCCCGCCGCTGCCTCACGCAGGAACGCAGCGCAGAGAGCTCGGCCCTGGGCGTTCGAGCTCGCGATCTCTGTCGTCGACGTCGCGACGAGCTCCTCGGCGGGCATCGGCAGATCGTCGGGATCCTCGGTAACCCACGCCTCGATCATCGGGAGCGTCACCTCCGCATGGAACTGGATCCCCCACGCGGGCTGTCGGAGCCGGAAGGCCTGAGGGCACACTTCGCTTCGCGCAAGCTCGGCCACGTCGTCGGAGATTCCGAACGTGTAGTGGTGCCACTGGAAGACCCGTGCTCGCGGCGGGAGGACGCCGAGTACGGCATCTGCTCGGCCCGACGTAGTGAGCTCGACGTCGAGCCAGCCAATCTCGGGTGCGTCCGCCGGACCGACCTTCGCGCCGGCCGCGCGCGCGAGCATCTGCGCGCCGAGGCAGATGCCGATGACCGGAACTCGTGCGGCCAGCACCTCCCTGAGGAACTCCTCCTCGCGCTCGAGCCAGGCGAAGCGGTCGTCCTGATCGGGGTGCATGCGAGCCTCCGAAGACCATCACGGCGTCGTAGCTCCGTGCTTGGTCAGGCGTCGCACCCAGCGGTACCGACCAGCGCTCGAGCCTATGTCCAGCGGTCTCGACCTCGTCATCGAAGACTCCGCCCGGGACGCTCGGCCCGTGCGTTACGGAGAGAACGCGCACGCGCCGACTCTAGCGACCACCTTGTGGACGACTTGTCAACGAGTCGCGCTCTTCAGCGCAGTCACTGAAAAGCGTCAAAAGAGCGTCGGAGCGAGCGGTGGAGGCTCGATACCTCCCGCCGCGGGAATGCCCGCCTCGTCGAGGAGCCCGCGCAGAATCGTCGCGCTTCGCGGGGCGAAGTCGTCGCGGTTGTTGTTGAACATCGCGTAGACCTCGTCCGCTTCGGCTGAGAGTCGGCCCAGCTTTTCGACCCACTCGGCGAGCTCCTCCGCCGAATACATCCAGTCGAAGCGCTGCCACGACTTCTCGGAGCGGATGTTCCACGTCTTCGCATTTCGCCCGTGGAAGCGGACGTACGCCACAGAGTGCGTGGCAGCGGCGACAGGCGGCACGACGTTGGACGCGCGCGTCCGCGGTGCGTCGACCGAAACGTAGGCGATTCCATGGCGCTCGAGGAAGGAGAGCGTGTCCGCGCGCTCATCTTCGTCGAGCCACGACCGGTGCCGGAACTCGACGAGCGGAACGAGCGGCTCGAGGAGGGCGCGCACACGGGACAGCTCTTCCTTGGCCACGCCCGACTTGACGAAACGGGGGTGGTACTGGAGGAGGATCCCGCGAAGCTTCCCGGAGAGCTCGAGCGGCTCGAGCGAGGACCGAAACTCCGCAAAGGCGCGCTCTTGCTCGGCAGGTTCGTGGCCCGTCATCGTCGCGTGCGCCTTGACGTGGAAGACGAACTCGGGCGGGGTCCTTTGCGCCCACCGCCCGGTCACCGCGGGGTCTGGAAGGTGGTAGTACGGCGAGTCGACTTCGACTGTGTCGAAGCGCTCGGCGTAGTACCCCAGCCTCGCCTTCGGCGTCGAGACACCGCGTGGGTACCAGGACTTGACCAAGCCCTCGTCGGCGAAGCTGCACGTCCCCAGGCGAACGGTTGCGGGCATGGCCGAGCGAATCGTAGGGGCGGGATATATCCCGCCCCTACAGGTGGTCGTTACCTCTTGCGAACCGTCTTGCTCAGTGCGGTGAAGCCGTTCGTCGTCGCGTTGACGCACGGGATCGGTGCGATCGCCGGCCCGAGCTGGGCACAGACCGCCGCCGCTGCTCCGGTGGCGGCTGTGGCAGTCGCCCGGAAGAACGTCCCGGTCTTCGCCTTGAAGGTGAACGCGCCGCTAGCTCCGACCTTCGCCCTGCCGACCGACTTGAGGCCGGTCGCCTTCGCGCCGCCAAAGATCCTCACGGTCGCGCCACTCCTCGGCTGGCCGCCCTGCGTGACACGGCCCGCGAGGGTGGCGCCGCGTCCCGACCTCTTCGCCGTGAGGCTCACCGCGCCGGGAGCGATAGCGGCGGGCGAAGCGACCGTCCCCGCCACGTTGACCGCACCGACGAGCGGCGTGTACGGCGTCCAGAACGCTGTCCACGTACCGGCTCCCGCGCTGAAGACGCCGTTGATCGCGAGCTCGGCGCTGTACACCTTCGCGCCGAACGTGGCGCGACCGGGTGTACCGGCAGGCACGTCCGGAGGCGGCAAGCAGATCTGGACGTACGCGGGTCCGAGCGCCGCCTGAGCGCCGGCTGTCGGGACGAGGTACGTCGGCACGTTCAGTGGCGTACCCGCCGCCGAGAGCGCCATCACCCACGTCGCCAGCGGCGTGACCCCGCCGGTGCATGCGGACTGTGTTGCCGGGGGAATCTGGCCCGGTGCCGCGACGACGAGTTGACCTTCGATGGGGAGATCAGCGCCTGCGAGATCCAGCGCCTTCACGGTCGCCCGTACCGGTCCGAGCACCGTGCCGGGTGCCTGAGTCGTCGTCAGCTGAGTGCCAGTCGGGGCGAAGATCCGGACGCTGGCTGTCGGGTCGTCATTCGAGTTGAGCGACGCTTTGATGGTCGAGATGCCGCCGGCCTGCCTGACCTCCAACTTCGGCGACGTGTACGCCGCGAGCGCGGCGGGGATCGCGATGAGCGCTGACAACGCGGCAATCGCGACGGCAATGGTCCAGATTCGTCCTTTCATGCGTCTCCTCCTTGAGTTCTTCAGATGTCGAGTTGTACGAGGTGGTACCCGCAATCATCCCTTCGCACGCAGGAGACCGCTGGCCTTCACCCACTGCTTGTTGTCGTAGCGGTACAGGTACACGTGCTCCATGGGCCGGTAGTCCGTCCGCGACGTCTGAAGGCGGATTCCCGGGAGCAGGAAAGGGTTCGCGGTCGTGTCGAGGCTCTGCGCCGCTTTCAGGAGGCCCGCTCGCGTGAGGTTCTTCCCGGCCTTGCGCAGGGTTTCGACCATCGTCCAGGCAACCGTCATGCCGTACCAGTTGTAGACGTCGGTCGGCCTTCCGGTCGGGTTGTGCTTGCGCATGATGGAGCGGTAGAGCGCGACGACGGGATCCTTCGCCCACACCGGATCGTTGGGGTTCTTGACGAACGCGATCGAGAGCGCGCCCTTCGTCAGCTCAGGCGCGTTGAAGCGCGCGATCCCCATGATCGTCGGCTCGATCGAGACGGAGGCGATGTAGACCTGCGGCTTCCAGCCGAGCCTGTGCGTCGACGTGATCGCCTGGATGAAGAACTTGGGCGTCGCGAAGAGCATGAGAGTGTCCGCCCTCGATGCCTTCAGCAGCCCGATCTGCGCTGAGACGTCGGCGCCGGTGAACTCGTACGACTGCTTCGCGACGATCTTCGGCCCTTTCCCCGCGATCGCACGCGTGAGCCCCGTGAGCATGTCGAGACCGAGCTCCGTGTTCTCGTAGAGAACTGCGATCCGTGCGCGAGGACGGGTCTTGACGAGCGTCTTTCCGTACACGTCGCCCTCGCCCCGATAACTCATGAGGAAGCCCATCGTCCACGGATAGCGGGCGAAGCTTCGCCCGATCGACTGCGAGCCGTCTGCGGCCCAGAGCTGCGGCACGTTCTGGGCGTTCAGGTAGTCGCGGATCGCAAGGTTGTTGGCCGTGCCGACGCTGTTGAAGACCGCAAAGACCTTGTCCTGCTCCACGAGCCGCCGTGTGAGTTGAACCGTCTGGGCCGGGTTGTACGCGTCGTCGTAGTAGCGGTACTCGATACTTGCGGCCGTTCACCCCACCCTTCGAGTTCACGAAGTCGAAGTACGCCTTTGCGCCCGGGCCGACCGAACCGAACGCCGCCGCCTCGCCCGTGAGCGGCACGGTGCCGCCGAGGAGGACGCTCGTCGAGGTGACTCCGGGGTCGGCTGCGCCCGACGCGCCGGCGCCGGCGGCAACGACGAGTGCGACGAGCGCTGTGGCCGCAAAGCGTGCGGTCACTTGGTGACCGGCGTCCGCAGGCCCGGAAGCTTGAGAACGGCCGTGCCGACGCGTACGCGGGCGCTCGCGGCCATCGGCAGATCGAGGTACAGCAGGTTCGACGTCGATTGAGCGGTCGAGGACGACGCAAGCGTGAGCGTCAGCCGTGAGCCCTTCGGGATGAAGGTCGCCTGGTTGCTGAGGCGGATGGTGACCTTGCGTGCGCCGTTCTTCGTGGGGACGCCTCCGGCGCTGACGACGATCTCCTTCCCGTTCGGCGTGCGGGCGGTGAGCACCGCTACGAGCCTCGCCCAGCCTCCGCTTGCTGCGATGGATGCCTCCACCGTTGGCGAGCCGAAGACCTCGATCGCGTTGCGAAGCCGGCCCGTCGTTCGGACGGCTTTGCCGCTGCGGGCGAACGTCGTCACGCCTGGGAGGGCGAACGTCGAGGCGGTCGTCTTCGGCAGAGATCTAGTCCAGGGCGCGGCCGCGGTCGCGCCCTCGGACGCGACGGCGACGCCAGGCACGCGGGCGCAGGCTCCACTTCGCAGGTAGCAGTCGAACCAGGCTCGCACCTGCGTCATGAGAGCGCCTGTATCGGATGCCGGGAACGTGGACGGCGCGTGGCCATGGAGCCCCAGATAGAGGAGCTTCGGGCCGCGCAGTCGCTGCAGCGCGAGAGAAGCTTGCTCGATCCCGAAGAGGAAGTCGCGGCGGCCCTGAGCCATGAAGACCGGTGTCGTCACCGAGCCGAGCTTCGAGAGGCTCGATCGCGCTGCGGCCCATCGGCGCACGGCCGCCGCATTACCGGCGAACGCTGCGGCCGTCACTGCGGTGAGCGACGGATCCCGCTTCGCCTCCGGAATCGAGCCTGCGAGCGCAGCGACGAGCCCCGACTTGACGAGCCCCTGTGGCACGAGGGCGGAGTAGAGATCGGTCCACGTCTGGATGGTGACGACAGCGCCCCAGGGGACACCGGCGACGAGCGAGTTGAAGATCGCTCCGCCGCCATACGAGACACCCAGTGCGCCGATCCTCGAGTCGGCGACGTCGGGACGCGCGGCCAACCAGGCGTGCACTGCGCGGGTATCGGCGACCTCGCGTGGGCCGTCGATCCCCACCAACCCGCCCGACTCGCCGTGGCCGCGGGCGTCGAACGTCAGGATCACGTACCCCTGGTTCACAAACCCGTATCCCTCTACGAAGGCGTTGAACAGCTGGCGGTTCTGCGCAAGCCCGTGCAGCACGACTACGGCGGGCCAGCCGCCGGCAGGTGCTGTGCCCTCAGGGACGTAGAGCGTTGCGGCGATCGAGACGCCGTCGTCCATCGGGATCAGGACGTCCTGCTTCGCAAGCGTCGACGCCGGCGCTTCTCCGACGACGAGGACGAGTGCGGCCGCGAGTCCCGCTAACCAGGCCTTCACCACGGACGGGAAGGGTAGACGACGTCCTCCGCCGCCGTAGGTCTGGCCAGGGGTCTGACCCCGGCTCGGCCTACACTCCCCGCGCATGGATCCGCGCCCCATCGGCGTCTTCGACTCGGGCATGGGCGGACTGACCGTCCTGCACGAGTGCCTCGTCACTCTCCCGCACGAGGACTTCGTCTACCTCGGTGACGGTGCGCGGCTTCCCTATGGGCCGCGGCCGCTCGACGAGATCCGTCGCTTCGCCCGCGAGATCGCCAGCTACCTCGAGCACCAGGGCGTCAAGCTGATCGTCGCCGCCTGCAACTCGGCGACCGCCGCGGCGCTCCCCGACCTGCAGCGCCAGCTCTCGGTACCCGTGATCGGCGTTCTCGCTCCGGAGGCGCATGCGGCGGTGCTCGCGACGCGCAACCGGCGCATCGGCCTTCTCGCCACCGAGGCCACCGTCGCGAGCGGCCGCTACACGGAGCTCGTCGGCGCGCTCGACGCGGGGGCCGAGGTCGTGGCGGTCGCGTGTCCGCGCCTCGTCCCGCTGATCGAAGGCGACGATCCGTTCGGCGAGGCGACGGCCACCGCCGTTCGCGAGTACGCGGCGCCGCTCAAGGACGCCGGCACGGACACCGTGATCCTCGGCTGTACGCACTACCCGCTGATTCGGCCCATCTTCCAGCGCGTCTTCGGGCGTGGGGTCACGCTCGTGTTCTCGGCCGACGAGACCGCGCGCGAGGTCGCGGAGACGCTCGATCGCAAGGGCATGGAGAACGAGGAGTCTCGGGAGGGGGCCTACCGCTTCCTGACAACCGGCGATCCCGGGCTCTTCCGCGAGATGGGGCGGCGGTTTCTCCAGCTCCCGATCGACGTTGCCGAGCACGTCGAGGTCTCCACGTTGGAAGCAGCCGCATGAGGGAGGACGGGAGACGATCGGACGAGCTCCGGCCCATCGAGCTCGAGAACGACTTCATCGAGCAGCCGCACGGCTGTGTGCTCTACGGGCAGGGAAAGACGCTCGTCCTGTGCACGGCGACGGTGGAGGAGAGTGTCCCGCGCTGGCTGTCCAGGAGCGGACGCGGCTGGATGACGGCCGAGTACGCGATGCTCCCCGCTTCGACGGGCGAACGCACGCAACGGGCGGTCTCGCGCGGGCGCCCCGACGGGCGCACGGTCGAGATCCAGCGGCTCATCGGTCGCGCCCTTCGCTCGGTATGTGACTTCGAGGCGCTCGGCGAGCGGACGCTCTGGCTCGACTGCGACGTCCTCCAGGCCGACGGCGGGACCCGGTGCGCATCGATAACCGGTGCCTGGATCGCCGCGAGCCGCGCACTCGAGCGTTTCGGGCTCTCTAAGGCGCTGACCGGCTCGATCGCGGCCGTCTCCGTCGGCATCGTCCGCGGCGAGGCCGTCCTCGATCTCGACTACTTGGAAGACTCGAACGCGGAGACCGACATGAACGTCGTCATGACGGGCGACGGGCGGCTCGTCGAAGTGCAGGCCACGGCCGAGCGAGATCCGTTCTCCCGCGAGCTTCTCGACGAGCTCCTCGACCTCGCCGCGAGCGGGATCGACGAGCTCACCGTCGCACAGCTCGAGGCTGCGAGCGAACCTCGCGCTTGAAGCTGCTGCTGGCTTCGCGAAACGAGAACAAGCTCCGGGAGCTGCGCTCCGCACTACCCGGCTGGGAGGTCGATCTTCTCGAGACGCCCGACGACGTGGTCGAGGACGGCGAGACGTTCTTCGACAACGCACGGATCAAGGCGCGCCACGGTCGAGCTCACGCGCCTCCGGGTGCCTGGGTCGCGGGCGAGGACTCGGGCATCGAGGTCGCAGCCCTTGGCGGGCGCCCGGGCGTCCATTCGGCGCGCTGGGCCTCGGACGGTGTCGCGCACCTGCTCTCCGAGCTCGACGGGGTGGAGGACCGCCGAGCGCGCTACGTGAGCGAGCTAGTCGTCGTTTCGCCCGTAGGCGACGAGTACGAGGCGCGCGGGACGCTCGCTGGCGAGATCGCTCGAAAGCCGCGTGGTCGCGAGGGGTTCGGCTACGACCCGATCTTCGTTCCAGTCGGTCAATCGGCGACGGTCGCCGAGCTCGGGAACGAATGGAAGGCGGAGCACTCGCATCGCGCACAGGCGGCCCGAGCACTCGCAGCACGCCTCGCGGCGCGCTGAAGGCTGGTAGCGTCGAGCGCCGATGGACGCGGCGCAGGCTCTTCGCGAGCTCACCGAGCTTTCCTCGCAGATCGAGTCTGCGGTCGTGCTTGCCGCAGACGGTTCCGTGCTCGCGTCCACGCACGAAGATCCCACCCGGTCCGGAGCGCTGGCGAGCTCGGCGCTCGAGCTCGTCGCCGCAGCCTCCGACCTGAGCTCTCCGGCGCAAGCGGTCACGCGCGCGGAAGTCGAGCTCGAGGACGGCGCGCTTTTCGTTCTGCGCGAGCGCGACCTTACGATCGCGGCGACGACAGGACCTCAACCGACATCCGGCCTCGTCGTCTACGACCTGCGGACGTGTCTTCAGGGAATCGGCGAGCCCGAGCAGAAGAAGAAGCGCAAGCCGACCACCCGGAAAGCGAAGGAGGGCGACGAGTGAGAAAGCTCGTTCGGCTGGCGCTCCTCGTGGGGCTCGCCATCTGGGCGTGGCGTCGTTTCGCGGGGCCGGCGAGGGTCCAGCAGCGAGCCGGCGTCTCGTACGCCGACGGGTCGTCGATCGTCCTCGAGCCGGGCTCGGCCGGGTTCGAGCGCCTCGCGTCGATCGCCCGCACGGCCATCGCCCGGTGACACACGACGAGCTGGGCGCGCTCCTCGTGGAGCGAGCGCTCCTGGAGGGCGACTTCGTGCTTCGATCGGGGCGGCGCTCGTCGTGGTACCTCGACAAGTACCGGTTCGAGACCGAGCCTGAGATCCTGCGCGAACTCGGCACTCACCTCGCCGACGCCGCGCGCGAGCACGAGCCAGAGGCGGTCCGACTCGCAGGCCCGGCACTCGGAGCGGTCGCGTTGGCAGCTTCGACAGCGATGGCGTCCGGTCTGCCCTTCATCATCATCCGCGGTGAGACCAAGGAATACGGCACGGCAAAACGGATCGAGGGCCCTTTCGAGCAGGGCGAGCTCGTGTGCCTGCTCGAGGACGTCGTCACTTCCGGCGGAGCACTCGAGGAGGCGGTGTCCGCGCTCAGAAACGAGGGCCTGGTCGTCCGGAATGCCGTCTGTGTCGTCGACCGGGAAGAGGGCGGCTCGGACGCTCTCGCGCGTCTCGGCGTGCGCCTCAGGGCACTCTTTCGCGCCAATGAGCTTCAGGAAGTGCACAAAACCGCCGCAAAACAGCATGGTTGAGCCAAATACGAAGGCCTGTTAGGGTCCTTCGGTTCCGTGAACTCGAACCCCACGTCAGGAGGAGACCAGTGACCAAGCAGGAATTCGTGGACGCCGTAGCCGACAAGGCCGGAATGTCCAAGCGCGATGCCGGCGCAGCGGTAGACGCCGTGCTCGAGACGATCACGTCCGCGCTCAAAAGCCGTGACGCCGTTACCTTCACGGGCTTCGGCAAATTCTCGACCTCGGCGCGCGCCGCGCGCATGGGCGTCAACCCACGCACGGGCGCGAAGGTCATGATCCCGGCGACAACGGTTCCCAAGTTCTCCGCCGGGAGCTCGCTCAAGGCTGCGGTCAAGGGCGGCTAGCGGCTTAGACCGCACACGCTGCGGCCGCGAAAGCGGACGCCTTTGAGGATTTACTGTGCGACCGGGATCCGCGCAAGCGGATTCCGGTCTTGCACAACGTAGGAGCGTCGCCACGTCGCGGCACGTTTCTTCCGCTTGAGATACGAACATATGTTCGATACGGTTGGGAGCGATGCAGCTCACGTTCGACGCCGCCGACCGCCTCGTCGAACTTGTCCACGCGCGGAGAGGCCCCGTCGCCGCCGAAGAGGCGGCACGCGTTCTCTTTGCTCTCGAGCGCGCGCCGGCGACGCTTGCCCATAGCTTGCTCGCCGACGTCGTCGACGGCGATGCGCGCCTGCGCTGGCTCGGGACGCGGGTCGGCCTTTCCGGCGACGGCTGTACCGACGCGGCGATCGAGGACGCCGAGCTCGTCGTCTTCGATCTGGAGACGACCGGGCTCTCGGCGCGTCGCGACCGAATGTGTGAGATCGGGGCGGTTCGGGTTCGCGCGCTCGAGGTCGACGAGACGTTCGAGACTCTGGTCAACCCAGGAATCGTTCTCCCGCCCTACATCGCTGCACTTACCGGCATTGGTCAGAGCGAGCTGCGCGGCGCACCACGCGCCGACCTCGCAGTACGTCGGTTTCTCGCGTTCGCGCGAGACGCTCCCCTCGTCGCGCACAACGCTCGCTTCGATGTCGGGTTCCTCGATCGCGAGGTCGAGCGGCTCACCGGACGTCGCGTCGCGGCGACCGTTGTCGACACGGTCTGGCTCGCCCGGCGGCTCCTCCACCGCCGCAGCGAGCGCTTCTCTCTCCAGCAGCTCGCGCACTTCTTCGGCACGACCTGGCAGCCGTGTCACCGTGCGCTGCCCGACGCGCTGGCGACGGCGGAGATCCTCATCGCACTCCTGGGAC
This sequence comes from uncultured Thermoleophilia bacterium, assembly GCA_963827525.1. GTDB lineage: Bacteria > Actinomycetota > Thermoleophilia > Gaiellales > Gaiellaceae > GMQP-bins7. Next base: position 321,320 of record CAWHBH010000005.1, read on the forward strand.
TCGCGCAGGAGCGAGGCGCCCGCACGATCGCCGAGGTCGCCGAGCTGGCAGCACCGCGAGCGCGCCGCCTCCACTCGAAGCGCTCGCTCGTCGCCGGCGCGCCCACGACTCCAGGTGTCTATCTATTTCGCGATCGAAACGACACTGTCTTGTACGTCGGCAAGGCGCGCGATCTGCGTGCGCGGCTCCGCTCGTACTTCTCGGGAGACCGCCAGCGGCCGGCGGTCGAGGCCGCACTCGGAGCGCTCGAGCGTGTCGAGTGGCGGCAGGTCGGGTCCGAGCTCGAGGCCGCGCTCGAAGAGCTTCGGCTCATCAGAGAGCTACGGCCGCCCGCCAACGCCCGAGCGGGTCGGCCCGAGCGCTACGTCTATCTCGTGCGACGCCGGGACCGGTGGACAGTCGTCTCCGAGCCGGGGCGGTTCGGCCCGATAGCAAGCAAGCGCAAGGCGCAGCTCGCCGCACGAGCGCTGGACACGTTCGAAGGTGAAGATCTCGACGCGGCGATACCACCATTGCGAGCGAAGCTGCGCAGGCTCGCGGGCGACCTGCGCTTCGAGGACGCGGCGCGGCTGCGCGATCGGCTTGCGGCACTGGAGGCCGTGGTCTCGCGCATCGCCGAGCTCGACCGGCTGCGCCTCGCGACGATCTGCTTGCTGGCTCCAGCGCGCGAGCCCGGCCTCAGGCGGGCCTTCTTCCTCGCGGGTGGGCGTGTTTCAGTCCGGACGCTCGCGGGTGGACTCGCCGGAAGGCTCGAGGTCGAGGCCGGCCTGGCCGAGGCAGCCCTTGCCGAGCCCTCCCTTGCCCCGGAGGATGCGGACGCATTGCTCTTGGTCTCCGGATTCCTGCGGCGGCCCGGCCCGGAACTCCGCATCGTTTCACTCGACGCCGCCCAGATCCTCGCCGCCTGACGCCGCAGGCCGCCGGTCGCTCCCGGCCCGCGCAAGCCTTTCGGTCAAGCCTCCGCGACCGGCTGACGACGCTCGCTGCGCGATCCGGCGGGCTCGCCGCTTGTCCGTACCAGTTGTACTGTCCTGCGCGGCGAGGCGTGCCTCCGATGCGTCGCGTAGGTAAGCCTGGCTCACTTGCGAGCGCCGCCCCTGCGACGTCAGGAACGTAGCCTTTCCTCCGTGGAGGCCGTCAACTTCGCCGACAGACTCGTCGAGGCCGTCGAGCGCAAGCACAGCCAGCTTGCGGTCGGGCTCGATCCTCGGCTCGACCTCTTGCCCATGGAGCTGCGCGGGGAGGCAGTGCTCGGCCGTGCCGCCGCTGCGTCGGCCGTTGCTCGCTTCTGCAAAGGGATCGTCGATGCCGTCGGGCCGTACGTCGTCGCCGTCAAGCCGCAGTCGGCGTTCTTCGAGGCGCTGGGCTCGGACGGGTTCAAGGCGCTCGAGGAGGTGTGCGAGTACTCGCGTTCGGCCGGGCTGCTCGTGGTGCTCGACGCGAAGCGCGGCGACATCGGGTCGACCTCGCGCGCCTACTCGGCCGCGTTCGTGGAGCCGCGCGACGGAGATCCGCCGCTCGCCGATGCGATCACGGCGAGCCCGTACCTCGGCCATGACTCGGTCGAGCCGTTTCTCGCCGCATGCCGACGGCACGGCGCCGGTGTCTTCTTCCTCGTTCGCACCTCCAATGCAGGCGCGGCCGACGTTCAAGACCTTGCGCTTTCGGACGGCCGCCCGCTCTGGCACCACCTTGCTTTGCTCGTGCGGGAGTGGGGCGAGCCACTCGTCGGCGAGAAGGGACTGTCGAGCGTCGGCGCCGTTGTCGGAGCGACGCTCCCGCGCGCTGTCTCGGAGGCGCGGCGTCTCCTACCGACGTCGCCCATCCTGCTTCCCGGAGTCGGTGCGCAAGGCGCGACGCCGGCGGACGTCGCGCGGGCATTTACAGCCGGGCCGGCGAGCGCGCTCGTGACCGCGTCCCGCTCGGTGATCTACGCGTACCGCGACACCGAGGAGGACTGGCGGGCAGCGGCCGCTGCGGAAGCCGAGAAGCTCGCGGGTCAAGTCTGGGCTGCCGCGGGCTGGTAGCCGCCGACCCATCGACGCTTGGAGTACAGTTCCGCGCCGGTGATGCGCAGAGCACTGCTCGCCGTCGTCGCTCTCCTCGCCGCACTTGCGGTGCCGCTTCAGGCCACGAGCGCCGACTCCACGCTGAACGCGGACCAGCCGCGCGTCTCGGCGTCCGCGTGGTACCTCCTCGGCGAGGACGACGCCGTGCTCGCGCAGCGAAGCGCAAGGCGTGAGCGCGCGATCGCGAGCATCACGAAGCTCATGACGGCCGTTGTCGTGCTCGAGCGCGCAGACCTCTCGGACGAAGTGCGCGTGAGTCCTCGTGCAGCCGGTGTAGGCGAGTCGACCGTCTACCTGCGGGCGGGAGAGGAGCTCACGGTTGCCGCGCTCCTCCGCGCGATGCTCATCCGCAGTGCAAACGACGCGGCCGAGGCCCTTGCGCTGCACGTCGGAAAGGGCTCGACACCCCGCTTCGTCGCGCTGATGAATAGGAAGGCGCGCGAGCTCGGCCTCGCAGACACGCACTTCGAGAATCCGCACGGCCTCGATGCACGAGGTCACGTCTCGAGCGCCCGGGACGTCACCCTGCTCGTGCGATATGCGCTGGGAATCCCGTTCGTCCGCGACGCCCTCGGGCGCTCGACGGTCTCGCTCTCCGGCGGCCGTGTCTTCCCCACTACGGACGACCTACTGGTGAGCTGGCCCGCACTCGTCGGAGGAAAGACCGGGCATACACGAGATGCGGGGTGGTCGGAAGCGGCCGCAGCCAGCGCCAACGGCGTAACGGTGTATGGGACCGTGCTCGGGAGCGATACCCGCCGCTCCCGCAACGACGCGCTCCAGGAGCTCCTCACATTCGGCCTCGCGCAGTACCGGCGCGTCACGGCAATCGACTCGAGCCGGGTATATGCAGTGGCGGAGACCGGTTACGGCGCGTCTGACGTCGAGCTCGTGGCGCCGCACCAACTCGTGCGGACGATTCGCATCGGGACGCCTCTCGTGGAGCGTGTTGTCGCGCCGGTGTCGGTTGCGCTCCCCGTTCGCAAGGGCCAACGGTTCGGCCGGGTCGAGGTCTACGACGGAAACCGGCTCGTCGCGTCCTCGAACCTCGTTGCCGCCGCTTCCGTCGCCGATCCGGGACTTCTGGCGAAGGTTCGGTGGTATGCGACGCAGACCGCCGAGAATCTCTGGGAGATCGTCACGTGATCGTCACCGTTACGGTCAACGCCGCGCTCGATCGCACACTGACGGTCCCGGTCTTCCAGATCGGTTACCGCCACCGCTCGAGCCAGGTTCTCACCCTCGCGGGCGGCAAGGGGATCAACGTCGCTCGCGCGCTGAAGCTCCTCGACGTGCCCGTCGTAGCGACGGGCCTCGCCGGAGGACGGACGGGAACCCGAATCATCGAGGAGCTGACCTCCGAGGCGATCCTCAACGACTTCGTCCGCATCGCTGCCGAGTCACGCACCTCGACGGCGGTCGTCGACCCGACGGCCGGTACGTACACCGAGATCAACGAGTGGGGCCCCGAGGTGACCTCGGTCGAGCTCGAGACGCTCATGGAGAAGCTCCACTACCTCGCTCGGGGAGCCGACTTCGTCGTCCTGTCCGGCTCGCTGCCGAGGAAGGTGCCGACATCGTTCTACGCGGATGCGATCCGCGATCTCTCTCGTCGCGACGTTCGGGTCGTGCTCGACAGCGAGGGGGAGCCGCTCAGGTTCGGCGTCGAGGCCGGGCCCTTCCTCGTGTCGCCGAACCAGCGCGAGGCGGAGCAGCTGGTCGGCCAGGAGCTCGAGGACGACGACGACTTTCTGATGGCGCTCGACGCCATCGCCGAGATGGGCGCGCGCAATGTCCTCATCACGCTCGAGAACGGGTGCTTCGCGTTACATCGATTCGGACGGAAGACCCGGCGAGTCCGCGCGTTCGCTCCGCACGTCGAGCCCGTCTCGGGGGTTGGGTCCGGAGACGTTCTCGTCGCTCAGTTCCTCGCGGCGATCATGGACGAACGCCCGCCCGACGACGCCATCCGTACGGCGGTCGCCGCCGGCGCGGCCTCGGTGCGGGAGGTCGGCGCGGGTCGCTTCGACTCCTCGCTCGCCGCGACGCTCTCGGCAGACATCGAGCTCGCGGAGCTCCAGCCCGTCCGCTCCTAGAAGCGTCCTAGACTCCGCGCATGGTGGCATGCCCCAGCTGCGGGCGCGAGAACGCAGATGACGCACGGTTCTGCAGCGCATGCGGCACTGCGTTGCACGCGGCTGAGCCGGCGCGCGAGCAGCGCAAGGTCGTGACCGTCCTCTTCTGCGACCTCGTCGGCTCGACCGCGCTCGGTGAATCCACGGATCCCGAGGCGCTCCGTGCTCGCATGCGTCGCTACTTCGAGGATCTCCGCGTGATCATCGAACGGCACGGAGGGACGGTCGAGAAGTTCGTCGGCGACGCGGTCATGGCCGTCTTCGGGATTCCGGTCTCGCACGAGGACGACGCATTGCGTGCTGTTCGTGCTGCTTCGGAGATGCGAGCGGCGATCTCCGCTCACGGCCTCGATGCGCGCATCGGCGTCAACACCGGAGAAGTCGTCGTCGGCGGAGAGGGCGAGACCCTCGTCACCGGAGATGCCGTCAACGTCGCCGCACGCCTCGAGCAGGCAGCTGCCTCGGGCGAGACTCTCATCGGCGCCGAGACCCGGTCGCTCGTGCGCGATGCCGTTCGGGTCGAGGCCGTCGAGCCGCTCGCGCTGAAGGGGAAGTCGGAGCCGGTTGTCGCGTTTCGTCTCCTCGAGGTGCTCCTCGACTCGGAAGCGCTCGCCCGCCATCTCGAAACACCGCTCGTCGGGCGCGAACGAGAACGCCAGCGTCTCTGGCGCGACTACGAGGACGCGGTCGCGGATCGCACGTGCCGACTCTTCACCCTCCTCGGGCCGGCGGGGATCGGCAAGTCGCGCCTTGTTGCGGACTTCCTCGAGCGCGTCGGCGACTCGGCCGACATCCTTCGTGGCCGTTGCCTGTCTTACGGGGAGGGGATCACCTACTGGCCGCTCGTAGAGATCCTGATCGCGATCGGCGTGGCCCCGGATTCGGTGATCGGTACGTCGCCTCCGGAGACGCAGCTCGCCTTCCGACGGCTGCTCGAGGCGCGAGCCGAGGAGCGACCTCAGGTCGTCGTGATCGACGACCTGCAGTGGGGGGAGCCCGTCTTCATCGACCTGGTCGAGCACGTGGCGGATCTCTCCCGCGACGCTCCGATCTTCCTCCTCTGCGTAGCCCGCACCGAGCTGCTCGAGGTGAGGCCGGACTGGGGTGGCGGGAAGCTCAACGCGACCTCCCTTCTGCTCGAGCCGCTGGGTGCTGAGGAGTGCGCGGAGCTCATGGACCAACTCGTGATCGACACTCCCCTCGACTCCTCGCTGCGCGAGCGAATCACCGTGGCGTCGGCCGGGAACCCACTCTTCGTCGAGGAGATGCTTGCGATGGTGCGGGAACACGGCGGGGACGACGAGATCGCTGTTCCCCCGACGATCCATGCTCTCCTGCAGGCACGCATCGACTCCCTCGACGGAGACGTCCGGGTCGTGATGGAGCGCGGCTCCGTCGAGGGTGAAGTGTTTCACCGCGGCGCGGTAGCGGTGCTCTCTCCCGAACCGGTCCGGCCCGTGGTGGAGGCGCACCTCGCCACGCTCGTCCGCAAGGAGCTCATCCGCTCGACATCGCCGACCTTTCCCGACGACGAGGGTTTCCGCTTCCGCCACCTCCTCATTCGCGATGCAGCCTACGAATCGCTGCCCAAGGCAACTCGAGCCGAGCTCCACGAGCGCTTCGCCGACTGGCTGTCGACGCACGATCTCGTCGAGGGCGACGAAATCGTCGGCTACCACCTCGAGCAAGCCCATCGCTATCGCGCGGAGCTCGATACGGCGGATCCTGCGCTTCGTCGTCTCGCCTCGCGCGTGTCCGATCATCTGGCTTCGGCGGGTCGGGCGGCGATGGACCGCGGCGACTTCAACGCAGGACGGTCGCTGTTCCGGCGAGCGACCACGATTCTCACCGAAGACGATCCCAAGCGTCTTGCGCTCACGCCCGATCTGGCAGTCGCGTTGTTGGAGTCCAAGGATCTCGACGAGGCGCGGACGGCACTCGCTCGGGCTCGCAAGGCATCGGATCCGGTGACCGCGGCGATCGCGACCGTCGTCGAGAACTCGCTCGACTTCTTCGGCGGTGGCTCGATTCCGCGGGACGCGCGCATCGCACGGCGGGAGGACGCCCGCAGGGTTCTCGAGGCGGCCGACCACGACGAAGGCCTCGGGTACTACTGGTGGGATCTCGCCGGCGAGAAGTGGGTAAGCCTGCGAGCCGCCGAGACGGCTGCTGCATGCGAGCGAGGCCTCGACCACTTTCGGCGTGCCGGGTTGTATCGCCGAACTGATGACCTCGTCTGGTGGATCCGATCGGCGTACGTCTTCGGCCCGACCCCGGTCCCGGACGCGATCGACCGCGTGCGCGCGCTACAGCTGGAGGCCGGAGACTCGTTGGCGCTCCAGGCCGGCGCCGCCACGACGCTTGGGCGCCTCCTGGCGATGCAGGGTGACTTCGAGCAAGCCCGCGACCTGTACGCGTCCGGACAAGACTTCTACCAATCGGCCGGAATGGCGGTCAGCGCGGCAGGTGTAACGCTTCACGGCGCGTGGATTGAGCAGCACGCGGGGGATCCGACTGCCACGGAGGAGTATCTCCGGCAGGGTGCCGACGAATTGCAGGTCCTGGGCAACTGGGCGTTCTTCTCCACGGTCGCCGTGCGTCTCGCTCAACTCCTGTACGCGCAGAGCCGCTTCGAGGAAGCCCGAGACATGTCGGCGGTCGCTCGCGAGGCAAGCCCGCCGGACGACCTCATCAACTTCGTGTTCGCGGACGCCATCGACGGCTGCCTCCTGTCCCACGACGGTCGGCACGAGGAAGCGGCGGTGCTGCTCCGTCGCGCGGTGGAGGGCGTGGAGACCACCGACTTCTTCTTCGCGCGGGCGGACGTCCAGCTCATGCATGCCGAGATGCTGTCTCGTGCAGATGAGCCGCAGTCTGCGGCGCACGCGGCAGCGCTCGCTCTCGCTCTACTCGACGAGAAAGGTGACATCACCGGCGCGGCTCGCGCTCGTGAGCGCCTCGAAGTGATTGGCATCGCGCTCGCCTGATCGGCGTCCCGGCGCGGTGCTAACGTCGCATGATGGATACCGAGATCCGCCAGGAGGAGATCGAGCGCCTCGTCGCGTTCGAGCGAAAGTTCGGGAAAGAGGGGCTGACCTTCGACGACGTGCTCCTGCTTCCGGCGGAGTCGCACGTGTTGCCGAACGATGTCTCCACCGTCACGCGCCTCACGCCGTCGATCTCGCTGAACATCCCGCTGATCTCCGCTGCCATGGACACCGTGACCGAGGCGCGGCTCGCCATCGCACTCGCGCGAGCCGGTGGGATGGGGATCGTCCACCGCAACCTTTCGATCGACGATCAGGTCGCCGAGGTGGACAAGGTCAAGCGCTCGGAGTCCGGGATGATCGTCGAGCCGGTGACGCTCCAGGCCGGGAACTCGGTCGCCGAGGCGCTCGAGCTGATGGAGCACTACCGGATCTCCGGGGTTCCCATCACGGACGACGAGGGCGTGCTCGTCGGGATCCTCACGAACCGCGACCTCCGTTTCGAGACCGACACGTCGCAGCTCGTGTCCGCGCTGATGACGAGCCGGAACCTCGTCACTGCCCCGATCGGCACGACGCTCGAGGAGGCGGAGGCGATTCTCCACCGCAACAAGATCGAGAAGCTTCCCGTCGTCGACCACGAGGGTCGGCTCAAGGGGCTCATCACCGTCAAGGACATCTCCAAGAAGATCAAGTACCCGGACGCGACGAAGGACGACCAGGGACGCCTGCGGGTCGGCGCGGCGGTGGGCGTCGGGACGGACGCGCTCGAGCGCGCTGCTGCGCTCGTGGAGGCGGAGGTGGACGTGCTCGTGGTGGACACGGCCCACGGCCACTCGCACGGCGTTCTCGACGTCGTGCGACAGATCCGGGCAGCACATGAGGTCGAGCTCATCGCGGGGAACGTCTCGACCGGCGACGGTGCCGTTGCTCTCGCCGACGCGGGCGCCGATGCGGTGAAGGTGGGGCAGGGGCCGGGCTCGATCTGCACAACTCGAGTGGTCGCGGGAGTCGGCGTTCCACAGGTAACGGCCGTGTACGACGCTGCACAAGCGCTCGCCGGACAGGGCATTCCTGTGATCGCAGACGGTGGTGTCCGCTCGTCCGGCGACATCGCCAAGGCGATCGCCGCCGGAGCCGACGTCGTGATGCTCGGCTCGATGCTCGCCGGCACGGATGAAGCCCCCGGTGAGGTCATGGTCGCGCAGGGCGAGCGGTTCAAGGAGTACCGGGGGATGGGCTCGCTCGGTGCGATGAAGGCACGCTCCTTCTCCAAGGACCGCTACTTCCAGGGCGACGTCGAGGACGTGGACAAGATCGTTCCCGAGGGGATCGAGGGCCGCGTTCCGTACAAGGGCCCGCTTTCGCCGATCGTCCACCAGGTGGTCGGAGGCCTACGCCAGTCGATGGGGTACTGCGGAGCTCCCACCATCGAGGACATGAAGACGAGGACGCGCTTCACGCGCATCACACCGGCGGGGCTCCAGGAGAGCCACCCGCACGGCGTCACGATCACGAAGGACGCCCCGAACTACCGCCGCTGATGGCCGACGTCGTACCGCTCCCGGTCCCGGAGAAAACGGCTGAGGAGCGCCCCGTCCTCGTCGTCGATCTCGGCGGGCAGTACAGCCAGCTGATCGCGCGGCGCGTGCGCGAGGCCCGCGTGTATTCGGAGCTCGTGGGGCACCGGCTCTCGGCGGCTGAGATCGCGCGACGCAACCCGGCCGCGCTGATCCTCTCGGGGGGGCCTGCATCCGTGTACGCGGAAAGCGCGCCGGATGTCGACACCGAGATCTTCTCGCTCGGGATCCCGACGCTCGGCATCTGTTACGGGATGCAGCTCATGGCGCGCGATCTCGGTGGTGTCGTCGAACGCACCGGAGCCTCGGAGTTCGGCAAGGCGGAGCTCGAGGTCGGCGAATCGGAGCTCTTCCACGACCTACCTCCTGAGCAGACCGTGTGGATGAGCCACCGCGACTCGGTGACGGCGCCGCCTGAGGGCGCCGAGGTGACGGCATCGTCGGCCTCGACGTCGATCGCGGCGTTCGAAGACCGGTCGAGAGGCCTCTATGGCGTCCAGTTCCATCCCGAGGTCGTGCACACGCCGCACGGGCAGGACATCCTGAAGAACTTCCTGTACGAGGTCGCCGGAGCGCCGCCTACCTGGACGCCTGCTGCCGTGATCGAGGAGCAGGTGGAGCGAATCCGCGCGGTGGTCGGCGACGAGCGTGTGCTGTGCGCCCTCTCGGGAGGCGTCGACTCGGCGGTCGCCGCGCTTCTGGTGCACAAGGCGGTCGGCGACCAGCTCACCTGCGTCTTCGTCGATCACGGCTTGCTCCGCGAGAACGAGGCCGGGCAAGTGATCGAGACGTTCTCGGGTCACTTCCGCGTGCCTCTCGTCCACGTCGAGGCCCAGAAGCGCTTTCTCTCAAGGCTCGCAGGTGTCTCCGATCCCGAGGAGAAGCGCAAGATCGTCGGCGAGGAGTTCATCCGAGTGTTCGAGGAAGAGGCGCGAAAGCTCGGCGACGTCCGCTTCCTCGTGCAAGGGACGCTCTACTCGGACGTCATCGAGTCGGGCGGCGGGGAGGACGGAGTCGCGGCCCTGATCAAGTCGCACCACAATGTCGGAGGGCTCCCCGCGGATATGCGCATGGAGCTCGTCGAGCCGCTGCGCATGCTCTTCAAGGACGAGGTGCGCCGGGTCGGCGAGGAGCTCGGATTGCCGGAACGGATGGTCTGGAGGCAGCCCTTCCCCGGACCGGGACTCGCCATCCGCATCATCGGCGACGTCACCGAGGAACGGCTCGCGATCCTGCGCCGCGCGGATGCGGTCTTGCTCGAGGAGATCCGCAAGGCCGATCTCTACCGCGACCTCTGGCAGAGCTTTGCCGTGCTTCCGGCCATCCGCTCTGTGGGTGTTCAGGGCGACGAACGCACCTACGCCTACCCGGTAGTGATTCGCGCCGTCACTTCCGAGGATGCGATGACCGCCGACTGGGCGCGCCTTCCATACGACGTGCTGGAGGCGATCTCGAGTCGCATCATCAACGAGATCCCGGGAGTGAACCGCGTCGTCTACGACGTCTCATCCAAGCCGCCGGCAACCATCGAATGGGAATAGGAGACCGCCAGCCGCGGCCTCCATGCCCAGCCGGTCGACATATCCAAGTGACAAGGTCTCACGCGGCTCGGCGATTCCCTCAGGTTCGACGCCTGCTGATTCCTGTCTGCGCTGCCGCGCTCGTACTCGCGGCAGGTGTGGCCGCCGTCTCCGCGAGCGAGCCGCTGCAGGACGCGAACGTCACCCTGCTCTCGCTGAAGGTGAATGCGAAGGGCGAGGCGCTCGTCAGCTACAGGCGCAGCGACGGCCGGCTCAGGCATGTGCTCGCGTGGGGAGCGCTCAATGCGCGCCATCCCTCGGCGGACGTCCCCCAGGTGCGCTTCAAGTGGGACTACGCCGGGGCTGGGGGAAGTACCGCAACGGCAAGTATTGGCGGACCTTCAAGAACCGCTGCCGGCCCTACGACGGCCCCGCGCTGGCGATGCTCGTCGCCGCCTGCAAGGCGCCGAACGGGACGTACTGGACGGTGCAGGCGTGGCAGCGCCGACTCCCGCTGCTCGGCTTCGATCCGTGGCTCCCACACCACACGAACTGGGAGTTCCACGTCGCGCACTGGTCGGGCGAGCTTCCGCGGCTCGAGGTGTATCCCAACTGGACGTACGACGGAAGATGGCAGGGTGTCTTCGGCCGCTACAGCTATCTCGGCGAGCCGGTGTTCGGCTTCGGCTCGACAGCGAAGGGCGTGCCCAAGGACAAGTACGGCCGGAACCTCTTCATCGATACGCTCAACTCCGCCTACGGGGCTGGCTGGAAGCGCGAGTCGGGGATCCTCACGCACAAGGGCACCGGTACCTTCTGCCACAGCTTCGTGCCTCAGCGGCCGTTCGTCGGCTACCCGAGCCAGGAGTTGCGCCCGGCCGCTGCGGGTGAGCGGCATCGGATCACGGTTGGCGGCCCGGGCGTCACCCCGGTCATGCAGGTCGAGGTCGCCGGACTGACGAAAGCGGACTCGCAGCGCGACTCCGAGTTCAACTCGGTATTCGATCAGGTCATGGCTGGCGACCGCATCTGCGCCGGCGAGCGTTAAGCTCCCTCGCTGATACCGCGACGAGGAGGAGCATGGGCGACCCTTGGCAGGATGGCGGCGAGAACGACTCGGACGAGGGCAATGAGAGCCTCGCGCCGACCTCGAGGACGGCTTCGACGATCCCGAGGAGTCCGACGAGGACGACGACACTTCTGGAGACGACGAGGACGACAGCGACTAGTCGCCGGTTTTCGAGCGTCAGGGTTAGCTGGTACTGAACCCGTGGAGGTCGCCCGGCTCCTCCACGACGACCTCGACACGATCGACTCGGGCGCCCCGCGGTCCCTCGTGAGAGAACGCGACCAGCCGCTCGACGGCGGCGTCCTCACCTTCGAAGACTGCCTCCACGGTTCCGTCTCGGTTGTTGCGAACCCACCCGGCAACCCCTGCACTCACAGCGTGCCTGCGCACGGACTCGCGAAAGAAGACCCCTTGCACGAGACCGTGGACGATGACGCGTCGCCGGATCACAGCCGGACGATGCCGGACGGATCGATCTCGACGCACACCCGGTCGCCCGCTCGCCGGGTGCTCGAGGGAGCTGACAGCCACATCGAGTGCCGATCCGTCATCGAGCCGAACGGTCAGCCAGACAGTCGGGCCGTTTCGGCGAACGCTCTCGACCATTCCCTCGCCGCTCTCTCCCGCACGCGCTGAGCGGATCTCGATCGCTTCCGGCCGGACGACGGTGCTGTTGCGAACGTTGCCGAGGCCCAGGAAGCGAGCGGTGTCCGCGTCCACCGGATGTGCCCAGAGCTCGTCCGCGGTTCCGGTCTGAACCACCTGGCCTTCGCGCATGACGGCCACGCGGTCGCCCAGGGCAAACGCCTCGGCCTGGTCGTGAGTGACATACAGAGCCGCGATCCGGACTTCGGCGAACAGCGCTGCGAGATCCTCGAGCAGCCGATCGCGCAGCCGGCGATCGAGCGATCCGAGCGGCTCGTCCAGGAGGAGCACACGCGGCTCCGGTGCGAGCGCCCGCGCGAGCGCGACCCGCTGCTGCTCGCCTCCCGAAAGCGTGGCAACCGAGCGCTGCTCATATCCGGTGAGACCCACGAGGTCGAGGAGCTCGCGCACCCGGCGGTCGATCTCACGTCGGAGAGTCGCCGCGCATCCTCAGCCCGAACGCGACGTTGCCCGCGACGCTCCTGTGCTGGAAGAGCGCGTGATCCTGGAACACGAGCCCGATCCCCCGGCGGTGGGGAGAAAGCCCCGTGATGTCCTCTCCCTCGAGCAGCACTCTCCCCGAGTCCGGCTTCTGCAGGCCCGCGATGACGCGCAGGAGCGTGCTCTTGCCCGAGCCGCTCGGGCCGAGCACGGCCATGACCTCGTCCTGCGCGAGGTCGAGCGTCACCCTGTCGAGCGCGAGCTTCTCGCCGAAGCGGACGATGACCTCGTCGACGCGGAGCATCAGGCCCAGCTTCGCCTGACTCTGAGCCGGCCGACGAGCAAGATCGAGGCCGCCGTCACCGCCATGAGCACGACGGCGAGCGCATACGCCTGAGCGCTGTTCAGCTCGCCGGGGCGGCCGAGGAAGCGGAAGATCGCGACGGGCAACGTGGGGCTCTCGGGCCGCGCGAGAAACACGGTTGCCCCGAACTCGCCGAGCGAGATGGCGAACGCGAAGCCCGCAGCCACCGCGACGGCTCGACCGATGATCGGGACGTCGATCTCCCGTCGCACGCGCGCCGGCGACGCCCCGAGCACCGCGGCGGCTTCGCGCTGGCGGTCGTCGATCGCTCGGATTGTCGGGGCCACGATGCGGACGACGAACGGTATGGCGACGAGCGCCTGCACCACCGGAACGATCCACGGTTCCGCTCGGAAGTCGAGCGGGGCACGATCGAAGGCGATCACGAACCCGAACCCGAGCATCACTGCCGAGGCGCCGAGCGGGAGCATGAGCAGGCCGTCGAGCAGGCGGGGACCTCTCGAGTCCGCGACTGCGAAGGCCGCAAGGCCGCCGACCACGATCGCGATCACGGTCGCCGCCCCCGCGTACACGATCGAGTTCACGACTGCTTCCCAGGGCGCGACGAGGAGCACGGACGTCGGCCGGGACAGCGAGCGGTACGCCTCGAGGCTGTGTCCGCTCACCCACTGCGAGCGAGCGCTCGACGAGCACCGCGAGCGGAAGTCCGAGGAAAACCGCGAGCAGACCCAGGGTTCCGGCGACGAGAGCCTTCTCGCGGATCGAGCTCGGCTTGCGCAGGACGTCCGCCTCTGGCCGGACGCCCCCGCCTGGCGTGATCCTCGCCTCCAATCTCAGCGTGACCCACACCGCCAGTCCGACGCAGAGCAGCTGGACGAGGGAGAGGATGGCCGCAGCGCGCAGGTCGAAGCTGCGGACCGCCTGGTTGTAGATCTCCGCCTCGATTGTCGAGTAGCTGGGCCCGCCCAGGATCAAGACGATCCCGAATGAGGTGAAGGAGAAGAGGAAGACGATCGCCGCCGCGGCAGCCAGCGACGGCGCGAGCCTCGGAAGCGTGACTTCCCGAAAGCTGCGCCATGGCCCGGCGCCGAGCGTCGCGGCGGCCTCGGACACCCGCCGATCGAGGCTTGCCCAGAACGTGCTGACGACGAGCACGACGACGGCGACGTTGAAGAAGGCGTGAGCGACGAGGATCGCGATCCAGCCCCGCTCGAGACCGCTGGGGAGGATCGCCAGGAACGCCAGCGCGACCACCACCGTCGGCAGGACGAAGGGGACGATCACCAGCGCGCGGACGAGGCTTCGGCCCCGGAAGGCGTAGCGGCCCAGGACATAGGCGCCGGGTAGCCCGACCGCGAAGGTGAGCGCTGTCGACGCGAGCGCCTGCCAGATCGTGAACCAGACGACGTCTCGCGTGAGCGGGTCGGTAAGGACGTCGAGAGGCGAGGCGAGCGAGCCGTCTGCGCGGAGGCCGCGCTCGAGAATCGTCGCGAGCGGGTAGACGAAGAACAGCGTCAGGAATGCGAGCGGCACGCCGTAGGTGAGGGCGCGCCAGCTGCGCGTACTCACCGAATCACGATGTCCGTCCACTCCTTGATCCAGTCGTCGCGATTCGCCTCGATCTCCGCCGGAGGAAGCTCGAGCGGGTCTGCCGGCACGACGGCGAACTTCTCGAACTCGGCCGGGAGCTGGGCGTCCTTGGTGACCGGGAAGACGAACATGTTGAGCGGGACGTCCTCCTGGAAACGCTTCGAGAGCATGAAGTCGATGAGCTTGCGCGCGCCCTCCTCGTTCCGAGCACCGCGCAAGACGCCTGCGAACTCGATCTGTCGGAAGCAGGAGTCCTCGATGACCGCCGTCGGTGCCACCGACGGGCGCGGTGTGCGAAAGATCACCTCCGCGGGCGGGCTCGACGCATACGAGACGACGATCGGCCGGTCGCCGATGGTTCCGGCCGTTCCCGAGAACTGCACGGTGTACGCCTCCTCCCACCGATCCACGACGAGAACGTCGTTCTCGCGCAGCCGCCGCCAATAGTCCTGCCAGCCGTCCTCTCCAAAGCGGGCGATCGTCGCGAACAGGAATGCGAGCCCCGGGGTCGAGGTCGCCGGGTTCTCGACGACCAGGAGGCCGTTGTAGCGAGGCCTCGACGAGATCGGCCATCGACCTAGGCGGGTCGATCCCGCGATCTCGAAACCACGCCTTGTGGAGGTTCAGGCACACATCGCCGCGATCGACCGGCGTTACTCGGTGGTCCGGGTCGAGCACGAGCTCCGCGTCGACGTTGCTCAGCCCGGGCGACTCGTACGCGGCGAAGAGATCGCCCTCGAGCGCGCGCGAGAGAAGGTTGTTGTCGACGCCGAAGAGCACGTCGCCCTGAGGATTGCCGGCCGTGAGGAGCGCCTTTGTGAGCGCCTCGTTTGCGTCGCCCGTCTGGAGGATCCGGAGCTTCAAGCCGCTCTCACGCTCGAAGGCCGTCCGGACGTCCTTCGAGACCACGAAGGAGTCGTGCGTGACGAGAACGACCTCGGTGGGCGCGTCATCGCCTCCGCAGCCCGCGACAGCCAGCGCGAGCACCGCAGCGAGCGCGCAGAGCCGCTTGCAACAGACTGTTGCAAGCTCTCTCACGCGCGGTCCTCGTCTGAGGCTGGGAGCCGGATTGCGAGCAGGACACCGCGTTCGAGCGTGACGCGGGCCGTGTCCGCCACGAACACGTTCGAGACGCCACGACTCGAGCCGGGCTCGAGCGTCTCTCCCACGAGCGGGTACGCGAGCCCTTCCGTACGCACGCCTTCGGCCGGGCCGTGCAGCGCGAGGAGCGAGACGAGCTCGCCGGGCTCGCCTTCGATCGCGCGTTCGCCGCGGACGACGTACACGCGCGCGGGCCCTACGAAGGCGTCGATCTCGATCGCTTCATAGCGGCTCGATCCGAGCAGCAGCAGCGTCGAGAAGAGATGGTCGAGCCGGCCTCCGTCGCCGGCCAGGACCAGAATCCGGCTGGGTCCGAGCGAGTGCGCACGGTCGAGCGCGAGCTCGAGGTCGGTTGCATCCTTCTCCGCGGGGTGTCGCTCGATCCTCGTTCCGCTCGCCTCCGCGCGCGCAACGGCCGCCGGAGAGGCCGAGTCGAAGTCGCCCACAGCGATCGAGACCTCGAGCCCGAGCGCAAGCGCGTGCTCGAGCCCCTTGTCGGCCGCGACCACCTGCGACCCGAGCGGCACGGCAAGCGCGGCCCGAGGATCGGGAGGAGCCCCGCCTGCGACAACCACTACGACTTCGTTGGACACGCCTTCCTCCGCTGGCATTACCCAGATCAGGTTCCGCGGGTCGGCGGCGCGCTCAGCCGCCCTCTCAGCCCGGTCGCCCGAGCTCCCCGTTACGCTCAGCGCATCGTAGCGGCACGAGGCAGGGCGCTCCGAAGCCGGCTGATTGAATGGCGCGATCGCGGCGATCTCGTACCCGATCCGGCGTAACACCGCCCTGCTCAGCCTCTGCCTGGTGCTGCTCTCGGGCGTGCTCCAGCTCGCGGCGGCCGTCGCGACGATCACACTCGTCCTCGTCACCGGGATCGAGTCGATTCTCGGCCTCGGGCCTGCGATCTTCCTCGCAGCGGGAGCCCTTGCTGCACTGCCTGCGGGCCGGCTGATGGACCGGTTGGGCCGCGTTCCCGTGATCGCGGGGGGCTTCGTCGTCGGGATGGCCGGGTGCGTGCTGACAGCGCTCGGCTGCGTCGCCGACAGCGCGCCGCTCGTCGTCCTCGGGCTTGTCGGCGTAGGCGCGATGAACGGATGCGTCCTACTCGCGCGCACGGCTGCAGCGGACATGTACCCCGAGGAGAAGAAGGGGCGCGCGATCTCATACGTCCTCTTCGGCGCGCTCTTCGGGGCTGCGCTAGGCCCGCTCGTCTTCCGCCCGCTCTTCGCGGGCAAGGACCTCGAGCTCGACACCCTCGTCATCCCCTGGTTCGCCGCGGCCGCGATGTGCGTCGTGGGGCTCTGCATCGCGCTCCTGATCAGGCCGGACCCGCGCACGATCGCCCTCGAGCTTCAGCAGGCGGGACTTGCCGAGGGTGAGCCGCTCACGACGGAGCCGGCTGCTCCACTTCGCGAGATCTTGCGGCGCCCGGGCGTTCCCGCGGCCGTTCTCGCGGCGGTGGCGAGCCTCGCGGTGATGGCCGGAGTCATGAACCTGACCGGCTACATCGTGGTCGGCCACCAACACGAGCAGGCTGACGTGTTCACGGTCATCAGCCTCCACATCGTGGGGATGTTTGCGCTCGTCCTCTTCGTGGGCGAGCTCGTCGACCGGGTGGGACGACGTCCGACGCTCATCGCGGGCCTCGCGATCATGGCGGTGTCGACCGTGATGCTCGCCTGGGTCGTGTCGATCCCGGCCATGTCGCTGTCGCTCCTCTTGCTCGGGCTCGGCTGGAACGTCTCCTATGTCGCCGCGACGGCGGAGCTCGTCACGCACGCCGCTCCGGTCGAGCGAGGGAAGCTCGTCGGATTCACGGATCTCGTCGCCGGTCTGTTGGCGGCGGCGCTTGCCCTACTCGGTGGGCTGGCCTACACGGAGTGGGGCGTCGCGGCGATCGCGGTTGGCGCGACGGTTGCGGTTGTCGCGCCCGCGCTGGCGATCCTGCTTGCCGGTCGCCCTACGGCGGCAGCACCGGAGCCGGCCGGATAGCGAGAGGGGCGCCTCGCGGCGCCCCTCTATGTCTTCACAGTTCGGCCCAGGCTTACTTCAGCTTGAAGTTCGCCTGCAGGTTCGAGCCATCCTCCGTCTCTATGGTCACGACGTAGCAGAAGCCCGGTTTCTTTGGGGTCTGCCAGTTGTAGATGAACTGTCCGCCGGTCGAGTCGTAGCGCAAGACGGTTGCTCCCGTCGCAACACTTCGATGTCATCGCAGTTCCGCCGCTGCAGGCGACTGAGTAGCAGTGAGCGACTGTCGACGATCCGACGTGTCGGTCAGCTCCGTCGGCCCGGCGAAGATCTCGAACTTCAGCGGAACGGTGGAGCCATTTTTGACCGTGTTGCAACGCCGCTCATGTCGACAGGCTGGAAGAAGCCGTTCAGCGTCCAGGCAAGCACCGTGTACGTGCGCGTCTCGCTGTAGCTGTTCCCAGCCAGGTCGAGCGCGGTCGCGGTCATCGTGTGCGAACCGACGGTCGTAACGTACCCGATGACGGTGCAGCCATTCGGCCCCGGAGAGGGCATCCGCAGCGGTGCATGTCGGCGCGGCAGGAACGAACCCGAAGTAGTACGAGCTACCCGTTCGCCGGGCCGCCGTTCCACGTCGCTGTCGGCTTGGTCAGGTCGATCTTGACCGTCTTCTCGGTCGCCGTGCTCTCGTTGCCAGCGTTGTCGGTGCATGTCCCGCTGGCTACGTCACCGGCAACCGTGGCACTTTCCGCCGTGAACGACTCATCTGCCGTGCAGCCCGCGACGCCACTCTTGTCGGTGGCCGAACCGCCATCGCCGTTCGCGGCGAAGCTGACCGTCGCCGGAACGCTGTTGTTCCACCCCGCTGCGTTCGGCGCCGGGCTGACCGAGGCGATCGGCGGGTTCGGCGCGGTCTTGTCGATCCAGATCGGCCCGAACGACGCAGTGGCCGCGGTGTTGCCCGCGTTGTCGGTGCAGGTGCCGGAATTGGAGACCGAGGTGGTCTTGCCCTCGAAGGACACGGTCTGCCCGGCGACATTGCTCGAAGCGACGTCGCTCAGGGAATCCGTGCACTCGAACGAGACAACGACGTCCTCGTTCGTCCACGTGCCAGCCGTGTACGGGTCCCCGCCAGCCGTCGCTGAACCACTGATCGTCGGAGGGGTCTTGTCGATCTTCACGATGACGACGTTGCTGACGTCGCTCGTGTTGCCCGCCGCGTCGGTCACGGTCTGTGCCGTGGACGAAACTGCCGCGCCTTCATCGCTCAGCGTCTGATCCGCCGGGCACGCGCCCGCAGGAATACCCGAGAGCCCGTCCGTGCACGTGAAGTGCACGGTCACGTTGCCGTTGTACCAACCCGCCCCGTTAGGCGATGTGGTCGCAGCCGCACTGATCGTCGGCTTGGTCAGGTCGATCTTGACCGTCTTCTCGGTCGCCGTGCTCTCGTTGCCAGCGTTGTCGGTGCATGTCCCGCTGGCTACGTCACCGGCAACCGTGGCACTTTCCGCCGTGAACGACTCATCTGCCGTGCAGCCCGCGACGCCACTCTTGTCGGTGGCCGAACCGCCATCGCCGTTCGCGGCGAAGCTGACCGTCGCCGGAACGCTGTTGTTCCACCCCGCTGCGTTCGGCGCCGGGCTGACCGAGGCGATCGGCGGGTTCGGCGCGGTCTTGTCGATCCAGATCGGCCCGAACGACGCAGTGGCCGCGGTGTTGCCCGCGTTGTCGGTGCAGGTGCCGGAATTGGAGACCGAGGTGGTCTTGCCCTCGAAGGACACGGTCTGCCCGGCGACATTGCTCGAAGCGACGTCGCTCAGGGAATCCGTGCACTCGAACGAGACAACGACGTCCTCGTTCGTCCACGTGCCAGCCGTGTACGGGTCCCCGCCAGCCGTCGCTGAACCACTGATCGTCGGAGGGGTCTTGTCGATCTTCACGATGACGACGTTGCTGACGTCGCTCGTGTTGCCCGCCGCGTCGGTCACGGTCTGTGCCGTGGACGAAACTGCCGCGCCTTCATCGCTCAGCGTCTGATCCGCCGGGCACGCGCCCGCAGGAATACCCGAGAGCCCGTCCGTGCACGTGAAGTGCACGGTCACGTTGCCGTTGTACCAACCCGCCCCGTTAGGCGATGTGGTCGCAGCCGCACTGATCGTCGGCGCGGTCGCGTCACGCTTGATCGTGACACTGACAGGGCCGGCCGAACCACCGGTGCTCGTAGCGGAGCACGAATAGGTCGTCGCAGCCTGGTCCGCCGTGATGTTCTGATTGACACACCCTGTCTTGACCAACGATCCAGGTGACTCCGCTTCTGTCACCGTCCACACGAGCGTGACGTTGCTCTTGTACCAGTCGTTGTTGCCATCCGGTGACCCCGGAGTCAGCACGTAACTGATCACGGGCGGCGTCGTGTCGGCGGGCGCGGTCGTCGGAGTCGCGCACTGCTCGCTCGTGAATCCACTCGTAACGTTGGTACCACCGCCAGCGTTGTAGCGAGCACGAACCTTGTAGCAGTACGTCGTGCCTGCGCTCACGGCCGTGTCGGAGTAGTTGTACGTCGCGCCCCCGCTGGCGTTCACGGTGGTCAGCGCAGCGTAGGCTCCCGCTCCGACCTTCCTCTCGAGAAGATAGGAGAAGTCGGTGGCCGTCTCGTCCAGCGACGTCGGCCAGGCGAGGCTTATGCTCGGCGTCGTCGTCGCCGTTGCGGTCAGGCTTGCCGGTGCACGAGGCACCACGGTCACCGTGAAGTCATTGTTCCCTCCCGAGGTGCCGATCTCGGGGTCGTCGACCTGCTCCGAACCTGTGGCAAGCGCAACGCCAGCAAGCGGCGCTGCGGCTGTGACGGAATAGCCGAGCGACTGAGCATTTCCGGTGCCGCAACCAGTGACGTTGACGTATCCGGGAGAGGCGATGATCAGCCACGCCTGGTTTGACGTGACGTTGATCCGGTCACCGTTCGCGTCGCACGTGCCACCCGTCTGTTGCACGTATACCTCGGCGTTTCCTGAGCCGAGACGGGTAGCGGTCGCATTGCCGTCCGTCACGAGATCCTGCGTAATGAGATTGTCCGCACCCGCTGCAGCCACAACTACGACCGCCACAGCGGCGACCGCCGACCCCATCAGACGACGTTTGCGCGATGTGCGTTTCCTGTCCGTGCTCGTCTTCCCATGATTCCTTCCCCTTAATGCTTGTTGACCGCATGACTGCGGCCGCAGCCGCCCAAACTGTTTCCCGACGCCCGTCGCAGCAGCGTCGGCGTAGCCCGCTCAGGGGCCGTGAGTGAACCGCTTTGAGTGCGACTCGCCGGGCCACGCTTCTGAAGGAACCTGCGACAAACACCGGTCGTGTTACCGCGTGGTCTCGCGAGTTCCGAACGTCTATGCCGCCGCCCTTGCGGCAGCAGTGCCTGGAGCCGCAGGCCGTCGCCAGATCGTGCCATCTCCCCGTTCCCCTTTTGGTTGCCGCAAGCGGCCTCCCCGGCCGCATGTCGGAGTCTTC
>CAWHBH010000006.1:0-18195 GCA_963827525.1 uncultured Thermoleophilia bacterium
GCAATGACGTACGCGGGGCCATCCCGCGCGATCCTCCTGCCGGTGACGACGAGCTCGGGCACGCGACGATGGTACTAGAGGCCCGATGCGGTCAGGACCGGCGAGGCGCTTCAGCGTCTCGCCCCGCCTTCGGGCGCCTGCAACGGCGTGGTGCGCAGCTGAAGCTACGCACCAGCGAGCACCTAGCGAAGCCGGAAGACGACGACGCCGTCCACGACCTTCCGATCGAGCCGCAGGCCGCGGATCGGTTTCTCGACGACTTCCTGCCAAGACGGCGACGTGCCGACGCGGTACTGATGGACAAGGACGGTGCGGACGCCCAGCTTGCGCAATGCCGCGACCGAGCGCTCGTCGGGAAACTCGGTGACGAGCTTGCGCAGCCTGTCGTATGGGTCGGGGTCGATTCCCCCCGCGCCGTTGACGATCGCCGGAAAGCCTGCGGTCGACCAGTAGCTGTAGACGAGATCGTCGTGGAAGCCGGCAGGGAGATGGAGCTGCGGCGGCTCTGCACGCATCGCAAGCGGCGGAGGGGGCACACGCAGGTGACTGAGCGGTCCGAGCCCCTCGAGGAGGATCACCGCCACCAAGCCGAGCCCCACAGCGGTCGCACCGCGCTGCCCGATCCGGCCTCGGGCAGTCCGGAGCAACACGCACAACCCTGCACCCGCCAGCAGCGCCAGCCCGAGCGAGGTGAGCGTGTTGAGTCGCCCCGGGGTGCGCACACCGTCCCAGCCCGGCGCGAAGTCGAAGAGGAACCGGTAGGGCGTCAGATACCGGTCGGGGCCCTGCTCGTCGCGCACACCCAGTGACAGTGCAGCGCAGACGACGACACCGACCACGAGCCCGACGCGGAGGCGCTTCGAGTACACGGAGCCGAGCACGCCGAGAAGCACCAGGAGCCCGACCGTGAGCCCGGGGAAGAACGACCCCTCGTGAGGCGCGGGGAGCCCGGCGCGCGCGCGGCTGCTTGGGTCGGCCCAGAGCCAGCTCTCCACGGGAGCCGCCAGGAAGCTCCGCAGCTCCGGGGAGAACGTCTGAACGTACGCCGGCGTGCGCTCGGCTTCAGGATGTGCGTCGATAACCCTGAAGTACGGGCGGGACATGAGACCCGCGACGACGATGAACACGAGCACTCCGGCAGCCGTCGCGGCAACGACGCGCGGACTCGGCTTCGGGACGGCTCGAAGCGCGAGCGCCGCCAGCGCGATCGCCCCGAGCACGCCCAGGAGATACGCGCACTGGAGACCGAGTGTGAAGCCGAGCGTCATCTGCCAGGCGGCAACGAGCCACCCGCCAAACACGAGCCACGGGCTCCCTTGACGGTAACCGCGGAGCAGGAAGAAGAGAGCCAGCGGGATACCCCCGCTGGAGAGAACGTGCAGGTGGCCGTTCTGGGCAAGTTTCCACGGCGCGTATGCAAATGCAACACCCGCTGCCGCCGCTCCTGTCCACCTGAGACCTAGCTCACGGGCGAGGAGATACGCGCCGAGGAACGCAAGCCCGTACGCGAACAGAAACAAGAGGTTGTAGACGACCAGAGCCGCGTGCGGGCTCGCTTGTGCGACGAGACCGGCCGGGGCGTAACCCACCAGCGCATCGGAGAACGCGAGCGTGTCGGCGTAGGGCCAGAACGTGTTCGCTTGCCATAGGTCGAGGGGGCCCTCGAGCAGCGCGTGGCCGATCCACGCCACCTGCCAGGCCTGGAGGAGCGGATCGCCGAGGTCCTTGCCGATGTCGCTCCCGAGATGCAGCGCGAGCGGCCACGTCATGACGATTGCGAGGGCCACCCCGCCGACTGCCGCGATCGCAGCCTCGCGTGCGAGATGCATCGGTTCGGGAGTCGTGTGATTCACATGTTCGTCTGACTCGGCCACTAGGACGGCTCATCTGCTGTTGTCGAACGAGCCGCACGCGCGCTCCGCGAGCGCCGAATCTGTCGGATTCCCCGCAACCCCAGTGCGCAAGCGCCTACCAACGTCGTAGGCACGTACCAGCTTGCGTGGAGGAGGATCGTGAACGCGAGAGCAGGCTCCTGCGATACGCCAAGGAGGCCGAGTGACGCGACACCGAGCCACTCGTAGGTCCCGACGTAGCCCGGCGACGAGGGAACGGCGGATCCGAGGTTCAGCACCGCTGCGACGAAGAGCGCGTCAGTCACCGACAGATCGATGCCCAACGAGCGTGCAACGAGGCCTGCGGCGATCGCCCACGTCGCCCACGCGCCGAGGCTGAGCCCGAGCCACACGATGGGTCGTCGCCGACCCAGCGGCTCGGCGAGCAGCTCGACCGCATCCCTAACCAGCTTTCGCACGAGCCCGCGGCTGCGCCGGCTGCGCTCACGCTTGCCGATGTATGCGCGGGCAAACAGCAGGACGACGCCAAACGCGAGCAGAGCTAGTGCTCCCCCCGCGGCGAGACGGACCAGCCACTCGGAGCTCGCGACGGCGGTGATCCCGACCAGGAGCAAGCAGACCAGGATGACGAGGTCGCACGCGCGATCGAGGATGACCGTGCCGAACGCCCTCCCCGCCGGCATCGGGGCGGCGAGCCCGAGCCAACGGGCGCGGAGGAGGTCGCCGATGCGGCCTGGAAGCACGTTGTTGACCGCAACGCCGCTCACCGTCATCTCGTAGAAGCGGGCGAACCTAACCTGCGGTGTCGAGGCGATCCTCCGCCAGCGAGCCGACTGGAATGCATAGACGGCCGCGAACGCCGCCACGGCGAGCGCCACCTCGCCGGCATCCGCGTCCTGCAGCGAACGCCGCACAAGGTCGAGATCGGCGTCGCGCAGGGCGAGCCAGAGGAACGCGAGCCCGATCGGCACCCCGACGAGAGCGGTGATCAGGCCACGGGTGCGCGGTGACGGCATCCGGACGGCGAATCTACCGGCGGCCCCGGTTGCGCCCGCACTTGCGTGCCCGCGACGACGGCTCAGGAAGTGGCCGCGCGATACGCCTGGATCGTCGCCGCAGTGGCCGCCGCCCACGAGAACTGCTCTCGTGCGCTCGCCCTTGCCGCCTCTCCGAGCCGACGCCTTAGCTCCGAGTCCGCCAGCAGACGCTCGATCGCCGTTCGCAGAGCCGGAACGTCGCGCGGTGGTACGAGCAGCCCGGTGATGCCGTCGTCGACAGCGTCGACGAGACCACCAACCGCGGAAGCTACAACCGGCCGGCCGTACGCCATCGCCTCTCTCGCGACGAGGCCGTAGCCCTCGCGGCGCGAGGGACAGACGACGATGGCCGCGCGCTCGTAGTACGAGCCGAGCTCGTGCGGAGGGACGAACCCGAACGCATCCCGAACCCCGCTGCGAAGAGGCCCGTCGCCGACGATGACGCGCCTGATTCCGTCGGTGGCCTGAAGCAACTCCGGGATTCCCTTCTCCTCCGAGAGGCGCCCGACGAACAGAACGTGCGGAGGATCTTCGGGCTCTCCAACCTCGACGGGAAGGCGGACGCCCTCGGGTACGACGCGCACCTCCCGCGCACCCAGGTTCTGCGCGGCCTCGGCGAGCGCTTGGGAGGGGCAGAGAACGAGGCGCGCCTGCCGGAGCAACGATCGCGCGCCCCACGTCGCTCGCCGCGCGATCTCGGCGTCCGTGCCGTGGAGCTGCACGACGAACGGCTTCCCGGTCAGGAGTGCCGGAAGTGCGGAGGGAAGCCAGTGCGCATGAACGATGTCGGCTCCATGCGCAGCTCTCCGGGCGGCGCGCGCGAACGACACGAGGAACAGCGGTATCGCGAGAGCCAGCCATGGGCGACGCTTGAGATTCCCGACGATCCCGGCTCCGTATGCGAGCCCGAAGTGGCGGAACGACGCGGGCGACACGACCTCAACCTCGACCCCGGCAGTCCGAAGGTGCTCGACGGCGTCACGGATGAACACGCCGGCGACATCGTCCGGCCCGCGCGGGTAGGACGTCGTCAGGACGAGCACCTTCATCCGCGCTGCGCGCGCCCGAAGACGACCGGGAGCGCAGCCGCGAGCGTGGCGAAGACGTAGAAGTAGTAGAAGGTCATCGTCAGGTAGAAGAGGTTCGCCACCAGCGTCGCGACGAGCGCCGCTGTCATGCCCCACGCCAGTGGCCGAACCCGAGCCGCAAGCGGGTCCCGGGCGGCGGAAAGCGCGCGCCCGATCCTCCGGGCCGCGCCGAGCCTCCGAAACAGCCAGACCACGAACGCGGCGAAAACCAGCGCGCCGACGAGCCCCGTTTCGACGATCGTCGCGACGTAGAACGAGTGCGGTCCGAAGTCGGGTCGGCCGGTGACGAACTCGTAGTACACGGCGAAGTTGTTCAGCCCGAGACCGAGCAGAGGATTCGACGAGAGCACGTCCGGGATGAAGCCGTAGACGTCGAAGTGCGGAGACGCGGCTCCCCGGCTCGTGTTCGTGCGCGCACGAAGCACCGTGAGGAAGAAGTCGAGTCGGGCGACGACGACGGCGCCGACGAGGACCGCGACGACGCTCAGGGGGACGAGGAAGGCCGGGCGACGGAGATGGCGCCGATAGGGAATCGCCAGCACGAGAGCTCCACACCCGAGTCCGAGAAGCGCGCTGCGCGAGAGCGTCGCCAGCAGGACGACGAGCAGGAACCCGAGCAGAACGGCAAGTGGGGTCTTGAACCGATGCCCACGCTCGAGTCGCAGATAGAGCGGCGTCAGCACGAGAAGCGGAATCACGAGCTCGATCCCGAGATGGTTCGGATCGCCCGTCAGAGCGTTGGGACGAAACACCTCCTGCGTGCCGCCGACCGCTCCGAAGACGTTGATGCCGGTCTGCCGCGAGGTGATCGGTTCGATGAGCAGCTCATCGAGGTTGGCGCCGGCCAACTCGGCGAGCATGAGCTGGACGACCCCGTACGCGGCATTGAGGGCGATGCCACCGCAGAACGCCCCCAGCGCGTACCAGTAGAACCGAAGGTCACGCCGCGCGAGCAGCGCGACCCCGGCGACCACGAATCCGAAGTGCAGGACGAACTTCACCATCCCTTTCGCCCATTGCGCAAGTGCCTGTGAGGTGTCCAGGCTGTAGAAGCCGGCCAGGTACACGAACGCGAACGCAAGGAGGAAGGCGAGTGCCACGGCCGAGGTCCTCGTGAGTCGAGCGTCGGTGCGCTCGAGCCGGTCCCATGCAAACAGGACGAGGAACATCGATGTCAGGACATCCGAGAGCGTCAGTGAGCCGGCGAGCTCCCACTGGAGCTTGTGGAACGTCACGGTGAGGATCGTGGCGAGGAAGAGCCCGTCGAGAACCGGCTGTACGAGCACCCGCTCGCGAGACGTGAGCCGGAGCGCAACGGCGAGCGAGCTCATCGCGGGCGAGGGTACCGATTCAATCGTCGGAACCGAGCTCGAGAGTCGTGCTCAAATCGACGGTCGCAGCCTCCGCCTGAATCTCGCGCGCAATCTCGAGACTTGGAACGCCCTCGAGCACGACCTTCCAGCTCCCGCATCCGTCCGGAAGCGCCTCGGTTCCCGTGAACCCGACCGCGACGATACGGTCGCGAGCCAAAGTCGCGGACTCGGGATCGTCGAAGCGGCCGTAAACCAGGTCGACAGGCTGATCCTTCAACGCCGGGCGCACGCATTCGGCGTCGCTCGGAAACCGCGGCGAACCGCCGGCCACAGTCGCGATCGGATATCCGATGAGGGGTACGAAGACGATGGTCGCGGCGATCCAGAGGCGGGCTGTCACGTCCCCTCGACCTCCCGGCCGGCCGTCACCGCGGACCAGGTGGCGGACAGGAGAAGTGGGCTCGCGGCGACGCACAGCAGCGCGGCGGAGCCCATATAGCGCACGATGGGGTTCCCGCCGAGGTCCTGTGTAATCGGAAGCTCGGGAATCGCCCAGGTGATCCAGCCACCTCCTAGCGTGACCAGGCCAACCAGCACGCCGAAGAAGACGACGAATACGTAAGCCCGCACGAGCGCAGCCAGTATGAGAGCACCGGCCGCAACCGGGATGATCACGCTCCAATAGTCGCTCGAGAGGAGCACGTCGATCGCAAGCCGAATCGACGGCCAGAGGCGCTCAGCGTTCTCGGTCGGATCGAGCCCGCCACCGGTCGGTGCCTCACCGGCGACCCCGTGCACGACGTACCAGATCCGCCACGGAACCGCGACCGCAGCGACGACAACGGCGACGACACCGAGGGTGGGCCACGCGGAGCGCCATTGGCGTGCTGAGGTGACCAGGGCAGCCGCGAGGAGCACGGCAGCCAGCAGCATGCCTTCGCGCTTCGTGAGCACCATGCCACCGAGCAAGATGCTTGCGAGCACGATCCTCCATCGTGCACGGTCGGCTATCCAGAGGACCACGAGGACGGCAGCGAGCACGAACAGGTAGTCCAGGAAGAGATCTGCCTCGGTGATGTGGAATCGCCTTCCGATGCGCGGAGCGACGAGGAGGAGGAGCACGAACGGCCAGAGGATCCATGCGGGCACACGCTCTGCGAGGAGCCCGGCGAGCGCCCAGACGAACCCCACTCCGAAGAACCAGTACTGGACGTGCAGCGTGACGACGTCGGGGCTCCCCATGACGTGGAAGGCCGCAGCGTCAAGCACAGGGATCGAGGGGGATATGACGACCCGGGAAGTGTGGTGAAGAACCGTTCGTCCAGGTTGCCGAAGAAGTAGATCGCCTTCGCCTTCGGGACCCAGAACGACCACGCATCCCACCAGTAGAGCCCTGAGAGACGCGCGAGCCGAAAGAGCCCCTCGACCAGCAAACCCGCCGCTGAGACGCCCACGGCGGTCACGATCAGGCTTCTTCCAGTGCCGACTGAACCGCCTCGTGGACGACCTCGTCCACGCCGCCTAGCAGCCAGCACCGTACCGAGAGTGACGACGACCGGGACCCCGAGGACGATCCAAGCGGAGAATGGCACTCCGGCGATCAGCAGCAGCGTCCAGAGCGAGCCTACGGTGGCGATGCCGACGACATACGCGAGTCCGCCGAGGCGTCCGAGCTCCACCCAGTTGTCCCAACCTCGCAGGTACCAGAGAAGCCCCGTTCCACTCGCGAGAAAGAGCAAGTTGAGGCCAAGGAGACCGGCGAGCGCCTGCGCGGTCAACTGCGCATCCTCGCGATCGCGATACCCTCGGTGCCCTCCCAGACGACCTCGGCGCGGCCATCGTATTGCCCGAGGTCGCACTCGTAGCAGATGATCCACTGTGCATCCTCGGCGGGACGACGAGGCATGAGGAAGTACCGGTAGTAGGACTCCACGTGCTGAACGGTCAAGTCGCTACCACCGTCGTAGAGTGGATTCACGACCACGTGGAACGTCTCGGACATGGGGATGAGGCCCCGCGCGGCATAGACGGCTGTCTGATCGGCTACGAGGCCGTTCCCGCCGGCAATCTCCCGATCGGCAAACGAGAGCGAACCATTCTTCGACGCTTCTCGGTCGAGCTCTTGGAACACGCCCGGATAGCTCACGACAACCGCGAGGGCTGCAACGGCAACCAAGAACGCGACGCCGACCCGAACTGGGCCTAGGGGCCATTCGAGCCACCAGGAGAGTCGCCGCATTCCCAACGATTTACACCATGGCCCGGAGGAGGGCCGCCATCTCCTCGACTCGTGCGCGGCGCGAGAGCTTGTCGCGAGCCTTTTCGGAGAGCTCGACAGCAGGAAGTCCGCTCGTCGAGGAAGCGAGCGTGGAGCACCTCGAGCGCGACCCGCATGCCGTCCACGTCGTCCGGGGCGACCACCATGCCCGCACGCGTCTCGCGGATGAGCTCCGCCGCGGCACCGTCCGGCGGCACGACCGCGAGGATCGGACGGCCAGCGGCGAGGTATTCGAACACCTTCCCGGAGAGGACACCCTTGCCGCGCCCTCCGGCGTCGGGGATGAGCAGGAGAAGAGCCTCGGAGTCCCGCTGGAGCCGAAGCGAGCTTGCACGCGACTGGTACTCGATCAGCTCGAGGCGATCTCCGAGATCGAGCGATTGCGCCCACTCGCGGTCGGTCGAGCGAAAGTCACCCACGAACCTGGCGACCGCATCGAGACCGGAATCGTGAAAGGCTTGCAGGAACGGACGTGGATCCCGCTTCCCGAAGAAGCTTCCTGCGTGAGTGATCCGGAACCGTGGTGCGGGCTCGTACTCGAGCCCTACGAAGTCGTCGAAGTCACAGCCGTTGGCAATCGTTCGTACGACGCCTCGGGGACCGAGCCCTCGCATCTCGTCGGCGATGGCGTCCGAGACGCACGAAACTGCGTCCGCTCGACGCGCCACGAGGCGGGCGAGCTGTTCGTTCGCGGCCTGCCGAGCTCGTGTTGCCGTCGTGTCCGCGCGGCGATGTTGATTCGCGACGATCGGGTCGCGGAGGTCGGCCAGCCAGCGAGCGTCCGTTGCCTTCTGCACTGCCGCCCCCACGAGGTGGATCGAGCCCGGCGGCGACGTGGTGATCACCGCGTCGAACCGCTCGCGACGCGCAAGCCGGATCGCAGCTGGAATCGCGGTGAGGTTCCAGGTGACGCTAGCGTCCGGCATGAGCAGGCGACGGGCGGTCACCTGCGCCTGGACGAGAGCGCGCTCGACTCCCTCGACGCGCCGAAGCTCCTCGGACGGTTTCCGCGCACGCGGACCGACATAGCGCACGCGATGGATCCACGCCTGGGTGGGAACGTGAAGCCCCGGGTCACGGTGCACCCACTTCGGGTCGTCGGGGGCGAGCACGTGGGTCTCGATGCCGAGCGCGGGCAGGTACTGCGCGAGCTTGAGCGGACGTTGGACCCCGCCGCCCCCCGCAGGCGGGAAGTACATGGTGACGAGCAGCACCTTCACGCCGGAGAAGGGTAGTAGTCAGTCCAGAGAGGCGAACGCCTCGGCCGCGGCCGCGATCGTCGCGTCGATCTCCTCGTCCCCGTGCAGGGTCGAGAGGAACCCTGCCTCGAACTGTGAAGGCGCGAGATAGACACCGCGCTCGAGCATGGCGCGATGGAATCTGGCGAACCCCTCCGTGTCGGCTCGCTTCGCGTCCTCCCAGCTCGTGACCGGCTCCCTGGTGAAGAAGAGACCGAACATCGTTCCCACGCGAGCGAGCTGTATGGGCGCGTCGAGGGCAGCCAGTCCGGTGATCAAGCGTTCGCCCGTTCTCTCGAGTCCTGCCCAGACGCCTGGCTCCGAGAGAGCGCGCAGCGTCTCGATCCCGGCCGTCATCGCGAGCGGGTTCCCCGAGAGCGTCCCCGCCTGGTAGACCGGCCCTGCCGGCGCGATCAGCTCCATCACCTCGCGCCTCCCGCCGTACGCCCCGACCGGAAGCCCGCCGCCGATGACCTTGCCCAGCGTGGTCAGGTCGGGCGTGACGCCGTACAGCGCCTGTGCGCCACCCGGATGCACACGGAAGCCCGTCATCACCTCGTCGAAGACGAGAAAGGCGCCGTGAGCCGCCGTCAGCTCACGAAGGCCCTCGAGGAACCCCCCGGCAGGGGGGACCAGGCCCATGTTCCCGGCAACGGGCTCGACGATCACGGCCGCGACGTCCTCGTGCGCGGCGAAGACCCGTTCGACCGCGGCGAGATCGTTGAAGGGCGCTGTGATCGTGTCAGCCACTGCTCCGGGAGTGACGCCGGGCGAGTCTGGAAGGCCGAGCGTCGCGACGCCGGAGCCGGCCTGCACGAGGAGGAAGTCGGCATGCCCGTGGTAGCAGCCCGCGAACTTGACGATCTTCGCTCGTCCCGTGAACGCGCGAGCGAGCCTGAGCGCGCTCATCGTCGCCTCCGTGCCGGAGTTCACGAAACGGACGAGCTCGACGCTCGGCATGGCATCGCTAATCAGCCGGGCGAGCTCGAGCTCGAGGGGACTCGGAGCGCCGAAGCTCGTCCCGCGGCGCACCGCCTCTTCGAGCGCCGCAACGACGCGCGGATGCGCGTGGCCAAGGATCAGCGGGCCCCAGGACAGCACGTAGTCGACGTACCGGTTCCCGTCCACGTCCACTAGGTATGCGCCTTCGCCGCGCTCGATGAAGAGCGGTGAGCCGCCTACGGCCCGGAACGCGCGAACCGGCGAGCTGACACCGCCAGGCAGGAGTTCCATCGCTTCGGCGAACAGCCGCTCCGATGCGTCGTGCTTCATGCGTGGACCGGAGCGAGCGTCCCGACGACGGACTCGGCTGCGTCCTCGCCGGAGAGGATGCAATCGGGGATTCCGACGCCGCGATATGCGGCCCCGGCGACAGCGAGGCCCGGCTGAGCCTCCAGTGCCGTCTCGATCCGCGCGACGCGCTCGGGATGGCCCATCACGTACTGCGGCATCCCCAGTGGCCAGCGATGAATGCGGCTGAGACTGGGCTTTGCGCCAATCCCGAGCAGATGCACCTCTTGGCGCGCGAGTGACACAAGATCTCGATCCGAATCGGCCGTCACATCACGTTTGCCGAACCTCCCGGCATAGACGCGCAGGAGAACCTTTCCGTGTGGAGCACGCCCTTCCCACTTGCTCGACGTCCAGGTACAGGCGAGGACCTCGGAGCCCTCGTTGCCGGGCACGACGTAGCCGTAGCCGTCGAGCGGGTGCTCGACGTCTTCCTGTTCGTACGCGAGGGTCACGACCGCGGACGAGGCATAGGGGATCTCGGCGTGGGCGGCGCTCAGGTGAGAATCGATCTCGGCGAGGAGGGAGGCGGCCGCGAATGCCGGCACAGCGATCACGACCCCGTCAGCGTCGAGGGTCACACCGTCGTCCAGCTCGACCACGAAGCCCCGCGAACGACGGCGCAAGCGGACTGCCGCGCTCCCGAGGACTGAACCGGCGCGCCCCTCCAGAGCGCCTATCAGCTTCCTCACGATCGTCTCCATTCCCGAGGCCAGGGTGACGAAGGGCGGATAACGACCAGCCTCCACTGGCTGCGCCAGTAGCCCACGCAGCACGCTGCCGTGCTCGAGCTCGAGAGTTCGGAGTTGAGGGAAGGTCGCTTGGAGCGAGAGCTGCTCGCCGTCGCCGCCGTAGATACCCGTCATGAGCGGCTCCACGAGTAGCTCGTATGCCTCACGACCGAGTCGGCGCGATACGAACGAGGCGATCGACTCGTCGCCTCCCGGAGGCGCTGGCGGGATGGAAACCTCGCGCGCGAGGCGCTCCATACCTGCTGCAGACAGGAGCGCGCTCTCGGCGAGTGCGTCGAGGTTTGTCGGGATCATCCCGGTCAGCCCCTCGGGCAGTGGGTGCAGCTCGAGACCTCGCCGTACGTAGCTGCGTGCGTTCTCGGGCCGGCGTCCGATGAGCTCGCTCTCGAGGCCTAGCTCCTCGCAGAGACCGACACCACGGTCCTTTCGCGACAGGAAGCTGTCGGCTGCACCTTCGATCACGAAGCCGGCGGACGTGTGCTCGGTGACGACCTTCCCCCCGATGCTCGGCTCCCGCTCGACGACCACGACATTCGCTTCCGGCAGCAAGGTCACGAGCCGGTGAGCAGCCGCGAGCCCGGCGATCCCTCCCCCGACGACGACGAGCTTCACGCCGCGCGCGCCTCTGCGAGCCACCTCGCCGCCCGCTCCCGTACGAGAACGGCGAGCGCTTCGATGAAAACCGGGTCGTCGTTCAGCGCGGGCGGGCGCTCGAGCCGCATTCCGACCTCGTCCGCGATCGCACGAGCGCGGACGTCGATGTCGAAGAGCAGCTCGACGTGGTCGGAGACGAACCCGACCGGCACGACGACGACGTCTTGGACACCCCGCCCGGCGAGCTCTGCAAGATGCTCACCGAGATCCGGCCTCGCCCAAGCCTCTGGCGTGCGCCCTGCCGACTGGTAGCTCCACGACCAGCGCTCGGTGGGGAGCGCTGCCCGTTCCGCGACCAGCCGCGCCGTCTCGAGGCATTGCACGCCGTAGGGGTCTCCTGAGGAGAGAACACGCTCCGGAAGGCTGTGGGCGCTGAACACGACGTGCACGCGATTCCGCTCGGCTTCGGGCCAGCGGGACAGCCCTTCGGTCACGCGCGCCGCAAAGGTGTCGATCAGTCCCGGAGCATCGTGGTAGCTCGGAACGTGCTCGAAGTCGATCCGCCCGCGATAGAGCTCGAGCCCGTCCGCGACCTTTTGCTGGTAGCGGGCGACCGAGAGGGCGCTGAAGTGCGGTGCGAGCACGAGGCTGACGGCGTGGGTCACGTCGTCGTCGACCATTTCCCCGACGACCTCCTCGATCCAGGGCGCCCAGTGGCGCATTCCGAGGTAGCACCTGAACCCGTCCCCGAGCCGTTCGGCGAGGGCGTCGACCTGCCGGCGCGTGACCTCGAGGAGCGGCGATCTGCCTCCGATCGTCCGGTAGTTCTCCGTGATCTCCTCGAGGACCTGGTGCGGAGTCGGGCGCCCGGAGCGGATGTCCGCGAGGTACCCGGGGATCTCGTCGAGCGACGCCGGCCCGCCGTATGCCATCACCAGAACTCCCACCGGCAGGCGCACACTCATGTCGACGTCCGCTCCCGCACGTGCTCGACGAGTCGGCGGACGTTGTCGACGGGCGTTTGGGGGACGAGCCCGTGCCCCACGTTGAAGATGTGGCCCGGACGGCTCCCGGCCCGGTCGAGGACGTCGTCGATTCGGAAGCGAAGCTCTCGCCAGGGTGCGAGCAGCGACGCGGGGTCGAGATTGCCCTGCACCGGCCGGTCGAAGCCGACCCGCTCCCAGGCTTCGTCGAGCGGGAGCTGCCAGTCGAGCCCCACGACGTCGCCGCCGCACGCAGCCGCCTCGTGAAGGTAGGAGCTCACACCGAGCGAGAAGTTGATCACCGGGACGCCCGCTCGAGCGATCGACGCGAAGAGCTCGCGATTGTGGGGCGCGACATAGCGCAGGTAGTCCTCCCGCCCGAGCGCAAGGCCGGCCCAAGAGTCGAACACCTGCAACGCCTGTGCTCCAGCCCGCGCCTGGGCGAGGAGATAGTCGACCTGGACCGTGACGAGCTTCCCGAGCAGCCGCTTCCACGCCGCGGGCTCCGAGAGCATGAACGCCTTCGTCCGCGAGAAGTCCTTCGAGGTTCCTCCCTCGATCGCGTAGCTCGCGAGCGTGAACGGCCCCCCTGCGAACCCGATCACCGGAATGTCACGCGACTCGAGCTCGCGACGGACGAGCGGGATCGCCCCGAGCGTTCCCGCCATCGTCTCCTCAGCGGCCGGCGTGCCGAGAAGGTCGACGTCGCGCGGTCGTGAGATCGGGTTCCCGATCCGTGGCCCGTCGCCCTTGACGAAGTCGAGGTCGAGCCCCATTCCGGCGAGCGGGGGAAGGATGTCCGAGAAGATGATGGCCGCGTCGAGCCCGGAGGCCTCGATGGGCATGAGCGTGACCTGGGCGGCGAGCTCGGGCGTGCGAATCACCTCGAGCATGGAGTGCTTCTCTCGCAGTGCGCGGTACTCCGGTTGGTAGCGGCCCGCCTGCCGGAGAAGCCACACGGGAGTGCGCTCGACAGGAAGCCCCTGACACGCGCGAAGGAAGGGAGAGGTCGGCTCGCTATCCGCCTCGGCGCTCGGCGCGGCGGTCACGCCATGCTGCTCTGCCACGCCACCCTGCCGACAAAGAAGGGCCCGAGCCGTTCGAGATGAAGCGACGTCTGGCGGGTCTTCCGCATCCGTTGAACGATGATCGAAAGCGGGTGCAACTCCGGCCCGAGGAGCCCTACGACGAAGTCGTTGTCGAGCTTGTCGAGCCCGTGACAGGCAAGCCGGATGTCGTATCCGAGGCCCGCGCGCCCGAACGACATGCCTACGCCACCGTGCTCCATCAGGATCGCGTTCTGCTCGGAGCGTGAGAGCTGTTCGAACGAGCCAGCTCGGCGCAACGGGTACCAGATCGCCCATTTCAGCGACGAGTCCAGGACGCGCCGCCGCGGCCGGTCGACGAGCGTCTCCTCGAGATCCTGCTCGTACCCGATCGCGTAAGTGCGGCCAAGCATAGTGAGCTCGGGCTTCGGCTCGAGGTCGGCGAACGGAGGCGACTGCAGGAAGCTGCGGAGCTCCGACACGAACGCCTCCGGTGCCTCGCTCAACGTGAGCAGCGCAACGCCCGTCGGATCGTTGACGTCCTCGTAGAGCGTGCCGTCGATACCGGCCGCCTCGAGAGCCGACACGAGCGTCGCCGAGTCGCGTGCACCGCCAAAGGCATGGAGCTGCATGTAGAGCCTGCGGTCGAGCGACGTCGTCTCGCCCTCGACCGTGCGCCCATGCTCGGCGACGTCGGCGCTCTCGACCTCCTGCTCCTCGGGCCGGTCGTCGACGCGTGCCTTCACGTCCGTTCCTGGAGCCATAGGGCGGCGTCCTTGGCGTGATACGTGACGACGAGATCCGCGCCCGCGCGGCGAATCCCCGTGAGCACCTCGAGGGCGACCGCGCGCTCGTCCAGCCAGCCGTTCGCAGCGGCGGCCTTGACCATCGCATACTCCCCGCTCACGTTGTACGCGGCGAGTGGGAGCTCGCGGAATCGCTCGCGCACGGAGCGGACGACGTCGAGGTAGCCGAGCGCCGGCTTGACCATGAGCGCATCGGCCCCCTGCTCGACGTCGAGCGCGGCTTCACGAAGCGCCTCGCGAGCGTTCGCCGGGTCCATCTGATGCGACCTACGATCACCGAAGGCGGGCACACCCTCCGCAGCCTCTCGAAACGGCCCGTAGAACGCGGACGCGTACTTCACCGCATACGAGAGGATTGCCACGCGCTCGAGCGCCTCGCCGTCGAGCGCCGTTCGAATCGCTCCGACCATGCCGTCGATCATTCCGCTCGGAGCGACGACGTCCGCGCCCGCCTCGCCATGCGAAACGGCGATCCGGCCGAGCACCTCGAGGGTCTCGTCGTTGAGCACGTAGCCGTCCGCATCGAGGAGGCCGCAGTGCCCGTGGTCCGTGTACTCGCACATGCACACGTCCGTCATCACGACGAGCTCGGGGCTGGCGTCCTTGAGCGCGCGGATCGCCTGCTGGACGACGCCGTCATCCGCGTGGCTCTCGAGGCCCTGCGGATCCTTCCCGCTCGGAATCCCGAACAGGAGGACGGCCTTGATCCCGAGCGATTCGAGCTCTCGCGCCTCGGTGGCCAACAGGTCGACCGAGAGCTGGTCGACCCCGGGCATCGAGGCCACCGGACTTCGCATACTTTCACCGGGCACGACGAAGAACGGGTAGACGAGATCGTCGGGTGCGAGCGTCGTCTCGCGGACGAGATCCCGAAGCGCGCTCGTCCGCCGCAGTCGCCGCGGTCGCGTCGCGCCCGGCCCCAGCCGGAGCGCCACGAGCGGATCTGTGTGGAATCCTGTCACGTGCTCTCCCCGAAATGCCCCACGAGGGCACGAATGATGCCGTCCGCCGTCGTCTCGTCGGCGACGAGAGCGACCGGCAACCCTACCTCGCGCGCGACGGAAGCCGTCTTCGGGCCGATGCAGACGAGAAGCGTCGAGCCGCCAAGGCCCTCGAACGACGCCGCGATCGAAGCGAGACTGCGCACGGCCGAGCCGCTGGCGAGAATGATCGCATCGGCGATCCTCAGAGGGAGCGCCCCGCCCAGTGCGGGCTCGACCTGGACGGTGCGGTAGGCGACGACCGCGTCCACGGTAGCTCCTCTCCCTCGGAGCTCCTCGGCGAGCCGGGGGTCGGCGATGTCGGCCTGCGGCAGCAGCACACGGGCGCCGTCGAGCTGCCCGAGCCCTGCGGCGATGTCCTCCGAAGCCTTCTGTGCGACGAAGGACGGCTCCACCCC
The DNA here is from genome assembly GCA_963827525.1 of uncultured Thermoleophilia bacterium. Lineage (GTDB taxonomy): Bacteria > Actinomycetota > Thermoleophilia > Gaiellales > Gaiellaceae > GMQP-bins7. The sequence goes on from CAWHBH010000006.1 coordinate 15,678, forward strand.
GATCGCCCTCACCGCCTCGGCCGTCACCGGCCCGACGGCCGCGACCCGGGCGCGATGGCCGATCAAGTTCAATCGCTCGCCAACGGCTGCGACTCCGTTCACGCTCGTGAAGACGACCCAGTCGTAGTCGCGAAGATCCTCCACCGCCGCGTCGAGCGCGCGCGGATCCTCGACCGGGCGGATCTCGATGAGCGGCACGACGGAGACCTCTGCTCCGAGCCGCTCTAGCGCCTCGGCGAGGGACCTGGATTCCGGTCGCGTGACGACGATCCGCTTGCCCGCGAGCGGTCGCTCAGCCACGGATTTCCGCCAGGATCCGGTCGGCTCCGCCGGCGAGCGCCTCGCGGGCGAGCCGCTCGCCGACCTCCTCGGGCTCACCCTCACCCGAGATGCGAACGACGTCCGACCCGTCGACCGAAGCGACGAGAGCATCGAGCTGGATGAGCACCATGCCTTGTGACACATTGTCACCTGCCTCCGCGTACACCACAACCGCGTGCGCACCGACTGGTGCCGCACAGCCACCGCCTAGTGCGCGCAGGAAGGCGCGCTCCCCGGCAGTGGTCGCCCGCGAGCCCGGATCGTCGATCGCGGCCAGCAATGCACGAATTCGGTCGTCATCGGATCGGCACTGGATCCCCAGCGCTCCCTGACCCGGCGCAGGGAGCATCGTCTCGGGCTCGATCCACTCGGTCACCGCGTCCTCGAGCCCCAGACGCTTGATCCCCGCCGCTGCGAGTACCGCTGCGTCGTACTCGCCATCGCGGACCTTTCGAACGCGCGTGTCGACGTTGCCGCGGATCGAGCGCACCTCGACATCGGGCCGCAGTGCGCGGAGCTGTGCTTCGCGGCGAAGGCTGCTCGTCCCGACGACAGCGCCGCCGGGAAGCTCGCCGAGCGTCAAGCCTTCGCGAGCGACCAGGCAGTCGCGCACGTCCTCTCGCAGGCACACCGCACCTATCGCGACGCCGGGAGTCTCCTCCGCCGGCAAATCCTTGAGCGAATGCACTGCGAGGTCGATCTCGTCAGCTCGAAGCGCGCGCTCGAGCTCGAGAGTGAACAGCCCCTTTCCACCGATCTCGGGGAGCGGCTCGCCGCTCGCCTGCGTCTTGTCTCCCTGGGTCACGATGGGCTTCACTTCGCAAACGAGGTCGGGCCACGCTGTCTTCAGGAGCTCGACGATGCGGTCGGTCTGAGCTCTGGCAAGTGCCGATGCGCGGGTGCCGAGAACCGCCGCGTGGAGCGGCGGCGCGGTCACCGGTCGCGCGCAAGCCCGAAGAGCTCGCGAACGGCGTCGGCGACCTCGTCGGCGTCGCCCGTGCCGGCCCGCTCGCGCAGGCGTACCGTGGGCTCGTGCAGGAGCTTCTTCACGAGCGTCCGAGACAGGTGCTCGATCCGTTCGGCCGTCGCCGGATCGACGTCACCTAGATCGCGCAGTGCGCGCTCGAGCTCCTGCTCACGGATCGTCTCCGCCTGCCTTCGGAGGGCCGCCACGAGTGGCTCCACCTCGAGCTCGTGATACCGCCGCCTGAAGCTGTCGACTTCGTCCTCGACGATCGCCTCGACGTTGGGGACCTCCCGGAGTCGAGAAGCCATGGCGTCGTCGAGCCCGGCGCGAAGATCGTCGACGTCGAAGAGCCGGACGCCCCCAAGCGCTCCGGCGCTGCGCTCGACATCTGCGGGCACCGCGAGGTCGACGAGGACGAGCGGCCGATCGGCGCGTCGGGACATCGCGCCACGAACGTCGTCGGCCCCGACGACGGGCGTCTCGGAAGCGGTGGCGGTGACCGCGACATCGGCCCACGCCAGAGCGTCCTCGAGCTCGTCCAGACCGTAGGCGCTAGCGCCACGGCGATCTGCGACGTCCACAGCGCGGCCTCGTGTGCGGTTCGCAACGGCGATCTGAGCTACTCCACGCCCGGCGAGAGCTTTGAGCGTCTGCAGTCCGACGCGTCCCGCCCCGACCACGAGCACGTGCTTATCGCTCAGATCCCCGAGTACGCCTTCGGCCAAAGCCAGCGCCATCGAGCTCGCCGTCGCCGGATTCGCCCCGATCGCAGTCTCCGCGCGCGCTCGCCGTCCCGAGGTGATGGCGGTGCGGAAGAGAAGCGAGAGACCCGGGCCAACCGTCCCGGCAGTTTTTCCGAACTCGAAGGTGTCGCCCACCTGGCCGAGAATCTCGGCTTCCCCGAGCACGAGCGAGTCGAGCCCGGCGGCGACACGGCAGAGATGGCGCACGACATCGTCGCCGGAGTGGACGTAGAGGTGATCGATCAACAGACCGCGCTCGACGTCGTGCGCGCCCGAGAGTGCGTCGATCAGCTCGTCGCGCGCGTCGTCGACGCCCGACGTGAGCGTCGCGTACAGCTCGACCCGGTAGCACGTCTGGAGGGTCGCGTGCTCGACGACAGCCGGGCAACGCTCGGCACTGAATCCGAGAGCGCCGATCCGCTCCCGTAGCTCGACCGGAGCAGTGCGATGGCTGAGCCCGAGGCAGACGAGGCGGTGCACGTCGCTG
>CAWHBH010000007.1:0-16896 GCA_963827525.1 uncultured Thermoleophilia bacterium
TAGTCCTCGCGTTGGTCGGCCGAGTGCGCGAGGCTCGCGCGCTTGTCGACGAGGTGCGCGGGCTGTCTCACGCTGTCGAGCCTGCAGTCCTGGTCGTCGCCGTTGATGCGATTTGCGCCCTCAAGGTGCACGACGCGGATGCGATCGAGCGAGTCGTGGATCTGGAGCACAATGCATTTCGGACTGGTGCTCTCGATCTTCTGGTGACTGCATACCGATCGACGCCTGAGCTGCTGACGATTCTCTTGCGCGCTTCGTTACAACGCGATCGACTTGTTGGCGTCATCCGGTCCGTCGGGGATGAGGACCTGGCGCGAGCGGTCGGCCAGTCGATTTTTACTGGCGGCGATCCGCGCAACAATCTGTCACGACGTGAACGCGAGGTCTACGAGTTGCTCATCGAGCGGCTGTCGAATCGCGAGATTGCGAAGTTGCTTTACATCGAGGAGTCGACAGTCAAGGTGCACGCGCAGCACATCTACGACAAGCTCGGGCCGCGCTCGCGCACTGCCCTCGCCGTTCAGGCGATGCTTGAACGCGCCGATCAGGCGACGTTGGCGACTGACGTCGTCTCGTCCGACGACGAGTCGTCGTGAGCGCTCTGGGCGAACTCGCGGAAGTCGCGACGCTGTGCTAGCCGGTAGTCCTCTGCGGCACTGGCGAGGATAGCCTCGAACGCAGCTACCACTGCCGTGTCGAACTGGCTGTCCACTGCCTGCGCGAGCCGAAGTCGAGCCACACGGCTCGGCATCGCATCGCGGTACGGGCGATCCGAGGTCATCGCGTTGTAGGCGTCGGCGACCGCGATGATGCGCGAGACGAGCGGGATGTCTTCGTCGACTCGTCCGTCAGGATATCCCTGTCCGTCGATGCGCTCGTGATGGTGTCGGACAACCGTGGCGATCTCCGAGTACTCGTCGACATGGGCGAGGATTCGTTCCCCGATTGCCGAGTGCTCCTGCATCTGCCGCCGCTCCTCCAATGTGAGAGCACCCGGTTTTTCGAGTAGGCCGGGCGGGAGCCCGATCTTCCCGATGTCGTGGACGAGCCCACAGAGGTATGCGTGTTCCTGGATCTCCGTTGCCAAACCCATGCGTTCGGCTATGTCGCGCGAGTAGATCGCGACCGCGGCGGAGTGACCGGCGGTATAGCGGTCTCGCGCGTCGAGTGTGGCAATCAACGCTGCCGCGAACTGGAGGTTCGCGCGCTCAAGTGTTTCGTTTACGGTTGAAAGGTCATCCGCAAGGCGCCTCTGTTCCTGGTAGAGGCCGTAGAGGCGCTGGGCGGCCATCGCCGGGACTAGGAAGAGCGCAAGAGTCCATGGCGAGACTCTGACGTACATGAATGCAAGCAGCGCAACAACTGGCGCATAGACCGGAGCTGACAACAAGACGATGGGCACGGACGAGCGAATCGAGTCTTGAATCGGTCTTCCACGGACACGCGCCGTAAATGCGGCGAAGAGAACATCGAGGCTCTCTCCAATCACAGCGCCGACGATCGAGGCGGCGACGAGACCTCCAAACTCGGAAGGGATAGCAGCGATAGTCGCCTGCGCGGCAAGACCCATGGCGGCGCCACCGATGAGGCGCGTGCTCGTGTATGTCGCCCACTTCAGTCTCGGGGCGCGATCGCGGTCACCACGCGAGATGAGCTCTGGATCGCCGAGCATCGACGCCGCACCCACGGCGGCGGCGGCAAGAGGGCCGAAGAGTACTGCTGCGAAGAGGGTCGGAAGGAGCGAGATCGACTGTTCATGGGTTTTGGTTAGTCCACGCTGAGTGACGGTGAAGCGAACGCTGATTCGTTCAGCAACAGCTGCCGCAATGGCCAGTGCACACACGGTCAACGGAGGGCCCAGCGTGTAACCCGCGGCGAACAAGGCAACCGCTGTCATGAATGCGGTCGCTACCAGGAACGCCACATACGCGAGGGTCTGTCGCTGCGGCTGGTGGTCCACCCAGTTTCAGCAACCCTTGAACTATCCCTCGAACGGGGTATACCATGCGGGTGCCGTCAGTTCCCAATCGAGGAGTCATTGCCTATGCCCAGAGGTCAGAAGATCTGGTAGTTCCGTCGCATCCTCGGTTCTCCGCCGGTGGTGGGCATCCCTCTTTCGGGGGTAACCCCGAGGGAACGGCCCGGATGGAGGAATGGGATGCTGACGGGTCTGTGTAGCTACGCAATGAGCCCACGCCGGAAGCCAACCGCTACGGCGTGGGCTCTGCTTCGCGATTGAAGCTTCGCAAGCAGGTGTCGGACGTGCGATTTCACCGTCTCTTCGGACAGGAAGAGGCGTTCGCCGATCTCGCGGTTGACTAGTCCATCCGCGACGAGTTGAAGCACCTCGATCTCTCGTGCCGTAGGGTCCTGGCCGACCTCGCGCGTCGTCGGAGGGGTGAACGGAATCACCGCCCCGTGCCGACGCGAGCTTCGGCGTGCCGCGGCCGCCTCGAATCTGCGGCTGTGGTCCCGATACCGGTTCAGGATCTCCTTACGCTCAGCGGCGTCCACGTTTCCGGTATCGGCGCTCGCGCTGCCCCGCTTTAGATCACGCGGGTGGGTTTCGCTCGAAAGGGGGAGTCCGCGCAGGTGTCAGACGACTCGCTCAGCGGGCGCGATCCGGCCTGCCTTGATGTCCTCTGCGTAGTGACACGCTACGAGATGGCCTTCGAGCTTCCGTAACACGGGTTCGTCCTCGGCGCACCGCGTCGGCTGAACAAACGGGCACCGCGTATGGAACCGACACGCCGCCGGCGGGTTGGCCGGGCTCGGCAGGTCGCCCTGGACACGGATAGCCCGACGATGCTTCTCGACCGCTGGATCCGGGATCGGAATCGCCGAGAGCAGGGTGATCGTGTACGGGTGCAGTGGGTTGTCGTACAGGTCGTCCGCGGGCGCGACCTCGACGACCTTGCCGAGGTACATCACGGCTATGCGGTTCGAGATGTGGCGAACGACAGCCAGGTCGTGCGCAATGAAGAGATAGGTCAGCCCGAGCTCCGACTGGAGCTTCTCGAGCAGGTTCACGATCTGCGCCTGAATCGACACGTCGAGAGCGGAGACCGGCTCGTCGCAGACGACAAGTTCGGGATTGAGCGCGAGCGCGCGAGCCAGACCGATGCGCTGGCGCTGGCCACCCGAGAACTCATGTGGGTAGCGGTCGACCGCGTCGGCCGGGAGTCCCACGACTTCGAGCAGTTGTTGTACGCGAGCCGTGATCTCCTTCCCGGACGCGATTCCGTGAACCCGCAGCGGCTCACCCACCATGCGGCCGACGGAGTGCCGGGGATTGAGGGACGCGTACGGATCCTGGAAAACCATCTGCATGCGCCGACGGACGTCTCGCATTTCTCGGTCCGACGCGGACGTGATGTCCTTCCCGTCGAAAACGATCCGTCCGGACGTGGGCTCGTAGAGGCGAATGAGGGCTCTGCCCAGCGTCGATTTCCCACAGCCAGATTCACCGACGAGTCCCAGCGTCTCGCCACGCTCGATCGTCAGCGTCACGCCGTCCACCGCTTTTACGTCTCCAACGTGTCGGTCGAGCAAGATCCCGCTGCGAATTGGAAACCACACGCGGAGATCGTCGATCTCGACGAGCGTCCGCCCGTCGCTTCCGTTCGTCACGCTGCGTGCCCGCCCGCCCGGATTCGCTGCCATTCGTCCGGCGCCACGGGGTTGAAGCACGCAGCCTTGTGGTCGTGCCCATGTGAGGTCAGTTCCGGGAGCTCCTGTGTGCAGACCTCCAGACGGAATCGGCAGCGGGGAGCGAACGGACAGGCAGTCGGCCGGTTCAGCATGTTCCGGGGTTGGCCGGGAATCGGGTGCAGCGCGAGCTGCCGCCCGACATCGAGGCGTGGGACGCTCTGGAGGAGGCCGAGCGCGTAGGGGTGGCGTGGCTGCGCGAACACCTGATCTGCGGTACCGGTCTCGACGAACGTCCCCGCGTACATGACGTTCACGCGTTCGCACATGCCCGCGACAACTCCCAGGTCGTGCGTGATCAACATGAGCGCGGTTCCGCGTTCCGTGACCAGCGTGCGCAGAAGGTCGAGGATCTGCGCCTGAATCGTCACATCGAGGGCCGTTGTCGGCTCGTCGGCGATGAGGAGCTTCGGCTCGCACGCGAGCGCCATTGCGATCATTGCCCGCTGGCGCATTCCGCCTGAGAACTGATGCGGATAGTCCCCGACACGCGATCTCGCGCTCGGTATCCCCACCTGGTCGAGAAGCTCGACGACTCGCGCGTTGGCTTCGCGGGTCGACATGTCGAAGTGAGTCGTGAGCGCCTCGCGAATCTGCCCGCCGATTGTGTGGACCGGGTTCAGGCTCGTCATCGGATCCTGGAAGATCATTGCGATCTCTTTGCCGCGCACACCGCGGAGCTCCCGGCCCGACATTTTCAGAAGATCTCGTCCGGCGAACATCACGGAGCCGGCCGCCACGCGGCCAGCGCGGGCCAAGAGGCCCAGGAGAGCGAGTGAAGTGACGCTCTTTCCGCAGCCCGACTCGCCGACGATTCCGAGCGTCTCGCCCTTCCCGATCGAGAACGAGATGTCATTGACCGCATAGATCGTCCCGCGCTCGGTCGTGAACTCGACGCGCAATCCGTCGACCGAGAGGAGCGGCTCAGACACGTCCGCGCAACTTCGGATCGAGAGCCTCGCGCAGTCCGTCGCCCACGAGGTTGAACCCCATGACGATGATGACGATCGCAAGGCCCGGGAGAATCGCGAGCATCGGCTGAGAGTCGAGGTACTTCACCGTGTCGGTGAGCATCGTGCCCCACTCGGGGGTTGCCGGATCCTGCGGGCCGAGGCCGAGGAACCCGAGACCAGCTGCGTCGATGATCGACGTCGCGAGCGCAAGAGTCCCCGCGACGATGACGGGTGAGATCGCGTTCGGCATGATGTGCGAGCCCAGGATGCTCCGGCTCGGGACGCCGACCGCGCGTGCCGCGAGCACGTAGTCGGTCTCGCGTTGTCCGAGGATCGATCCTCGCATCAGCCGCGCGAAGATCGGGACGTTCACGATCCCGATCGCGATCATGACCTGGAGCAGCCCGCCGCCGCCGAAGAGCGCGACGATCCCGATGGCCATCAGGAAACCCGGAATCGCGAGCATGATGTCCATGAACCTCATGATCGGGGTGTCGAGCCGTCGGAAGTAGCCTGCCGACGAGCCGAGGATCATGCCGAGAGTGAGGCCGACGGTTACCGCGACGATCCCGATGAGGAGTGAATAGCGCGCACCGTAGATGAGCCGTGAGAGCTCGTCGCGACCCAGATCGTCGACACCGAGCAGGTGCTCTCGAGACGGACCCGGGCAGCACCCCTGCTCGATCGCGGCGAGATTCTGCTCCTGCGGGTCGTACGGGGCGAGCAGTGGAGCAAATACGGCGACGAAGATGAAGAAGCCGATCACGAAGAGGCCGAAGACGGCACCTGGGTTCCGCAGCATCCTGCGAAACGCGTCGCGGATGAGTCCGGTCGGTGGGTTCTGCTCGAGCGTGACCTCGGTGATCTCGGCGATTGACATCGCTATCTCCCGGACAGCCTGATCCGCGGGTCGAGGAAGCCGTAGGCGATGTCAACGAAGAGGTTGATGAGGACGACGACGACCGCGATGAAGAGGATCCCGCCCTGGAGAACCGGGTAGTCGCGGTGCTTGATCGCCTCCTGCACCCAGGTGCCCATTCCCGGGAACGCGAATACCGTCTCGGTGAGAATCGCTCCCGAAAGCAATAGGCCGGCCTGGAGCCCGATCACGGTGACAACGGGCAGCATCGCGTTGCGAAAGACATGGCCCCGGTCGACAGTGCGTGGGGGCAGACCCTTTGCTCTGGCCGTCCTCACATAGTCCTCGTTCTGCACGTCCAGCACCGACGCGCGCGTGATCCGCGCGATGATCGCGAGGGGAATCGACCCGAGTGCGATCGCGGGAAGGATCAGGTGCTTCGTCGCGTCCCAGGCGGCGTTCCAGTTGCCGGTAATGATCCCGTCGAGGACGTAGAAGTTGGTCGGGTGTTCGGCGGTGATGAGAACGTCTTGCCGGCCAACACTGGGCAGCCATTGGAGTTTCACCGCGAACCCGTACTTGAGGAGGATCGCGAGGAAGAAGATCGGAATCGAGACGCCGATCAGCGACGCGAACAAGCTGAAGTGGTCGAACGCCCCGCCGTGGCGCTTTGCCGCGTAGAACCCGAGCGGGACGCCCACGGCCATCGCGAAGAGCATTGCCATGAGGGCAAGCTCGATGGTCGCCGGGAATCGCTCCCGGATCTCGTCGGTGACCAGCCTGTGCGAATAAGCGCTCGCGCCGAGGTCGCCCTCGGCAAGACTCTGGAGGTAGCGCACGTACTGGACGTAGATCGGGTCGTCGAGCCCGTACTGTTCTCGAGCTTCTGCAACTGCCTGCTCGGTCGCACGCTCGCCCAGGATTGCCTCTGCCGGCGAGCCAGGGAGGGCTCGGATCCACACGAACACGAGGATCGAGAGCCCGAGCAGGATCGGGACGAGCAGGAGGAGCCGACGGACGGTAAACCGAAGCAACTTAGGTTTCCGCCCGTCGGCTCTTCAGCTATGCCTGCCTAGCCGCTGATCCGAACGCTCGCGAACGAGTCGTTCAACACCGGGCTCGCCACGAAGCCCTGAACGTTCCGGGCAAACCCGAGCGCCGGCCGCGTGTGCACGTACGGCACGGCCAGCACGTTTCTCATGATGAAGTTGTGGATTGCCTTGTACTGTGCGCTCCGCTTTGCCGGGTTCGCCTCGGCGGCCGCCTTGGCAATCATCGCGTAGAACCTGTTCCCCAGGGCGTTCTCGAGGCCGAACTGCTTGGCCGCGAAGATGCCATCGAGGAACGTCGTCGGATCGCCGTAGTCACCCGTCCACCCGAGCATGAAGAGCGCTCCAGCCTCGCCGGCCTGGACCTGACCTAGGTAATCCGGGCTCCAAGGCGCACTCTTGGCCGTCACCTTGAATCCCGAGTTCTCGAGACTCGCGGAGAACGCCTGGAAGTTCCGCTTCGGGTCCGGCATGTACGGACGCGTCACGTCGGTCGGGTAGATGAACTCGACCTCGACCGGCAGCGTGAGCCCAGCTGCGGTGAGCGCAGCGCGAGCCTTGGCCGGGCTGTACTCGTACGTGGGCACGTTGTTCGAGTAGCCGAACAGGAGGCTTGGCGGCTGGAACTCCTTCGCCACCGTGCCGCGGCCCGAGTAGAGCGACCGCACGACTCCGGCGCGGTCGAGAGCGTAGGCGAGCGCCTTCCGGACGGCGAGCTGATTGAAGGGCTCCTCCGCCTGGTTGATCCCCACGTAGCCGACGTTGAACGGCGGCCGGTTTGCGATCTTCAGCTTGCTGTTCCTCGTGATCGTCCTGATGTCCGAGGGCGCGACGTTGTCGTACCCCTGGATCTCGCCGGTCTGCAGTGCCTGCAAGCGTGCCGTGTTGTCCGCGATCGCGCGGATGATCAGCCGGCTGATGCCCGCCCTTCGACCCCAATAGGAGTCGTTCCGAGAGAACTCGATCTTGTCGCCGATCTTCCACGACACGAGCTTGAAGGGGCCGGTGCCAACGGCGTTTCCGCCAGGCACACCCCACTGCCCAGTCGGAACGTAGACGCCGTCAGAAGTGACGCGACCCTTGTTGGCGCCATACCTGGCCATTGCGGCCGGGCTCTGCATGAAGAAGGCGCCGTTCGTCAGCACGTTCAGGAACGGGCCATAGACACGCGTGAGTCGAACGACGGCCGTGTACTGGCCGTTCGCCGCGCAGCTTCTATACAGCGCCTTGCCCCGGTCCTTCGACTTGAAGCCCTTGAAGATGGCGTTGTAGTAGTACGACGCCGACGGGTTTGCCTGAGCGCCCTTGAAGTTGTACCAACGGTTGAAGTTCGCGCAGACGGCCGCGGCGTTGAACGCGGTCCCGTCATGGAACGTCACGCCGCGGCGCAACGTGAACGTGAACGTCCTGCCGTTATTGGACGACTTCCAAGCCGTCGCCAGACCGGGAGCAAGCGTCACCGTTCCAGGGACCTGCTTGATCAGACCCTCATAGATCTGGTACGTAGAGCGCAGCGACTCGCCGTCGGAGATAAAGGGCGAGTCGAGCGACGTCGGCTCCGCCGAAGCGGCGAAGACCAGCGTGCTGGTCTGCGCCTGTCTCTCGGCTGACCCCGACGCCACCGCGGCCACTAGCAGTGCGAGCATGACGAGCACCCCAGCAGCACTGAGAATTTTGCGCATTCCTTCCCTTCCTTTCCCTCGATATCGGAGCGAACCGCAGGAGCTTACTACCGGCCGCTATTAACTCAGACGACGAACGGCCCCGAATGTCGGGGCCGTTCGTTACGTGACTGGTGTCGTTGGCGACTACGCGGCCAAGCCGGCGAGATCGCGTCAGGCCGCGAGGCCTGCTAGATCACGTAGGGCCTCGAGGCGCTTGAGCGCCTGCCCTTCGAGCTGCCTTACGCGCTCGCGCGTCAGGTCGAGCTCGTGGCCGATCGCCTCGAGCGTCCACGGCTCGCCCTCGAAACCAAAGCGGAGCTCGAGGATCCGCCGCTCGCGCTCGGGGAGAGCGTCGAGCGCACGCCGGATGCTCTGTCGGCGGAGCGACTCCTCCGCCTCGTCGAACGGGTCGGCCGCTTCGCGGTCGGCGAAAAGGTCTCCGAGCTCACCCTCGTCGTCGGCGCCGACCGTCTGGTTCAGCGAGACCGACGCGTGGGCGGCACCGAGCGCCTCCTCGACGTGCTGAATCGGCAGTCCGGTCGCTTCCGCGAGCTCTTGCTTGGTCGCCTCGCGCCCCAGCTCGACCTCGAGCCGACGTGCAGCGCGGGACAGCTTCTGCTGTCGCTCGACGACGTGCACGGGCACGCGGATCGTCCGCGCGTGATTCGCGACCGCGCGCTGGACGGACTGGCGAATCCACCAGGTTGCGTATGTCGAGAACTTGAACCCGCGCCGCCAGTCGAACTTCTCGACTGCGCGGTTGAGGCCGAGCGTTCCTTCCTGAATCAGATCGAGGAACGGCACGCCGAGCCCGCGGTAGCCCTTTGCGATGGAGACGACGAGTCGAAGGTTCGACTCGATCATCACGCGCTTTGCCACGGGGTCGCCACGCTCGATCCGCTTGGCGAGCGAAACCTCTTCCGCAGCGGTGAGGAGCTTGTGGCGACCGACGTCCGCCAGGAAGAGCTGGAGGCTGTCGGCTGCGCCAGATACGGCTCCGGCCTCGTACTTCTGGGCCGCGGCCTCCTCCTTCTCGGCGTCGACGTCGGGCTGCGTGATCTCGATGTTGTGCGCCTCGAGCTCGCGCTGGAGCAGCTCGGCGTCTTCCTCGCCGATGTCATGCTCGAGCACGAACGCCTCGAGCTCGGGCGCCTCAAGCTGGCCCCCGTGCTCCTCGGCGCGTTCGATCAGAGCCTTTACATGCTCCGACTCGAACAGATCGATCAGCTGGTTCTGCGTCAAGTTCGTGTTTCAGTCCTTTCGAGCTTCCTGATGGGAAGTAACAAACTTACGGAGTTTACGGCGGCTTTCGGTCGTATTCCAGCGTGATATGTCGACGACTGTGCGTCACAAGCTCGAAACGCTCCCGCCTTGCTGTTGTATTCCGCTTCTAATGCCCAAGCGGTTCACGGCGTAAACGCTCGGAGCCCGTAGGCCCACGTAACCTGAGACGTCCGTCGCCTCAGGCAAGTTAGATCATGACCGTTCCGGCGGACGGCGAAAACCCCCTTCGCAAAGCCTTTACGTGCTCTTAGCGCGTCTTTCTGCGAGGAGCTCGGTCGCCCGCTCGAGAGTGACGCCGTCCGGTGAGTCCCCGCGCCGCAGGCTCGCGTTCGTCTCACCGTCCGTGACATAGGGCCCGAACCGCCCGTCGCGGACGACGATCGGGCGGCCGCTGGTCGGATCGGCGCCGAGCTCCTTGAGCGGCCCGCTCGCAGCTCCCTTTCTGCCCCTCCGCCGTGGCGGTTGCGCGAGGAGAGCGAGCGCTTCTTCGAGTGTCACCGTGAACAGCTGCGCTTCGGTCTCGAGCGACCGAGACTCCGCCCCTTTCTTCACGTAGGGCCCGTAGCGGCCGTTCTGCGCGGTCACTTCGTCGCCGTCGATCTCACCGACAACGCGGGGGAGAGAAAGGAGTTTGAGCGCGTCGTCCAGCGAGACCGTGTCGGGTGACATCGATGCGAACAACGACGCGGTTCGCGGTTTCGTGTCCGCGCCCTCCGGCAAGACCTCCGTGACGTAAGGGCCGTACCGACCGGTGCGAACGACGAGCTCGTTGCCGCTCTTCGGGTCCGTGCCGAGCGAGCGACTGTCGGGCTGGGACAGGAGCTCCTCGACCTTGGTGGGAGTCAGCTCGTCAGGCGCTACGTCCGCGGGGAGGCTCGCGCGTTGCTCCCCATGCTCGAGGTACGGGCCATAACGGCCCACGCGCACGACGGCGTCGCTTCCTGGAATCGCGATGGAGTTGACGGCGCGAGCATCGATCTCGTCCAGGTGATCGGTGACGAGCTGATGGAGACCGGGGTCGTCCCCGTTGCCGAAGTAGAACTTCGTCAGCCAGTCGACTCGCTCCTCTCCTCCGGCGGCGATCCGGTCGAGGTCGTCTTCCATCCGTGCGGTGAAGTCGAAGTCGACGAGCTGCGCGAAATGACGCTCGAGCAGGTTGACGACGGCGAAGGCGACGAACGTCGGGACGAGTGCCGTCGCCTTCTTGAAGACGTAACCCCGGTCGACGATCGTCGAGAGGATCGCGGCATACGTCGAGGGGCGTCCGATCCCCCGTTCCTCGAGTGCCTTTACGAGTGTTGGCTCCGTGTAGCGCGCCGGGGGCATCGTCGTGTGCCCCTCGGGCTCGAGCGCGGTGGCCAACACGTCCTCTCCGACTGTCAGCTGCGGGAGGACTCGCTCCTCGTCGTCCGCGGAGGGCTCGTCGCGACCGGGCTCGTAGGCGGCAAGGAAGCCTCGGAACGTGATCACCGTCCCTGATGCCCCGAATTCGGCGTCTTCGCCCGTCGAGCTGGTTCCCGCGATTCGCACAGACACGGTCTGACCTCGCGCGTCCTCCATCTGCGAGGCGAGGGTCCGCTTCCAGACGAGCTCGTACAGCGCATGCTCGTCGCGGCCTAGCTCTCGCTGGAGGTCCTTTGGTGTGCGGAACGAGTCACCGGCCGGCCGGATTGCCTCGTGCGCCTCCTGTGCGTTCGCCACTGCTCGCCCATAGCGGCGGGGCTTCTCGGGCACGAAATCGTCTCCGAACAGCTCGCGTACTTGCGTTCGCGCAGCTTCGAGAGCGGATTCGGAAAGTGTGGTCGAGTCCGTGCGCATGTAGGTGATGTATCCGGCTTCGTAGAGCCGCTGCGCCACGCGCATCGTCGTCTGGGCCGAGAAGCGCAGCTTTCGGCTGGCTTCCTGCTGCAGAGTCGCCGTCCTGAAGGGAGCAGCCGGCTTGCGTCGGTACGGCCGCTCGTCGACCGAGCGGACTCGGAACTCCGCATCCTCGAGCCGTGCGGCGAGCGATTTCGCCTCCTCCTCGTCGAGCCGAACGAGGGAGTCCTCGCGGAGCGCCCCCGATGCGGCGAAGTCGCGCCCCTGGGCGATCCGCGCGCCATTGACTGCGAGGAGACGAGCTTCGAAGGCACCAGGATCGAACGTGGCAACGAGATCCCAGTACTCGGCGGACGTGAATGCCATCCGCTCGCGTTCGCGCTCGACGACGAGACGGGTTGCCACCGATTGGACACGCCCGGCGGAGAGCCCGCGAGTCACCTTCTTCCACAGGACGGGTGACACCTCGTAGCCGTAGAGGCGGTCCAGGATCCGCCGCGTCTCCTGAGCGTCCACGAGGCGCTTGTCGATGCTCCGCGTCTCGTGGAGCGCCCTGGCGATCGCTTCGTTCGTGATCTCATGAAAGACCATGCGGCGGACCGGAACCTTCGGCTTCAGGACCTCGACGAGATGCCAGGCGATCGCCTCGCCTTCTCGATCCTCGTCTGTCGCGAGCAGGAGCTCGTCGGCGCCGGCGAGATGCTTCTTGAGCTCGGTGACGATCTTCTTCTTCCCCGGATCGATCACGTAGTACGGCTCGAAACCCTTGGAAACGTCGACCCCGAGGGCGCCGAACCGCTTCCGCTGTGCTTCGGGGACGTCGGAAGCGCGGTCGGGCAGATCCCGGATGTGCCCCACGCTGGACTCCACGGCGAAGTCGCCGCCGAGGTAGCCGGCGATGGTCCGCGCCTTGGCGGGCGATTCGACGATGACGAGGCTCTTCGGCATTGGCGGAACACCTTAGCGCTCGGTTCAAGCTGAACGGCTACGACGGCCCGAGCCGAGCGCTCACGCTGCGGTCGAGCGTCGCAATCTCGCGATACTGCGCTGCGTGGCCCGACCACATCGCCCGAGCTGGTTCTACTACCTCGTCGCAGCGCTCAGCTGGCCGGTTCTCAAGACGCTGTTTCGTCACAAAGCCAACGGGATCGCAAACGTTCCACGAGACGGCGGCTTCGTAGTCGCCGCGAACCATTTGTCGAACTTCGACCCGTGGCCACTTGCGCTCGCTTTCTTCCCGCGTCGCTTCTTTCGCTTCATGGCCAAGTCGGAGCTTTTCTGGTTCCCCCTTGGTGCGGTCATCACGGCGGGAGGCGGCTTTCGCGTGCGTCGGGGCGAGCGGGACGAGGAGGCTATGGACACCGCTGTCGCGCTCGCGAAGGAGGGGCACGTGGTCGTGATGTTCCCGGAAGGCACGCGCCGGAGGAAGGGTCTGCGTAAGAAATACGAGGCGCGGTGGCATACGGGCGCGGCGCGCATCGCGCTCGAGGCCGGCGTACCGCTCGTTCCGGCCGGTATCACCGGAACGGATCGGCTTGCCCGGCTTGGGCCGCTCCGAGTGGCGTACGGCCGTCCAATCGAGCTCGACGATCTCTCCAGCCTCTCTCCGGCAGACGCGGCGCAGGTCGCGACCGATCGCTTGCAGGAAGCGATCGCCGAGCTGGAGCACTCGCTTTCGTGAGGCCTTTGCTCGTGCTGGACGGCGACTCGTTCGCCCATCGCGCGTACCACGCGCTGCCGAAGACGATGCGCCGGACTGACGGCGGGCCGGGAAACGCGCTCATCGGGTTCACGAACATGCTGTTGCGTCTCTGGCAAGACGAGCGCCCGCGAACAATTCTCGTCGCGTGGGACACGCTCGATTCGCCGACCTACCGGCACACCGCACTCGAGAGCTATCAAGCGGGCCGCGTCTTCGACGCGGAGCTGCTCGAGCAGCTCGACCTCCTTCCGGCCTTAGTCGCTTCGGCCGGGTTTGCCTGTGCGAAGGAGAAGGGCTACGAGGCCGATGACTTCCTCGCGGCCGCTGTCGAAAGCGAGGAGAAGGCTGGCGGTGAAGTCCTCGTGGCAACGTCGGACCGGGATGCCTTTCAGCTGGCGAGTACGCAGACGACAATCCTCCAACCCGTGCGCGGAGCTGCTCCGGCGCGTATCGGCCCAGCCGAGGTCCGTGAACGCTACAGCGTGGACCCCTAGCAGGTCCCGGACTTCATCGCCCTACGGGGCGATCCCTCGGACCGGATCCCAGGCGCGCGCGGAGTAGGGGAGAAGCGAGCCGCCGATCTCCTCAGCCAGTTCGAGTCGCTCGAGGCGATGCTTGCGGATGGCCGATTCGCAGCGGAGGCAGAGCTGCTTCGCCTCTACCGGCGCATTGCGACAATGGATCGAGCTGCACCGCTTCCTGACCTCCCGGACGTCACGCCCGACTGGCCAGCCGCCGCCGAGCACGCCCGCCGGATCGGGCTCCCGGGCGTCGCCGGCAGGTTCGAGGAGGCGAGCACGTGGACGTGATCAGCCATTCCGCGTTCGCTCGTCTGCACTCGCCCAGCGATCCTGAGTATTTGGAGATCCCGCAGAGGCTCGCGAGGCTTCATGACCGCTTCCCCGTGTTCGTCACCGGACAGCCTGCCGAGCGCGCGCACATCGAGCGTGTTCACAAAGGCACGTACATCGACGCCGTGGATGCGATTCACGAGGAGGTGTGGCTCGACGCGGACACCGCCGCCGATGCAACCACGCCAGAGGCGGCGCGCCTCGCCGCGGGCTGCGCGATTCAGGCGGCCGAGACCGGCGGATTCGCGCTCGTTCGTCCACCCGGCCACCACGCGCTTGTTGCGTCCTCCATGGGCTTCTGCATCTTCAACAACGTCGCGATCGCGGCACGCCATGCACAAGAGGCGCTCGGGCGTACACGGGTCGCGATCATCGATTTCGACGTTCACCACGGGAACGGCACCGAGGCAATTTTCCGCGAGGACTCGTCAGTGCTCATGATCTCGCTGCACCAGTGGCCGCTCTGGCCGGGGACAGGCGGCCCTGGGTCGAGCTACGAGCACACCCTCAATGTTCCGCTGGCTGCGGGATCGGGCGATTCCGATTACATGCAAGCGTTCGGCGAGCTCGTCGAGCCGTCAGTCCGTGCGTTCGAGCCGGATCTCCTGCTCGTATCGGCAGGCTTCGATGCCCATTCCGAGGATCCACTGGCCCAGATGGAGGTCAGTGCAGCCGGATTCCGTGAGCTCGGCCGGCGCTGCGGAGCGCTCGCACCCCGAGTCGCGGCAGTTCTGGAGGGTGGCTACAACCTCGAGACCCTCCCCGCGCTGGTCGAAGCGGCGCTCGAGGGCTTCTCAGCCGAGGGGTAGTGGTGCTCTGACGGGTCAGACCCGTGAGGTCAGACCTCGGTGCTGAGCTAGCCTCGCGCCGCCTCGAGCCGTTCGAGCGCCTCGCGGCGCGAGGATACGCCGAGCTTCTTCAGGAGGTTCTTGACGTGAGACCGGACCGTGTGCTCGGAGATGAAGAGCCGCTCTGCGATCTCATTAGTACCGAGGTGCTCGTCCAGGAGGAGCAGCACTTCGACCTCCCGAGCAGAGAGGGCGCGGGTGATCGCCTCGGGGATGCCGTCCAGCCTTCCTCCTTCGCGAACGCGGTCGAGCAGGCGTCGCGCGACGCCTCCGGAAAGTGCTGCGTCGCCTCGCGCGACACCGCGGAGGAAGGTGGCGATCTGCTCGGGAGGCTCGGTCTTGAGGAGATACCCGGACGCCCCTGCGCGGATCGCTGCAAGCAGGTTCTCCTCCGCGTCGGAGGCGGTGAGCACGACGATCTCGCACGTCGGCACCTGCTCGCGGATCTGTGGAAGCGCGGTGAGCCCGTCCATTCCGGGCATCGTGAGATCGAGCAGCACAAGGTCGGGCTGAAGGGTTTCGGCCTGGACGATCGCGCGTTCTCCGTCCTCGGCAGCGCCCACTACGTCGAATCCCTGCTGCGCGAGCAGCGCCGCGAGGGCGTCCCTGGTCAGCGGGTGGTCGTCGACGATCAAGATTCGCTCGGCCACGCCCCCTTCTTATCGGCACGACTCCCCGTGCCGACAAGGGAACCGTGGACAACGTTCGGGCCGAGAAATACCGATCGTGGCTCATGGGCGAGATTCTGCTCGTCGGTCTCCTCGCCTCCGGAACCGCACTGTTTGCGGCGAGCGAGTCGCTGCAGTCCGCGTACGAGCTCCACGACGCCAGGCTCGCGTTCGACTCCGCGGTCGCCGTGGTCGCGCTCATCGTCTGCGTGCTCGCATCCGTGCGCTTCCTCGTCGACGGCCGCACTCTCGACCTGCTGCTCGCCGCCGGGTTCTGGAGCATCGCTCTCGGCACCGTCGCCTTCAGCCTGGTCCCCGTGCTCGGCGGAGGCTCGTTGACTCCGGACGCGGCATGGGCATTCGTCGGCGCGCAGCTCCTCGGGGCTGGGCTGATCGCGCTCGCCCCCTACGTCGACGGACGCATGTCGGCGCGCCGTCGCTCTCTTCTGGCCATGGGCGTGGGCGTCGGGCTCGTGCTCGCAGTCGTAGCCGTCGGGGCTAGTGGTCCAGAGTGGAGAGCCGATCCGCTCGAGGTCGGCGTCGTCGCGGGCTCGTACGTTCGGCTAGCGGCTGCCGTGCTCGCTTCCCTCTGGCTGGTAGCCCTGATTGGCTTCGGCCTGCGCTACAGGCGCTATGGCCGCGATCTGGACAGCTGGATGTGTCTTGCGGCGACGCTTGCGCTCTTCGCCGACCTGCATCTCGTCCTCACGCCGCTGGTGTCGAGCGACTATGTCCTCCAGGGTGACTTTCTCCGTGTCGTCGCCTATGGAATTCTGCTCGTCGGCGTGTGGCGCGCGATCTCCGAGGCCGAGTTCGGCCGCGCGGTCGCGGACGAACGGGCCCGCGTAGCGCGCGAGATCCACGACGGGCTTGCCCAGTATCTCTTCGCGATCTCGACGCAGGTCAGCATGCTCGAATCGGGCGCCCCGCTGGAACAGGTCCTCCCCCGGCTCAAGCAGGCATCGACTGCAGCCCAGCAGGAGGCCCGGTTTGCCGTTCTCGCGCTCTCGTCGGCAGGAGGGTCGGCGAGGTTCGACTCGGCTCTCCGCCGGTACGTCGAGGTTCTCACTGCTGATGGGGAGCTCGACGTCGAGCTCGATGTGGATCCCCAGGTACGGCTCGCGCCAGACGAGCAGATAGAGGTGTTCCGGATAGTCCAGGAGGGGTTGGGGAACGCTCGCCGCCATTCCCGAGCCGGGCACGTCGAGGTCTCCATCTCGCAGCAAGGCGGGCGGCGCGTCGTATCGGTATCTGACGACGGGATCGGCTTCGACGAAGCGGACGCGGCGTCCGGACAGGGTGTCGCCAACATGCGGCTTCGGGCCGAGGCGATCGACGGACATCTGAGCTTCACGTCCGCGCCGGGGCGCGGCACGGCAATCGAGGTCGTGCTCAGAGCGGCTTAGATCCTCCGAGGGCGATGCCACGAGTGGCGCTGGTGTCGCCGGCTGGGCGACGCCGATCATCGAGTCGCGGGACACGAGCCCTACCA
>CAWHBH010000008.1:0-51649 GCA_963827525.1 uncultured Thermoleophilia bacterium
TCCGTCGTACTGGAGCGTGAGTGAGAGCTTCACGACGTGACATCATGGCGCGCGCGAGAGGGCGACCTCTCGGCGTCGTGGCCGTCATCTGGGCCACGTGTTCCGATCACGCCTCTAGCGCGAGATCGCCAGCGCTTCGTTGGCCGCGCTGACGGTTAGGCCAGGCTCCGGTCCTCCGCCGATGACGAATACGCGACCACCGAAAGCGGCGACGCCGACGCCGTGGCGCGGGGTCGGTAGGTCGTCGAGCTCCACCCAGCGCCGGTCTGCTACTCGGTACGCCAGAACCTCGGCGATCGTCCCCGCAGGCTCCTCGCCGCCGACAGAGACGATCACGCCCGAGAGAGCCGCTGCGCCTGTGCCTCCGCGGGGATCTGGGACGGGTGAGAGCTTGCGCCAGGCGCGGTCGCCCGGCCTGTAGCTCTCGAAGTCGAGGAGGTTGGTGTCGAGGCCGGCAGTTCGACCGCCGACCGCGTAGACGGTGCCGGCAAGCGACGTTACTCCCAGGTGCTCTCGCGGCGTGGGGCCTGCGATGACCGACCACCGGTTCGTGACAAGGTCGAACGACAGGGCGTTCCGGGCGAGCCGGCGACCTGCGCCGATCCCACCCGCGACGATGATCCTGCGCCCGGCCGCGCCGGCTCCCGCCGCCGCGCGCGGGAACGGCATGCGAGGAAGCGA
This sequence comes from uncultured Thermoleophilia bacterium, assembly GCA_963827525.1. Taxonomy (GTDB): domain Bacteria; phylum Actinomycetota; class Thermoleophilia; order Gaiellales; family Gaiellaceae; genus GMQP-bins7. The sequence continues at coordinate 682 of CAWHBH010000008.1, forward strand.
GCGCCACCTACCGCGTTCGAGGACGAATGCCGTCCGCAACAGCCCACCGGCCGCCGTGTACCCGCCGATGACGTAGAGCCGCCCGCCCGCACCGACGGCGATCGAGTGATGCACGCCGATCGGGATGTCCGGCAGACGCCTCCAGGTATCTCGCGCGGGCGAATACGCGTCGGCGCGCCGCGAGGCGCCACCATCGATCGTAGAGCCCGCCGAGAACGACGATCTCGTTGCCGACGGTGGCCGCCGCGACCTCGGTTCTCGGAATAGGCATCGGCGCACGCGTCTCCCAGTCATGGGGCGCCGCTCCTGCACCGGACACAACAGCCAGGACGACGAGCAGGGCTCCCGTGACGACGCACTTCACCTAGTGCTTCCCGTCGTAGATACGGTCGTGATTCGCCGGCGAGAACCGAGCAGGCCCAGGACGCAGGGAGCGCCAATATTCGAATATTGGCGCGACTGAGGACGACGGCATGCGAAGCGTTCGCAGCGGCGCGAAGTGCGGCGTATTTGCGGCGGGAGCACTTAGGCCGGCTCTACCTCGAGCATCAAGCCTTCGACCCGGCGAACGACGATCGCAGTGCCCGCCTCGCATCCCCCGTCGCACCGCGCCTTCCAGATCTCGCCGTTGACCTTCACCTGCCCCTCCGGCCAGAGCTCGCCGACCGCCACGCCCGACTTGCCGACGAGCGAGTCGACACCCACGGTCGCCTTGCGCCGCTTCGACCACCAGATGAACACGAAGGTCTCGGCGATGTCCAGCGCTGCCCCGACAGCGACTGCGACGAGCCCCCAAGGAGAGGGGAGAACGAAGATTGCCAGGAAAACGCCGATGAGAAAGAGCACGCACCGAGCGTACCCCCGCCGGCACGGGTGTCTACGTTTCCGCGGGAGCGGTTTCTTCGCGCGCAGCGCGCGCAACCGCGAGCGGCGTCACGGCGGGCTCGTAGTCGACGAGCTCGAGGTAGACCATCTCAGCGGCGTCGCCCTGGCGCATGCCGAGCTTCACGATGCGCGTGTAGCCGCCCGGCCTGTCGGCGAATCGAGGGGCGACGTCCGCGAACAGTCGGTGCACGACGTCGTTCGAGCGAAGCGCGGCGAGCGCCTGCCTACGGGCATGGAGATCGCCGCGCTTGCCCAATGTGATCATCTTCTCGGCGAAGGGCTTGACGGCCTTCGCCTTGGCTTCCGTCGTGGAGATCCGGCCATGCTCGATCAAGGCGCCCGCGAGATTCGAGTAGAGCGCCTTGCGATGGGCGGGAGTCCGCCCGAGCTTCTTGCCGGATCGCTGGTGCCGCATCCTTAGCCGATGTCCTCGCCCTTGAGCGTGAGGCCGTGCGCGCCGAGCGCCGAGCGGACCTCCTCGATCGACTTGCGACCGAAGTTCGGGATCGCGACGAGCTCGTTCTCCGACTTGGAGGTGAGATCGCCGATCGTCTCGATCCCGACACGCTTCAAGCAGTTGTACGAGCGAACGCCGAGCTCGAGCTCCTCGATCGGGAAGTTCTCCATCCCGTGCATGACGGGCGCCTCGGCTGCAGTCTCCGCCGCGGTCTCGCCGAGCCCTTCGATCGAGTCGATGTCGGTGAAGATCGCGAGCTGACGGATGAGGATCTCGGCCGCCTGCCCGATGGCATCACGCGGGTCGAGCGAGCCGTCGGTCGTGACGTCGAGGACGAGCTTGTCGTAGTCCGTCCTCTGTCCGACGCGGGCGGCTTCGACCTCGTACGCCACCCGTCGCACCGGCGAGAAGATGGAGTCGATCGGGATGACGCCGATCGTCGTCTCCGGACCGCGGTTCAGCTCGGCCGGAACGTAACCGCGGCCGCGTCCGACGGTGAGAGTCATCTCGAGCTTGCCCTTGTCCGAGACGTGGGCGATTTCGAGCTCCGGGTTGAGGATCTCGAGATCGGCGGGTGCCTCGATGTCGGCGGCCGTCACAACTCCCGCGCCCTTCTTCGAGATGTAGACCTCGATCTCGGGCGAAGCGCCATGGAGGAGGACGATGAGGTTCTTGAGGTTGAGGATGATGTCGGTGACGTCCTCGCGGACGCCGTTCAGGGTCGTGAACTCGTGGGCGACGCCCTCGATCTTCACGGCGGTCACGGCCGCGCCCTCGAGTGAGGAGAGCAGCACGCGGCGAAGCGAGTTCCCGAAGGTGTGTCCGAAGCCGCGGTCGAGCGGCTCGATCGCGAAGACGCCGCGATGGTCGTCGGCCTCCTCGTGGACGATTCTCGGGATCTGGAAATCCATCAAGCTGGTTCGAACTGCCAAGTCCAATCCTTTCCCTGTGGGTGAGGGTGTTACTTCGAGTAGAGCTCGACGATGAGCGATTCCTGCACTGGAGCATCGATCTCGTCGCGCTCGGGCCACTTGAGCACAGTTCCGGTCAGGCCATCGTGGTCGGCCTGGAGCCAGGGAGCGACCGAAGCGGTGAGATCCGTCGCGTCGCGGACGAGCTGCTCCACCGAGCTCCCGTGCTTCAGCGCGATCACGTCGTTCGGCCGGACACCGTAACTCGGGATATTGACCCGGCGCCCGTTGACCTGAAAATGGCCGTGGCGAACGAGCTGCCGCGCCTGCGCCCGAGAACCTGCAAAGCCAAGCCGGTAGACGACGTTGTCGAGGCGCGTCTCGAGCATCCGGAGGAGGTTCTCGCCCGGTGCACCGAGGCCTCGCGCCGCCTTTTCGTACGTCGAGCGGAACTGCTTCTCGAGCAGGCCGTAGTAACGTCGCGCCTTCTGCTTCTCACGAAGCTGGAGCAGATACTGGCTCTGCTTGATGCGCCCGCGACCATGCTCGCCCGGTGGATAGCTCCGACGCTCGACGGCACACTTCTCGGTCAGGCATCGCTCGCCCTTGAGGAAGAGCTTCAGGCCCTCGCGACGACAGAGACGGCACTTCGGTCCGAGATCCCTGGCCATTAGACCCGCCTCCGCTTGCGCTGGCGAACGCCGTTGTGGGCCTGCGGGGTGACGTCCTTGACGCCGAGGATCTCGAGGCCTGCGGCCTGCAACGAGCGGATGGCGGTCTCGCGACCGGAGCCCGGGCCCTTGACGAACACCTCGACCTTCTGCAACCCGTGCTCCATCCCCTTGCGCGCGGCGTTGTCCGCCGTTACCTGCGCTGCGAAGGGTGTGGACTTACGAGATCCCTTGAATCCAGCCGACCCGGCCGACTCCCAGACGATGACGTTGCCCTCGCTGTCCGTGAGCGTGACGATCGTGTTGTTGAACGAGGTCTTGATGTGCGCCTGGCCGATGGCGATGTTCTTCCGCACCCGGCGTCGTGTGCGACCCCGAGTGGCGGACCTGCGAGGAGGCGCCATTACTTGGCTGCCGCCTTCTTACCGCGTCCGACGGTCTTCTTCGCGCCCTTGCGCGAGCGCGCGTTCGTCTTCGTGCGCTGACCCCTTACGGGGAGGCCACGCCGGTGCCGGATCCCGCGGTAACTGCCAATCTCGGTCAACCGCTTTATCGCCTGACCGCGTTCGCGTCGAAGGTCGCCCTCGACCTCGAGGTCCGAGTCGATATACCCCCGGAGCTTCGTGACCTCTTCGTCGGTCAGGTCGCGAACCTTCTGGTTGGGATCGAGCTCGAGCTCGCGGAGGATCTTCTGAGAGGTCGAGCGGCCGATGCCGTAGATGTACGTCAGCCCGATCTCGAGCCGCTTCTGCGTTGGGAGATTGACGCCTGCGATGCGTGCCACCTTGGTTCAGCCCTGCCTTTGCTTGTGCCGGGGGTTCGTGCAGATGACGATGGTGCGACCGTGCCGCTTGATTACGCGGCAGCGCTCACACATAGGTTTGACGGACGGACGAACTTTCATAACGGCTCCGGTCACTTCATCCGAAAGGTGATGCGGCCTCGGGTGAGGTCGTAAGGAGAGAGCTCGACCTTGACGCGGTCGCCGGGAAGGATGCGGATGTAGTGCTTGCGCATCTTTCCGGAGATGCGGGCGAGGACGCTGTGGCCGTTGTCGAGCTGTACCCGAAACATGGTGCTGGGCAGAGCTTCGACCACCTCGCCTTCGATCTCGATCTTGTCTTCCTTGACTGCCACTTCCGTGCCCAGCCTCAACCTCGTACAGGCGACGCCTTTCGGTAGTTGGTTTTCCTCTGAGGAACGGCGGCGCAAGCGTGCAGCCACGCGCCGCGGCCGCTCATCGTACCACACCGCCTCTTGACGCCACCCCGACCCGGGGGGTGAGAATCCGAGGACCATCCTCGGTGATCGCGACGGTGTGCTCGAAGTGCACCGACATGGATCCGTCCACCGTCCGAATCGTCCAGCCGTCGTCCAGTACGAGCACTTCCGGGTCGCCGGCGGTGATCATCGGCTCGATCGCGATCGTCATCCCCTCGGAAAGGCGAGGCCCTCGGCCGGGCTCGCCGAAGTTGGGGATATGCGGATCCTCGTGGTAATGGCGACCGACACCGTGGCCGACGAGGCTCCGGACCACGGAGAAGCCGGCTCCTTCGACGACCTCCTGGATCGCGTGTGAGACGTCACCGACATGGTTTCCGACGACGGCTTCCGCGATTCCTGCAGCGAGCGCGTCCTGCGCGGCGTCGAGCAGCTTCTGCGACTCGAGCTCGATCTCCCCCACCCCGAACGTGTACGCGCTGTCGGCGATGTAGCCATCGAGCGTCACGCCGACGTCGATCGTGACCAGATCGCCCTCGCGGACGACGTACTCGTCGGGGATGCCGTGAACGACCACGTCGTTCGCGGAGATGCAGATCGCCTTGGGATAACCCTTGTATCCCTCCGAGGTCGGGATGCCGCCGTGCTCGCGGATGAACGCACCCGCCGCGCTGTCGAGCTGTTCAGTTGTGACACCTGGTGTGAGCAGCTCGCCGACGTGCGCAATCGTCTGCGCGACGAGTGCACCGGCCGCCGCCATCTTGTCGATCTCACGCGGGCTCTTGCGGATGATCACGAGCGGGCCCCCACCTGCGCCAGCGCTTCCTCGATCGTGGCTGCGACCTCGGGGATCGCCCGGTCACCATCTACAGCGACGAGCGTTCCGTCGGCGCGATAGCGCTCGACGACCGGCTCCGTGAGCTCGTGGTAGAGCCGAAGCCGATTTCGAATGGCCTCCGGCGAGTCGTCTGCACGACCTTCCGCCAGCGCGCGTGCCCTGCAGGCGGGCCGTCGCGACCTCATCGGACACCATGAGCAGGATCACGGCGTCGAGCGGCTTTCCGATCTCGTCCAGCATCGTGTCCAGTGCCTCGGCTTGGGGCACCGTCCGCGGGAACCCGTCGAGCACGAACCCGTCCTCGTCGGCAAGGCGCTCGCGGATCAGATCGACCATGAGCTCGTCGGGAACGAGGTCGCCACGTTCGAGAATCGGATGCACGCGTCGACCGAGCGCAGTTCCCTCGGACACCGCGGTGCGCAGGATGTCGCCGGTCGCCACGTGCGGGGTGTCGTGCAGGGAGGCGATGCTCTTCGCCTGCGTGCCCTTGCCCGAGCCTTGCGGGCCAAGAATCAGGATCCTCATGACTTCTTCGCTTTGTCAGGGCGAGGCAAGCCCCGCTCCTACTTGAGGAAGCCCTCGTAGGAGCGCATCATCATCTGCGACTCCATCTGGCGCATGGTGTCGAGCGCGACACCGACGGCGATCAGCACCGACGTTCCTCCAAGCGCTCCTGCGCTCGCCTGCGAAAATCCGCCGTAGGCGATGAACAGGCTCGGGAGAACCGCGACGGCAGCCAGGAAGAGCGATCCCGGAAGCGTCAAGCGCGAAAGGACCCGGTCGAGATACTGGGCTGTCGGAGGTCCAGGTCGAATGCCCGGGATATACCCGCCGTAGCGGCGTAGGTTGTCAGCCTGGTCGACGGGATTGAACTGGACCGCGGTGTAGAAGTACGTGAAGATCACGATCAGCAGTCCCTCGATCAGCAGGTAGATCCAGTCGCCGGGCTGGAAATAGTTGTTCACGAAGTCCTGTGTCGTCGGGAAGTACTGAGCCATCGTCGGCGGGAACGCGAGGATGGCTGCCGCGAAGATGATCGGGATGACGCCTGCCATGTTCACGCGCAGTGGGAGATACGTGGATCCACCCGTTGTCATTCTCCGGCCCACCATGCGCTTGGCGTACTGGATCGGTATCCGCCGCTGTCCCTCCTGTACGAACACCACAGCGGCGGTGATCCCGACGGCGATCAGCGGGAAGAAGAGCTTCTCCATCGGGCCGCCGTTCCACCAAGCGGCGATTCCGATCGGAGCGCCGACCAGGATGGAGGCGAAGATCAGAATCGAGATCCCGTTGCCGACGCCGCGCTTGGTGATGAGCTCGCCCATCCACATGAGCAGGACGGTGCCCGCCGTGAGCGACACGATGATGAGGATCAGCTCGCCGGCGCCCGCCTGGAGCGCACCCTGGTTGCGGAAGAGGAACGCGTAGCCGGTCGCCTGGAGCGCCGCCAGCACGACCGTGAGGTAGCGGGTGTACTGCGTGATCTTCGCGTAGCCGGCCTCGCCCTCTTTTTGCAGCTCGCCGAGCCGCGGGATGACGACCGTCATCAGCTGCACGATGATCGAAGCCGTGACGTACGGCATGATCCCGAGCGCGAAGAGGGAGAATTGCGAGAGCGCGCCTCCCGAGAAGAGGTTGAGCAGGCCGAGGATCGTGTCGCCGCGACCCGCGAAGTAGTCCTCGATCGTCTGTGAGTCGACGCCTGGCGCCGGAATCCACGATCCGAGCCGGTAGACCGCGAGGATCATGGCCGTGAACAGCACACGCTGCCGGAGCTCGGGGACCCGCCATGCGTTCGCGAGCCAGGAGAACATCAGCCTTCGGTCGCCTCGTCGCCGGCATCAGCGGGCTCGTCCGGCGGTGCCTCGGCGTCCACGTCGGTCGTCGTGTCGACCTCGGGCTCCTCGGTGACCGGTGCTGCTGCCTTATGCCGCTTCTTCTTCCGCTCGACCGGCTCACGGAGCCGGACGACCGTCCCGCCGGCAGCCTCGATCTTCTCGATCGCCGACTTCGAGAACGAGTGCGCGGTGACCGAGAGCTTCTTCGTCAGCTCGCCTTCACCGAGCACCTTCACGTCGACCGAAAGCTTGCGTACGAGCCCCGCGGCCTTGAGCGCCTCGAGTGTGACGTCAGCGCCGATCTCGAAGCGCTGCTCGAGGTCACCGACGTTGACCGGCTGGTTGTACGTGCGAAACGGGCCGATAGGCATCGCGTCCGCAGACGTGTTCCCGCGCAGCTTGCCGATGCGCATGTCGATCGGCATCTGGCCGCCCTCGAAACCCGCAGGCATCTTGTTCGAGCCCGACCTCGACTTCTGGCCTTTGATCCCGCGCCCCGAGTAGCGCCCCTTGCCGGAGCCGAGGCCGCGTCCGATGCGCTTGCGGTCCTTGCGCTCTTGGGCCGGCTTGAGATTGGAGAGGTTCAGCTCGTCGCTCATCGCTCTTAGTGCTCCCCGCCGTCGATCCGGACCAGGTGTCGGACCTGCCGCAGCATCCCCTGTAGCTGAGGGGAGTCCTTGTGCTGCGCACTTCGCCCGATCTTGCCCAGACCGAGCGCGCGGATGGTGCCGATGTGGCGGTCGGATTGGCCGATCGTGCTGCGTACCTGCGTGATCTTGAGTGCGCTCACTCTGGGATCTCTTCTGCGGGCGGCTCGTCGGCCTCGGCGCTCTCGGCCTTCCGCGCTTCCGCTGCCGCTCGCGCCGCTTGGGACACGGGCAGAACTTCGGCGATCGTCTTGCCGCGGAGCTGGGCGACGTCCTCCGGTCGCACCAGGCGTTGGAGCCCGTTGACCGTTGCGCGCGTCATGTTGATCGGGGTCGTCGTCCCGATGCTCTTCGAAAGCACGTCGCGAATCCCGGCGAGCTCGAGGACGGCGCGAACGCCTCCGCCGGCGATCACGCCGGTTCCTTCGCTTGCCGGGCGCAGTACGACGCGCGCGGCGTCGAACCGACCCACGATCTCGTGTGTGATCGTCTGCCCGTGCTTCGGCACGGTGAACAGGTTCTTGCGCGCATCCTCGACTGCCTTCGAGATCGCGAGCGGGACCTCGCGGGCCTTGCCGTATCCCAGGCCGACGCGATCCACCTCGTCGCCGATGACGACAAGCGCAGTGAAGGAGAACCGTCTACCGCCCTTGACGACCTTGGCGACGCGGTTGATCTCGATGACCCGCTCCTTGAGCTCGCGGGACTCGGCAACTTCGGTCGTGCTCAAAACTGGAGCCCTCCTTCGCGCGCGCCCTCGGCGAGGGCTTTCACGCGTCCGTGGTACAGATAGCCGCCGCGATCGAAGACGCACCGCTCGATCCCGGCCGTCTTCGCGGCGGCGGCAAGCGCCTTGCCGACGGCATTCGCCTGATCGGACTTCGAGCCGGACATCTTGCCGACCGACTGCCAGCTCGCGGCAGCAAGCGTCCGAGCGGTTTCATCGTCGATGAGCTGCGCGAAAATGCCGCGATTCGAGCGGAAGACGGTAAGGCGAGGCCGGACGGCGGTGCCTGCGACCTTCGCGCGAACCCGGCGATGGCGTCGGAGGCGCGCTTGACGCTTGGTCATGACGCTCATCGGCCGGCCTCCAGCCGATGAGCGGGGAGGGGTGTGGGGAAGGCGCGGAGCGCCTTGTCCGCGACGCGGACTCAGGAGGAAGGGGGTCGCGGGGGAAACAGGAGTTTCCCCCGTCAACGCGACACTGGAGGCGAGCGTTGCTCATGCGCGCTTCCCGACCTTCCTGCGAACCTGCTCGTCGCGGTAACGGATTCCTTTGCCCTTGTACGGCTCGGGTGGTCGTACCTTCCGGACCTCGGCTGCGGTCTGGCCGACCATTTGCTTGTCGATTCCCTTGACCACGATCTGGGTCGGGGTCGGAACGTCGAACGAGATCCCTTTGCGGGGCTTGACGACGACAGGATGCGAGTAGCCGACTGCAAGCTCGAGATCGGTCCCCTTGAGCTGCGCGCGGTACCCGACGCCTTGGATCTCGAGATGCTTCTCGAAGCCGTTCGTAACGCCCTCGACCATGTTCGCGATCAAGGTCCGCGTGAGCCCGTGGAGGGCGCGATCGTCGCCGCGCTCGGTCGGCCGTGTCACGACGATCTCGGATTCGGTCTTCTCGATCTGCATGCGCGCGGGCACCACCTGCGTGAGCTCGCCGCGTGGCCCGTTCACCTGCACGCGCCCAGGCGAGAGCGCGACCATGACTCCGGCCGGCAATTCGATTGGACGTCTTCCGATTCTGCTCATTTCGCTTTCCTGTACGGCGTTTGCGCCAGCAAACGCCTTACCAGACGAAGGCGATCACCTCGCCGCCGACGCCGCGCTCGGCGGCCTGGCGGTGGGTGATCATCCCGGTCGAGGTGGACATGATTGCCGTGCCGAGGCCTCCGAGCACGCGCGGAAGCCGGTCCTTGCGAGCGTAGACGCGCCGGCCCGGCTTGGAGACACGTTTGAGGTCGGTGATGACGCGCCGGCGGTCGCGCGCGAACTTCAATTCGACGACGAGCATGCGGTACGGGAGCGGCTGGCCCTTGTGGTCCGTCGCGTCGACGACACGGTAGTCCTTGATGTACCCCTCGTCTTTGAGGATGCGGGCGATCTCCTCCTTCACACGGGAGGTAGGCATCGACGCCGAGTCGTGCAACGCGCGGTTCGCGTTGCGGATACGGGTCAGCATGTCCGCGATGGGATCAGTGAGCATCTCTCGTCCTTCCTACCAACTCGACTTCGTCATCCCGGGGATCGCGCCCTGATGCGCGAGCTCGCGCAGGCAGATTCGGCACACCCCGAACTTTTGGTAGACCGCGCGCGGCCGGCCGCACCGGGTGCAACGCGTGTAGGCCCGCACCTTGTACTTGGACCCGCGCTGTTGCTTGACGACGAGCGACTTCTTGGCCATCAGTGCTCCTTCAAGTGCTCTTGCCCTGCCTCTGGCGCGCGAAAAGCGAGCCAGGCAAGGACGCAGGGAGTGCCCATATCAGTGGATATGGGCACGACTGAGGACGCCGCATGGCGACGCTTTGCAGCCGCCAGAGGTAGGGATGAGAGCGCTTGACGGAGCACTTCTCAGGCTTCCCTTCTCGAAGCGGCGAACGGCAAGCCGAGAGCGCCCAGCAGGGCGCGCCCGTGCTCGTCCGACGTCGCCGATGTGGTGATCGCGATGTCGAGCCCGCGGATCGACGGCACCTTGTCGTAGTCGACCTCGGGAAAGATGATCTGCTCTCGTATGCCGATGGAGTAGTTGCCTCGACCGTCGAACGATCCGGGGTCGAGCCCTCGGAAGTCCCGGATACGAGGTAGCGCGATCGACGCGAGCCGGTCGAGGAACTCGTACATTCGCGCTCCGCGCAGCGTCACGCGCGCACCGACGGGCATTCCTTCGCGCAGCTTGAAGCTTGCGATCGACTTCGTCGCGCGACGAACCTGCGCCCGCTGCCCAGAGATCACCGTGAGCTCGTCGATGGCCGCGTCGAGCGCCTTCGCGTCCGTCTTCGCGTCGCCGACGCCCATGTTCAGCGTGACCTTGGTCACCCGGGGGACCTGCATGACGGAGGACACGCCGAGCTCCTCCTGGAGCGCCGGGCGGATCTCGCTCTCGTATCGCACCTTGAGACGCGGCACGTACGTCTCCACGGTCGGCGCGGCGGTCACTTGTCGATCTCCTGGCGGCAGCCCTCACGCTTGCAGACGCGCACGCGGACGGTCGCGCCCTTGATTTCCTTCTCGGTCATGGCGACGCGCGTCGGATTGCCGCATACGGGGCACACGACCATGACGTTCGACACCGGCACGGGGGCCGGCTTGTCGAGGATGCCTCCGGGGACCACCTGGGCGCCGCCCATCCGTGAGGAGTCTCGGATCGGACGCGGGCGGGTATGCCGCTTGGCGACGTTGAGGTTCTCGACGATGACGCGACGCTCAGACGGGCGCGCTTCGATCACCCGACCGCGCTTTCCGCGGTCCTTGCCGGTGATGATCTGCACCATGTCGCCCTTCTTGACTTTCATTTTCGTGGCCATTCAGAGAACCTCCGGCGCGAGTGAGACGATCTTCATGAAGTTCTTCTCGCGAAGCTCCCGCGCGACGGGCCCGAAGATACGTGTCCCGCGCGGGTTGGCTTGCGTGTCGATGAGGACGGCGGCGTTCTCGTCGAACCCGATGAGCGTGCCGTCGTTTCGGCTGTAGGGCTTCTTCGTTCGGACGACGACCGCCCGCACGACCTCGCCCTTCTTGACCGCGCCCTGAGGCGTGGCCGTCTTCACGGTAGCAATGATCACATCACCCACCCGGGCATAGCGCCGGTGCGAGCCGCCGAGCACGCGGATACACAGGAGCTCGCGCGCTCCCGTGTTGTCCGCGACCCGGAGTCGTGACTCCTGCTGGATCACAGGTCGCCTCCCGCGCAGGTCGTGCCCGCAGGCCGCGAAACGCAAGCAGCGCAAGGACGCAGGAAGCGCTCGTACCTGGAGGGTACGGGTGCGACCGAGGACGCGATGCGCGGAGTTGCAGCGCGCATGCAGTCGCGGGATGGGCGGGAGTCGACCGTCATTACTTGGCGGCCTCCACGATCTCCTGCAGGCGCCAGCGCTTCAGCCGCGAGAGCGGGCGCGTCTCGACGATGCGGACGACGTCGCCCACCTTCGCCTGGTTCTCCTCGTCGTGTGCGTGGAACCTCGAGCTCCGCTTGACGACCTTCTTGTACATCGGGTGCACTTTCGCCACGTCGACACGAACGACGATCGTCTTGTCGGCACTCGAGGACACGACCGTGCCCTGGCGCTCCTGACGCCTGCCGCGGGCATGCTCCGGCTTCGGCAGACGGGTGATCGCCTTTCGTTCTGTCGGCTTCTCCCGCTTCGTCTTCGTCCGTTGGGGACGAAGAGCTCGTGGCAGCCGCTTCTTCTTCTTGCGCGCAGGGGCTGCTGCCGCCGCCGCGACGGGCTCAGTGGCGTCCTCGGCCGGCTGGGCTTCCTCCGCCTCGGCGGCGGGCTCCGCGGCCGGCTCCACCTCGACACCCGGCTCGGCTTCCGCAGCCATCGGCTCTGACTCGACTTCCGGCTCCGCAGGCTCTTCGGGCACGTCATGCTCGACCTCTGGCTCCGCAACTTCTGCCTCCGGCTCGGCCTCCGCGGCCAATGGCTCCGCCTCTGGCTCTACCGGATCCTCTGCGATCTCGGCATCTTCGCCAGCTTCCGGCGCACCGGCCTCGTCGACGACCTCGGCTTCGGCCGTAGGCTCGACCGCCTCCGGCACGGACTCCTCGATCGCCTCGGCGTCTTGACTCTCTTCGGTCTCGCTCATGTTCTCGTTCTCGTCAGGCATGTGTCTTTCCTCGTTCACGCTCGTGCTGGACGGTCAGGATGCGGGCGATCTCCCGCTTGGCATGCCGCAGGCGCGCGCTGTTCTCGAGCACGCCCGTTGCAGTCTGGAAATGAAGGTTGAAGAGCTCCTGGCGCGTCTCGGCCATCTTCCGGTCGAGCTCGTCGTCGGTAAGGGATCGCAATTCTCTAGCTCTCAAAGAGATCAGCCTCCCGCTTCACGAACTTCGTCTTGAGCGGCAGTTTTTGTCCGGCCAGGCGAAGCGCTTCCTTCGCCAGCGGCTCGGGCACGCCGGCCAGCTCGAACATCACGCGTCCCGGCTTGACGACGGCCACCCAGCCCTCGGGCGAGCCTTTGCCCGAGCCCATGCGGGTCTCTGCGGGCTTCTTGGTGACCGGCTTGTCCGGGAAGAGGTTGATCCAGACCTTTCCGGTCCTGCGAATCTTCCTCGTCGCCGCGATGCGCGCAGCCTCGATCTGACGGTTCGTGACCCATCCGGCCTCGAGCGCCTTGAGTCCGAAGTCCCCGAACTGGACCGTGGTCTGGCCCTTCGCCGTCCCCCTGCGGCGACCGCGGTGATGGCGGCGGTGCATCGTCTTGCGCGGCATCAGCATCAGCTATCGCCCTCTGCCGGAGTGGTCACCTCGGGCGTCGACTCCGCCGCCGGTTCAGGCGTCGTCTCCGGTACGACCTCGACCTGCACCTCGGGCTCAGCTGCGGGTGCCTCCGTCTCGGGAGCAGGAGGTCCTGCGGTCAAGTCTCTGCGTGGCCGCTGCCCTGGCCGACCGCCGGCAGGGCGCTGTCCGCGCTTGCGACGCGGAGCAAGGCCGAGTCCTTCGCGGTCGACAGCTCGGCCGCGGCCCTCCCGAGACGCGCCGAGGCCCTCGGACGAAGCGCCGCGTCGACGCCGAGCCTGGTCCTGGTCACCAAGGCGCCCGTCACGAGCACCGGGTGCCTCGTAACCCTCGGGCATGATCTCGCCCTTGTTGACCCAGACCTTGACGCCGATCTTCCCGAAGGTCGTCGTCGCCTCGGCCTGGCCGTAGTCGATGTCGGCGCGAATCGTGTGCAGCGGTACGCGGCCTTCCGAGTACATCTCGCGGCGGCTCATCTCGCCGCCGCCCAGCCGCCCCGCTGCGGTGATCTTGATTCCCTGAGCGCCAGAGCGCATCGCAGAAGCAAGCGAGCGCTTCATCGCCCGCCGGAAGCTGACACGGTTCTCGAGCTGCTCGGCGATCGACTGGGCGACGAGCTTCGCATCGAGCTCGGGTCGCTTGATCTCGTTGATGTTGATGTGGACGTTCTTCTTCGTGATCGCGTGGAGCTCGCGGCGCAGCGCATCGACCTCGACGCCGGACTTGCCGATCACGATGCCGGGGCGAGCGGTGTAGATGTCAACGGTGATCCGCTGCTTGTCCTTGCGGATCAGGATGTCGGAGAGGCCCGCATGCGAGAGCTTGCCGAGGATGTGTTTGCGGATGCGGACATCCTCGAGCAGATACTCCGAGAACTCCGCCTTCCCGGTCCACCAGTTCGACTTCCAGTCATGGATGACGCCGACGCGGAACCCGCCGGGATGCACCTTCTGGCCCATCAGGCAACAGCCTCCTTCTTACGTCGTCGCGTCGTCGCCTTCGGCTTCGACTCTGCAGCGGCCTCGGGAGCCGCCTTCTCGGCGGTCGGCGTCGTGCGCCGGCGCTTGGGCGTATCCAGTTGCGGCCGTTCGGCGAGAACGAGCGTGACGTGACATGTGCGCTTGCGAATCCTGTTGACGCGACCGCGCGCGCGAGGCTTCCAGCGCTTGAGCGTCGGCCCCTCGTCGGCGTAGGCCACCTCGACCACGAGATCGTCGCCGTCGAGGCCGTGGTTCGCCTCGGCGTTCGCGACAGCTGAGCGAAGCACCTTCTCGATGTCCGTCGCCGCCGCTCGCTGCGTGAAGGCCAGGATGGTGCGGGCCTCGGGAACACTCCGCCCGCGGATGTGGTCGAGCACGAGTCGCGCCTTGCGCGCGGACGTGCGCACCCACTTGGCCTGTGCGCGGACCCTCTGGATGTCGTCGGCAGTCGCAGCCATCAGCGTCTCTTGATCTGTGTCGCCCGGTCGCCCGCGTGACCGCGGAAGGTCCGGGTCGGTGCGAACTCGCCGAGCTTGTGACCGACCATCTGCTCGGTCACGAAGACCGGAACGTGCTTGCGGCCGTCGTGGACCGCGATCGTGTGGCCGACCATGTCGGGGAAGATCGTCGAGGCGCGCGACCAGGTGCGGATCATCCGCTTCTCCCCGGTTGCGTTCATGGCCTCGACCCGGCTGAGTAGCCGGTCCTGGATGAAAGGCCCTTTCTTGGAAGACCTGCTCACGAGTGCTCCTTGAGGTGATGTTGACGTGCCCATGCCGAGCGAAAAGCAAGCCAGGCAAGGACGCAGGGAGCGTCCATATCAATAGATATGGACGCGACTGAGGACGCGGCCTGGCGCCGCTTTGCAGCCGGCAGGGGCGCGGATGACATTGCCTCGAGGAGCACTTAACGTTTCCTCTCCTTGCCGCGGCGGCGGCCGCGGACGATCAGCTTGTCGGACTCCTTGTGCTTGCGGCGTGTGCGCTTCCCGAGCGTGGGAACGCCCCACGGGGTCACTGGATGCCGCCCGCCCTTCGACTTGCCCTCACCGCCGCCATGCGGGTGATCGACCGGGTTCATGGCCGAGCCGCGCACGGTCGGGCGCTTCCCGAGCCAACGGCTCCGGCCGGCTTTGCCGCTCGACTGGTTGGCGTGATCCGTGTTACCGACCTGCCCGACGGTCGCGCGGCACGTGAGGAGCACGCGGCGCAGCTCACCCGAGGGAAGTCGCAGCACACCGTGATCTCCGTCCTTGGCGACGAGCTGTACCGACGAGCCCGCAGAGCGGGCCATGCGGCCGCCCTGGCCCGGCTTGAGCTCGACCGAGTGGACGAGCGTGCCAGTCGGGATGTTGGCGAGCGGGAGGGCGTTCCCGGGCTTGATGTCCGCCTCCGGGCCGGACTCCACGACGGAGCCGACGCGTAGCCGGGCGGGAGCGAGGATGTAGGCCTTCGCGCCGTCGGCGTAGTGGAGCAGCGCGATCCGAGCCGACCGGTTGGGGTCGTACTCGATCGCCGCAACCTTCGCCGGAACCCCGTCCTTCGTTCGCTTGAAATCGATCGTGCGGAAGCGCCTCTTGTGGCCGCCTCCCTGATGGCGCGTCGTGATGCGACCGCGGTTGTTGCGCCCGCCCTTCTTCGTGAGCGGCTCGAGGAGCGACTTCTCGGGCTCGGACTTGGTGATGTCCTCGAAGCCGGACACTGCCATGAAGCGGCGACCCGGGCTCGTCGGCTTGTACTTCTTGAGTGCCATCAGACAGAAGCTCCCTCGAAGATCTCGATCTCGTGGCCTTCCCTGAGCTGGACGATCGCCTTCTTCCAGCCCGGCCGGCGGCCCTGGCTGAATCCGCGGCGTTTCGGCTTCGACTGCACCTTGACGACGTTCACGCTCTGGACCTTCACTTCGAAGAGCTCTTCGACTGCTTGGCGAATCTGGGTCTTGTGCGCGTCCTCGTGCACCTTGAACGTGTACTTGCGATCGGTGATGAGCGAGTAGCTCTTCTCCGAGACGACGGGTGCCAGAAGGACTTGGTTAGGATGAAGGCTCATGACGACTCCTCCTCTGCAGCGCCGGCCCGACCGAGCACGAGCGGCAGAGCCGCCTCGCTGACGACCAGCGAGCGCGCCCACAGAAGCGAAGCTACCTCGAGCTCGCTGGGAGCGGTCACGAGGACTCTGTCGAGGTTCCGAAACGACTTGACGAGAACCTCTTCTTCTTCCGTCACGACGACGAGAGTCGGACGATCGCCCCAGCCGGAGAGCAGGTCGGCAGCTTTCCGCGTGGAGGGCGATTCGAAGCCGGATCCGTCGAGGATCGCGAGCGTGCCGTTGGCAGCGTGATCGCTGAGTGCACCCCGCAGCGCGGCGCGGCGCGCCTTGCGATTGACCTTGACCTCGAAGCTACGCATACCCGGCGGGAACGCAACTCCACCGCCAGTCCAGTGAGGCGCACGGGTTGTGCCGGCGCGTGCGC
Organism: uncultured Thermoleophilia bacterium; assembly: GCA_963827525.1. GTDB lineage: Bacteria > Actinomycetota > Thermoleophilia > Gaiellales > Gaiellaceae > GMQP-bins7. The sequence goes on from CAWHBH010000008.1 coordinate 17,067, forward strand.
GCCCGGTGCCCTTCTGGCGCCAGGGCTTCGCGCGGCCACCGGCTACCAGACCACGACTCTTCGCGCCACGCGTCCCGGCGCGGGCTGCGTTCAGCTCGGCCCGGACCGTTTCGTGGAGCAGGTGGGGCTTGACGTCGACCGCGAAGACGGAGGCTTCGAGAGAGACCTCCTGCTGCTTCGTGCCGCCGATCACGGGTGCCTTGGGCGCACTGGCCATCACGCGCTCCGGATCTCCACCAGACCGCTCGCCGGGCCTGGAATCGAGCCTCGGACGAGCAGGAGGTTGCGCTCGGGATCGACCTCGTGCACGACGAGGCCCGGCTGAGTCACGCGAGTGCCGCCCATGCGTCCGGACATCCGCATCCCCTTGAACACGCGCGACGGATACGCAGAAGCGCCGATCGATCCCGGCTTGCGGACGTTGTGCGAGCCGTGCGAGACGGGCCCACGCGTGAACCCATGGCGCTTGATGGTGCCCTGGAACCCCTTCCCGATCGAGATACCCGAAACCTTGATCCGATCACCCGGCTCGAAAGCCTCGACGGTGATCGTCTCGCCGACCTCGAGGGCGATCTCGCCTCGCAGCTCGACAATGTGTCGATGCGGACCGAAGCCGGCCTTCTTCAGATGGCCGATCTCGGCCTTCGAGAGCTTCCGCTCTGCGACCTCCTCGAACGCAAGCTGCACCGCGTCGTACCCGTCCGCATCGGCCGTCTTGATCTGCACGACCGGGCACGGGCCGGCCTGGATCACGGTCACGGCAGTCATCGCCCCCGAGTCGGGGTCGAATACCTGGCTCATGCCGAGCTTTTTTCCGAGGATGCCTTTCACGTTTCGGTCCTAGAGCTTGATCTGGCGGCGTGGCCGCCTGCCCGCGTCAGCGGACAGTGGAAGGGGGCTGGGGAAACCGGGAGGTTTCCCCAGCGGAAACCGGGTACAGCGATTGCGTCATAGCTTGATCTCGATATCCACCCCGGCTGGAAGGTCGAGGCGCATCAGCGAGTCGACCGTCTTCGGGGTGGGGCTGTGGATGTCGATCAGACGCTTGTGCGTGCGCACCTCGAAGTGCTCACGCGAGTCCTTGTCCTTGAACGGGCTGCGGATCACGCAGTAGACGTTCTTCTCCGTCGGCAGCGGGACCGGCCCGGTGATGGTGGCCCCGGTTCGTTGCGCCGTCTCCACGATCTGGGACGCGGAGCGGTCCACCTGCTGGTGGTCGTAGCCCTTCAGTCGGATGCGGATCTTCTGTTGCGCCATATGGGTATGAGCTGCGTAGGGGCGAGTTGCCTCGCCCTACGCGATGATCTCCGTGACGACGCCGGCACCGACGGTGCGCCCGCCCTCGCGAATCGCGAAGCGGAGGCCCTGGTCCATTGCGATCGGCTGAATGAGGTTGATCTCCATGTTCGTGTTGTCACCAGGCATGACCATCTCCTGGCCTTCCGGCAGCGCGATGGAGCCGGTCACGTCCGTCGTTCGGAAGTAGAACTGCGGCCGGTACCCGTTGAAGAACGGGGTGTGGCGCCCGCCCTCGTCCTTCGAGAGGACGTAGACCTCGGCCTTGAAGTGCGTGTGCGGGGTGATGCTCCCCGGCTTGGCGAGCACCTGGCCGCGCTCGACCTCCTCGCGCTTGATGCCGCGAAGGAGCGCGCCGGCGTTGTCGCCCGCCTGGGCGAAATCAAGCGTCTTCAGGAACATCTCGAGGCCGGTGACGACGGTCTTCACCGTCTCCGGGTGGATGCCGACGATCTCGACCTCTTCGCCGACCGACATCTTGCCCTGCTCGATACGACCGGTCACGACGGTGCCGCGGCCGGTGATCGTGAACACGTCCTCGATCGGCATGAGAAACGGCTTGTCGACGTCGCGGACGGGCTCGGGGATGTACGAGTCGACCGCGGCCATGAGCTCGAGGATCTTCGGCGTCCACTCCGCATCGCCCTCGAGCGCCTTCAGTGCGGAGACCTGGATGACCGGAATGTCGTCGCCGGGAAACTCGTACTTCGTAAGCAGCTCGCGGACCTCCAGCTCGACGAGCTCGAGCAGCTCGGGGTCGTCCACCATGTCGGCCTTGTTCAGTGCGACGACGATCGAGGGCACCTCCACCTGGCGGGCGAGCAGGATGTGCTCGCGTGTCTGCGGCATGGGGCCGTCGGCCGCGGATACGACGAGGATCGCGCCGTCCATCTGCGCCGCGCCCGTGATCATGTTCTTGATGTAGTCGGCGTGGCCCGGGCAATCGACATGGGCGTAGTGCCGGTTCTCGGTCTCGTACTCGACATGTGCCGTGTTGATCGTGATGCCGCGCTGGCGCTCTTCGGGCGCCTTGTCGATCGCGTCGAAGGACGTCACCTCCGTGTTGGTACCGGATTCGGCGAGAACCTTCGTGATCGCGGCTGTGAGCGTCGTCTTACCGTGATCGATGTGGCCGATCGTGCCGACATTGACGTGCGGCTTGGTGCGCTCGAACTTCTGCTTGGCCATCTGTTCCTATCCCTCCGAGCTCGTCGTCTCTCGATTTACGCTGTCTTGTCGCCGGCTACGAGCGCTTCGGCGATCGTGGTCGGTACTTCCTCGTAGCGGTCGAACTGCATCGTGAACGTCGCACGGCCCTGGCTCATCGAGCGCAGGTCGGTCGCGTAGCCGAACATCTCCGCGAGCGGAACGCTCGCTCGGATCGACTGCGACCCACCGACCGGCTCGAGTTGCTCGACCCGGCCACGACGGCCGCTCAGGTTACCAATGACGTCGCCGAGGTACTCGTCGGGTGTGACGACCTCGACGGCCATCACCGGCTCGAGCAGCTTCGGCCTTGCGCGCTTCATGCCCTCCTTGAACGCCATGGAACCCGCGATCTTGAAGGCCCGCTCGCTCGAGTCGACCTCGTGGTACGACCCGTCGACGAGCTCGATCTTCACGTCGACGACGGGGTACCCGGCGAGAACACCGGAGCTCATCGCTTCGGCAACGCCCTGACCGACCGCCGGAATGAACTCCTTCGGGATCTTCCCGCCGACGATTCGGTCGACGAACTCGTATCCCTCACCCGGGTTCGGGTAGAGATTGATGAGGACGTCCCCGTACTGGCCGGAACCGCCTGTCTGGCGGACGAACCTTCCCTGGATCTTCTCGGCCGGCTTCGTAATGGTCTCGCGGTAGGCGACCTGCGGGCGTCCGACGTTCCCTTCGACGCGGAACTCGCGCAGAAGACGGTCGACGATGATCTCCAGATGTAGCTCGCCCATCCCGGCGATGAGCGTCTGCCCTGTCTCGTCGTCGCTCGAGACACGAAAGGTCGGGTCTTCCTCGGCGAGCCGCTGAAGGGCCTGGCTGAGCTTGTCTTGATCGGCCTTCGTCTTCGGCTCGATGGCGACGGAGATGACGGGGTCGGGGAACGACATCGACTCGAGCACGATGGGAGCTGAGTCGACGGCGAGCGTGTCGCCCGTGGTCGTGAACTTGAGTCCGACCGCCGCGGCGATGTCTCCCGCGCCGATCTCCTCCCGCTCCTCGCGGTGGTTGGCGTGCATCTCGAGGATGCGGCCGAGCCGCTCGGTCTTACCGTTCGTCGTGTTGAGGACGCGGTCTCCGGCCTTGACCTGGCCCGAGTAGACGCGGAAGTACGTGAGCTTGCCGACGTACGGGTCGGTCATCACCTTGAATGCGAGCGCTGCGAACGGCGCGTCGAGATCGGCCGCTCGGGTCGCCTCCTCGTCCTTCTTCGGATCGAGCCCGAGGACCGGCGGGACGTCCAGCGGGCTCGGCAGATAGTCGACGATGGCGTCGAGGAGGGCCTGCACGCCCTTGTTCTTGAACGCCGAGCCGGCGAGAACTGGGGTCACCTTGCCTGAGAGCGTTCCCTTGCGCAGTGCGCGCCGGATCATCTCCGGTGCCACCACGCTCTCGTCCTCGAGGTACGCCTCCATGAGCTCGTCGTCGAACTCCGCGACCGCGTCGATCAGTGCGTGGTGGCCGGCGTCGGCCGCGGCGGCGAGCTCCGCAGGTATGTCGTCGACAGAGACATCCGTGCCGAGCGCGTTCGCGTACGTGATCGCCTTCATCTCGACAAGGTCGACGATTCCGGCGAAGGCATCCTCGTTCCCGATCGGGAGATGAACCGGCACCGGAGTCGCGCCGAGGCGGTCGCGCATCGACTGGACTGCAGCGTCGAAGTCGGCGCCCGTGCGGTCCATCTTGTTGATGAACGCGATACGGGGAACGCGATAGCGGTCGGCCTGCCGCCAGACCGTCTCGGACTGGGGCTGCACACCGGCGACGGAGTCGAAGACCGCCACTGCACCGTCCAAGACGCGAAGGCTCCGCTCGACCTCCATGGTAAAGTCCACGTGCCCGGGCGTATCGATAATGTTGATTCGATGATCGCGCCACTCTGCGGTTGTGGCCGCGGACGTGATGGTGATGCCGCGCTCCTGTTCCTGCGCCATCCAGTCCATGGTCGCCGCGCCCTCGTGCACCTCGCCCATCTTGTGGGTGCGCCCGGTGTAGTAGAGGATCCGCTCCGTCGTCGTGGTCTTGCCCGCGTCGATGTGGGCCATGATCCCGATGTTCCGGACGCGGTCCAGCCCAACCGGTGTCGCTACGGCGCTCATCGGTGGTCTCTCCGGTGACGGCGGTGCCCTATGTCCGGCGAAAAGCGAGCAGGCCAAGGACGCAGGGAGCGCCCATATTGAAATATGGGCGCGACTGAGGACGCCGGCATGCGAAGGTTTGCAGCCGGGAAGAGGGTGCCAGGTGTCACCGGAGCGACCACTTACCTACCAGCGATAGTGCGCGAAGGCCTTGTTGGCCTGCGCCATTCGGTAGATGTCGTCCTTCTTCTTGTAGGCGCCGCCCTGCTGGTTCAGCGCGTCCATGAGCTCGCCGGCGAGCTTCTCGGGCATGCCCTTCTCGCGGCGATCGCGCGCGCTCTGAACGAGCCAGCGAAGTGCAAGCGTTCGTGCGCGCCGCTGGGGAACCTCGATCGGTACCTGATAGTTCGCCCCACCCACCCGGCGTGACCGCACCTCGAGAACCGGGGTGACGCTCTTCACCGCCTGCTCGAGCACCTCGAGCTGCGGCTTCCCGGTCTTCTCCGAGGAGATCGCGAGTGCGTCGTAGACGATCTGCTCGGCCACGGACTTCTTCCCGTCGAGCATCATGCGGTTGATGAGCTGAGAGACGAGGACCGAGCCGTGAACGGCGTCGGGCTCGAGCTGACGGGGCTGTATCTCTGCGCGGCGCGTCATCTCGTTCCTACGCCCTCTTCGCGCCGTACTTCGAACGGGCCTGGCGGCGCTCAGAGACGCCGGCCGAGTCGAGCCCGCCACGAATCACCTTGTAGCGGAAGCCCGGGAGGTCCCTGACGCGGCCCCCGCGTACGAGCACGACAGAGTGCTCCTGCAGGTTGTGGCCCTCGCCCGGGATGTACGCACCGACCTCCACGCCGTTCGTCAGACGAACGCGCGCAACCTTGCGGAGAGCCGAGTTCGGCTTCTTCGGCGTCGTTGTGTAGACCCGCGTGCAGACGCCGCGCTTCTGCGGCGCACCCCGAAGGGCCGGTGTCTTTGTCTTCGCCTTCGGGGCCTTCCGGCCCTTCCGCACGAGTTGGTTGACTGTGGGCACGCGTTGCTCCTAGTGAAGGTCGAAAGCTTTCTTCTCGCAGAGAGGCAGGCGGGCAGCAAACACCCGCCAAACCGGGCCGCAAGATGGTAGCAGAGACCCCCCTGATCTCTGCGCAAGACCGGAATCCGCTAGCGCGGACTTCGGTCGCGCGAAAATCCCTGAAGGCGGCCGCGCGGGCGCTGGTTCCCACGTCGAGTGCCACTTTCAACGATTGCGGTCGCGCGTTAACGGCCTAGAGTGATCCTGGGGTGTGGTTTGGTCCGATGGTGACTGCGGTGGTCGGCGTTACCGCGGTGGCGTTCGCTGCCGTGGTTGCTGTGCTCGTTGGCAGACGGGCCCGGACGCACTCGGATCGAAGGTTCGAGAAGGTCCTCCTACGCCTCGACGAGCACATGAGCGCGATCTCGGGCCACCTGCGGCATGCGGTCGAGCGTTCGGTGGAAGCGCGAGACAACGGCGTCGGCGAGCTCGAGCTCACGCTCGACCTCGACAGGCTCATGGAGCTCACAGTCGCGGAGGCGGTGACGCGAACGGGCGCCGACGCCGCGGCGATGCGTCTGGACGGCCCGTACGACACGCCGCTCGGCGCGTCGTACGGTAGCGCCCACAGCCGCGCGCTCCTCGAGGCGACGCTGGGCCCTCCCGACGCCCGGCCGTTCCGTGCCCTGACCATCGACTGGACTTACGGTCCGGCACTCGAAGGGGACACGGAGACGTACAAGTCGGCGCTCGTCGTCCCGGTCGTCGAGGCGGGCGTTTCCACCGGCGCCGTCGTCGCATTTGCGAAGGCAGCCCATGCTTTCGAGTCCGAGCAGACGCGCGCACTCCAGACCCTGGTCGACGAGGTGACACCCGGGATCGCGAATGCGCGGCGCTTCGCACGAGCTGAGCAGCGGACGCTGACGGACGAGCTGACCGGTGCGCGCAACTTGAGAGGCTACGAAGCCGAGTTGGAGCGCGAGGTGGCGCGAGCGCGCCGCACGGGCAGGCCTCTCTCCTTGCTCGCACTCGGCCTGGACCTGGCGAGCGAAGACGCGCGCGACTCCTTGGAGAGCGATCTCGCGCTCAGGGAGTTCGCGGAGCTGCTCACACACATCGCGCGGGCAACGGACGTCCTGTGCCGGAGGGATGCAAAGGAGTTCGCCTTCCTCCTTCCGGAGACGAACGCCGCCGGTGCTCGGACCTTTCTCTCGCGCGTGCGTCAGGAGGCCGCCACGCACACGTTCACGCACGCCGCTCCGACGATGGCGTCCGCCGGCGTAGTGGACTGGCGTCCGAACGAGACGAGCAAGTCGTTCCACGAACGCGTGTCGTCCGCGATGACTCGGGTCGCCGCCGCAGACGACTCCCCACCGCGAGCGATCTCGGCGGTGCACGGGCACGGGTGGGCGAGAGAGACGCTCGGCGATACCGAATCCGATCCACGACAATCGCAGAGCCGGCTCGGGACGCGGCGAACGTTCCTCGACCGGCTGGCTCATGAGGTCGTCCGCGCACATCGAGACTCCGGTCCGCTCGCGCTTCTCGTGCTCGACGTGAGCGGCAGCCAGCCGCTGCACAAGCGACTGGGCGAGGTTGCCGCAAGCCGTGTGCTCACGGACGTCAGCACACGCCTCGGCGGGAGCGTTCCCGACGGCGGCATGAGCTGCCGAACCGGCGAGGACGAGCTCGCCGTCATCCTCCCGCAGACGACGGCGAACGGTGCCGAGAGCGTGGTCGCCGCGCTCCAGGCCTCGCTGCGAGACTCTCCGCCGCAGGGCACCGAGCGGCTCGTCGTCTCGGCCGGAATCACCGAGCTCACGGCCACCGACGACGAAGACACGGTATTCGGCAGAGCCGAGGAGGCTCTGTGGCACGCACGGCAAGCGGGAGAAGGCACGGTGGTGGTGGCGACGCCGAACGGCGAGGCCCGGCGCCACTAGACGCTCTCCGATCGGGCATCTCGCTCGAGTGGGGGCTATCGGCATCCAGTTCCCTGAGTACAGTTCGGGGTACTTCGTTCGAGGGGTTGCATCCCCCGAACGCGTGACTAAAAAGAGAGTGTCTTCCGAGGAGGAGCGGGTTCTGGGGTGACCACAACTGCGGTGATCGTCGTCGCGGCGGTTCTGGCCGCAGCTGCGCTTTTGGCGCTTGCGCTATCCCGTCGGCGCGCGCCAGCAGCGGCGCCGCCCAACGACGACCTCGTTCGCGCTGTCGACGAGATGCGGAACAAGATGGACGATCTCGCGGGCGACCTCTCCGAAGCGCTCGACCGCGCCGAGCGAGAAAGCAAGCGCAACCGGCTCTTCGGTGAGCTCGGCGTCTCGATCGACCTCGAGGAGCTCATGGACCGCGTGCTCGACGCGGCGATGGAGATTCCGGCGTTCGACGCGGCCATGATGGTTGTCGAGGGCCACAGCGGCGCCCCCACCATCGTCACCCGTGGGATGACCACACAGGAGACCGCGAGGCCTCCGACATCGGGGGTCGCCGGGGCCCTGCCCGGCACGATCACCGTGAGCTACCGCTACGGACGCGATCGAGAGGTGCCGGATGCGACGCTCATCCGTGGCGGCGTCTTCATGCCCTTGATGGGACGCGAGCTACGGCCGATCGGTGCCCTTTCCCTCTTCTGGCGCAGCATCGATCACGAGCCGACAGCCGAGGACATCGAGCTCGCCGAGGGCCTGGCCGAGAGCTCGGTTCCCGCCATCGAGAACGCCCGGCGGTACGGCGAGGCGCGCGAGCTTGCGGAGACCGACGCGCTCACGGGGCTCTACAACCAGCGCTACTTCCACGAGACGCTGCGCCGCGAGGTCATGCGCGCGCAGCGCTACGAACGCAAGCTCGCCCTCATCGTCTTCGACCTCGACGACTTCAAGTCGATCAACGACCAGGTCGGGCACCTCGCGGGCGACCGGGTGCTGGCTCAGGCCGCCGACCGGCTACGGGAGGCCGTGCGCAACGTCGACGTCGCCTGTCGCATCGGCGGAGACGAGTTCGCCGTCATCCTGCCCGAGTCGTCGTCGGAAGACGCCGACCAGCTCTACCGTCGTGTCCACAACCTGATGCGAGGAACCGCGTTGGGCACCGACGAAGAGCGCCTTCGCATCTCGGCCGGCATCGCGGAGCTGCAGCACGGTGACACGGCCGCCGGCATCTTCGAGCGCGCCGACGGCGCGCTCTACCGGGCCAAGGATCTCGGCAAGGACCGAGCCGACATCGCCCGCACCGAACCCCTAGATGCTTGATCGGAAATTGGCGCGCAAGGTCATCACCAAGCAGGGCGCCGCACTCACGCTTCGTGCAGGCTGAAGCCTGTGCGCCCCGCGAGGGTGGCGATCCGTCGTAAGGTCGTGACCTCATCCGACCGCGTAAATTTCCGGTCACGCATCTACAGACTCGGCTGAGCGACGAGCTTCGGCGTCTGGGTCGGAGCGGGGGCTCCGCCGGAGCGCTCGATCGTTATTGCAACCACCGCTCCAGGCCGCACTGCCACGGACAAGGGCACGATCATCTCCGTTCCTTCGAACACGGCTGCCGACTCGGGAGCCTTCGCGTTCGGTTTGATGACCCATGCCTGGTAGGTCTTGTCCGTGGCCGCCAGGCCGAGCGCCGTCGAGCACAAGGTACGCGCGCCCGCCGGTTCCCACGGCGAGGACGATGCGCCCGGCCGAGCCGTCGACCGGGACGCGCTCCGTGCTTGGCTTGGACAACAGCGAGATGACCTGCTCGGACTGAGCACGTTCCGACGACGTGTCATCGGAGGTGACGCTCGAGACGAACGCCCACGACCCCAGCAGGATCGCGGCGATGCCGGCAAGAGCCGCGAAAGCAGCGATGGTCGGACCGGATAGCCGCTTTCTCGGCGGCAGCTCGACTGCTCCGACGACCACCTTCGGGAGCTCCGCGCCGGGCGGCTCCGGGCGATCCGCCCTCGAGCCGTTCCCGCCGAAGCTCCTCGGGCCTGTGACGGGAGTGACCTCCATCGTGGCGACCACCATAGCCTCGGGTCCTGTCGGACCCACGTCGTCGCCGGTCGAGGTTGAGGGCGAGGTTCCTGCCGAACGACCGCCCGTCGCATGAGCGGAACCGATCTCTGGATTCGCGAGCCGGCGCGGGCTGGACCGCACCCGATTCACCACGACACACGCACCCGCCGTGAGGCTACCCAGAAGCAGCATCCGACTTATCCGCCGCGGCACCTCCCCACCTCCCGAATAGGGGCGTCGGGGCTGTCGACCGGTCGACGCGATATTACTACGGGCCGGGAGCAGCGAAGGGAGGCGGAAGGGCCGATATGACGATCGCTATTTACGTTGCCTCTGTCGCGCTGGGGATTCTCTGCATCTGTCTGTTCCTGATCGCCGTTCGACGGCTCATGGGACGGCACGAGGAGATCATCACCACCATGCTGAACCGATACGACGACCGTCTCGGGGAGTTCGCCCAGACGTTGAACGACGCTCTGGCCGCGCCGCTGCCCGAAAGAATCTCGGCCGCGATCACCGGAGCTCCCGCCCGGGAGATCTCGGACCACGGCGTCCTGCGCCTGCTCGAGATCGCACGCGAGCGCACTTCCGCAGATGCCGCGGTGGCGGTGCTCGTCGATCCGAAGTCGGAGCCCATGCTCGCGACTGTCGGCCTGTCGCAGGCCGAGGTCGCTCAGGTCGAACGCCTAGGCATCCCGGACTACCGGGAGGCGCGTGCGCTGCAGGTCTCGTTCAACGGCGAGGCGAACACGCCGCCCGGGACGTCACCGATACGGGCAGGACTCGCCGTGCCGCTGCTCGACGAGCCGCACCGACCGGGCATGCTCGCGGTACTCACACGCACTTCGGATCGGCGGTTCACCGATCTGGACATCACGACGCTCGAAGACGTCCTGAGCGCCACCAAGTCAGAGCTCGAATCGTCGCTCTCCCTGCGTGAGCCCGATCCCGTGCCGGAGCTCGACGCGCTCACCGAGCTGTACGACAGGCGAGCTTTCCACAACTTGCTCGACCGAGAGATCGCACGCGCAAGACGACGGGGCCAGCCGCTCTCACTCCTCATGCTGGACGTCGATCGCCTTACGACTCTGAACGCCAGGATCGGCTTTCTCGCTGCGGACGACGTGCTGGCTCAGATCGCGGCGATGCTCCGCGACGTTGCAGGGCGGCAGCGATCTGCCCTGCCGCATCGGCGGTGGCCGCTTCGGCGTGCTGCTGCCACGCGGGGACGCCCGCGACGGAGAGGAGCTCTTCGGCCGCTTGCAGCGGATCCTGCGCGAGCGGCCGCTCCCCGAAATCGGCGTCATGTCCGTCTCCGGAGGTGTCGCAGACCTTCTGGAGTCCGATGACGCGGCCGCGCTGCTCGGGCGCGCCGACGCAGCGCTTGGGCTAGCGAAGGGCTCGGGTCGGGACACGGTGATAACGACTGCGCGCCACTAGCAGCACGACCGCCTCGCTAAGACTTGCTGGCCTTTTCGCTCGTAGCTAGGGGCGCCGGCGCGCCGACGCCCATCGGGCGGCCTCGGCCTCGTGCAGCGAAAGGAACGGGACGTACGTGGACAGGCTGATCACGCCAAGCTCGGGCAACCTGTCTCGCTCGCAGACGAGTCGGCTCGCCGCAGCCTTTTGCATGCGGATCGTCCACGCTGAATATGCATCCGCACGTCGCTCGCTCTGGAGCGCGTGGATGATCGCCGGTCGGGCCAGCGCGTAGGGGAGAGCGGCTAGAGCGGCTGAATCGTCGACTGCTCGGACGGTGAACACGCCTTCTGCCGTCCGCACCAGCGTCCGTCGACCCGTCCCAACGCGGAAGACACCCTCGGGGGCGGACGTCGCCAGAGCGACGCCGCTGCCTCCGGGAAGCCAACTCGGTGTCGGTGAGACAACGACCCTCCGTGCGAGGACGGGCGCGTACGTCGTCCGGAATCGTGCAACGTCAGCCGCTGAGGGACGGGGAACCGCGAGTCGGGCGAGAATGTCGCGCGCCCTCAGCTCGTCGCCGATGATGCCGCGTGCGACGGAGAGGCTCCCGCCGGCCTCGGCCAACGCCGATCGATACGCGGCCGCGCTTCCGCCGAACCGAACGCCCACGATGCGACTCTCGACAGCGAGCGCGGCGGTCGGCGACACCCGCGTGCGTTCGCGCTCGATCGAGCGCACGACGAGCGCAGTGAGCGCGAGCTCGCGGTCGCGCGTCAGCTTGGCGAGGGTGGCCACACTCGACGCGGTGAGAGCGCTCGTCCCGTACATACAACGGGTTCCCGCAGGCATGTCGAGCTGGCCCGTGCGCCGGTCGGCGTCGAGCTCCCGCCCGAGGATGCCCGGTGCGTCGCACAGGCCAGGATCGCGCGCCCACAACCACACGCAAGCGGCATAGGTCTTGTCCGGGTCGTTGGATCGTTCGTCGCGCTGCGCCCAACCCCACGACCACAGGTGAGGAAGCCGGAGCTCGCGAGCGACCTGACGCACAGCGAGCGCCTGCCACTTGCTGACGCTGAACCAGCGCGACCGAGGTGCGAGGCCTTCCCGTCCACCGCTACCAGGCCCGGTTTGAAAGCCGATCATGATCCCGATCCGGCTAGGCGGAATCCCGAGCGCGAGAAGCCGCGACGCGGACTGTCGATACCGCACCCGGAGGCGCCGCGACCCATCGACAGCTCCGTCCCGCCAGATGAGGTTCGCGTTCGCATAGTTCTCGAGGACGAGGTCCGACACCGCCGCGACGGACTTCCACCATGCTGCTGCGTCACCCCCCGTGAAGGGCTGGCTCGAGACCAGGAGCGCGGGCCGTCCGCCTCGCTCCGCCAGTCGGCTCACAAACCGAAGGACGTTCGCTCGATAACGCTCCGCCGTCGGGGTCAGCGGCGTGGGCAACGACGCTCCCCAGAGCTCGTTCAGAGCGATCAGCGGTTGCTGGCAGCCGCTCACCGACACGGCATAGTCGAAGAGCGAGTCGGCCCGCTTCTCGATGACGCCCGCATCGGCGGGATCCGAAGGAGTGCCGACGCGCTTGCGGAGGTACATGTCCCAGTGCACGGTCCCCGCCCCTGCGCGTCGAGCCTCAGCCGCGAGGTCAGGCCCGCCGGTTGCGACGACCACGCCAGGACGAGCAAAGCGGTCACGCCAGAACGAGACGGAGGAGTCCGCGAAGTCGATCCAGATCGGCTGCGTCTCCGAGAGCCCGCACGACAAGGCAACCGGGGCAGCCGAGCCGGTCGCCGGCCAGGCAAGAAGGGCGAGAGCTGTGGCGATCGCCGCGACGAAAACCCTGCACATGGGCATCAGAGGTAGCAGAAAGACGTTAAGGGCGAGGTCAGACCAGGCGCGAAGCGCCTTGTCCGCGTAGCGGACCAGTGGAAGGGGTCTGGGGGAACCGGGAGGTTCCCCCAGCATGTACCCCTAGTCCTCTTCGGCCGGCGGCTCGAGCCCGGCTGCTTCGCCGTCGATGTCGAGCGGAGGCCCGTCATCGAGGGGCAGGTCGAGCGCGGTGAGGTCGAAGCCGTCGCCCTCGCCGATCTCCTCGAGGGCCGCGAGTAGCTCGGCCTCGGCCTCGGGTCGCGCGAACGTCACCGGAAGCGGCTCGGTGGGCTCGATCGTGATCCCTCGGTACTGCTTGAGTCCGGTCGCGGCCGGGATCAGCTTGCCGATGATCACGTTCTCCTTGAGCCCGTTGAGGTGGTCGACCTTGCCCTCGATTGCGGCGTCGGTCAGGACCTTGGTCGTCTCCTGGAAGGACGCCGCCGAGAGGAACGACTCGGTGGCGAGCGACGCCTTGGTGATGCCGAGGATGATCGGCTCGAAGGTCGCCTGCTCCTTCTTCTCCTTCTTCGCACGAACATTCTCGCGCTCGAGGACGACACGGTCGACGAGCTGCCCCGGCAAGAGAGCGGTTTCACCGGCGCTCTCGACGCGGACCTTCTTCAGCATCTGCCGGACGATGAGCTCGATGTGCTTGTCGTGGATCTCGACGCCCTGGGACTTGTAGACCTTCTGCACCTCGCCCACGAGGTAGAGCTCCGTGGACGTCGCGCTCTTGAGCAGCAGCAGATCGGCCGGGTTGAGCGATCCCTCGTTGAGAGGGTCTCCGGCTTCGACCATCTGCCCGTCGACGACGCTGAACCGGGTCCGACGGGGGAAGCTGTACTCCTTCGGATTGGGGAGCTCGCCGCTGGCGTCGAGTGCGGTCGGCGTGATCGTCACCTTGATCGTGCGGTCAGCCTCCTCGATGTCCACCTTGCCGGAGAGCTCGGCCAGCGTCCCCGCGCCCTTCGGATTGCGAGCTTCGAAGATCTCGACGACGCGCGGTAGGCCGTGGGTGATGTCCGCTCCGGCGACACCGCCGGTATGGAACGTCCGCATGGTCAGCTGCGTCCCGGGCTCGCCGATCGACTGCGCGGCGATGATTCCAACCGCGTCGCCGATCTCGGTCATGCCACCCGTGGCCAGGAACGTCCCGTAGCAGAGGCGGCAGAGCCCGTACTCGCTCCGGCACTTCAGCACCGAACGCACGGGCACGGTCGCCGTCTCGGCATACTCGCCGAACTCTTCGACGAGCCGGCGCAGCGCGCTCATGGTGATCTCGGCGCCCTTCTCGACGATCACGGTCTTGCCGGGCTTGCCGTCCTTGATCGGCTTGGCGATGTCGGATGCGGCGACGCGTCCGGCGACGCTCTTGTTCGGTGAGTCGTCGAGGATGAGCCTGAGCTCGATGTGGTCATCGGTGCCGCAGTCCTCCTCCCGCACGATCACGTCCTGCGAGACGTCGACGAGTCGCCGGGTGAGGTACCCCGAGTCCGCCGTGCGAAGCGCCGTGTCCGCGAGGCCCTTTCGTGCACCGTGCGTCGAGATGAAGTACTCGAGAACGGTGAGGCCCTCCATGAAGTTGGCCTTGATCGGCCTCGCGATGATCTCGCCCTTCGGATCGGCCATGAGGCCGCGCATTCCGGCCAGCTGGCGGATCTGGTTGAACGAGCCACGCGCGCCCGAGTTGGCCATCATGAAGATCGGGTTCGTCTCCTCGAGGTTGTCCATCATCCGGTCGGCGACCTCGTCGGTCGCCTGTGTCCAGATGGCGACGATGCGCTCGTCGCGCTCCTCCTCCGTCATGAGGCCTCGGTCGTACTCACGCCCGACCTTCGTGACCTCCTCCTCGTAACGCGCGAGGATCTCCTCCTTGTCGGGCGGGATGACGATGTCGTTCTTCGAGATCGTGATCCCCGCGCGTGTGGCGAAGCGGAATGTGAGCGACTTGATGACGTCGAGAGCGGACGCGATCGTGTTCGGCCCGTAGAGCTCGACGAGCTCGCCGATGAAAGCGTCGAGCTCGCGCTTCGTGAGCGTCTTGTTCCGGAACGAGTGATCCTCGGAGTCGCCATCCGTTGCCTCGTCGAGCGCACGCTCGACCTCCGCGTTGAAGATGACGCGTCCCGGTGTCGTCATCAGCCGCTCGCCGCCCCACTCGTACTCGATCGGATCCTGGTAGTCGACCGAGCCCGCATCGACGGCGAACTCCACGTCTTCCTCGGTGCGGAAGCGCGCGAGCCCTTGCTTGCCGAGCGTCTTGGCCATGTCGGCCGCGGTGGTGTTCACCAGATCGAACTTGCAGTACGTGAGGAAGTACGCACCGAGCACCATGTCCTGGTTCGGGGTCGCGAGCGGCCGACCACTGGCCGGCGAGAGGATGTTGTTGGACGAGAGCATGAGCACGCGAGCCTCGGCCTGCGCCTCGGCGGACAGTGGCAGATGCACAGCCATCTGATCGCCGTCGAAGTCGGCGTTGAACGCCTGGCAGACCATCGGATGGACCTGAATCGCCTTGCCCTCGACGAGCACCGGCTCGAATGCCTGGATGCCGAGACGATGCAGCGTCGGCGCCCGGTTCAAGAGCACCGGATGCTCGGCGATGACCTCCTCGAGAACGTCCCAGACCTCCGGGATCATCGACTCGACCATCTTCTTGGCGGCCTTGATGTTCTGCACCGCCTTACGCTCGACGAGCCGGCTCATGATGAACGGCTTGAAGAGCTCGAGGGCCATGAGCTTCGGCAGCCCGCACTGGTGGAGCTTCAGGTTCGGGCCGGCGACGATCACCGAGCGGCCGGAGTAGTCGACGCGCTTCCCGAGCAGGTTCTGGCGGAAGCGGCCCTGCTTGCCCTTCAGCATGTCCGAGAGAGACTTCAGCGGCCGATTGCCCGGGCCGGTGACGGCTCGCCCACGGCGGCCGTTGTCGAACAGCGCGTCGACGGCCTCCTGCAGCATCCGCTTCTCGTTGTTGACGATGATCTCGGGCGCGCCGAGGTCGAGCAGCCGCTTCAAGCGGTTGTTCCTGTTGATGACGCGCCGGTAGAGGTCGTTGAGGTCGCTCGTCGCGAAGCGCCCGCCGTCGAGCTGCACCATCGGGCGGAGCTCGGGCGGGATGACGGGAACTGCCTCGAGGATCATCCACTCGGGCTTGTTGCCCGACTTGATGAAAGCCTCGACGACCTTGAGGCGCTTGATCCCGCGCTGCTGCTTCTGGCCCTTCGACGTCTTGATGATCTCGCGAAGCGAGAGCGACTCCTCGTCGAGGTCGAGGTCGCGGAGCAGGTCGCGCACAGCCTCTGCGCCCATGCCACCGCGGAAGTAGACCCCGAAACCGTAGGGCGACCCGAACCGGTCCTTCAGCTCGCGGAAGATCTGCTCGTCGCCGACGATCATCTTCGGCTCGAGCTCCTTGAACAGAAGCCACGTCTGCTCGAGCCTTCGAACGGCGTCGACGGCCGCCTCTCTCGTGTCCTCGCGACGAAGGTCGATGTCGGCGACCATCTCGCGAACCTTGAGCGCCCACTGGCTGACCGCGTCGAGGTCTTCCTTCCGCGTGCCCTCGACGAGACAGAGGTCGTACGCGAGCTCGCGCACGGCCGCGGCGTCGGCGTCGGGATCGACGGAAGCGAGAACGGCCGCGAGCAGGCCGTTGCCGACCTCACGCGCGCGGTCGAGGTTCTTGCGCTCGACGTCGGCGACGAGCGCCGCGTCGTCCTCCGACAGCTCGGCACCGCTGAGCAGGCCCTCCTGGAGCCGCTTCAGGTGCTTCGTGATCGCGCCCTTCTTGGATCCGGAAGCCTTGTCGAGCTCGGCGCGTAGGGGTGCAAGTGCAGCCTCGATCTGGACGGCAGCCGCAGCCACCGATTCGACCTCGCGCGGTGCCAGTCGACGATCCTCACGGGTTGCCGTCTGACGAACGAGCTCGCGAACGCGTCGCGGATCCTCGTTCGTGATCTTCTTGGCGAGCTCGACGAACACCCCGCTGCCGAGAGTCCGGATGTCCTCGAGCGTCGGCAGCACAGCCTCCTCGGCCCAGTTGTTCAGGCCGCGGACCCAGAAGTCGTCGTCCTCGTCGAAGTTGCGCTCCTTGCCTGCGGCGAAGAAGTCCCGCCTCCGGGCAAAGCGGTCGTCGAGGCCCGAGAGGGCTTCGTCGCGATCGAGGTAGATTCGCTCGCTCTCGCCCGCGACCTTGTCCTCGAGGTCAGCGAGATCGGCCTGACGCTTCTCGCGATCCACTCCGGTGACGATCGAGGCCGCGAAGTACAAGACCTTCTCGAGCTCGCGCGGAGCGATGTCGAGCAGGTAGCCGATGCGGCTCGGCACGCCCTTGAAGAACCAGATGTGCGAGACCGGGGCCGCGAGATCGATGTGCCCCATGCGCTCGCGGCGCACCTTCTGGCGTGTCACCTCGACGCCGCAGCGCTCGCAGATGATGCCCTTGTAGCGGACGCGCTTGTACTTGCCGCAGTAGCACTCCCAGTCCTTGGTCGGACCGAAGATGCGCTCGCAGAAGAGGCCGTCACGCTCGGGCTTGAGCGTGCGGTAGTTGATCGTCTCCGGCTTCGTCACCTCACCGGAGGACCAGTCGCGGATCTGCTTGCTCGATGCCAGGCCAATCCGGATCGAGTCGAAGTCGTTGATGTCGGGACCGCGTCTACTGGTTTCCATCTAGAGCCTCGAACCTCTCTCTCTCAAGTTCGTGATGTGAGGGATCACTCTTCGACCTCGACGTCAGCGAGGTCGACCTCGAGTGGGGCTGCCTCCTCGCCTTCGACGCTGGGGAGCTCCTCGTCGGCTGCGAGCACGAGCTCGCCACCCTCGTCCGGGCGCTCCTCGCCCTCCTCGACCTCTTCGGCCGTGGGTTGGCGGACGGCCGCGCGCAACGAGCCGGGCGACAGGTCGATGCCGAGCTCCTCGGCGGCTCGTAGGAGCTCGTCGTCCTCCTCGCGAACCTCGACCTCGCGGCCCTCGTCGGAGAGCACCTGGACGTCGAGGGCAAGAGACTGCATCTCCTTCAGGAGCACCTTGAAGGACTCGGGAATCGACGGCTCGGCGATGTTCTCGCCCTTGACGATCGCCTCGTAGGCCTTCACGCGCCCGATCGTGTCGTCGGACTTGATCGTGAGCATCTCCTGGAGCGTGTACGCCGATCCATACGCCTCGAGCGCCCAGACCTCCATCTCGCCGAAGCGCTGGCCGCCGAACTGCGCCTTGCCTCCGAGCGGCTGCTGCGTGACGAGCGAGTACGGGCCCGTCGAACGGGCATGGATCTTGTCGTCGACGAGGTGGAGAAGCTTCAGGATGTACATGAAGCCGACCGTCACTTCCTGCTTGAACG
Source organism: uncultured Thermoleophilia bacterium (assembly GCA_963827525.1). Taxonomy (GTDB): domain Bacteria; phylum Actinomycetota; class Thermoleophilia; order Gaiellales; family Gaiellaceae; genus GMQP-bins7. The sequence goes on from CAWHBH010000008.1 coordinate 35,301, forward strand.
GCTCGCCGCTCTTCCCGTCGTAGAGCTCGACCTTGCCCGAGCAGCGGTTGCCGCGGGCTGCGGAGTCGTCGACGTTCATCGCGAGCATCCCCTCCGAGCCGAAGGCGCGAGCGAGCTCGACCAGAGCATCGTCGACGTCGCCTTCGGTCGCTCCGTCGAACACCGGAGTCGCGACACAGCGCGGATCCGGCGCGTTGATCGGTGCGCGCGCGCTGACCGGACCACCTTCGGGGAAGACGCCATGCGCGGCTGCCCAGCCCAGGTGGGTCTCGAGGATCTGACCGATGTTCATACGACTCGGGACGCCCAGTGGGTTGAGCACGACGTCGACGGGCCGTCCGTCCTCGAGGAACGGCATGTCCTCCTCGGGGACGATCTTCGAGATCACACCCTTGTTGCCGTGCCGGCCGGCGAGCTTGTCGCCCTCGGCGATCTTGCGCTTCTTCGCGACGTAGACGCGAACGAGCTCGTTCACGCCCGGCGGGAGGTCGTCACCCGCGTCACGCGCGAATGTCTTGACCCCGATGACCTTGCCGCCCTCGCCGTTCGGAACCTTGAGTGACGTGTCGCGCACCTCGCGCGCCTTCTCCTTGAAGATCGCGCGGATCAGCTTCTCCTCGGCCGTGAGCTCCGTCTCGCCCTTCGGCGTGACCTTGCCCACGAGCAGATGGCCGGCATCGACGTCAGCCCCGATGCGGACGACGCCGCGCTCATCGAGGTTTGCGAGCGACTCCTCCGAGCGGTTCGGGATGTCGCGCGTGATCTCCTCGTCGCCGAGCTTGGTCGAGCGGGCGTCGATCTCGTACTCGTGGATGTGGATCGAGCTGAGCACGTCGTCCTTGACGAGGCGCTCAGAGATCACGATCGCATCCTCGAAGTTGAAGCCCTCCCAGGGCATGAACGCGACGAGCAGGTTCGCCCCGAGCGCGAGCTCGCCGCCGTCGGTCGAGCTGCCGTCGGCGAGCACCTCGCCCTTCTTGACTTTGTCGCCGAGTGAGACGACGGGCTTCTGGTGGATGATCGTGCCCTGATTCGACCGCATGAACTTCGTGAGCGGGTACTCGTCACGCGTGCCTCTGCCCTCGACGACGATGCGCTCGGCGTCGACGTCGATCACCGCGCCGTCGTTGTGCGCCAGGACGACGTCGCCCGTGTCCACGGCTGCCCGGAACTCGAGCCCGGTGCCGACGAGCGGCGCCTGCGGAATCATCAGCGGCACTGCCTGGCGCTGCATGTTCGCGCCCATGAGCGCACGGTTGGCATCGTTGTGCTCGAGGAACGGGATGAGCGCCGTGCCGACCGAGACGATCTGCGCCGGCGAGACGTCCATGTACTCGACGTCCTTCGGGGAGACCATGACGGCCTCGCCCTCGCGGGAGCGACAGAGCACCTGGTCGTTGAGGAACTTGCCCGTCTTCGGATCGACCGGCTCCGACGCCTGGGCGATCGTGAACTGTCGCTCCTCGGCGGCGTCGAGGTAGATGATCTGGTCCGTGACCTTGCCACTCTTGGCGACCCGGTACGGGGTCTGGATGAAGCCGAACTGCGACACCATGGCGAACGACGCGAGAGAGCCGATGAGGCCGATGTTCGGCCCCTCCGGGGTCTCGATCGGGCACATACGCCCGTAGTGCGTCGGGTGCACGTCGCGCACCTCGATCGGTGCGCGCTCGCGGGTCAGCCCGCCCGCGCCGAGCGCCGAAAGGCGCCGGCGGTGGGTGAGGCCCGGCGAGCGAGTTCGTCTGATCCATGAACTGCGAGAGCTGCGAGGAGCCGAAGAACTCCTTCAGCGCCGCGACGACCGGTCGGATGTTGATGATCGTCTGGGGCGTGATCGTGTCGACGTCCTCGGTGGTCATCCGCTCCCGGACGACACGCTCCATCCTGTAGAGCCCGACACGGAACGCCTCCTGGATCAGCTCGCCCGTCGTGCGCAGGCGACGATTGCCGAAATCCTCGTACTCGTCGAGCTCCCCGCGGATCGGATCGCGCGAGAGCTGAGCCGCGTCTGCCGCGAAGTCCTTCGCGTCCTCGGGCACGCCGAGCTTCGTCGGGAGATCGACGAGCCTCCGCACGAGAGCGAGGATGTCCTCGGTGGTGAGCACGCGTGTGTCCTCGGGCACTTGCACGCCGAGTCGCTGGTTCAGCTTGTAGCGACCGACCTTGGTGAGGTCGTAGCGCTTGGGATCGAAGAAGAGCGACCGAAGCAAGTTCCTCGCGTTGTCGAGGGTCGGGGGCTCACCGGGGCGCTGCTTCTTGAACACCTCGATCAGCGCCTCTTCCTCGCGCGTCGTCGGATCCTTCTCCAGCGTGTTCGCGATGTACGACGAGCCGCCGAACAGCTCGAGGATCTTCTCGTTCGAGGTCGTGTCGAGTTGGAAGCCGGTCGTCGGGTCCTCGGCAGGCAGCGCCCGCAGGAGTGTGGTGATCGGCAGCTTGCGCTTGCGGTCGATGCGGGCGAAGACGAGGCCCTTCTTGTCGATCTCGACTTCGAGCCACGAGCCGCGTGACGGCATGAGGTTCGCCATGAAGACCTGCTTCGTGGCGTCCTTCGGCTCCATCAAGTAGGCGCCTGGGCTGCGGACGAGCTGCGTGACGATCACGCGCTCGGTCCCGTTGATGATGAACGTGCCCCAGGGAGTCATCATCGGGAAGTCCCCCATGAAGACCCGCTGCTCGCGGATCTCGCCGGTCTCCTTGTTGACGAACCGGACCGTGATCGAGAGCGGGACCTGGTACGTCAGGTCCTTCTCGCGGCACTCCTGGATTGTGAATTGCGGATCTCCGAACTCGTACTCACCGAAGTCGACGGCGAGCGTCCCCGTGTAGTCCTCGATCGGCGAGATGTCGTCGATGGTCTCGCGAAGGCCGTCCTGGATGAACCAGCTGAAGGACACCTTCTGGATGTCGATGAGGTTGGGGAGGTCGAGGACATGCTTCAGGCGCGAAAAGCTCTTACGCGCGCGCGGCGCGACAGCAACGCTGCTCAAGTGTGAAAGCCTCCCTTTAAATGCGTGCAGGGTTGGACGGGCGGAGCCTCGGGCGAACCTCGAAGGATAGCGCACGAGCGCACCTCACCGCAACCGCCTTCGGAGCGGGTGGAGTGCGTCACAGAACAATAGCGGACGAGGCAAGAGCTGGGTGAGAAAGGTGGGCCAGACCCACCGTCGCGCAAGCCGAAGCTAAGCAAGCCGGGGTCAGACCACACGGGTCTGACCCCACAGAACGGCTCGCCCGACGTCGCCGAGCGCCGGCTTCGTTACTTCAGCTCGACGGTTGCTCCCGCTTCTTCGAGCTGAGCCTTGATCGACTCGGCCTCGTCCTTCGCTGCGCCCTCCTTGACGGCACCGGGCGCGGCGTCGACGAGATCCTTCGCCTCCTTGAGACCGAGACCCGTCACGGCACGGACGACTTTGATCACCTGGATCTTCTTGTCGCCCGTGGCGGTGAGCACGACGTCGAAGGAGTCCTTCTCCTCCTCTGCGGCCGCACCGTCGCCACCCGCGGCCGGAGCCGCGGCGACCGCGACCGGAGCGGCGGCAGTGACGCCCCACTCCTCCTCGATCGAATTCTTGAGCTCGACGAGCTCGAGCACCGTCATCTTGCCGAGCGAGTCGAGCACCTTCTGAACATCGGTTGCCATTACTCCTCCTCGTTTTCAGACTCTTGAGGGGCCGATTCCGCCGTCGCAGGATCAGCCGAACTCTCTTGGTCGTCAGATTCGGCTGAGGCCGAATCTGACGGTGTGTGCTGTTGCAGCCTCACCAGCCGTCGTCTTCAGCCTCGAGCGCCTCTGCCGTCTGCGACGGCTCGACCGACTGCTCGGCTCTCCGCCGGTGCCGGTTGCTCCTGCGCACGATCGCCGCTTCGGCCGTCGGCTCGACCACTTGGCCTTCGTCCTCGAGCTGCTTGATCCGGGCATCGATCAGCCCGTGCAGATCGCGAAGCGGCGCCGAGACGAGCGCCAAGAGCTGCGTGAGCGGGCCGACGATCGCTCCGACGAGCTGGCCGCGAAGAACGTCGAGCGGCGGAAGCGTTGCAAGCTGGTCGACCTCGGCGCCGGAGAGCGGCTTGCCCTCGAGGATCCCGCCGCGAAGCGTCAGTACGTTCGTCGTCTTCGCCGTAGCCGCGAGTGCTTTCGCAACTGCTGCCGGATCGCCCGACTGACTCGATGAACGCGATCGCCGTTGGCCCCTCGAGCATCACGAGCAACGCCTCGGCACCGGCCTGCTCGGCAGCGCGCCGCGTAAGCGTGTTCTTGACGATGCGGAACCGAGCGCCGTGCTTGAGCAGCTCGTCGCGCAGCGCTTCGAGCTGTTTGTTCGTCAGGCCGCGGTAATCGGCGACGATCAGCGTCTCTGCGGCGCCCAGATCCGCGGCGAGCTCCGTGACGATCCGTTCCTTGTCCGTTTTCAACACGTCATGTCCTCCTGAAACGACGAAACCCGCGCGAGGCGGGTTACCGGACCGCGAGCTTGTCGCTCGCGGGGGTTACTCCACCTCGGCTGGACCTCTGCCTTGCGGCTGCCAGCTGTCTCGGGCAGTTCGTCTGTTAGCTACGAAACCTTAGCGATCTCCTTCGCCGACTCTGCGCCGGCAGACTCGCCGTCGAGCTCCTCGGCGATGTCGCGGGTGACCGTGGAGTCGACGTGAATCCCTGGGCCCATGGTCGTCGTCAACGTGATCTGCTTGATGTAGCGCCCCTTCGCTGCCGAGGGCTTGGCCCGCACGATCTCCTCGACGAGCGCCGCGTAGTTCTCGAGCAGCGCTCGCTCGTCGAAGCTCCGCTTCCCGATCGGGAGGTGCACGTTCCCTCCGCGGTCGGTGCGGTACTCGAGCTTGCCGGCCTTCGCGTCGGAGACCGCCTTCGCGACATCCATGGTCACCGTGCCGGTCTTCGGGTTGGGCATCAGGCCCCGCGGGCCGAGCACGCGACCGAGCTTCCCGACGACGCTCATCTGATCGGGTGTCGCGATCGCGACGTCGAAGTCGAGGAAACCCTCCTCGATCTTCGTTGCGAGGTCGGCCGACCCGACGATGTCAGCCCCTGCGTCCTCCGCCTCGCGTGCCTTCTCGCCCTCGGCGAACACCGCCACCCGGACGTCCTTGCCGATCCCGTGCGGCAGCATGATCGTGCCCCGCAACTGCTGGTCCGCATGTCGAACGTTCAGACCCAGGCGGAAGTGCGCCTCCACCGTCTCGTCGAACTTCGCGCCTTCGAGCTCCTTGAGCAGCCGAACCGCTGTGAGCGGCGTGTAAGCCTCCTCGCGATCGATCGCCTCGCGCGCCGCGCGGTAGCGCTTGCCGTGTCGCTCAGATCCGTCTCCACGCCCATCGCGCAACATCCTCGCACGATCACGGGGGAAACCCTGTTCCCCCGTGTGCCCCTCTCGCCGACCGCGCTAGTCGCGCAGTCGGCGGCACAGGAAACCTCCCGGTTTCCCGTGACCTTTCCCCGGTCGTGAAGCCGGCCGCTCACGCGTCCGTCTCCACGCCCATCGAGCGAGCGGTTCCGGCGATGACCTTCATCGCCTCGTCGACGTCGCGTGCATTCAGGTCGGGCATCTTCGTCTCCGCGATCGACCGGAGCTGCGCCTGCGTGAGTCGTCCGACCTTGTCACGGTTCGGCTCACCCGATCCCGAATCGATCCCCAGCGCCTCCTTGATGAGCACGGCTGCCGGCGGTGTCTTCGTGATGAACGTGAACGAGCGGTCCTCGAAGACCGTGATCTCGACCGGGATGATGCGGCCGTTCTCGTGCGCGGTCTGCGCGTTGAAGGCCTTGCAGAACTCCATGATGTTGACCCCGTGCTGGCCGAGCGCCGGGCCGACGGGAGGCGCCGGGTTCGCCTGGCCGCCCGGGATCTGGAGCTTGATGAGTGTCAGAACTTTTTTCGCCATGTCTGTCTTTCGTTGTCGAGATGCGGGCGAGGCATGCCTTGCCCATAGAGACTCGCGTCAGTCGATCTTCTTCACCTGGTCGAAGCTGAGCTCCACCGGGACCTGGCGCTCGAAGATGTCGACGAGCACCTTCAGCTTCTGCTGGTCGGGGTTGACGTCGACGATCTCGCCGTCGAAGTCCGAGAGCGGGCCGGATGTGACCTTCACCGACTCACCGAGCGAGAACTCGACCTGCGCCTTCTGGGCCTGAGAGCCTGCCGGCGCTCCGTGGTGGAGGATGCGGTCGACCTCGGGCTGGGAGAGCGGCACGGGCTTCGTTCCGGCGCCGACGAATCCCGTCACGCCCGGAGTGCCCTTGACGACCGTCCACGCTTCGTCGGACATGCTCATGTTCACGAGCACGTAGCCGGGAAGGACGCGCTTCTCGATCTGCACCTTCTGACCGTCCTTCGTCTCGATCACCTGCTCGGTCGGGACGACCACCCGCCGAAATGCAGGCTGCTGGTTCATCGAGACGATGCGGTGCTCGAGATTGGTCTTCACCTTGTTCTCGTGCCCGGAGTAGGTGTTGATCACGAACCACTGGAACATGCTTAACGGCTCCTAGAGAAGGACGCGGTCGACGACAGGGCGGATGATCTGGTCGAGGCCCCACAGGTACGCGCCCACGATCGTGCAGGCGATGATCACCACGACGACGCCCTGGAACGTCTGGCGGCGGCTCGGCCAGTCGACCTTCCTGAGCTCGGCGGCCGACTCACGGACGAATTGCCCGCGTTGCTGGTCGGCCTTTCGACCGGTCTGCTGCTTGACGGGCTGCTGGGACGGCCTGACCTGGGCTGCTCGGCCACGCCGCGGGGTAGCGGCTCCGTCGCCGTCGGCAGCTCGCGCCGCGCGCCGCTGTCGTCGAGTCTCGCGAGCCAACTACCTGGTCTCCCGATGCGGCGTGTGCTTGCCACACCAGCGGCAGTACTTCTTGAACTCGACCCGGTCCGGGGAGTTCCGCTTCGACTTCTGGGATTGATAGTTACGTCGCTTGCACTCGGTGCAGGCGAGCGTGATCGCGACTCGGACTCCGGTGGCCATTGCTCGTTTCGGTTCTTGTGTGGGACGAAAAAAGAGGTGTTCGAGTAGCGGCGGCAGGACTCGAACCTGCGACACGCGGATTATGATTCCGCTGCTCTAACCAACTGAGCTACGCCGCCGCGCGCGGAAGAGTGTAGCAGCGCTTCGCCGGGCACTTGCTGGGTCAGACAGCCGTGGCAGACGCCCTTGGCGAGACGCTAGCGAGCCGATCGAGGGCAGCGCATGCGAGCTCGGCCGCTGTCTCCACGAAGACATCTCCCCACGCCGCGTACTCGGCCGTGAACTCCACCGCACCGTTGAGCTCGACGACGATCCAACCTCCCTGGCCATCGGGGAGCAAGTCCACTCCGACGAGCGACGCTCCCGTCGCCCGCGCGGCGGCGACAGCAAGCGCGGATGCCTCGGAGGGCGGGTCGGCGACCTGCCGGCGGACGGCGCCAAGTGCGACGTTCGTCCGCCATTCCCCGGGTGCCGCGATCCGAAAGACAGCGCCGACGACACGCCCGGCGGCGACGAGAATCCTCAGGTCGTAACCCTGCGGCGGCACGAGCTCCTGGACGAGTGCGCCGTGGCGCTGGTACCACGTGGTTTCTCGAACCCGCGCGAGCGCCGACTGGAGTGAGGTGTGGTCGTCGCAGCGGTAGATCTCCCGGCCCCAGCTTCCGAAGCGTGGCTTGAGTACGACTGGTCGCGTTGCGACCGGTGACGGTCTCCCTGAGCGAATGTGCCAAGTGCCCGGATGCGGGACGCCATGCCGCCGCAGCAATCGGGCCGTCAGCAACTTGTCATGGGTCGCCAGCAGCGCGGCCGGATGGTTCAGCACGAGCACGCCTCGGGCGGCGAGTGCGCCGAGCGCCCACAGGCCGTCGTCGATTCCGTCCAGTGTTGGGAGCACATCGAGGCGTCCGAGCGCGACGTCGCCCGAGACCAACTCGTCGAGCGCTCGCTCCGGGGTCATCGACTCCCAGACGGTCGGCAGCGCAGTGACGCCGACGAGCGCATCGTTCGTCGGAGTCGCGCGACATGCGATAAGTGCGAATCGCATGACCTACTCGTGCCAGGTCGCGCACCTCGCCACAAGGGCCTTTACCACACCGTTACCTTCGAAACGCCATCCGGTGGCTCCGACCGGTCGAGTTCGTAGGATCGCCGCCGTGATCCGGATTCCTCCGCAACGAGGTGGCTGGCTCGAGGTCATCTGCGGCCCGATGTTCAGCGGAAAGAGCGAGGAGATGATCCGCCGCCTGCGTCGTGCGGAGATCGCCGGCCAGCGCGTCGTCATCTTCAAGCCACGGATCGACGACCGCTACGACGCAGCTGACGTCGTCAGCCATGCAGGCGCGCGGATGCAAGCCGTACCCGTCTCCACCGTCGCCGAGGTCGTCGAACACGTTCAAGGGTTCGACGTCGTCGGGATCGACGAAGTCCAGTTCTTCGAGCCGGCCATCGTCTCGACGGCCCTCGAGCTCGCCGACGGCGGCGTACGAGTGGTCGTTGCGGGGCTCGACCAGGACTTCCGCCGACTGCCCTTCGGGCCGATCCCCGACCTCCTTTCCTATGCGGAGTTCGTGGACAAGCTCCAAGCCGTATGCCACCGCTGCGGCGGCCCGGCGACGACGACCCAGCGTCTGGTCGACGGTCGACCTGCTCCATACTCGGGCGAGACGGTCGTCGTCGGAGCGGCAGAGCAGTACGAGGCACGATGCCGTGGCTGCCACGAGCCAGGTCTCGGCGCGGCGCTCGCCGCCGCGTAGGCCTCAGCGCCCCCGCAGAGAACCGACCAACGCGCAGGCGGCAAACGCCCCGGCTGCGACGAGCACGATCGTGCCGCCTGGCGGGAGATCCGCGTAGTAGGAGACGGTCAGACCCGCGAGCGCCGATGCGAGACCGATGACCATCGAGAGGAGCAGCGTGGAGCGCATGCTCCACGCGACTCGACCCGGCCGCGCTGACCGGGAGCACCATGAGCGCCGCGACGAGCAGGATCCCGACCACGCGCATGGACAGCGCGACGGTGACAGCCGCGAGCACCGCAACCGTGATGTTGAGCGCCCCGATGGGAACGCCTGCGACGCGGGCGCCTTCCTCGTCGATCACCACGCCGACGAGTGGGCGATAGAGAAGGCCTACGGTCGCCAGCCCCACTGCTCCGAGGGCTGCGATCAGCGCGAGATCCGACCGCGTGACGGTCAGGATCGAGCCGAACAGGTACTGGAAGAGATCGACGTTGAGGGCGCCCGCGCTGGAGATGAGCACGACACCGAGCGCAATGCCCGTATAGAAGACGAGCGCGAGCGCCTGGTCGCCGGCCGTCCCACCGCGCGAGCGGAGGAGCTCGATGGCGATGCCGCCGAGAATGGCGGCGACGAGCGCAGTTAGAACGGGGGCGACGTCGAGCAGGATCCCAGCCGCGACGCCCGCGAACGCGACGTGCCCGATCCCGTCGCCCGTCAGCGACTGTCGCCGCTGGACGAGGAAGAACCCGACCGCGGGCGCGAGAACACCGACAACCGCGCCCGCGCCGAGGGCGAGGCGCATGAACTCAAGCTCGGAGCATGGACGTGCGAGGGGTCGTGCCAAACGCCCGGGAGCTCGTCCGGAGACCCGTCGAAGACGATCGTCCGCCGCACGAGAACGAGACGCTGGACGAAGTGCTCAACGGCGCCGAACTCGTGGGAGACGTAGACGATCGTCACACCGAGGTCCGTGTGCAGCCGGTCGAGGAGGGCGGCCAGAGACTCCTGGGACTCCGCGTCGACTCCGGTCGTGGGCTCGTCGAGGACGAGCAGAGACGGCTCACCCGCCAGCGCCTTGGCGATGAATGCACGCTGCTGCATCCCGCCCGAGAGCGTCCGAAGCGGGGCGTCTACGTGGGCGGAGAGCCCGACGCGCTCGATGGCCTCCTCGACTAGCTCGCGATCGCGTCGCCGCATCGGCCCGATCAGCCCACCAGCGGCGAGGCGTCCGGCCGAGACGACCTCGCGCACCGTCGCGGGTGCGTCGCCTCCGAGCTCGGAGCGCTGCGCGAGGTAGCCGAGCGTTCGCCGGCGCGAGAAGCGATGCGCCGGCTCGCCGAACAGCAGCGCATGACCTTCCGAGGGCCGCTCGAGACCGAGGACGATCCGGACGAGCGTCGTCTTGCCGCCGCCGTTGGGACCAGCGAGCGCGACGAACTCGCCTTCTCCGAGCTTGAGGTCGACGTCCTCGAGCACGTGCTGGCCGGGGCGATAGCCGAACGACACACCTTCGAGCTCGACGGCTAGCGGCAACCGAGCGCCTCCCGAAGCGCGGCGAGGTTCTCGTGCATGACCGAGAAGTAGTCCTCCCCGTCTGCGACCTCGTCCTCGGTCAGGCCCTCGAGCGGGTCCAGCGCAGCCGTTCGTGCACCCGTCTCCCTTGCAACCGTCTCGGCGAGCCGGGGCGAGACGAGCGTCTCGAAGAAGACCGTCGTAGCCCCTTCCTCCCTGACCTCGTTCACGAGAGCTTCGAGCGCTCGCGGGCTCGGCTCGGCCTCCGGCGACAATCCCGTGAGCGCGAGCTGGTCGAGCTCATAGGCGTCCGCGAGGTACGCGAATGCGGCATGACTCGTGACAATTCGGCGACGCTCGCAGCTCGCGAGACCTTCGCGCCACTCCGTATCGAGCTCAGTCAGACGCGCGACGAGCGAGTCGGCCGCCTCCGGCATGCCGAGCGCCTCGGCGATCGCCCGGACGACCGTCGCATAGCGCATCGGGTCGAGCCAAATGTGCGGATCCCTCCCACTCTCGTCCTCGGCCGAGAACAGCTCTTCGCCGGCGAGCAGATCGAGCGCCTTCCCGTTCCCAGCCACGGCGTCTTCGAGCGCGGGCATGAAACCCTCGCCGAGGTAAAGCACGAGGTCCGCATCGCGCACGCGCTCCACATCACCGGGAGTGAGCTCGATGTCGTGGGGCTCCACCCCGGGCGGCGTGAGGTTTACGACTTCGACCCGGTCGCCACCGAGCTGCTCCGCGGCCCACGCGAGTGGGTAGAAGGCGGCGACAACCGTCTTCTCGGTGTCGGCCTTCTCGGTGTCGGCGCTCGGTTCCGCGCCGCCGCAGCCGGCGACGCCGAGAGTGATGAACGCGACGAACGAGCAGGGTCTTCACGGACCGCACGGTAGCACGTCTTTGAGAACGGGTATCATTATCGTCAATGGCGGGGATGACCTGGTCCGAAGGAGCCGTATCGCGCCTACGCGAGTCGAGCGGGAGAAGCGGAAGCGCGCGCCGCGCGGTTGTCGAGCTCCTCGGGCGCCAGGGCTGTTGCCTCTCGGCGCAGGAGATCCACGAGCGCCTCCGCGCCGCGGGACCCAAGGTCGGTATCGCGAGCGTGTACCGCGCCCTCGAAGGGCTCGACGGACTCGGGCTCGTCCAGCGCGTCGACCTCGGCGACGGAGTCGCTCGCTTCGAGCCCTCGCATCCCGATGGGGACCATCACCACCATCTCGTCTGCGACGACTGCGGCAAGGTCGAGCCGTTCGAGGACGCCGCGCTCGAAGCAACGATCGAGCGAGTCGCAGACGGGCGCGGCTACGCCGTCGCAGCCCACGACGTCGTGCTTCGCGGCGCCTGCGAAGACTGCCGACCGAAGGCAAGCACGCCTGGGTAAGGCCGGCGGCTGGATGCGAATGGCCACGCAGGCCGAGGCGCCGTACTCTGAGCAGCACATTCGTCCTGGTAGGAGGAGATGGGCCGAAAGACAATCGACGACCTCGTGCGGGAAGCGCGCAGCCGGTTGGAACGCCTCGAACCGGAGGAGGCGCTCGCGGCACAAGGAGCCGGTGCGCTCCTGATCGACACGCGCTCGAACGACGAGCGCGCCAGATACGGAATCATCCCCGGGGCACTCCACATTCCGCGCTCGGTGCTCGAGTGGCGCCTCGATCCAGACACGGACTCCGCGTACCGGAATCCCAACATCCTTGGCCTCGACCAGTGGCTCGTGCTCGTGTGTGCGCACGGCTACTCGACGATCCTCGCGGCCGCGACGCTCCAGGAGATCGGCTTTGACCGGGCGACGGATGTCGTCGGCGGCTTCATGGCCTGGAAGGGGCAAGGGCTGCCGGTCGAGCGCGCGCCCGAGGTCGACGACCGCGCCATTCCCGGGATGGGCGCGCCCGATCCGGAGCGGCCGTAGAGTCCGCTCGTGGCGGTCGCGCTCTCTGGAACGACTCTGACGCTCGACGAGGTCGTACGCGTCGCGCGCGCACGCGAGCGCGTCGAGATCGTGCCTGGCGCCTTCGACGAGATGGGCAAGGCTCGCGAGGTGATCGAGAAGGCCGTGTCCGACGGCACCCCGGTCTACGGCGTGACGACCGGAGTCGGCATGCGCAGGGACGCACGGGTCGAACGCGCCGAGCTCACCGCGTTCAATCGCTCGGCAATCGCCGGCCACCGCGTCGGGCTCGGCCAGGCTGCCGCCGAGGACGTGGTGCGGGCCTCGCTCCTGCGGCTGACCAACGGCCTCGTGGCCGGCTACCAGGGAGCGCGGCCCGAGCTCGCGCAGCTCGTCGTGGACGCCCTGAACGAGAACCGCATCCCTGAAGTTCGATCGCTCGGGACGCTCGGACAGGCCGATCTCGCTCAGAACGCGGATCTTGCGCACGGCATCCTCGGCGACTTCGAGCTCGCGGCCGGTGAAGCAGGTGCCCTCCTCGTGACGAATGCGTTCTCGACGGGGCAGGCAGCTCTCGCAATCGCGGACGCGCGCACGCTGCTGGAGTCGTTCGACGCAGCGGCCGCGTTGGACTTCGAAGGCTTCCGCGGCAACGTCGGAGCGCTCCATGCGGTCGTCGGTGAGACCCGTCCGTACCCGGGAGTTCGCCAGACGCTGGCCCGCCTTCGCCACCTCCTCGAGGGAAGCGCACTCTGGGAGCCCGAGGCTCCACGATTTCTCCAGGATCCACTGACGTTCCGCTGCGTTCCTCAGGTCCACGGAGCGGCCCGTGATGCGCTGCGGTTCGTCGAGGAGCAGCTCGCCGTCGAGCTCAACGCCCATCAGGGAAACCCGGTGATTGTCGGCGTCGGAGGGCAAGATCGTCTCCGTCGGCAACTTCGACTCGCTGCCTCTGGCCATGGCGCTCGACCTTGTGCGAATCGCGCTGGCTCCCGTGCTGACGGCCGCGGTCGAGCGGACCCTGAAGCTGTTGAGCCCGCGCTTCAGCGGGCTCGCCGAAGGTCTCGTCGAACGCGAGGGCACCTGGGAAGACGGCCTCTCCGAGCTGGGCGTGTCAGGACAGGCGATCGCCGCCGAGGCGCGACTGCTGGCGCAGCCCGTCTCGTTCGAGCTCGCTTCGACGATGCAGGAGTCGGGAGTGGAGGATCGGACCGCACTGAGCTCGCTCGGGGCTCGCCGCGTCGAGGAGATGGTCGGCCTCGGCGCGCGAGTCATCGCCATCGAGCTCGTCGTGGCGGCACAAGCCGTCGACCTCCGCGATTCGCCCAGGCTGGGGAATGGCACCGCGGCACTGCACGCCCTCGTCCGAAGCCGCGTGCCGTTCCTCCACGCGGGTGACTCCCTCCCGCTCCCGCTCGAGGAGCTCGCGGCGGCCGTTCGCTCCGGTCTCGAGATCGACGCGTAGGGCGCGTGCCGAGCTTCGACCTCCATCAGCACCTCTGGCCCGGGTCGTTTGCCGCCGCGCTCGGCAGGAGGGTTGCACCCCCGTACTCGACGAGCGACGGCGACCTCGTCACGCGCGAGGGACGCTTCCCGATCGACCTTACGGACCACGATCCTGAAGCTCGCCTGAAGGCGCTCGACCGGGACGGAATCGACGTTGCCGTTCTGTCTCTGCAGACTTCGCTTGGCCTTGACGATCTCCCTCCGGGCGAGCGCGAGGACCTCGAAGAGACCTGGATGCACGGTGCCCTCGAGATCGTCTCGGCGAGCGAGGGCCGCTTCCGAGCATTCGCCCCCGCAGTCGCACGCGACGGCTTCGAGGGCGTCACGCTCGGAGCATCGAAGCTCCTCGAGCTCGAGCGCGTGGCTCCGATTCTCGATATGGCGGCGGGGCACGGCGGTCTCGTCTTTGTCCACCCCGACGCGGGTAGCCCGCCGGCTCCCACCCGACCGGATTGGTGGGAGTGGACCGTCGGCTATCCGGCCCAGATGAGCGCGGCCTACCTCGCGTGGCTCGACTCGGGGCGCGAGCGCTGGCCGACGCTTCGCATCGTCTTCGCAATGCTCGCGGGCGGCGCGCCGTTCCAGCTCGAGCGTCTGACCCACCAAGGCGTACACGTGCGCTCATCGCTCGATCCGAACACGTTCTTCGACGTGGCGACCTACGGCCGACGTGCGATCGAGCTCCTCATCGAGACGTTCGGGGTGCATCAGCTGGTGTACGGAAGCGACACGCCTGTCGTCGATCCCAGGCCGACGCTTGATGCCGTCCGCGGGTTCGGCGATTCTGTGGCGTACGTTCTCCAGATCGAGACACCATCCGCACTGCTGACGTGAGCGAGCTCGCTGCGTGGCTAGCTGGCCGGCTGACTCCGGACCGCGACCTCGATCGCGCCGCAGCTCGCACGGCTCGCCGTCGAGATCGGCGAGGCGCAGGAGCTGTGGGGACAGTTCGTCCGGCACGACCACGACACGCGCTTCTATCAGCAGCTCTATCGCGACCCGAACCTCGACGTATGGCTGCTCTGCTGGGTCGGCGGCCAGAACACGGGGTATCACGACCACGACCGCTCGAGCGGAGCGGTCTACGTTTCGGACGGTCAGCTCTGCGAGGACTACTTCCAACGAGCGGACGACGGCTGGATCCGAGAACAGACGAACATCCACAAGGCCGGCGGGCACTTCCACTTCGATGCGGCTGACATCCACGGAGTACGACATCCGGGCGGTCAGGACTCGTCAACGTCGATCCACGTCTACTCGCCGGCGCTTTGGAGGATGGGGCACTACGAGCCCGACGAGCGCGGCATGCTCCGACGCGTCTCGATCACGTACGCGGACGAGCTTCTCGGCGCAGTCTGAGCCGTACTCGGCTTGCACTCGCGCTTGACGTGGGCGAGTGCGCGGCTGTCATAAACGACCTGACAGACCACGATGTCGATCCAGCGTCAGAACGCAAGCGGCGCCCACCGTAGAGCGACGCGAGCCGAAGGGAGACTCGGGGATGGATCGCGAGACGAGGAGGCTGATCGAGGAGTACCGCCGTAACGAGGCCGGCCCGATCGAGAACAACCTCATCGACGAGCTCGTGGCGAGTGAACTCGACCGTCAGGAGTTCATCCGCCGAGCGACGATGTTCGGCCTTGGGGCAGGGACGATCGGCGCACTGCTCCGGTTCGTAGGCGAGGCCGACCTGGCGTTCGGCGCGCCCGCCGCTCCGGCGAAGCAGGGCGGCACGCTGCGCGTAGGCAACCTCAAGCCTGCAAGGGCGATCGACCCGATCACGAGCAACACGCAGGCTGTGCTCGCGTCGACGAGCATCACGGGCGAGTACCTGCTCTTTACGGATCCCCGCAACAACGCGCTCAGGCCTGTGCTCGCAACGAGCTAGAAACCGGACAAGACCGGAAAGCGGTGGACGTTCCAGCTCCGCAAAGGCGTGAGGTTCCACACCGGCGCCGCCGATGACGGCCGACGACGTCGTCGCCACCTTCAGGCGGCTTACCGATCCCAAGAACGCCTCGGAAGCGCTGTCGGCTTTCAAGGGCGTGCTCATCGCCCGGCGGGGTGCGGAAGACGGGACGCTACACCGTTGTCTTCGTTCTCGACGCCCCGACGCCGAGCTTCCCGTACCTCGTCAGCTCGACTACGTACCAGGCGGTCATCCTGCCCAAGGGGTACCAGATCGGCTCGTACGAGAAGAGCAAGTTCCCGGGCACGGGGCCGTACAAGCTTCAGAGCTACACGCCAAGCGTGAGGGCGACCTTCGTGCGCAACGACGACTACTGGGGTGGGCCGCAGGCCTTCGACCAGGTCGTGATGACGTTCTACACCGACTCGCAGTCGCAGATACTCGCGCTGCAGGGCGGCCAGCTCGACCTGATCCTGCAGTTCGGCTAGCAGGAGGGCCGCCCGCTGTTCCGGAACAAGGCAATCCAGGTCTTCAGGCAGAAGTCGTCCGTGCATCGCGAGATTCCGATGGCGGTCGACTCCGACGCCTGGAGGGACACGAGGGTGCGGGTCGCGATGGCCCTCCTCCTCAACCGTCCGTCCATCATCAAGACGCTGTTCGGCGGGGTTGCACTCTCGGAAACGACTCGCCGTTCGCGCCGAACATGCTGGCGACGAACACGTCGGTGCCTCAGCGGAAGCAGGATGTCGCGAGGGCGAAAGCGCTGCTCCAGGCCGCCGGCGTCTCGAGCCTCGACACGACGCTCACGACC